>NZ_JBWKNS010000004.1:0-595656 GCF_059415685.1 Sphingopyxis sp. GW821-FHT10B01 | reverse complement strand
GACCGGGATGACCGGGATGACCGGGATGACCGGGATGACCGGGATGACCGGGATGACCGGGATGACCGGGATGACCGATCCCCGACACCTAATTATGTATGACAATTTCATCAAAAAATCGTAAGATTGATGCCGTAAAACCAGATTTTACGTCATATCTCAGAGACGATTGTCATACAATCAATCCCATGTCAACGGGCCAAAGAAAAATCGTCCTACAATCACCTGCGTTATGAAGCAGCTGACATCAACCTCTGCCCAAAAAATCGACGCCGACGGCCCGCGCAGCCGGCGGTACGGCGGCACCGTCGGGGTGACGATCCGTTGGTAGCGGTCAGGCGGGGAGCAAGGCCTTCAACGGGGTTTCGGTGTCGGCGAGCTGTTCGGGGGTTGCCGCCAACCCCGCGGTGACGATCATCCGGCCCTGCACATAGTCTTTCGTCGCATTGACGCAGTCGATCGCGATCACTTTGCCTGCCTTGAGGTACACAACCGAGAAGCTGCGCGTCGCGGGGTCGCCGCGCAGCACCGCCTGATCGTGCCCGGTCGACAGGCCCGCGGTCTGGAGCTTCAGGTCATACTGGTTCGACCAGAACCACGGGATGGCGTGGTAATTTGCCTCGTCGCCGACGATGCCCTTGGCGACGACATTCGCCTGATCATTGGCGTTCTGCACCGATTCGAGCCGAATGACCGCGCCTTCCGCAAAGCCATTCTCATGCGCCGCACAGTCGCCGATCGCATAGATGTCGAGCAGGCTCGTCTTGCAGAGCCGGTCGACGAGCACACCATTGCCGCCCTCGGCCCCCGCCGCGATCAGCGGTTCGACCGCGGGGACGATGCCGATGCCGACGATCACAAGATCGGCGGGGATCAGTTCTCCTGTCGACAGGCGGACGCCGGTGACCCGGGTCTCGCCCTCGATCGCATCGACGCAGACACCGAGCCGCAGGTCGACGCCATGGTCGCGGTGCTCTTTCTCATAGAAGCGCGACAGCTCGGGGCCCGCAACGCGCGCGAGCACGCGGTCGAGCGCCTCGAGCAGCACGACCTTCTTGCCCGCCTTGGTGAGCACCGCCGCGGCTTCAAGCCCGATATAGCCACCACCGATTACGACGATCTGGCCCGCGGTCTCCGACGCGGCCTTCATCGCATCGGCATCGGCGCGGGTGCGCACGCCCTGCACGCCGGGCAAGTCGCCGCCGGGGATCGGCAGCATCCGGGGGGCTCCGCCGGTCGCCCAAACGAGCTTGCCATAGCCGATCGTTTCGCCGCCGTCGGTCGTGACGCTATGGGCAATCGGATCAACCGACACGACGCGCTTGCCGAGCAGCATCGCGACTTCGCGCTCGTCCCAATATTTGGCGGGACGCAGCTGGATGCGTTCGAATTCCTTCTCGCCCGCGAAATATTCCTTCGACAGCGGCGGACGTTCATAGGGTAGTTCGGGCTCGTCGCCGACGATCGCGATACTGCCTTCGAACTTCTGCGTCCGCAGCATGATTGCCACCTGCGCGCCGCCATGCCCGGCCCCAACGATCACCACGTCAAATCGCATCGCCAACTCCATCGGCTCCGATGTCACGGATTGTCTTCATCAGCGAGATCCCGGTCGCCCCTTCTTGGCCACCCGTGCGGGGCCGGTACGACACAGAGACGAGTCCTTATCATTTGGCTCACCTGCATCAGAAAAGCACAACGCCCCGAACTTTATCGCCGCGCCCCGGAAGCCGCCTTCAGGTTGCCCATATCTCCGCTATCAGCTTTGCCCGGTCGATCATGCGATGCATGTGCCGTTTGGCAATGGCTTCAGCCGCATCGCCATCGCCCGCGAGGACAGCGCGGGCGAGATCGAAGTGATCTTCGAGATTGATCCGCCACTGCTCGTCGGTGAGGTCCCTGAAGTATAGTTCGTAGAGCATGGGAATGTTGATCTGATCCATCAGGTCACCGATTTCCTCGATCCCCGACAAGTCATTCAGTGTGCGGTGGAAACGTCCGTTACCCTTGCGGTGGTCGCCCGGGGTCTCGCCGGCCAGTTCGGCATCGATTTCCTTGATGATGTTCAGCACGGCTTCGCGATGGCCAGGCAGGTCGATCCGCTCGGCCGCCGCGCGGGCCCCAAGTCCGGCAATCACCGCGCGGATGCGCAGCATGTCGGTCACCTGTTTGCCAGTGGGCCGCGAGATCATGGCGCCGCGGTTGGGCCCAAATCGGATATAGCGATTCGCCTCCAGTCGCCGCAGAGCCTCGCGAATACTTCCACGCCCCACACCGAAATCGGCAGCCAGATCAGCTTCGATCAAGCGCTGGCCCGGACGATATTCGCCGCGCACGATGCGTCCGGTAATCTCCTCGACCAATGTTTGAGCAAGCGTGCCGGTCGCGGATTTCTGGACGTTTTGAGGGTCAGCGTCGGCCACATTCTTCTCCTGTTTCCAGCCGACTACCCAAATTGTCGGACAATGGCAAGATTCCTCGTTGACAGATGTCATATTGTCCGACAATCTAATGGCATTACCTACCACAAATCGATATTTTGTGCGGAAAATGGCATATTTTGTGCGACATTTATGGAGAATCGGCCGGAACTCGGTGATTGTGTCCGGGGAATTTCACCAGCGGCCGCTCGCCAACTGACGTTCTCAGATCAATCGATCAGAGGTCGATGCGGACCAATATTTTCATATTGTTCCAAATAATACTACAAAACTTTATAATAATAATAAGGACATTTTTATATATCTGGGGAGTTTGGATCATGAAAAATCCATTTTACTGGCGACTTTCGTGCAGTTTGGTATGCATTTCTACCGGTTTATTGATCGCTCACGCAGCCAAGGCGCAAGAGCGGCCCGAACAAGCCGCCACCGCGGAGCCGGCTGGCCAAGACGACATTGTGGTGACCGCGCAGAAGCGTGAGCAAAGTCTCCAGACGGTGCCAGTATCGGTCAATGTCACCAGTGGCGAGCAGCTCACACAGCGCAATTTGACCGACATGATGCAGATCACGCAGCTTGCCCCGAGCCTGCAGCAGCAGACGCAGAACCACGCTCCTACGGGTGTTTCCTGGTCGATCCGGGGTGTCGGAACGGCGGTGTTTCAGGAATCGGTCGAACCGAGCGTCTCGACCGTCATCGATGGTGTCAGCCTCGGACAGCCACGTATGGCGGCGTTCCAGCTGTTCGACGTCGATCGCATCGAGGTCCTGTCCGGTCCGCAAGGCACCCTGTTCGGCAAGAATGCCTCAGCCGGCGTCATCAACATCGTCACCAAGAAGCCGGTGCTGAACGAAACATCCGGGACGGCCCACTTCTCGTACGGCTCGCAGAATACCAACGCTGGCGGGACGGAAGCTATCGGCCAGGCGACGATCAACCTGCCGCTCAGCGACACCTTGGCCTCACGAATTTCCATTTTCGGAATGCATCGCGACCCGCTCGTCAAGAATGTCTATTCCTCCGACGGGAGCTATGGCCAGACGCAGTTCGGGATGCGGGCCAAGCTCTACTGGGAGCCTTCGGACAGTTTCGACCTCTATACGATCGGGGAAATCACCCACAGCGATGGCGCAGGCCTGACCGTCTACAGCAATTCGCTCGTCGCTCCGGGCGGGTTCCTCGCGACGCAGAACGCCATATACTCGCCCGAGATCGATGCTTCTTCCGCACTCAACAACAAGGTTGCGGACAATGAAGAATATTGGGGCAACTTCTCGGCCGGCGGCGTTCAGAGCGAAGCGTCGTTCCACCTCGGCAACGGCATGACCATCAGCAATCTCGCTGCCTATCGCTTCTACGAGGATGCGAGCGGCGGCGACGTCGACCATCTCCCGATTTCGACCTGGGACACGAATGTCACGCGCAAGGACTATTGGCAATTCAGCAACGAGCTCCGTTTGCTTTCGCCAACCGGCGGAAGGCTCGAATATGTCGCGGGGATCTACTATTTCCACGGCAGCTATGGCGCCCTTTTGCAGCAGGGGAGCAACGCAGTCGGGATTTATTCGGGGACGCTCCCGCCGCTTACAGGCTATATTGGTGTAACCGGACAGTGGCGGACCAAGGCGGATACGATCGCAGCTTATGGGCAGGCCACGTTCACGCTCGTCGACGGGCTGAAGGCGATCGGCGGCCTGAGAGTCACCCACGACAGTATCGGCAACGCGGGAACCTGGGTGAAGGGCCCCAACCTCATCGCCCTGCAACGAACCGGGACCTTCGACTATTCCGCCAAGGAGACGAACCTCTCGTACAAGTTCGGCCTGCAGTATGAGGTCGATCGCGACCTGATGATCTACGGCTCGTACACGCGAGGCTATAAAGGTCCGGGACTTTCAAGGAACGTCGCCGACCCGAGCCCGGTCGTCGGCAAGGAAATCCCGCTCGCCTGGGAACTCGGTATCAAGTCGCGGCTTTTCGACCGCAAACTGACGTTGAACGTCTCGGTCTGGGACGAGACGTTCAAGGGGTTCCAGGCTCAGGCCTTCTCAAGCTTCAATGCTGCAACGCTACTGTTGAATGCCGGTAGCCTCAAATCGCGCGGCGCCGAAATTCAGGCGAGCCTGCGGACGGACGTGGGGCTCTCCCTTTCCGGAAGCCTGTCTTATATCGACGCCTTCTACAAAAGCTTCCAGGGCAATCCCTGTTATCCGTTGCAGCCAAGGGGCACCAGCGGCTCCGGAGTATGCCTGCCGAACAATACGACCGATGCGAGTGGTAACCGCCTCCAGGGATCGTCCAAGTGGACCTACACGCTATCGGCCTCCTACGAGAAACCCATATCCGGGGGGCTGGTCGGACTCGCTGATGTGACCTGGTACCATCGCAGCGATTACTTCGATTCAGCAACCGAGGATCCCAAGACCCACGTCGGCGGATACGGACTGCTTGGCGGAAGCATCGGTGTGCGTGCCGAAAACGGGCGATGGAAACTCTCCGTCTTTGGGCGCAACATTCTCGACAAGCGCCATCCCGGGCTGATCATCCGCAATCCGCTCGACGGCTTTCTCGGCGATGCAAGTCGCGGCGGCGATTATCTTACCTTCTGGACCCCGGATTCCTTCCGGACCATCGGCGCCGCTCTCGACATCAACTTCTAGCCGAAGCCCTTTGGGAACGTCGCGGCCTCGTCCACCGAGCATTGCATTTATCTACGCTCGTTGTTGCCGCGACGCTTGCCGCGACCCCGGCCGCCCAAATAACCCCGTGGGCGGCCGGCTAGTCGAAACGCAATGCTTGTAGCTGTGCTCGAGCGCGCAATGGGCCAGCGAATAAACCCAGGTCGCGGACGTCACGCCTGGCGATTGCTTCCCTGGCGCTGAAATGGGTGGTGAACATGGAAAGGTCTGTTCTTAAGGACGACGAGATCGCGGACCGGTACAACCGGACGATCCCTCCCTTCGCGTCGCTGCGCGCATTTGAAGCGCTGGGCCGATTGGGCGGGATGCGCAAAGCTGCGGCCGCGCTGGGGGTCAACAATGCCGTCGTCAGCCGGCATCTCAAGTCACTTGAAGAATGGACGGGCGCCGCGCTGATAGACAGGTCAGGCGGCCGTATGGCGCTGACCGAAGCGGGAGAACTCTATCATGCCCGCATCTCGGCAACATTGTCGGAACTTGCGTCCGCGACAAAAGACCTTGTCGATCTGCGAAAAAACCGGCCGCTTGCTATCTGGTCGATCCCGGGCTTCGCAGCGCAGTGGCTGTCTCATCAACTCGCGGCATTTTCTGACAGCAATCCGGACCTCTTGGTAGAACTTCGTCCGACAGACGAGATCGCCAATCTGCTGAGGCACGAAGCGGACGTCGATATCCGTTTCTACGGCGATGACTGGTCGCCCGATCCCGGCGGCAAGGGCCTGAAATTTTGCGAACTGGCGCGCCCGCTGCAAAAAGCTGTCGCGCACCCCGATCTTGCGCGCCGCCTGTCGGCCCTGCCCTCGGTCGCGGCGCTGGCACGCGAAGCTTTGCTGCTTCATACGGACAGCCTCTCGGAATGGCCGGCCTGGTTCAGGCTGAACGGTGTCCGATATGACAGCAGCCTTCCGGGAACCATGGTCTGGCATGCGCATCTGGCCATTGCAGCGGCGCGGCAAGGGCGCGGCGTTGCGCTCGCCAGCGACTATCTCGTCCAGAAGGAACTGGCCCGAGGCGAACTGGCCGAAATCAAGCTGCCGGATGCCAAGCCGGTCGTGTTCGGCAGCTATTGCTTCGTTGCGCGCGAAGACCGCTGGCTACATCCCGGGATCGCATCCCTGCGATCATTTCTGAAACAATGTGCCGCGCAGACGGAGGAGCGGAACTAGCGCCGGGCGCCAGCAGCGGGGTCGGTGTTGGCGGTCTGGGCAGCGGTGGGTGCTGCTGAAAAGGCAGCACAATGGGTCACGATAGCGACTAGCCGATCCGGCCCTTGTTCGAGAAATTGCTTCAGAGAGCCAGATGGGCCGAGCGAGGGAGAGGAATAAAGTGCTTGCTGAGAATATTCCGCCGGAAGCTTCCCCCCGCCCCGCGGGGTCGAGCGATGGCGGCATCGATCTCGCGGCGTTCTGGATGCCGTTCACCGACAATCGATACTTTAAAGCCAATCCGCGAATGATTTCGCAGGCACGCGGCATGCATTATTACACGCCCTCCGGCGCGCCCGTTCTCGATGGAACGGCGGGCCTCTGGTGTGTGAATGCCGGCCATGCCCAGCCTGCGATCATCAACGCGATCACCGAACAGGCCGCGCAGCTGGACTTTGCGCCAACATTTCAGCTGGGTCATGAAGGCCCGTTCCGGCTGGCGAACGCGCTCGCCAGGATCATGCCGGCGGGCATGGACCGCATTTTCTTCACCGATTCCGGATCCGAAGCAGCGGACACCGCGCTCAAGATGGCGCTGGCCTATCACCGTGCCCGGGGCGAGCCTTCGCGGACGCGGTTGATTGGCCGCCAGCGCGGCTATCATGGCGTAAACTTTGGCGGCATGTCCGTTGGCGGCATCGGCGGTAACCGGCGAGGCTTTGGCGCTCAGGTCTGGGGCGTCGACCATCTTTCCCATACACACGGCCATGCGGCGCCGTTCACGCGCGGCATGCAGAACAGCAATATGGCGCTGGCCGGAGAGCTGGAAGACCTCGTCGCGTTGCACGGCGCGGAGACGATCGCCGCCGTCATTGTCGAACCGGTGGCCGGATCGACCGGCGTGCTGGTCCCGCCCCGGGGCTATCTGGAACAACTGCGCGAAGTCACCGCGCGGCATGGTATCCTGCTGATCTTTGATGAAGTCATCACGGGTTTCGGCCGCCTCGGTGCGGCGACTGCGGCCGAGTATTTCGGCGTCACCCCCGACATCATAACCATGGCGAAGGGGTTGACGAGCGGCACGGTGCCGATGGGCGCGGTCGCAGCGCGGCGCGATATTCATGATGCTATCGTCGATTCCGCGCCCAAGGGGATCGAGTTTTTCCATGGCTACACCTATTCGGGGCATCCATTGGCGGCCGCGGCGGGCCTGGCCACGCTAGAGGTTTACGAGGAGAAAGGCCTCTTCGCACGTGCTGCGGGGCTTGCAGCCTATTGGGAGGATGCACTGCATTCCTTGGCCGACGCCCGCCATGTGATCGACATCCGCAATATCGGCCTGATCGCCGGTATCGAGCTCGAAGGTCGCGACAACGCTCCCGGCGCCCGCGCGCTGGACGTGTTCCGCCGCTGCTTCGACGATGGCCTCATGATCCGCGTGACGGGCGATATTATTGCATTATCGCCGCCGCTGATCATCGAAGAAGGTCAGATCGATGAGATCGTAGGCAAAATCGCTTCTGTTTTGTCGGTCGTGGAATGACCGGGCAGATCGAAATCGCAGAGACGGCGACTACGTCGGGCGCAGGCAGGCCTACTGAGGAATCTGGCCTCGGCCACACACTGAAGGCGCGGCATGTTGAGATGATTGCCATTGGCGGCATCATTGGCGCCGGGCTCTTCGTCGGCAGCAGCAGCGCAATCGCGACGGTTGGGCCAGCTGCGGTGATCAGCTATGCCGCTGCCGGCATTGTCGTGCTGCTGGTGATGCGCATGTTGAGCGAGATGGCCTGTGCATCGCCTGGCACCGAATCCTTTGCGGACTTTGCGCGACAGGGGCTGGGAGAGTGGGCGGGATTCGTCACCGGCTGGCTCTATTGGTATTTTTGGGTGATCGCGATCGCCATTGAGGCGATTGCTGGCGCAACCATCCTGCATGGGTGGATTCCACAGGTATCGCCATGGGCGATCAGCGCGTCGCTGATGGCGGTGCTAACCGGCGTCAATATGATGTCGGCGCGATCATTTGGCGAATTCGAGTTCTGGTTTTCCTCGATCAAGGTTGCGTCGATCGTCGCCTTCATTGCGTTGGCCTTCGCCTATGCGAGCGGATTTTTGTCCGGGAATGGTGCCACGTGGAGCAATCTGACAGCCCATGGCGGTTTCGCCCCGAACGGGTGGCTGGCGATCCTGGGCGGCGCGACGACCGTGATCTTCTCTCTGGTAGGGGCGGAGATTGCAACGATCGCCGCGGCGGAATCGTCCGAGCCGCTGCGAACCGTCGCGCGGATGACCGGGACTGTCGCAGCACGGATTCTCATATTCTACGTCTTGTCGGTCGCCCTCATTGTCGCCTGCGTGCCCTGGAACAGCGTCGTTCCGGGGCAGTCTCCGTTCACAACGGTGCTGGAGCAAATAGATCTGCCGGGCGGGGCTTTGATCATGAACTGCATCGTTCTGGTCGCGGTGCTGTCGTGCCTGAACTCGGGCCTGTACGTCACGTCGAGAATCCTCTTCGGCCTCGCCACAAAGGGCGACGCTCCGGCCAGTCTGGTGGCGCTGGACAAGCGGAAAGTTCCATCGCGTGCCATCATGCTCGGTAGTGCGTTCAGCTATGCCACCTTGGCGGTCGCCACGCTGGCACCGCAGGGGATATTCACGTTCCTGGTCAACTCGTGTGGTGCGATCATGATCGTGATCTACCTCATTATCGCATTCGCCCAACTGCGGATGCGCTCGCGGCTGGAGCGAACCGCGCCCGACCGCATCAAGGTGCGCATGTGGCTTCACCCATGGGGATCGCTCGTCGCGATCGCGGCGATGATCGGCATCCTTGCAGCCATGGCCATGACACCATCGATGACCGCGCAGGTCATCGCCAGCATCGCCGCCGTTGGCATCTGTGGCGCCGCCTGCATTGCGAACCATCTCATCAAGGCGGGAAGGCGCGCAGAGAGCGCTTTGCGCGTCATGCCAGTCGAATAGCGGCACAGAAAAGAGAAAGCGGAGAGGGATTGAGGCTATGTCATTCATGAGGAACAGTCGCCGCGACTTTCTAAGGACGGCTGGGGTCGGTCTTGTCGGATGCTCGAGCGGGCTTTGGAGCGCCCCCCTGCTCGCTGCCACCGAAAGGCCCGACTATGCTGTGATCAACGCGAACGTGATCACCATGGACCCCCGGATGCCGTCTGCGCAGGCCTTTGCAGTGCAGGCCGGCCGCTTCCTGGCGGTGGGAAGCAATGACGAGATCAAGGGTGCCATTGGCGCTGGCGTCAAGGTGGTCGATGCTCAGGGAGCAACGATCTGCCCCGGCTTTATCGATGCGCACGTACACGCGCTGGGCGAATGGCAGCTCTACGAAACTCTGGTCGGCAATCCTTACGCGGTCGAGATCGTGACGATCGAGAGCATAGTCGAAAAGCTCAAGCGCAAGGCGGCGCAGACGCCGCCGGGGATGTGGGTCGAGGGTTACTTCTTCGACGATATGAAGGTCAAGGATGGCCGGGTGCTGACCCGCACCGATCTCGACAAGGTCTCGACGGTTCATCCCGTGTTCGTTCTGCACCGCGGCGGGCATACCTGTTTCTACAACAGCAAGGCGTTCGAACTTGCAGGGATTACGAAGAACACCCCGAACCCGGAAGGCGGGACATTCGACAAGGACGAGCATGGAGAGTTGAACGGGCGTGTCACCGACCATGCAATGCGCATTCTCGGTAAGCCCACGTGGACGAGCGGACCACAGACAGCTGAAACAGCTGCGCGCGCGCGGGCAAGCATGACGCTCATTTCCAAGGATTTCGTCAAGTCAGGTCTCACCAGCGTCCATCACCAGGGCGGCGACTTGACCACGCTACAAGAGGTACGCGCCAGCGGCGATCTGCTCCACCGTGTGAGTTATGAGGTCAACGGCCAGATCCTGGATGACATGATCAAGGACGGCATTCGTACCGGTTTCGGCGACGAATGGATCCGGTTCGGCGCGACATTTGAGCATATGGCGGACGGTTCGTTCGCGGAACGGACCATGGCGATGAGCTTCCCCTATCCGGGTGGGAACTCGTCTTATACGGGCAATGTGACCGAGAGCCAGGACGTGCTGAACGCATGGACCGAGCGCGTGCATCGCGCCGGCATTCAGATGAATTGCCATGCCAATGGCGACATCGCAATCGATCATGTTCTCACGGCGTATGAGCGCGCATTGAAGCTGTACCCGGTCATGGATGCACGTCCCAAGATCACCCACTGTACGGTGATGACGGACAGCTTGTTGAAGCGGATCAAGGCGCTGGGTGTCATCCCGGTGCCATTCACAACCTACAACTATTACAACGCGGACAAATTTCATTTCTACGGTCAGGAGCTCATGCAGAGATGCATGGCGTTCCGCTCATTCTTCGACATGGGCATTCGGGCAGCGGCGGGCTCGGACTTTCCGCCGGCGCCGTTCGCGCCGCTGATGGGCATCCAGAGCATGGTTACACGCCGCGGCTGGAACGGCGAAATATGGGGCGCCTCCCAGGCGATCACGGTTGATCAGGCCCTCCAAGTCTACACGATGAACGGTGCCTATGCTTCGAAGGAAGAGAGCATCAAGGGATCCATCTCGGTCAGCAAACTCGCCGACTATGTCGTCTTGTCCGACGACATCAGGAAAGTTGACCCCGGAGAGATTATGAAAATCCAGATTCTTCAAACAGTCAGTGGCGGAAGGTCCGTTTTCGAGGCGTAGAAAATCTACGCGAGCCCTTGTTCCAAAATTCCAAATTGCACCGCGTGATCTGATCATCGCGGACAGAATGAGTGCGCCTATTCGTCAAGTTGGCTCCGGCAACAAATACCAAGGTCAAACAGGAGAGGAAATAACATGACCAGCTCGGCAACAAAGTCGAACGAATACCGGGTCGAGGGCGCGTTGGGCGCACAGATGCGGCTGTTGCTCTCGGTGAGCGCAATCGCCTGTTCTGTCCACACGGTCCCGGCGATCGCGCAGACCACGAACGTACCGGGCGATGCCATAGCAGCCGAGGCCGCCACCGAAGAGGCGCCTCCCGGCCCCGATGCTTCGGGCGGGGGGGATATCATCGTGACGGGCACGCGGATCGTCCGTGACGGATATAGCGCACCAACGCCGGTCAGCGTGCTCTCCGCCGCCGACATCCAGGCACAGTCGCCAGCGAACCTGGCGGACTTCGTAAACACGCTACCTTCGATCGCAGGCAGCCTCACCTCGGCCAACTCGGCAGGTGGAATCAGCAACGGTCAATCTGGCCTGAACGGCATCAACCTGCGCTCGCTTGGCCTCAACCGCACGCTGGTACTGCTCGATGGCCAGCGATCCGTTGCGTCGTCGACCACGGGCATCGTCGACATCAACACATTCCCACAGGATCTGGTCCAGCGCGTCGAAGTGGTGACGGGCGGCGCGTCGGCGGCCTATGGGTCCGACGCCGTTGGCGGTGTCGTCAATTTCATCCTCGATACCAAATTCACCGGCATCCGCGGCGCCGTCGAATATGGTGAAACGACTTACGGAGACGGTCCGAACTACAAGGCATCGCTCACCGTGGGAGAGCGTTTGGCCAACGACCGATTGAGTCTCCTCTTCAGCGGCGAGTATTTCAAGCAGCAGATCATCCGGTTCAACACGCGCCCGTGGAACAATAGCGGCTTCTTCCAGATGAATAACCCGGCCTATGCGGCCGGAAATGGCCAGCCATTCCTGCTCGTCAGCAAAGGGATCGGCCCCAGCCAGGTCGCGCCGGGCGGATTGATCACCAGCGGCCCGCTCCGCGGAACCTATTTCGGCACGATCAATCCCGGCACCGGGCTCGCGACAGTCAATCAGCTCGCTTATGGCGCGACGAACGGACCCTGGATGCTCGGCGGCGACACCGAAGTCACGCTCAACAACTATCTGGGCACGCAGCCGTTGGTTCCCGACGAACAGCGTATCGCCCTGTTCGGCCGCGTCGGCTTCGATGTGACGCCGGATATCGAGATTTTCGCCCAAGCGAGCTACAACCGCTTCAGCGGCCATAACTATTTTTCGCAGATAGCAAATGTGGCGAACGTCACGATCCGGGCCGACAACGCCTTCTTGCCGGCCTCGGTGAAGGCAGCGCTGGCCGGCGCAAATCAAACATCGTTCGTGATGGGGACCACGAATGCCGGGCTGGAGTCTATCGGCAACGATACAGTCAGAGAGGTCGTTCGCTTCGTCGCCGGCGCCTCCGGCAAGTTCGATATTGGCGGCGAATCGTGGAAATGGAACGGTTATTATCAGAAGGGCGAGACTTCGCTCCGCGAAGCAACGCTCGGCAGCTATAATATCTCGCGCATGAACGCGGCCATGGATGCCGTGTTCGCGCCGGCTGGCAATGCAGCTGGAATCGCCGCTGGCACGATCATATGCCGCTCGACGCTCGCTAATCCGTCCAATGGCTGTGTTCCGATAAATCGTCTCGGCGTCGGCGGGATAACGCCGCAGGCAACAGCCTATATCTACGGGCCCGAGCAGCCATTCCGGCACCAGACACTCAAGCAGGATGTCGCCGCGATAACATTCAGCGGGACACTCCTGACCCTCCCTGCCGGTCCGTTGTCGCTCGCCTTCGGCGGCGAATGGCGCCGCGAGCAAGTCAACGGGTCGGTCGATCCCGTTTATCGCTCGGGCTGGTACGCCGGCAATTTTCTGGTCAACAAGGGCAAGTATGACGTCACCGAGGGTTTCCTCGAGATCGCGGTGCCGATCGTCAAAGGCCTGGATCTGAATGCCGCCGGCCGCTTCACCCATTATTCCACCTCAGGCGACGTCCAGACCTGGAAAGTCGGCGCTACATTTACGCCGATCGCCGACCTGAGATTTCGTGGCAGTATCAGCCACGATATCCGTGCGCCAAACCTCAACGAATTGTTTGCCGCAGGAACGTCGCGCAGCAATACCGTCAATGTGCCGCCGACCAATACGGCAGTCGGCTTTATCGAAAAGACGACCGGAAATCTCGATCTGAAGCCCGAGGTTGCGGACAGCTGGACGGCAGGCGTCGTGTTGACACCAAGCTTCATTCCGGGCCTCAGCATGTCGGTCGACTATTACGACATCCGGATCAAGAAAGCGATCGGATCGGTCGCCGCGCAAACGATCGTGAATCTCTGCTTCGAGCAGAACAAGTCCGATTTCTGCGATCTGATAACATTTGGAGACGTAGGCGGGACGCGTCAAATCACCGAAGTGTTGCTGAAGCCGTTCAACTTCGCCCGGCAAGTAGCGCGCGGCATCGATTTCGAGGCGTCCTATCGCCGAGATCTCAGCGATCTGTCAGATGGCTTGCCGGGATCGATCACACTGCGTGCGATGGCAACCCACTATCTGGAAAATCTTCTGGACAATGGTATCGATTTCCCGCGCGACCTCGCAGGTACCAACAAAGAATCCTTTGTGCCTACTGGTGGCCCCCCAAGCTGGCTGTATCGCTTTTCGGCCACATACGCGGTCGATGCCCTCACGTTCAATTTGACCGGACGTGGTGTCAGCAGCGGGAAGTATGACAACTCCTACATTGAGTGCGCAACATCCTGCCCGATCTCGACGCCGCAGAACCGCACAATCAACAATAATCATATTCCGGGGGCGATCTATTTCGATACCTCGCTGGCCTATGCATTCAAACTCGGTGGTACAGATGCGAACCTGCAACTCTCGGTTCTCAATCTCTTCAATCGGTCGCCCGTGCTGATCGCCAACGGACCGGATGGCAATCAGGTCGCGGCAACCCCGCAGACCAACCGCAGCTATTACGATGTCCTGGGCCGCGTATTTCGCGTGGCGGCTCGCATCAAGTTCTGAACCCGGGCGCGCTGGGCCCCCCGGGGGGCTCGGCGCGCCGCCTTCACGACACCTTCAAAGCGAAAGTATTCTGATGCCCAAGGCTTATTGGATTGCCCGGATCGATATCCTCGATCAGGAAAAATATGCCCGTTACGCCGCCGGTGCCACCAAGGCCTTCGAGCGCTACGGCGCGCGCGTCCTGGCGCGGGGCGGACCGATAGCCAGGCTGGAAGGCCCGTCGCGGCACCGCAACGTGGTGATCGAATTCGACGATATGGGCCAGGCCCAGGCCTGCTACAATTCGACGATCTATCAGGCGGCCGCCGCCTTGCGCCAAGGCGCGGCGGAAGGCGAGATAGTGATCGTCGAGGGCGCCTGATGCCGGCGCGGCCAAACGCGCCACTCGGTATGTCCGCGTCGGCCACGCCCCTGCGTGCCGGAAAAGCTTGTCTTTACAAATCGCGCCGGATTTGCGGCGACAAAGGGAGAACCTAAATGCGTGAACATGGCGGTTGCGAAAATCCGGGCGGGATTCAGCGGCGCGAGTTGATCCGTGGCGGCATCGCAGCGGCGGCACTGCTGGCCGGCCGATCGGCCCTGGCATCAACCGCGGTCGGCGCGCATATCCATGGATCGAACGCTGGCGGCTGCTCGCTGTGCCAGGCCGCGACAGCGAGCGCGTTCGACGATTCCCCCTTGAAGCGGCCTACTTCGCCGTTGTCGCGCTCCATGCTGGCGGCCGCACCGCAAGGGACCCGATATGACGCAGGCGCTGCCGCTCCGCGGACGCGCGACGGGCAGGTGTCGATCCTTCAGCCGAGCTGGGTGCTCGTGCCCAAGGGCGATAAGCTCGACATGCTTGTCGATCATGACGTGGTCGTCCGGGGCGATCGGATCGAGGAAGTGCGTCCCCGCAAAAGCGGTAACGATCAATATATCGACGCGCGCGGACAGATATTGCTGCCGGGCTTTATATCGGGTCACACACATACTGCCTCGGGAACGATGACCCGGGGGTGGATTGAAGAGAATCCCGATTTCAATCCCGCGGCGCCGCATCGCAGCTTCTTCCGCGCCCAGGTTCTGATGGAGAGTCTAAGCGACGACGAGCTGGACGATCTCTTTGCACTCAACCTGGCGGAGATCGTGCGTGGCGGCTGCACCACCCAGGTCGAAATGTCGCAGAGCCTCCATCAGCTGAAAAGCTATGTACGGGTCGCCACCAGATACGGCATTCGTGGCTATGCGGGCGCACGGGTGCCCGACGTGCGCAGCCATGGCAACCTCAACACGCCTGCCGCGCTTCAGGCGTCGGCTGACCTCACGCTGACCCAGATCGCCGCCAACCTCGCTTATGGGCGAACCGTGAACGGCTCGGCGGACGGCCGCATTCATATCATGATGGCGCCGTCGGGCATGGCCTATCATACCCACGAGACCTTCGCGGCCATCAAGGCAGCCGCGCAGGAACTGGGAACAGGCATACACCTCCATCTTCAGGCGGGATTCGATCCAGCGAGCACCAAGCTACTCCATGATTTCTGGAACAAGCGCGAGATCGAGATCTTCCGCGACGAGGGCCTGCTCGATGTCAGAAGCTTCGGCGCGCATTGTCTCAACCTCGAAAAGGCAGCCGAGGACTTCGCTATCCTGGCCAATCCGAATTTCACTTTCGTATTCTGCCCTTCTGCGCTCGGGGCCAGCCGGCTCGTCGGGGCGGAGCCTTATCCCGAGGCGCTCGCCGCCGGGGTGAATGCGTCCATCGGTCTCGATACGCATTCGAACGACTATCTCGAAAATCTCAAGCTGGCCGTGATGCAGGGACGCGGGCGGACACAATTGCTACATCATTCGAGCCCGGTGAAGATGCTCGAGCCGACCATCTGGAACGGGCTGGACAGCGCGACGCGCGCCGGGGCGAGAGGGCTGGGCCGCGACGATCTCGGCCAGATCGTGCCGGGCGCCAAGGCGGACCTGTGCACGGTGAATGTCATGGGATTGCTCGTCGGCAACGGCACCCTGCCGCGCGAACCTTGGAACCATCTGCTGTATGCCAACGGTTTTTCCGTGCGCCACGTCATGATCGACGGCGACTGGAAGCTGTTCGACGGAAAGATCGTGTTCGACGACGAAGCCCGGTTGCTGGCCCGTGGCGGGGCGGTGGTCGAGAAGATCCTTGGTCAAATGGAGAAGGAGAATTTCTTCGCGCCGATGCCGAGGTGACGATGTTCGCAGATAGGAGCGACAGCTCAGCCGCGCCCTCCCAGGACAGGAGGATGCGCGGCGAAATCATGGAGTGACCCGGCTTGGGTGCATCCTCTAAGCTTCTACCCAGCGCGTTTTGAAAGCGCGCTCGCCCTCGTGACCTATATCAGGTGGCGGGGCCAGTCATGATGCGCTCGATCCCGCCGCAAACATACTCCACCATCAATGGATAGGAGACGTGCGGATCGTCGCTCTGGAACTTGCCGTCCGACAATGCCTCGACGCGCCTGGTTTCCGAGAAAGAGGCCATCATCACCGCTACGCTGAACACGACTGCCCGGATAGCCCGTTCGGCATCTTCCTGATCGAACAAATCTCGCAGATGGTCCGCGTAGACGCGCGCGATATCGTTATAATGCTTCATGATCATGTGAGAATATTTGGGAGAATTGACGGATTGGGAAACCAGTTCCCAGTAATTTTTCCATCCGCGATCGCCCGAAGCGATGAGGGTCAGGAATGGCCCGGTGAATGCTTCCACCAGATCTTTCAGATTCCTGCTGCCACCGCGGGAGAATTGTTCCAGCATGTCATATCGCATCGCGTTGAGGGCATCCGCGCGGCGAGACACGACCACCTCCATCAACTGGACCTTGGAGGGGAAATGATAGGTCACCAAGCTCAGATTTACCGCCGCAAGCTTTGCAATCTCGCGCACCGGCACGCCGTCGAAACCCGACTGGGCGAATAGCTCCTCCGCCGCGTCGAGGATCGCAGTACGCGCGGCGGTACCATTTTTCTCCGGCAATTTCTTCATTGACAACCCTTCACCAACATCCATACAACAAAACTGGACGTACGTACAGTCCAAAGAAAGCCAAGTCGAGTCGCGGCCTATGCCGAGTGGAGGGAGAGCCACCAGGCGCGCAAGCCCGAATCCAAACGCTTGGCGACAAGGGGAGAGAAACATGACGAAGCATCTTTGGAAAGTCGGCGCCGCCTCGATCGCGTTGCTTGCACCTACGGGCCTATATGCTCAGGCGGTCGCAACCGACATCGAAGCCAGAGAGACGCCAGCGGGCGAAATCGTCGTCACCGCGCAGCGTCGTTCGCAGCTTCTCCAGGATGTCCCGATGGCGATCACAGCCTTGAGCGGAGAAGCGCTTGAGCGAACACCCATCACCAGCCTGATGGATGTTCAGACTTCGATCCCGAACGTCAATGTCTCGCAGCGCAACGGCCTCGGCGTGGTTGCCATTCGCGGTATCGGCTTCGACATCGTCACCGCGGGCGCAGAGAGCAGCGTCGCCGTCCACACCAATGGTGTATACCAATCGCGCCCGTCAGCGGCCCTTTCCGCTCTCTTCGACCTGGAACGTGTCGAAGTGGCGCGCGGTCCGCAGGGCACTCTGTACGGCCGCAATGCGACCGGCGGCGCAATCAACCTCATCACGCGCAAACCAACGTCGGACACCGAAGGTTATGTCGACTTCAGCTATGGCAACTATAACGCGCTGGCGATCGAGGGCGCGATCGGGGGTCCGATAGCCGGCGATACGCTACGTGCACGGATCGCCATGAAGCTCGAACAGCGCGACGGTTGGGGTACCAATGTCACCACTGGCAAAGACATCGACGACCTTAAAAGCCGTGCCGTTCGGGGCATATTGGAATTTCAGCCGAGCGAGACGGTCAGCTTTGCCCTGCAGGGTGACTATTTCAAGCGCGACGACAGTGCGAGCGCCTATCACTTCATTGGCTGCGTCAACCCCGTCTGCGGACCAAACGCAGCGATCAATCGCGGCTTCACGGTCCCGGCTGACCGTCGTGATGCCAGCACCGATGTCCAACCAACCTACCGACCGGAGGAATATGGCGTATCGCTCACCGGCAAGTTCGAACTGCCCTTCGCCGACCTGACGTCGATCGGCGCCTATCGCAAAGGCTCTCTCTATTTTATCGGCGATCTCGACCTGACAGCCCAGCCCGGCGCGTTCATCACGCGCGAGGAAAATTACCGCGCTGTTTCCCAAGAGTTGCAACTCGCCAACAGCGGAGAACGGCTGGATTGGCTGCTGGGTGCCTATTATTTCAACGAGCATAACTATGCCCGGGCCAACGCGCACGCCCCACTTTTTTTCGCACCGGTCATCACGCAGCTTTTCCAGGGCGGCAGGTTGCGCACCGAAGCCTACGCCCTGTTCGGCGACTTCAGCTTTCGGGTTACGCCGAACCTCACGCTCAATCTTGGTGCGAGATATTCGCGCGAGCGCAAACAACTCAGCGACGAGTTTTCGTTCAGCAATGGGCCGACGAACATTGTGGCCCGTCAGGGTGCGGCAACGGCGACCATTCCTTGCGTTAGATGCCTCGGATTGCCCGATCGGGTCTCCTTCAACGCCTTTACGCCGAAGTTCGGCATTCGCTATGAATTCAGCCCTTCGGTCAACGCCTATGTGACGGTCCAAAAGGGCTTCAAGAGCGGCGGTTTTGCCGTGGGAGCGGTCACACCGGCGTTTGAACCCGAGCGAATCTGGAGCTACGAAGCCGGATTGAAAGCCAGTTGGTTCAACCGGGCGCTGACCACCAACATTTCGGTCTATCATTATGACTACACAGATCTTCAAGTAGGCCAGATCGCAGGCATCACGTCGATTATCCGGAATGCCGGTAGCGCCAAGGTCGACGGCGTCGAACTCGAAACCCGGCTTAAAATTGGGGACCATCTGACCCTCGACGGCTTCGGTGCCTACAATCACGCACGTTTCAAGTCGTACACGTCGGGGAATCCCGGCACCAATCCCGCAATTCCGCTCGATCTCTCGGGCAATCTTCTCTCAAACGCCCCGAAATGGACAGGCAAGATCGGCGCCGAGTATATGGCCGACGCATTTGATGGCGAGATCATCCTGCGCGGCGAGTTATTCGCATCTTCCAGGGTCTATTTTTCACCCTTCAACGATCTAACCAACAGCCAGAAGGCCTACGCGATGGGGAACCTCAGCCTTCGCTACGAGGGTGCCAGCGACTGGTATGCGAGCCTTTACATGAACAACGTGACCAACCGCACAGTGCAGGCGGGCTCGATTGTGACCGCCGCCCTCGCCGGTGCAGTCGTGGCGGCGCAATATCTGCCGCCGCGCTCTTACGGCATCAAGATCGGCAAGAAATTCTGACACGCGACGTGCCGCGACACCGCTGAGCACCCGTTAGATCATGCAGCAGAAAGCAAAGCGCGATGTATGAAAAAAGCGAGATTCGGAATGGCATGCGCATCGACTGGAACGTGCCCATCACCGTCGATGACGGCACGGTCCTTCGGGCGGATGTTTTCCGTCCGATCGAAGACGGACAATACCCTGTCCTGATGAGTCATGGCCCCTATGCCAAAGGTCTCGATTTCAAGGAGGGGTATGCGCCGGTCTGGGAGATGCTGGTCGAAGATCATCCTGAAGTTGCGGAAGACACGACCACTGACTTCGTCAATTGGGAAACGGTCGATCCGGAAAAATGGGTTCCCCTCGGCTATATTTGTATTCGCGTCGACTCCCGCGGCGCCGGGCAGTCGCCCGGTTTCGTCGACCCCTGGAGCGCGCGTGAAGCCGATGACTTTTACGCATGCATCGAATGGGCAGGCCAGCAGGGTTGGTGCGACGGCAACGTCGGCCTGACCGGCATCTCCTATTATGCCGTCAACCAATGGGCGGTCGCGGCCAAGAGGCCGCCTCATCTCAAGGCGATCCATCCTTTTGAAGGGGCTGCCGACCATTACCGCGACATTTCCCGTCATGGTGGAATTCTGTCGACCTTCCTCGCCCGCTGGTACCCGCGTCAGATCGTGACCGTGCAAAACGGGCTGGGTTCGCGGGCGCGAACCAATCCCAACACCGGCGAAGGGATCGCCGGAGATATTGATCTCACCGAGGAACAGCTCGCTGCTAATCGCGTCAATATTCGACAGGATGCGCTCGATCATCCGCTGGACGATGCATTCCACAAGGCGCGAACCCCCGATCTCACCAGGATCGAGGTTCCCATGCTCTCCTGCGCGAGCTGGGGCGGACAGGGGATGCATCTTCGCGGCAATGTCGAAGCCTATCAGAATGCGGGTTCCCGGCAAAAGTGGATCGAGTTCCATGGCCGTGCTCACTGGGTCGAATATTACACCAACTATGGCATGGCGTTGCAGCGCCAGTTCTTCGATCATTTTCTGAAGGGCGTCGATAATGGCTGGGCCAAGCGGCCGCCGGTCCTTCTCCAGGTCCGGCATGCCGAAGACAGGTTCGTAGAGCGCGAAGAAAACGAGTGGCCGATCGCCCGGACGGAATGGACGCACTTCTATCTCGATATCGAAAATATGGCGCTCACGCGCGAGCCACCGGCACCGACAGGGTCGAAATCTTTTCGGGCAATGAAGGAAACGCTGACATTCTATTCGCCGCCGCTCGAAGCGGATACCGAAATCACGGGACCGATGGCCGCAAAATTGTTCGCCGCGTCATCGACAACCGACGCCGATTTCTTTGTTTCGTTCCGGGTGTTCGACCGTCGCGGCAGAGAACTTCTTTTTCAGGGGGCCGTAGATCCCAATGCGCCGGTCTCGCTTGGGTGGCTTCGTGCATCGCATCGCAAGCTCGATAAAGAGCGCAGCCTGCCCTACCGCCCCTATCTCACCCATGACGAAATCCAGCCGCTGGAACCCGGCAAGGTCTGTGAGTTCGATATCGAGATTTGGCCATCGTGCGTGGTCGCGCCAAAAGGATCTCGATTGGCCCTGACGATCTCCGGGCACGACTTCGATCATGAGCTCCCTGGTCCGAGGAGCGAATTCTACGGGGTGCCCCAACGCGGCGTTTCGCTGCTCGTCCATGACGACCCGGATGACCGTCCAGAGGCAATCTTCGGCGGAGAGACAACGTTGTTCGCAGGTGGTGACATGCCAGCGTCTATTCTCCTGCCAATCGTTCCACCGAAATAGACACAGCTCACCGGTCGGTGCCGATCAACCCTTCGAACACAAACGCCAGCGATAGCCGCCCGTTGGAAAGGGCAATCAATGCATTCAAAAATGGAGAGAAAAATGCCTCGCAAATTTGTAGATTTATCGATTTATCTTGAGAATGACGTGGCTTCCGACCCGCCCGGATACGAGCCGCGGATCGAATATATCGATCACAAGGCAACGGCGCCGACGATGGCCACCTTCTTTCCCGGTGTTGAGGCGAACGATCTGCCACAAGGTGAAGGCTTTGCCTATGAGCGGGTCAATCTCAACACGCACAATGGCACGCATCTCGACGCGCCCTATCATTATCACAGCACGATGAACGAGGCATTCGGCGCGGCCGAACGCTCGGCAACAATCGACGAAGTGCCTCTCGAGTGGTGTTTCCAGCCGGGGGTGAAGCTCGATTTCAGACATTTTCCCGACGGCTATCTCGTCCAGGCGGCCGATGTCGAAGCGGAATTGAAGCGCATCGATCATGTGCTGAAGCCGCTTGAGATTGTCATGATCAATACGAGCGCGGGCCTCCGCTACGGCCAGCCCGACTATGTCACCGCCGGCTGCGGCATGGGCCGCGAAGCCACGCTCTATCTCCTCGAGCGGGGAATTCGGCTGACGGGAACCGACGGCTGGAGCTGGGATCCACCCATGGGCTTCACCGCCGAGAAATTTGCCGAGACCGGTGATTCATCGCTGATCTGGGAGGGGCATAAGGCCGGCATGGAGATTGGCTACTCCCATCTCGAGAAGCTCCACAATCTGGAAGCTCTCCCGCCCAGCGGCTTCTACGTCAGCTGCTTTCCTCACAAAATCCGGGGGGCTTCGGCGGGTTGGACGCGAGCGGTCGCAATCTTCGACGAGACCCTCATGGCCGCAGCCTGAACCTCCCGCTCGCATGGCCCCGATCCGGGGAGCTATTCTGCAATTGATGAAGGCTGGATATCCGATGGCTCGAAAGATGGACAAGGTCATTATCACGTGCGCGATAACCGGCGGCATCCACACGCCAACCATGTCCGGCGCACTCCCGGTCACACCAGACGAGATCGCGGTACAATCGATCGAAGCGGCGGAGGCCGGCGCGTCGATCATCCATCTTCACGCGCGGGATCCGGAAACGGGACGTCCGACGCCCGACCCGGCTGTCTTCATGCAATTCCTGCCCCGGATCAGGCAATCGACCGACGCGGTCATCAACATCACGACGGGAGGCACCTTCGGCATGAGCCTGGAAGATCGCCTAGCCGCCGCGCTCCTTGCCGAACCGGAGATGTGCTCGCTCAACATGGGCTCGATCAACTTTTCGTGCCACCCGCTCGCCGACAAATACCGCGAGTGGAAATTCGACTGGGAAGAGTCGTTCGTCCGTGCAAGCGAAGACAATGTATTCCGGAACAGCTTCCGCGAAATCGGCTCGATTATCAGGCAGCTCGGAGAAGGATGCGGCACGAGATTTGAGCACGAGTGCTACGATGTCGGCCACCTCTACAATCTTGCCCATTTTGTCGACGCGGGACTCATCAAGCCCCCTTTCCTGATCCAGTCAATCTTTGGCGTGCTGGGCGGCATCGGGGCAGACATGCAACACGTGGCCCATATGAAAGCGACGGCCGATCGCCTCTTCGGCAACGACTATCTCTGGTCCGTTTTTGCTACCGGACGGATGCAAATGCCAATTGTTACCCAAGCGGCGATGATGGGCGGCAACGTCCGTGTTGGCCTGGAGGATTCTCTCTACATCGGCGCCGGAAAACTCGCGCACTCCAACGCCGAGCAAGTACGAAAAGTTCGCCGAATCCTCGAAGAGCTCGGGCTCGAAGTTGCGAGCCCTGCGGATGCGCGAACGGCGCTCGCGCTCAAAGGGAGCAACCAGGTAAAATTCTAATCCTGTCGGGTTTCTACCAACGCCCGTTCTCACCTCCCAGTCAGGCCCCGCCCCACGTGCTCATGAAGGCCGCAGAACAACGAAAGGGACTCTCGTGAAACTTGCAACTTTTCAAACGGCTGGAGAAGCCAAGCCCGGCGTCATTACCGAGGATGGTAAAGGTCTTGTCGACATCGCCAGCGCGGCTGCGGAGGCTTATGGAAGCACGCCTCCCCAACTCTCCAGCGTGCAGGCTATCGTGGAAGCAGGCGACAGTGCACTCGCCGATATCAAAGACGTGGTCCGACGCGCGGCTTCTTCCAATTCTGTCGGCGTCGAGAAGGTGAAACTGCTCTCTCCCCTTCCAAGACCGGCGTCGCTCCGCGATTTCCTGTTTTACGAAAAGCATCTGCTGCTCGGAATGGAGCATCTGCGCTCTCTCATGGCGAGCAAATCAGACGATCCTGCGGCGTTGATGGAAGAGATGGATCGCAAGGGCATTCTGCAGGTTCCAGACGCCTGGTACAATTCACCGCTCTACTACCGAGCAAATCCGGCGAATGTCTGCGGACACGACCAGGATGTGATCTGGCCGGGCTATAGTGACTTCATGGATTTCGAATTCGAATTTGCCGCTGTCATAGGCAAGCGAGGCCGGGACATTTCCGCAGCGGATGCTAGAGATCACATCTTCGGGTACACGATCTTCAATGATCTTTCGGCGCGTGACGAACAAACGCGGACCATGCCCGGCATGATGGGTCCGTGCAAAGCCAAGGATTTCGACAATTCGAAGGTGCTCGGTCCATATCTGGTGACTGCGGATGAAGTGGGCGATCCCTACGCGCTCGATCTTGTCGCGAGGCTAAACGGCGAGATATTCGTCGAGGCATCCACAAGCGAGATGAACTGGCGTTTCGAAGATGCCATCGCTTACATATCCCAGCATGAGGCGATTGAGCCCGGTGACATTCTGGGCTCGGGCACCGTGGGGGGCGGTTCTGCGATGGAAGTTGGACGCACCCTTTCGTCGGGCGATATCGTCGAGTTGGAGATCGAGAAAATCGGAGTGCTCCGGACGCGATTGATATCCAATCCGAACAGCCGGAGACTGACCCAAGCGCCCAGAGATGTTAAACGGCGCTTAGCCGGGTGAGAGCAAGCGCACACGGTGGTCTGCCCCCCAAGAAATCCGGCGGTGGCGATTCACTTCCAAGCCGCAGGCGAATATGGACCGCAACCGATTGGTACGCCGGCAGGAAACAGGACGAACGCTTCATAAGGTCCATTTCCGGGATGATCGCCGCGCAGATTGGCGTATTTGACCCCGCCCGAGTTCGGCAATTCCACCCGCTTCAGCGATGGGCCGCTGCTCTACCGCGCTTAGCCGCCAACCATGCGCTGCTCGATGACCTGATCGAGGGTCCAGTGAATCGACGAGGCATCGGCCGGTGGATTATCCACCTTCTCCTCGATAATCCGCAGCCGGTATTCGATACCGGGCTCGGGATCGAAGTCGGCGATCGAGCCATAATGAAGCTGCCAGGCGTCGCTCTCCTTCTCACGCACCTGGAAACAGGTCATCGGAGCGACGCCAGTGCACGGCTTGGTCTCAGCGGAAACATAGATGAACCTCCGCGGGGCATCCGCAGCAGGCTTGTGCGCCGCTTGATAGGTGAGCGTTACGCCCCCGGCCGAGCGGACGACGAGCCGGTCGCCATCGAGCTTATAGCGGGTCGCCGCTGACAGCGTATCGATATAAGCGCGTTCGATGGCCATCGCCGGCTCAGGGCACGCCATCAGCGTGCTTACAAGGCCGCCCTTTTTGTCGCCGAAACGCAACGAGCTGCCCTTGATCTTGAAGGCACCACCGGTCCGGTTGCAACCCGTGCTGCTGGAAAAGCGACCACTGTCGGCATCAAAATCGAGGCGAAGCGGTTTGCCTTCCGGCAGATCGCGCCCGCTCCATTCAATGAGATCCCAATGCTGCGACGCCAGCATCTCTTCGCTCTTGGCCGGCGGAGATGCAGTCGTACCGGCAGTTGCGCTCGTCGACGCAAGTATGGCGGCGGCGACAATCGAGACGGCGCCGGAACGGCGATTGAAAAACATCAGAAGCTCCTATTTGTGGAATGAGGGTCATTTGGACATCCTCAACTGAATTAGGCCTGTCCCGATTGTTGTTGGAGTGAAAGAATTTCTCCACCTCGCGATCGTGTGGATCGAGCGCAGCGGTCGGGCTTCGTCATTCACTGGACTGGAGAGGCAAGTCTCAAGACATAAAATCGCCACCGCTCGGTCCTTTTCGCTATCAGTGCTCAATTGTTGTTTTCGCGATTTCCGCCGAGCAATGCGCGATAGCCGCCCCCAGCAAGGCGACGCGCTTCGCGGACGAGTCTTCGAACACGCGATCGAAGTGAGTCGGATACCGTGCGCCAATCCGAACAAATCCGATCCGACCCGAAGAGGATGATAGCAATCTCGCGCTGAGAAGCCCCGGTGCTCAACGCATCGTGAACCCTGAGCACTTCAATTGCCCGGTCGACGCGCCGCTCATCGGGAAACAGCGCAGGCAGGAACCGGCCGGTGCGGCATAGGCCGGCAAGCCGACGGAGCGGCAGAAGCTGTTCCTCCGTAGTACGGCCGATAGGTCCCGCGAACCTGTGGTGAAGCAGCACCGGATGGCCCGCGACGAGACTTCCCTCCTCAACGTCGATCCGGATACGGCGATAGCCGTCCGAGAGGACAGCATGTTCGCGGCCTTCAGCATCGGTCACGACGGCAAACCAGCGATCGAAGCATCCCGGGTCGAACCGGTCAGCATGATCAGAATCGACGGGTAGCGCGATCACGCGCAAAATGTTTCTGTCGATTCTGGCGTCCCAGATCAAGCGGGCATCGGGAGACGAGCGGGCCGGATCCTCGGCGAAAATATAAACCCCATGTCAGCGGGTCGTGTTTGGCACCGCCATCGCGCGTCGCCCTGCTGACAGAGGTGTACCAAGCGACATAGCCCGGATCGCGCCGCAGCCATTCCCACATCAGCCCCGCGCGGTCGATACCGCGCAGCCTCCGATAGGGCGCCGGATCACGCCAGTCGTACCGGGGCAAGAGCGGTGGCAATCAGCTTGCCCCGCGATCGGACCGGCGAGCGAACAAATGGCCTGTAAACATAGCTTTGCCTGACGCGGCCGGATCGCTATGATCGGACGTCGTTCTGGCTTTCGGACTCGGCGGATATGAGAAACCGCGATCGGGTCCGGATGAGCAGGAAAGGACGGTCGAGAGGACAACGGCGGCTTGAGACGCTGCCTTCGATCGATACGGCGCATGAGAGACATGCGTGCCGAGTTCGAGTGGTTTCTGAACGCTATCGCCCTTTCCGACGATATCGGCGCGCTGGCCATGATCCTTGCCGAAATGACCGACCGGATGGGCTTCGCGCATTTCGCGCTGACCCATCATGCCAATGTGCTCGACGCGCCGCACGCCATCATCCGGCTGCACGATTATCCTGAGTCCTGGGTCGACCATTTTGATCGGCACCGGCTCGGGCAGTCCGACCCCGTCCATCGTGCAAGCCATCGCACGAGCGCCGGATTCCGCTGGAACCGCATGCCCGATCTCATTCAGATGACGCCCGGCGATCACCAACTGCTCGATCTCGCTCGCGACCATGGGCTGGTCGACGGCTTTACCGTGCCCGCGAATATCGTCGGGGAAGCCACTGGGTCGTGCACATTCGCGATCGGCCCCGACCGCGAATTGCCGGTCGATGCGCTGCACTGGGCGCAGCTTGCCGGCATTGCCGCTTTCGAAGGGGCAAGGCTGATCTGGCTCGCTGGCGCCGGACCACCCGGACCGCGCCCCCGGCTCACCGATCGCCAGCGCGACTGCCTCATCTGGGCGGCGCGCGGCAAGACAGCCTGGGAAAGCTCGCGCATCCTCGGGATCAGCGAAGAGACGGTGATACGCCATCTCAAACAGGCCCGGGATCGATATGGGGTCGAGAAGCAGACATCCTTGCTGATCCGTGCCCTGTTCGATGGAATAATCTGCTTCGCCGACATTTTCCGGCGTTGATATGCCCATTTCTGGGAATAGCGCGAACGTGCTTCAGCCGCGACCCTCCCCTGCACATGCAAGAGGGGAGTTCCCGAGATGCTGCACCTGGTCGAGCCAAACTGTTCCGCACAGGAAGAGGATGTGCTGCGAGCGATGTTCGCGGCACGAAAACGGGTCTTTGTCGACCTGCTTCGCTGGGATGTGCCCGTTCTTGGCGGGCGATATGAACTCGACCAGTTCGATGACGAACATGCCATCTATCTGGTCGTAACCGACAAAGCGGGTGCGCATCTCGCGTCGGCCCGGCTTCTGCCCACAGCCCGCCCGCATATACTGGCCGATTTCTATCCCGTGCTTTGCAAGGACGCAGTTCCCCGCGGCCCGGACATCTATGAGGTGACCCGCTTCTGCCTCGATCGCCATATCGATGCCGCGACCAGGCGCATCGCACGCGACCGGCTGATCGGCGCTCTCGCCTCCTTCGGGCTGGCTGAGGGTATCAGGCTCTACACCGCCGTCGCCGAGATGGCCTGGATGGAGCAGATTCTGGGCTTTGGCTGGCACTGCTATCCGCTCGGCCTTCCGCGGCGGATCGACGGGAGGACCCTGGGCGCGCTCGCGATCACGATCGATCACGACACTCCGGTCCTGCTCGCGCAAGCCGGTATCGGCTGCGCTTCGCGCGAGGAGCGAGAGGCGCACCATGCCATATGAAACGCAGGCGCGGGCAGAACTCGAGGTGGCCGACTGGTCCGCACGGCTCTTGCGGAACGGCTATTGCATTATTCCCGATGCGATATCCCCGCAGCTGGCGCGAAGCCTCGATGATGATCTGGGGGCGGCATTCGCGGCAACGCCCTTCTGCCAGGGCGGGTTTTACGGCTCACGCACCAAGCGGTTCGGACGGCTCCTCTCCCGGTCGGCGTTCGCCGAACAATTCGTCCGGCATCCGATCATCCTCGGCATCGTCAGCGACATATTGGGCCAATGGTGCGACACGATCCAGCTCAACCTTACACAGGCAATCGCGCTTCATCCCGGCGCCCTGCCCCAGCTTCCGCATCGCGACCAGGATATGTGGCGCGGCACGATCGGCGAGACCGAATATCTGATCAACGTGATGTGGCCCTTCACCGACTATCGAGCCGACAATGGCGCAACACTGATCTGGCCGCAAAGTCACGGCGCGGCCGCGCTTGCTGCCGAGCCGGAGCGGGATCCGATCGTTGCCGAAATGTCTCCGGGATCGGCATTGCTGTTCCTCGGGTCGACGCTCCACGGCGCCGGCGGCAACGAAAGCGGGGACGTTCGCCGCGGCATGATCATGAGCTACTGCCTCGGCTGGCTCAAGCCCTATGAAAATCAGTGGCTCGCCTATCCACCGGACATTGCGAAGCGCTTTTCGCCAGAGCTCGCTGCTCTCGTCGGCTACTGCCAGCACCGACCCAATCTCGGAAATTTCGAGGGCCAATGCCCGTCTCTTGTTTTGAAAGACACCATCCCGGACAGGATCGGGGCGATAGACGCGCTGCGCCCGGATCAGGCCGCGCTGATCGAAGCCTATGTGATTGATCAGCGCCGCCGGACATGAACGCCGGCGTGACATCCGAGCGGGTCTATGACGCGCTCAAGGCGCGCCTGTTGTCCGGCGACATCCTCCCCGGCGAGCGGATCGAGCCTGGCGCTTTTGCCGAACTGCTCGCGAGCAGCGTGACCCCCGTCCGCGCCGCACTGCATCGCCTGGCGGGTGAACATATTGTCGACATGCGCCCCACCGAAGGGTTCCAGCTTCCGTTCGTGACCGAGCTTGCGCTTCGCGACCTCCTCGCGTGGAATGCCGATCTTCTACGCTTGGCCCTGCGACACTGGCGCCGGGGCGGACCGCATCCATCGCAAGAGCTCGTTGCGAGCGACTATGTGTCAGGGGTCCGTTCACTGTTCAAGGTGGTCGCGTCGCTTTCGGGCAATGCCGAAATTGATCGCCATATCGAGGCGACCAGCGATCGTCTGACGGCGGCTCGGGTTGCGGAACACCGGCATCTCGGCGCCACTACAGCCGATCTCGCCGAACTCGCGGCCGTGACCGCAAAAGGCGATGCCGGGCTGATTGCCCGGCATATCCTCAGCTATCACCGACACCGAATTCAGCTCGTCCCGGCGATCGTGCAGGCGATGTATCGGTCGGCCTGAGATGGCCTGGAATATACGCCGTCAACTTTCATCATATCCGCTCAGTATAGATTTCGGATAATCACTCCCCCTCCATAGGCTGACCCGTGCCGCAGTCTCGCGGCATCAAGGAGAAAGCTTATGGAACGCAATCATGAACCGTCCGATCTGATCGACCTCGGCGCTGCAAGCCTCGAAACGCAGGGGCCGCCCGATCTGCAAATCGAGCTCAGCGCCTTCACTCGCGTACGCGACGGGATCAGCGACGAAGACTGATGATGGTGCGGGCGGGCTCCGGCTCGCCCGCGCTTTTGGGAGGCCGAAGCATGGACAGCCTCAGGATGCGCCCCGGCGTCTCGCATCGCAGCTTTTCGGGCTGCGCGATCATCCTGGACATCGAACGCGACCGATATTGGAAGGTCGACGCCAATACGGCGTTCGCGCTCGATTGGATCGCCGGACGTCAATCCGGCCCCATCAATCCCGGGTATTTCGCCAGGCTTGAACAACTTTGCCTCGTTGACCAAGCAGCGGACGAGCCAGCCGGGCCGTCGCCCGATCCTCCCGCTCCACAAGCCAGCGCGATTGAAGGCAATGCGCCGCGGCCAGGCCTCCATTTGCCCGACGCCATCGAAGTTGCTTACCTGTCTTTTGCTGCGCGCCGCTCCGTCCGCCGTCAATCACTCCGTTCCATCCTGACGGATGTCGAGAGCGCCCGCCCGGCCGGCTCCCCCGACGGTCGAAGCGCCGACCTCGCCCGGCGCTTCGACCGCTATCGCCGGCTCGTCCCGTTGGCGAACCAATGCCTTCCTGACACGCTCGCCTTCCTGCGGTTCGCCAGACGCCGCGGCTGCTTTCCCAAACTCGTGTTTGGCGTCGAGGCATGGCCTTTCGCCGCGCATTGCTGGGCGCAATCCGGCGACATTGTGCTCAACGACGCCCTCGATCATGCCCGCGCCTTTTCGCCGATCCTTGCGGTATGACCCCGGCTTGTTTCTTCGCCATCCTCGATCCGACCGCTGCGGATGGGGGAGCCCGACTCAAGCGACGCGCCTCAGGCCTGGGTCAGCTCCTACCCGTCTTCGATCGCGGCCCGCTGACTGTCTACGCAACGCCAAAAACGCGCATCGTCACGGCCGGAGAATTTGGCGTGGTCATCGGCGACATGTTTCGCGCGGGCACCTCGGCACGAGCCAAGGGGTTGGACAAGAATGCAATCTGCGCCGGCGCGCGAATTCCGGTCGACCGATATTGGGGTGACTATCTCGCGTTCACTACCCCTCGGCGCGATGGACCGATTTCCATATTTCGATCGCCCTCGGGCGGCGTTCATGCCTTTCGCGCACGGCATGGCCCGATCGTCTGCATCGCCTCCCATATCGAATTGTTGATCGATCTCGGGCTTGTATTGCCAGTAATCGACTGGGATTTCGTGGCGCATCATCTCGCCTTCTCGCACCTGCACACCGCGGCGACCGGCATCGCCGGCATCGACGAGATCCAGCCGGGCGACTGCGCGATCGAGCATGACGGACGATCGGAGCGGCAGGCCTTCTGGTCGCCTTGGTCCTTCGCTGCGCGGGAGCGCCGCGCCATGACCGTTGAGGAGGCGATCGCACGGGTGCGCGACGCCGTGCTGCACGCCACTGCGGCGCTGGTCCCGCCCGGCGCGAAAGTAGCACTCGAGCTATCCGGCGGCCTAGATTCCTCGATCGTCGCCGCCGCGCTGGCAGCAGCCGGACGATCAGCCATCGCGGTCAATCTGGCAACGCCAGGCCCGGAAGGCGATGAGCGCTGCTATGCGCATGCCGTCAGCGAGCACACGGGAATTCCGCTGATCGAAGCGCTGATCGCGGGCGAAATCGATCTCTCGGCGGTCTCGCCGCGCCTCGAAGCCCGGCCGGGAATGCTGGCGATGTTGCGGCTCGCCGACAAGTATTTCGCTGAGCAAGGCCGAGCACATGGGGTCGATGCCTTTATCAACGGCACGGGCGGCGACTGTGTCTTCTGTTCCCTCGGTACCGCAGCGCCCGCTACCGACAGGCTCCAGACAGAGGGATTCGCCTTGGGCTTTGCCACGACGGTGCGCGACGTCGCACGGGTGCATGGCGACAATATCTGGAACGTCGCCCGCATGGCACTCCGCCGTCGCCGACGCGGACTGCCGGTTCCGATCTGGCGGCGCAATCGGCTGTTTCTCAAGAACGAGCGCCTTCCCGACGCACCCGGGTACCATTCCTGGCTCGACGAGCCCGATGACACGCTCCACGGAACCCGGGCGCATGTCCATGCGATCCTCGCTTCCTATTCGCATCTCGACGGCTATGGTCGGCACGACATCGCGCCCTCGCTCTTCCCCCTCCTCTCGCAACCCGTGGTCGAAGCCTGTCTCTCGGTCCCGACCTGGCTCTGGGTCGCGGATGGCCGTGATCGCTCGGTCGCACGCGAGGCCCTTCGCGATGCGTTGCCGCGCGCCATCGTCGAACGGCGCACCAAGGGCGGCATGGACGCTTTCTGCGCCAGAACCTTCGAGCTAAATCGTACGAGGCTACGGCCATTTCTGCTCGACGGGCGGCTCGCCCAAGCCGGGCTGCTCGACCGAATCGCAATCGAATCCTGTCTCGCGCACGCCTTCACCAACCGGGACCAGCTTTTCTATCAGTTACTTCCCATCGTCGACACCGAGGCGTGGGCACGCGGGATCGCGGCCACCTCAGGGTGAAGCCGGTTTCCGCATCGCTTGCCAGCGCCGGTATTGCTCCACCTTGGCGGGTTCGGGATCGACATAATCCTGGAGCCAGAAGCGAAACCAGTCGAGGTTGCGCACATAGATCGCCGACTTGTGCCGAGGCTGATATTTGAGGTGAGTTTCCTCTGGAAACGCCCAGAGTTCGACGGGCTTGCCAGCCTGCCCCAGCCGCGCGGCGAGTTCGACGTTGAAACGGAATTCGCGTTCGGGAAGCTGCATGAGCAGCGGCGCATGAATATCATCGATCGCGAGCGGCGGCGACAGCAGTTTCCAACGCGCGGGATCGTCTTCCGGACGCCCGATGCCCCAGACCTGCTTGAGCATGGGCGGGATCAGGCTGCCGGGCAGCGAGTTGAACCAATAATAGGCCGGTGAGAGCAGCGTATTGCCAATCGATACCGCCGAGAGGAGCGAACTATGCTGGGCGATCCAGACCGATGTCTCGCCGCCAAAGCTGACGCCGCCCATGCCGACGCGGGTCCGATCGACGACGCCGCGATCGGCCAGTATCCGGACGGCCTCGCTCACCCCTTCCTGCCCGATCCGATATTGCTCGACCTGATCGCCTAACCCGGCGCGCGTGGGAACGCGGTCAATGCACAGCACCGCGATTCCCGATGCCGCGAGCTGGCGGAGCGGAAACTCGTCACCGACACCACCACGCAGATAGCCGTCGCAGAGATAATAGGTGATGAACAGCGGCAGGGCTTGCCGTTTGCCCGAAGGCCGCATCAACTGTCCCGTGAAGGCTTGTCCCGACGGACCGGACCAGCGCATCGGCTCGAACCGTAGAGCGCCAAGGCGAATGAGCGAGCGATTGGGATCTGCGAGCGTGGTCGCCTTGCCGGTAGAAAGCGTGACGCGGATGAGACGCGGCGGCGTATTGGCATCCGCCGCGACGCAATAGATCGCCTCGGCATCGACGGCGCAGCCGGCTTCGTCGAGACCGCCATTCCAGCGTCCGATGCCTCCGGCAATCCGGCGTACCTTTCCGCTTCCGGGCGTCCAGAGGTAAAACGTCTGGTCGCCTGCACGATCGGAGGTGACGAAGACGACGCCGTCGCGGCCGCCTTGCCAGGCGATCTTGCCGATCCGCTGGCGGCATCGGGGTTGTCCGCAGTCGATCGAGCCGCCATCGGGGCGACGTATCGAGAGACGCGAGACGAACCCGTCGGCAGTGACAAAGGCATTGCCGCGGCGATCCCCGGATCGCGCCTCCGCGGTGATGGGGCGCGTATTGGCGATATCGGGTGAACGCTGGGCTTCCGTGATGCGCGCCGCCTCCAATGGCACCGCTTCGCGCAGCGTGCCCGACCTGAGGTCGAGCACGCGATATGCCAGCGGCGCGCCCGCCAGCAAATTACCGAAGGTGAACCAGCGGCCCGAGAAGCGGTCGCTCGCTAGCTGCCCGTCGATCCTCGCGCCGCGATGAAGCTGGCGCGCCGGATCCACTCGGGCATCGATCAGCACGCCTTCATCATATTCGCGATTCTCGGCCGCGATGATCGTGTTACGGGCCGCGCCAACCGAATAGACGATCGTCTCGGATGTGGAAGTGGACGCAGGCAGGAGCGCGAAACGCCTGATATTGGCGGGATCATGGGTCAGCGCTTCGCTCCGCGAACCATCGATCGCAGCGCGCCATAGCTGGACTTCTCCATCCGCGACCTTGCGAAACAGGATCGCGCGACCGTCCTGCGTCCATATCGGCGGTTCCGATGCCAATTCGCCGTCGCGCCGCTCCCCCTCGCCCGCATCGGCGAAGCGCTGCGGCGGCGTCGATCCGTCGGTCGGAGCGACATACCAGCCAAGTTCGAAGTCGTTCGACGCGATCGACGCGCGTTCCATACGGAAAGCGACATGCCGTCCGTCGGGTGAGGCTGCGATGCTCGATATGTCGGTCATTTCGACCATGTCGTGCACCGTCGGTCCGGCTTCGACCGGACCTGCGGTCGCGGCCAGCAGGATCGCAGGCAGCAGCCCTACCATGTCTTCACCAACTGCAGCGCGATCGACCGCCCCACCGGGCTGGCATTGTCGGGATCGAAGCCGGATGCCGAAAAGATGTTCGCGTTATGGACATAGGGCGGCCTGCGGTCGAACAGATTGGAGAGGCTGAGCGACAGTTTGAGGCCCGGCGACACGCGATCGAGGTCATAGCCGAGCTGTGCGTCGACAGTCGTCCAGCTCGACACCCGCTCGACCGGGACGACAGCATCGTTCGTATAGCGGTTGATGAAATTGACGAAGGCGGCGACGCTGACCGGCCCGTGGGTCACCGCCAGACGCCCACGCAGGCGCAGATCGGACGGATTGCCGATCGTTGCGACCACGTCGACCACGGGCGCCGTGGGTGTGATCCGTTGGCGCACATGGAAAATCCATGCGCCGCTGACCCCGGCCGAGAGCGAGGTATCGCCAAATTTGCCTGCGTAACCGAGATCGAAATCGACCCCGCTCATGCGAACGCCCGAAAGATTGAGCGTCCGTCCGTCGAGGATCGCGCCGATGGCGCTCGCTGCTATGCCGAAGGGATTGCGGAAATTTTCGTCGTGATAATAGCCATCGAGCACAGCCGGGGAAGGATTGTCGGTGATGAGCGCCTGATAGAGCGGCCTGTTGGCAAGAAACGCCATATAGTCGGTTCCGAGATTGACGATCCGGTTCCGGTAGATGATGTTGAAATAGCCGAGATCGAGCTTAAGACCGGGAACGGCCCCGGGCGCGACGGATGCGCCGAATGTCCATGTATCGGCCTTTTCGGGACCGACATCCGCGTTCGAACCGATCAGCACCAGCGCATTTGTAAAGCCCGTCGGCGAAACCGGGTCGACGATCGGGACCGGAATATAGGCATTGGTTCCCCTGCCCGTCCTGACGTCGGCGAAGCTCGGCGCCCGGAACGATGTGCCCCAGCTCGCACGCAACGCCAACCCATGTCCCAACTTCCAGGTTGCGCCGATCTTCGGATTGGCCGTCGTCCCGAAATCGCTGTAGCGCTCGACCCGGCCCGCCAGCGAAAGATCGAGCGCTTCGACCAGCGGGATCGCCTGATCCGGCCCGACAATCGGAAGCGACAATTCGGCGTAGCCTGCCGTCACCGACCGTCCGAGCGGGAACCCCGCCGATCCGGCGTCAACCGGCTCGGGGGTAAAATCGAAGGCGAGCGAGCGCGCATCATAGCGCTCGGAACGAAGTTCGCCGCCGATCGCCAGCCGCGCATCGCCGCCTGGCAGACGGAACAGCGGGCCGTCGATCTTGAGCGCGGCCGAGCGCACCCGTGACCTCCCCGTCGTTTCGTAAAAGCCCCTGACCCGGTCGATGGTTGATTGCGGCGTGAAGCTTCCGTCGCCGAACAGATTATAGGCCGTCGCGGGGTTGGAATCCGCAAGTGCCCGGGCCAGGTAATAATAATTCGGGATATTGACCGAGCGTCTACGCTCACGCTGAAGGCCATAGGATCCGCGTAATTCGGCACGCCAGCGCGCGAAGCTCGCCTCGATACCGGCCGTTCCGCTCCACGCGTCCACCGAAGCCAGCTGGCGCTGGTCGCCGAGATCGTCGGTGAAATCGTAATTGACGCTGATTGCCCGCCCCGTGCCGATCGGATCGACGTAGAAGGGGTTCGTTGTCGGCACCACGACATTGCCATAGTCGTCGGGCGTCGAGCGCCGGTCGGACTTCCGGTGCGCGTAGAAGCCCTGTGCCGAAAAGCGAAGCCATGGCGCGAATTGCTGGCTCATCGATGCGAACAGTGCGTGCCGCTTCGTTGCGGGCAGGATGTCGCTATGGACGCGGCCGTCGGCGCGGTTCGGCTGGTCGCGGAGCAATTGGCCGGGGTTCAGATTTCTCCCGTCCTGCCCGGCGGGAATGCCATAGATACTTCCATCGGCTGCGGTGATCGTTCCTGGATTGGCGAAGGTCTTGCGATAATCGGGACCACCGAACGGGCGCAAATCCTCGGTCGCATAGTCGCGGTCCGAGGCCGCGAGATTGTCGCGCTCAAAATATTCATAGCCGAGTACGAACCGCCCACTCGCCCAACCCAGCCCGGCGATCTGCCCGAACTGCCATTCATCGAAGCCGTCAGCCCAACCGTATCGCCCGCGCGTTTCCGCGCCATCGAAATCATTGCGCAGCCGGACATTGACCACGCCCGCGACCGCATCCGATCCGTAGATCGCCGATGCCCCGTCCGCGAGCACTTCGACACGCTCGATGGCCGACGCGGGAATCAGCGAGAGATCGACGAACATCCCCGACACGCCGCCCAGCGCGATACGGTTCCCGTCGATCATGGTCAGCGTCGACGTCGTTCCCAGACCGCGCAAGTTGACGCTGGACCCGAAGCTGAGATTGGCATTGCTGTTGTTCCGGACCGTAAAGCCGATCGTGCCCTCATTGGGGCCGCCGCCAAAATTCTGCGGCAGGGACTGCATGATCTGCTGCGTGGTCGCATAGCCACCCCGCTCGATATCGTCGCGGTCGATCGCGACAACGCGCGCACCCGCTGGGGCGACGCCGCGGATACGGCTGCCCGTTACGACGATGGCATCGTCACCCACCCCAGGCCCGGTGTCGGAAACGGTCGCCGCCTGACTGCGCCGCACCGCCAGTCCCCGCCCGGCCGGCACCGCCGTCAGACCGCTATCGCCAAGCAGCTGCGCGACCGCCTCCTCGAAACTGTACACCCCATCGATCGCGGGGGCGCTTCGACCAGCCACAAGCTCGGACGGCGCGCTGATGTTGCGGCCAAACCGGGTCGCGATCACGCGCAATGACACGTCGAGCGGCTGTTCGGGCAGGCGCACCTGTTGCCGCACCTCGTCGCGTGCCAGCACCGGCGCGGGCGCCAGGACCACCGCTGAGCCCACCAAGAAGAACAAGAAATCCCCATTTCGCATTATCGTCTCCCGATCGAGCGGGCACGCTGCGCGCCCCTTCGACCCGTGAGACGTCGATGCCGGAATTAACCCTGTGGCTTTTTCATCAACCCGGCTTGGCCCTTCGCAGAATGAGGCTTCCGTCCTCGCCCGCCTCGACGTCGAGCTGGAAACTGACCGCGAGCGCGTCGGCAAACCCCTGGGGATCGTCGCGCCGGAACGCCCCCGAAAGGCGCCGCGAGGCCAGATCGCTTCCCTCCAGCCGGATGGCGCGCGCGCTCGTCCGGTTGAACGCAGCGACCGCCTCCCCGAGCGGCACGCCGTCGAAATCGATCATCGCATTCGGCCAGGACAGAAAGCCTGCGCTTGCCCGCGAGGGCGCGCGAACTTCGCCATGCGTCACCAGCAGTTGTTCGCCTGGCGCGAGGAAGCGCGATGCGCCTGCGGCAGGCTTCACCGCATCCCGGTCGCGTACTTCGACCGAACCCTTCAGAAGAATGACGCGGACGCTCCCGCCTTCAATTCCGACATCGAAGATCGTGCCATGCGCGACAACACGTCCCTCGCCGGCATCGACGAGAAAGGAACGCGAAGCGTCATGCGCCACCTCGAACCGCGCGCGTCCGCGCAGGAGGACGAAGCGTCGTTCGTCCGGCGTACTGAGATCGTTGAGTGCCGCGCCGCGATCGAGGGTGACGCGCGACCCATCGGGTAGCCGGATCGTCCGGACTGCATCGGAAGCCGCGAGTTGGGTGGGCGCCGACCGCTGGACCACCGCAGGACCGAACCACCCCATCCGTTCGGCGAACAGACTTCCCGAGAGCAATGTGAACAGTCCGATCCCCGCCGCGAGCAGTGCGGCAGGCGGAACTTTTCTCCGCGCCAGCGAAAGATCGCGTGCGCGGCCGACCGGGCGGTTGGCGAGAAACCGGCTTTCATCCCAGGTCGCCTCGAGCCGCGTATAGGCCGCGGCGTTGGCCGGCTGCGCGCACCAGTCCTCAAAGGCAGCGCGTTCTGTCTCGGCATCGGGCCCGTGCATGGCGGTGAACCATTCCGCCGCGCTGCGCCCGTTCTTTCCTGAAATTTCGGTCATGCTCTCACGCGGGATTGACCGAGATAGGCGATGGCGCGCGTCATATGCATTTCGACCGTCTTGATGCTCAATCCCGTGCGGGCGGCGATTTCGGCATAGCTATAGCCGTCAATCCGATGCGCGAGAAATATTTCGCGCGTCCGTGGCTTCAGGCGCATCAGCGCTTCTTCAAGACGTCGGAGCCGATCGCGCGCCTCGAGCGCTGCCAATTGATCGCTGGATTGAAGAGGGACGTCGTCCTCAGCCAGATGAAGGTTGGTCGAGCGCCGTTCGTCCCGACGCGCATCGTCGCGAAGCATATTATCGGCCGCACGCCTGAGATAAGCGCGGGGCGCAACGATTTCCTGCTGCTCCCCCTCGCTCAGACCCGCCAACCGGCAAAAGACTCGCTGAACGACATCCTGTGCCTGCTCGTCGCGCGCCCGGCGGCGAATGAAGCGCAGCAGCCCGTCATGATGCGCGCGATAGAGCCTGTCGAGAAACGCACCGCGCAAGCGCCGGTCGTCCGGCGGCAATGGATCTGACTCCGCGACGATGGCGACGGCCGAATGATCGGGAACGGAGTTCAGGCGCATGAACGCACCCTGGACACGCGAACGACGCGTCCCGCGTCTCGATCGCGCACGCGATGCACGATCGCAAAGCCCAAAGCCATGGGCACATCTCCGGCACGGAGGCCAACCGGCACTGCCGGTTGTCAGGCGCCGGCCCGGAACATACGCTGCCGCCTTTAGCCGCCTGCGCGGCTTGGACATTCGCGGCTGCGGCCCGGAAACAAGATGCTCCGGCCCAATTTCCCGTTTGCACGGCAGTCTTGCCTCATACGCCGCCGCAGGCAGCGCATTGCTTTATCATAAGCGGATATGGAAGCGACGCAAGCGGCCGGGAAACGGACGCCGGTTCCGTATCATCGCCAGCCAGTCGCAGGCCTGCGAAATCCTGACGACCATCCCGGTCTGGCGTCCAGACATCGGCAGCGATCGTTGCCGCAATAGATGAAGCTGGGCGGTTCCCAAAATCCAGCAATGCAGGGCATCGCGCCTCAGGCCACTAGATCGATCGGCATGACCCGTGACGCGCGCCCCGATCCGGCGGAAACGACCGATCAGCGTACCGAGGCAAGTGCGACCACGAATTTATTGATCGATGCATCCGCTGGCGGACGATGCCATCCTCCATTTGCCATGCCTGCCATTTCCGCATTTTCGGCCGCTTCTTCGGCTTTGGCTTGGTTGCCAGAGATTGGCGGCAATTCGGGGCCGGCACCGAATGACATCGGCGCAAACATGGCGGCGGCCGATGCCAAGGCGACTACGGTCAGGCTTGCCGCTACGAGTTTCTTCATCATCCCTCTCCCTTGAGGCAATATGCGTATTATTTTTTCCAATAAACTATGCAATACGTGCTCAAGTGGCAAGGGAAATGTCGAAATTGTCGGATAATGTCTCCGGCGCTACGCAAACGGCAGGATGTACAATGCGGCTGGACGGCGAACAGGTTTCGGAATTGCTATCAACATTGTTCGGAGGCCTGCTCACAGAACGGCCGTGGGAAGCATTCTTGCACGAACTGGGAGCAGCCCTGGACGCAACATTCGTGACCCTCAGTCTCAACCTGCCCGGCAAGAAACGACCGAGCCTATTATTGGCGCCGGGCGCGGATCCGCACAAAACGACGGAATATGCCAAAAGTTTCTACACAAGTGATCCGTTCACCGGGCTTCCGGAGGGTAAGGTCACGGCATTCACCGAATTTGTTCAGCGCGCAGCGCGTGATAGCGGCTTTTGGCGCGATTTCCTTGAGACGGCCGGTGGGGATCAAATCCTGGGTGTCGACCTGCGCTTCGAAAGCCGATTTGAGGCGAGATTGCGCGCGACGCGGGACAGCAGCCGTTCCGATTTCAGCAAACGCGAGCGCGAAAGACTCCAGGCGCTGGTCCCGCATCTTCGACATGCCCTCCAACTGTTTGAAAGACTGCATGCCTCGCAGGCCGAAGGGCGCATCTATCATGCGGCTGTGGAACAAATAGGGGTGGCTTCGATCATCCTCGATCATGATGGAAAGGTGATCCGAGCCAATGCCGTCGGCGAGCGACTGTTGGCCGAATCTGACGGACTGATCGTGTCGCACGGGCGATTGAGGTTGGTCAATGCGACCGCGCGCCGGGCACTTGAGTCGATTCTTCGATTGCTCAACGAGGCCGGTGATCCGATGACCCTCGCGCCACATCGTTTCAGGGTCGAGCGCGCGTCGGGACGACGGGACCTTGCCGTGGTAGCGAAGCCGGTTACGGCACCGGCCTTCATGCGCGGACGGGGAAGCGCAGCGCTTGCCTTGTTTATCCATGACCCGGACCAGGAAGAGCGACTGGATGCGAGCACGATCCGTGATCTCTTTCAACTTACCCGAATGGAGGCATCTCTTTGCGTCGAACTGGCGGGCGGCACTTCGTTGATCGAAGCCGCGGAGCGGCTGGGCATCGCACATAACACAGCCCGATCCCATTTGCGTTCTGTGTTCAACAAGACAGGGGCGCATCGCCAGTCGCAACTCATTCACCTCTTGAGCGCGGAGACATCAAAACTCGGCAATGCTCCGGTTTAATGCGTTCCGCCGCCCGTGCCGTCACAATAATAGTGACGTGGACGCTCCCCTTTCTGCATCGACCAATCCGTAGAGCGCTGCCGAATTCTGAATGTGATTTGACCCTTAGCTTGGCAGCAATGCCGGAAGCTGGAGCCTCGCCAGGAGTGTTGTCGCGCTGACCAAAGTCGCGCGATCGCCATCGGGAAAAAACCGCCGCCAATTGATCCAAACAGACGAAGTCCGCGGCGACATCCCTAACTTATGCTGCGCAGCATTATACGGCTGATGAGGATCGCATGACCATGAAATTTTCGATCATTTACGAAGCGCAGATGGTGGACACTTCGCGCGAAAATGAAGCGCGCTGCTTTCAGGAGATCATCGAACAATCGCTGCTCGCCGAGGAGATGGGGTTCGATACTGTCTGGGCGGTCGAGCACACCGCGCTCACCCAATATGCGCATATGTCGGCGCCCGAGACCTTCCTCGCCTTCCTCGCCGGCAAGACGACGCGTCTCGGCATCGGGCATGGCGTCGTCTGCCTCCCGCCCGCGATGAACCATCCGGTCAAGGTCGCCGAGCGCATCGCGACGCTCGATATTCTCTCCAGGGGCCGCGTCCATTTCGGCATGGGCAAGGGCGGGACGCAGCAGGAGGCGGGAACCTTCGGCTACGACCTGGGCGAACTTCAGCCGATGATCGATGAATCGATGTATCTGATCCCCAAGATCATGGTCGAGGACGAGATCGAGCATGACGGCGAGTATATTCAGATCCCGCGCCGCCCGATCCATCCCAAGCCGTATCAGGATCCGCACCCGCCGCTCTATATGGCGTGCACGCGCGCCGATGCGCTGACGACCGCCGGCGCGCGCGGCATCGGCGCGCTGGTGCTCGGCTTCGCAGGCCCCGACGACATCGCGGCGAAGAATGCGATTTATCGCGCGGCGTGGGCCAATCGCAAGGCCGAGGACCAGGTCGGCTTCCGCCCGACCGAACATCTCGCCGCGCTCTGTCCGGCGCTGGTGCTCGATGACCGCGAAAAGGCGCGGCGCATCGGCCTGCGCGGTCAACGCTTCTTCGTCGAGTCGATCGGCTACTGGTATCAGGGCGGTCCCAAGCCGACGGTCGAGGATCTGTCGGGCGACGAGCAGGCGGCGATCCTCCAGCAGGAAAAGGCGGCGGTCGTCGCCTATCTCTCCGAAGAAAAGATCAGCATCGGGACCGAGCATACCGGCGCGTATGAAGAGGTGCAGGACGCCTATGGCACGACAGAGGACTGCATCCGCTACGTCCAGCGCCTGTTCGACGCCGGCGCCGACGAGATCCTCTTTCTCTTCCAGATGGGCGCGGTGCCGCACGACGTGATCCTCGAAACCATCCGCAACATCGGGACCCACGTGATCCCGCATTTCAGGGCCCAGGCCGCGGTGGCGGCAGAATAGAGGCTTCCGCGTCGGCCCGGCGAACGGCTTCGCCGGGCACCTTCGAGTGGATGGACAGCCGCTGAGAAGGACATGAGAGCCCCACACAAGCCATCGGGCATCCCAGGAGAGATAGAATGAAGATAATCGTAGTCGGCGGCACCGGGTTGATCGGAGGCCATGCCGCCTTGTTGTTGCAATCGCGGGGGCATGATGTGACGATCGCCGCGCGCAACCCTGCCACGCCGGGGTCCGCCCTCGCCGATTTGCCCTTCCTTCGGGGCGATTATGTCGCCAACGATTTCACGCCGGCCGACATGGGCAAATTTGACGCTCTCGTTTTTGCAGCCGGCAACGACATCCGCCATGTCCCTTCGGGCGAAGGCGAGGATGCGCATTGGGAACGCGCCAATGTCGAGGGCGTGCCGCGCTTCTTCGCCGCCGCGCGCGACGCTGGCATCCGCCATGCCGTCAATATCGGCAGCTTCTATCCGCAGGCCTGCCCGCGCGTACTCGACGTCAGCGCCTATGCCCGTTCGCGCCAGGCTGCCGACGAAGGCGTCCGCTTACTGGCTTCGCCCGATTTTCGCGTGATGAGCGTCAACGCGCCCTTTGTGGTCGGCGCGGTTCCCGGGCTCGTCGTTCCAATGTTCGAGGCCTATACGCGCTATGCTGAGGGGCAGTTCGCTCCTATGCCGGCCTTTGCGCCGCCGGGCGGCGTCAACTTCATCTCGACCCGATCATTGTCCGAAGCCGTTGCGGGCGCCTTGGACAACGGGGTGTCGGGCACCGCCTATCTCGTTGGCGACGAGAATCTGAGCTACCAAGACTATTTCGGGCATTTTTTCCGCGCGGTCGGCAAGCCAGCGCCCGAAATCATCGATCAGGAGCATCCAATGCTCCCCGATGGCGCGCTGCTCGCGGGGCGCGGCAGCACGATCTACTATGAGCCCGACGCCGGCGAGGCTGCCTTGCTCGGCTATAGCAGGGGCGACATCGGACGTGCGATCGACGAGACCGTCGCGCAATATCGCACGAAGGAGCCCAGCCATGGGTGAAGTTACCCCCGCGGACGTAGTCGCGCTACGCCGGACCGCCGAACTATACGCCATCGGTGCCGACCGGCGCGACAAAGCGCTCTGGTCGTCAATCCTGACCGATGATTGCGTTATCGAGGGGCCGGGTTTCACCCTCGTCGGCCGAGATGAGGTGCTCGCCAGCCTCGATTTCCTCGCGGCCAGCTATGCCGCGACGCAGCACCGCGTCCACAACCAACTCGTCGAGGTGCACGGTGATAGCGCCGAAGGCGAAACCTCTAGTACCGCCGATCATCTCTCCCGCGACGACAGCGGGGAACGTCTGCTCTGTTGGGCGTTGCGCTATCAGGATCAGTGGCGGCGCGAGGATGGCGTGTGGCGCTTCAGCCGACGGACGCTGTTGCTCGATTGGCAGGAAACCCGCACTGTCCAAGGCAAATTGTGACAGAGGCTTTGGCGGGCAACGGCGCCCGGTAACGGACGCGATGTGCGCTCGCTTCCGCAAAACTGCTGGCGGAGGCCCTATGATTTAGCCCTTCTGCGGAATGGAGTGCTTGTCCGTCTGCAACGTCACCGCTTCGAAACAATACCTCGGCGAACCTCGGCCTTCGATGTCATTTTCCTTTGGGAAAGTGCGCCTAGCGTTTCCATCGCAATCAAGTCACCCGTGCGCATACATATGGTCTGCGGCAGATAGCTTAGCTTCCACATCAGCGCCATTTTGATCAATTTTGAACAATATCAGGAGATACGGATGACCCGAGACCGTAAATTGCTCCACGAGATTCTCCAATCGAGCGACGTTTATTTTGATCCGTCCGAGGCGAACAGCAGCCTTTATCTGTGTTTTCCATCCGGAACCGATCCAGCCCGCATAAACTCGGTTATCGACGTACTTCGCCAAGCGGGCGCGTGGCATGATGGGATCAAATCCGTCGCAGCAGATCAGAAACGGACTTATGCTGAGCAGATCGGGTTTGTTGAATGCTTCATGGCGGGGACCGGGAGCCATTCAGTGATCGCACTAAGAGCAACCCATCCCAAATTTCCGAGCCGCAAGGAGAGCTGGGAGGTCTGGCGCGGGCAGCTACTCCCCGACTGATGCGCCCCGCGGTCAGCGAGCACACCTACTATCGCTGGCGAAAAATGGCGGTCTGGAGGACCGATCAGCCGCGACGGATGAAGGGTCTGGGGAAGGAGAATATGCGGCTTCTACGAGCAATCTCCGGCCGGACACCGGACAAGCTGGTCACAGGAAGCGGCTCTGGGAAACGTCCCAGTCCCGTGCCGACGACCGATATCGATCACATGCTGTGCGCAGCTGCAGAAAGTCGATCCTCGGCAAGACCCATTACAGCGGTCAGGCCGATCTGGTCCGCCTGTTCCATCGCGGTGTTTCCGTTCTCGGCGGGCGCGTCGGCCGAAGCGCCGGACCAACGTCGCATCGCGTCGCCATATCTAGTCCGGTTGAGCGATGCGCGGGCGGGGGCCCGGGCGATAGGGTCGATGCGTACTCGCCCGTCAGACGCGGCCGGATGAGGAGCAAAAAGGTTACGGCCACCTAATCTCGAGGCCATTGATATCGCATCGCGCTTGGCGCCGTCGCAGCCGCCGCACGCGACGGGGGAAAGCAACAATCCCGTTACCACTTTCGACTTCGCAGCCTGAGGGAAGCATTATGGAAAAGATCATTTACGCTTTGTGGAAAGACAGCGCTGAGGAAAGCGCACGCTTCAACGCACGGCTGCTTGGCGACATCGCCTCGCGGCTCAGCGACACCGCGCATGCGGTGCGTATCAATGTTCAGGACGACAGCGTCGCGGCCGGCAATTCGCCGCGCATGACCTCGACCCGCCCGCAGATGGACGCCGTCATCCAGCTCTGGCTGCCGAGCGCGAACGAGCCCGAGCGCGCGGCGGTCGATGCCATTGTGACCGACGCGGCGCCGCGCCATGCCGCCTGGCTTGCGAGCGAATCCACCATCATCGCCAACACGCTGCATCCATCCACCCCCGGCGCGCGTACAGAAGGCTTTTCGCAGATCGTGTTTCTGGGCCTGCCGCCACGGCTGAACTGGGATGGCTGGCGCGACGCCTGGCAGCGCCAGCATTCGGCGGTCGCGGTCGATACGCAAGCCAACTTCGAATATGTCCAGAATCTGATCGTGCGGCCGCTGAGCTATGGTGCGCCCGCCTATGTCGCGATGGTCGAGGAATGCTTCCCCGCCGCCGCACTCACCGATGAAGCGGTCTATTTCGACGCGGTGGGAGACAGCGCGCGGCTGGCGGATAATCAGCGGCTGATGATGGAAAGCTGCGCGCGCTTCATCGATTTCGACCGGATCGACTGCATCCCGACCAGCCAGTTCGATATATCGAAAAGGACATAGCATGCCCAACATCGATGAATCGCTACACTGTCGACCCCGATGCCATCGCCCGCTCGGAACGCGTCGAGATCGACGCTCGCGATAGGCCACTGGTCAATATGACGATCAAGCTCAATACGGTCTTTCCCGATTGCGAATATGTCTGCACGTTCGAAGTCGAACGGCTGCTGTCATGGGATCTGCCGCATGACGAAGCCTGGCCCCATCCGGCGCGGCGCGAACAAATCATCGAGCCGCTGGATAAAAATGCCGGTGCCAATCATTCAACCGACGTCTTTCCGGGGGCCCCAACAGCATTCACGCCATGCACTTTACTGCCCCCTGGGGACACGGGCTTTCGACGACAGCTAGCACTCAAGGCGCGCGCCGAAGCCCTGCACGCAGCCGCAGACGAGAGGAGCATTCATGACCTACACACTCCAGGAGCTTTCCGACATCGAGGATATCCGAATACTCAAGCATCGCTATTTTCGTGGTATCGACACGGCCGACGGGGCTTTGCTCGCCGGTCTATTCACCGAGGATGTCAGCGTCGACTATCGCGGCGGCAGCTATCGCGTCCGCTTGGACGGACGGGAGAATATGCTCGAATTTCTCGCCAACGCCTTTCATTCGGGAGCTCTTGCCATGCATCATGGCCATATGCCCGAAATTCGCCTGACAAGCGACAGTAGCGCCGAGGGCATCTGGTATCTTGAGGATATCTTCATCGATATCGAGGCAGGCACGCAAATGTTGGGCAGCGCCATTTACCGCGACCGATATCTGCGCGTGGGCGACAATTGGCAGATCGCGCACACCGAATATGACCGGGTAATGGAAATTGTATTGCCCCTTGCCGAAAATGCCGAAATCGTCGCACATCATCTCGCGCGTGCCGGGCGGAAGCCCGCCGAGCGAACCGATATCGCGCATCTCGTCGGCTGGGGGTAGCCCTTCTGGGAAACGTGAGTGCTTATCCGTCTGGAAAAGTCTCCGCTTCGAAAGAATGCCTCTGCGAACCTCAGTCGCGTTCCCAGGCAAGGCAATTGAGCCCTAGCCGTCGTTCGCCGGCTCCCTCAACTTAACCGCGCGCTCTTCGGCGGCAGGAATGCGCGGGTGAAGATGCTGCCTGTTGTCGGGGTTCGCGGGAGGGATTTGGTTTCGACCATCGCGGCGATCGCACGCGACAGGCGTGCGTCGCTGGCATCGCCAATACCCAGCGCGGCGCGTTCTGCATGGTTCATTTCGTGGCGCAGCGTTTCGGTGAGGCGTGATAACTCCACTTCGCGGCGCAAACCCGAATCGCGGCGCATCACCGCCGCCACGGCGGCTTCCGGATCGCGAGCGGCATCGACCACGCCGCGATTGAACGCTCGCACGATCCGCTTCACATCGCCGGCGTGCGTCGCCACCATATCCGCCGACGCCATTATCGCGCTGCCGTAGAAATCGGGCAACACCGCATCATAGCGCAAGAAGCGGAGGCGGTTTTCGGGATCGAGACCTGCGGTCAGCGCCGCGGCGGTTTGCGTCGTGAAATAACCGAAGACGCCGTCGCTCTTTCCCGCAAGCATGTCGGTGACGAGTTCGGTCATGCTGGCATCGGATGGAACGACGGTGATCGCAGCGGGGTCGAAACCGGTAGCACGGGCGTAAGGCGGAAAGGTGCCGAGGGCGACATCGGTCGGATGCGCCGCGATCCGTTTTCCGGCCAGATCCTGCAGTGAGCGGATCGGTCCATCAGCCGCAACGCCAATGACAGAGGGGGACTGGTTGAACATCATATAGACGCCGACCGGAACCCTGGCGGGCGTTGTGCTGTTCGCCGCGACTTCGATCAACGCATTGATGTCGCCATAGCCCAGGTCGAAGCCTTCGGCCGTCATACGCGGCGCGGCAGTGTAGGCTCCGCGCCCCGAAGTAAAGTCGATTTCTATCCCCTCCTCGCGCAGATACCCCTTGTCTTGGGCGATAACGAACCAGCTGTTTACCCCGCTGTAACCCGAGTTGAGCAGCATGCGATAGCGGCGCAAAGGCTTGGGGGGCGCCGCGTGCGCAATGCCGGGACAAGCGGCCCCCATGAGTGATGCCGACAGTCCCGCTAGCAATTGGCGACGGGTGGTTGGAACTGTAGCGATCCAGTCGGCCGGGAAGCCATCTTCTTGATCCCTGTTGTCAAACATCGCGCTCATCATGGCCTCCCCTTCTCGCCGCTTACCGCGTCGCAATGTTGTTGTGCCCAGCCTGCCGCTCCTCATCAATGGAAATCATAGACCAAAGCCAGCCAGCGCCAAGTCCGCCTCGGTCAGGCCAAATTGGATCGACTTGCGGTCGACAAAGGCATCGATGGCGGGGGCTGCCGACGGCGCGCCACCGCGAGCACCGACAGCGCAAATCCGGACAATCCCCACCCCTGATAGCCCGCCCCCATCATCCCGCAACGCTGCGGCGCATGCGGCGCGCGGAACAACGTATCGGGGAGCGCATCCGGCGGTTCAAGGACTGAGTCTCGACCGTTCCATCTGTATGCAACACAGCTCCTCATGTCGCCGCGAATTTTCGGTCGCCCTTTCTCCGATCAGCGAAAACATGGACCGTTTTCATCCGAACATCTGGTCAACTGTGTCTGACGGAATCGAACCGCACCAGCATTCGGGCTCACTCACCGAACCAATTGACCATACTAATAGTTCACTATAATCCAGCAAGCAATCCCATGAGGTCGGAACAGAAGAAAGGGGAACCGGGTGGCAGATGCAATGTTGGGGGCAATCGATCAGATCGGTTTTGTAGTGGCCGACCTCGATCCGTCGATCGCCGCCCGGGTGCGCACGCTCGGCATCGGTCCCTGGACCGTCTTTCGCGGCGTGACGCTCGACGGACGTTTCCGGGGACAGCCGACGCAGGTCAGGATGCACGTCGCACTCGCCTATCAGGGCGATGTCCAGATCGAGCTGATCCAGCCGGTCGACGACGCCCCCTCCCCTTACCGCGGCGCCAACGGCGCCCCGCTTTGCGGGATGCATCATATGGCGTGGATCGTCGACGACCTCGACGCGGCGGTGGCAAGCGCGGCCGCGCGCGGATTGTCGGTGGTGTTCGAGGCGTCGACCCCCTCGACCCGCGTCGCCTATCTGGAGGCCGAAGGCGACGCCGACGTCCTCTATGAATTCATCGAAGGCGCCGGAATGCGCGAGATGGTCGCCGCCGGCATCACCGCGGCGCAGCGCTGGGACGGCAGCGACCCGGTGACAACGATTCACCTAGGGGAGCAATGACATGATCGACGGACGGCTAGCCGGAAAATCGGCGTTGGTGATGGGGGTCGCCCCCGGCAATGTCGGCGAGGCGATCGCGCGGCGCTATATCGAGGAGGGCGCGCGCGTCACCGTCGCGGGCCGCCGCGCCGACGCGCTCGCCGAGGTCGCCGAGGCGATCGGCGCCGACCGCCAGCTTTGCGACATCACCGTCGAAGGCGATCCCGAACGGCTGGTCACGGCCGTCGCGGCGCGCCATGGCGGACTCGACATCGGCGTCAACGCGACCGGCTGGGGGCTGCTCAAGCCTTTCCTCGCCATGACGCGCGAGGATCTCGACACGATGAACGCAGTCCAGTTCACGGGGCCGTTCCGTTTCTTTCAGGCGCTCGTCGCCGCAATGCCGCAGGGCGGGTCGGTCATCCAGATTTCGTCGGTGACCGCGACGATCATGTTCGACGATCACGCCGCCTATATGGGCACCAAGGCGGGGATCGACCATGTCATCCGCTGCATCGCGCACGAGTTCGGCCATCAGGGCATCCGCGCCAATTCGATTGCGCCGGGCGGGATCGCCGACGCGCCGATGTCGGGCGGCGGGCTGATGCTGGACAGCGTCGCCGCGCTCTATCGGCGCGAGGTGCCGCTTGGACGATCCACCCGCTGTGCCGACGTCGCCGACGCGGCACTATGGCTGGCGAGCGAAGAATCCGCCTTCGTTACCGGCCAGACCATCCATGTCAGCGGCGGCCAGACGCTGCGCCGCAACCCGTCGATCGGCGAAGTCTATGCCGCCTACGGCGCGGCGGGCTGACCGATGCGCGCAGCACTGTTTCAGGGCACAGGCCAGCCGCTGACGATCGAGCAGGTCGCCGACCCGCGCCCGAAGGCGGACGAGGTCGTGATCGCGGTCGCGCGAGCGGGTATCTGCGGGTCCGACCTGCACATGGCCGAATATGGCTTCGCGCCCGCGGGCATGATCTTCGGCCATGAATTTGCCGGGACGATCGTCGAATGCGGGACCGATGTGCGCGGCTGGGCGGTCGGCGACCGGGTGACCGCGCTGCCGCTCCATGCCTGTTCGCAGTGCGACGCGTGCGACGAGGGGCTGCCCGGCCTCTGCCGCACCGGCGTCTTCACCGGCACCTCGCCGCTCGCGCAGGGTGCCTACGCCCAATTTGTCGTCGCGCGCGCGACCATGCTGCAACGCCTGCCCGCTGGGGTCGGCTTCGATGAGGGGGCGATGGTCGAACCGCTGGCCGTCGCGCACCATGCGGTGGCGATGGCCGACCTTCGTGCTGCTGACGATGTGCTCATCATCGGCGCCGGGCCGATCGGCGTCGCGGTCGCGCTGTTCGCGCGGCTCGCGGGCGCGCGCAACGTCGTCGTCAGCGAACGCTTCGCCGACCGGCGCGCGCTCGCCACCGCGGTTGGCGCCACCGCGACGATCGACCCTGGCGCCGGGCCAGTCGCGGACGCCTTCGCAGCGATCGCCGATCGCCCGCCGCCGGTCGTCTTCGAATGCGTCGGCGTGCGCGGGCTGATCCAGCAGTGCATCGACCTGGCCGGCATCCACGGCCGCATCGTCGTCGCCGGCGCCTGTTTCCAGGAGGATGCGATCAAGCCGATCGCCGGGCTCGCCAAGGAGGTCTCGCTACGGTTCAGCCAATGCTATACCGAACGCGACTTCGAGGCGGTCATCGGTGCGATCGCCGCGGGCCGCGCCGACCCCGAACCGCTGCACACGCGCACCATCGGTTTCGACGACCTGCCCGCCGCCTTCGAAGCGCTTCGCACACCGTCGGCCGATTGCAAGATATTGATCGACCCCGCCGCCTGACAGGTTAGGGAACGAACATGAGCAGCGCCCGACCATCCTCTTCGTCACCGCGTCCCCGTGGCCTGCGGGCGGGCGGGCGTAACGGTTTCCAGCAGCAGCGAAAGGAACAGACGCGCGCGGCGATCCTCGCGGGCGCGGCGACGGTCTTTACGGCCACCCCCTATGTGTTCGCGACAATCGACGACCTGATTGCCGCGGCGGGGGTCAGCCGGGCCACCTTCTACACCCATTTCGATTCGAAACTGTCGCTGGCGCTTGCGATTTACGATTCGATCGAGAGCGATTGGCAGGATCTGTACGACGAACTGACCCGTATGACGCACCCCGATCAGACCGGGCTCGAGGACTGGCTCCGCCGCCTCGCCCATATCTATGTCGAACATGGCTATGTCACCTCGCTCGTGATCCAGCTTGCGACCTTCGAACCCAGCTTCAGGCAGCGGCTGCGCGACGACGGCGACCGACTGATCGGCACCTTGGGCGGCGCGGGCGTCGACGGCTTTCGAGCCGCCTTGTCCGGGGATGCCGAACGCGTGCGGGCTCGCCTGATCCTGCTTCGGCTCGACCAGATTTGCTCGGAACTTGCTGCGGGCGCCATGCTGTCGCCCGACGAGCGAGCGCTTTACATCGCGGTCGGTGCCGAAGAGCTCCGCCATTTTATCGCGACGAATGGGGAGGCAGCAGTGACCCGCGAATAGCGGACTACCCCGGCGCCGAATGATCGACGCCTTGGGCCGTTTTCTGCCGATCCACTTTGGGTTTGCAAGTCATCATGAGCAGCCGCTCGGCGCATCGTCCGCTCAATCCCTTTCCTCAATCCTATATGTGTGGAGTGGCGAGCTTCCGCCGGAGGGAGCCTTGAGCCTTTCGATAGGTTGCCAGAGATTTGCGACGTGGAGCGGGGCCAACGGATTGAGCGCGAGAACCCGCTCCGAGAAGCGCGGCGAAGCGGTTGCCGTATCGGCCTCGGGCGAGCCGCCGGCATTGCTTACGACAAGATCGAGGTCGGCGGCATCACAGGTCGCATCTCGTCAGCCATCCGCGCAGGCCATGCCGCGATCCTTCGGCACGAGCTTCAGCGCAGCACCTGATAGGTGGGCTGGCTGGGGAGCGCCGCATTCGGCATCATAGCCTCCCCACTTTTACGCAAATAGATCAATTTATCGCAAAATACGTTGCTTATGCGTTCGCGATATGCACGAACAAGGTGCTGATTGGACATAGGAGAACGATGGTGCCCGACGAAAGGGACATGACGGCGCTGCAAAGGCTGCTCGACCAGCGGGCGATCGAACAAATCTACATCCGCTATTGCGAGATCGTCGACACCAAGAGCTTCGATGATCTTCACGAGGTGTTTACGAAAGATGTGACGGGCGACTACACGCAGGCATTGGGGCCAGGTGTGATAAGTCCCGACCGCGCCAGCTTGGTCGCGTCGATGCACGCCAATCTCGGAAACGGCTCGAATTGCGGGTCGACGCATCACAATGTCGGAAATTTCCGGATCGCGATTCACGGCGACACCGCATCGGCAAAGGTTCATTATTATGCCGAGCATGTGGGACGGGGTGACTATCCGGACGAACATTATTCGATGTGGGGACAATATGAGGACGAGCTTGTCCGTACGCCCTCCGGTTGGCGGATCGGCAAGCGTATCTATACTTGCGCGATCAAACGCGGTCCCGTGGTGACAAGCGTCCGCGCAACCTGAATCGCATCGGAATAAGGCGACCCGGGATCAGATCACTCCGGCTCACCCAAGCCTGATGTGAAACCGAAGCGGATCACGAGCCCCCTATCTGAGCGGGACTTCCGTCTTTCGCGCATGACTGTTTTCGTTCAACTCTCTCAGAGACAAGCTCAGTCTATCTCTACAAAACTCTCGGATGCGACCCTCGTGAGAGTTGATGGGGCTTCGACCGCAGAGGACAGAAAAAGCTCCGTCGAAAGATGGGGCTTTTTCTGTCCTCTGCGGTCGATCCATCCCTCACGCCATCGCCCCTCGGGGTTTCCGGACGCGATCATGTCTATGATGCGAAGCGCCTCGACTGACGATGCTCAGCCCGCGGCAGCGCGCCGTCCGCCAAAGTCCGGTTTGATCAGCTTCGCGCCGCTGCGCAACCGATCGAGTTCGTCGGACCAGAATTGCATCATCGTGACCCGCTCGTCCCAATATTCACCGCGCGTGTAAGCACGCCGCACGCCATTGGTGTCCATATGCGCAAGCTGGCGCTCGATCGCATCGGGATGAAAGCGCCCGGTTTCGTTGAGCAGCGTTGCCGCCATGGCCCTGAAACCATGGGCAGTCATTTCATCCTGCCCGAACCCGAGAGCGCGAAGGGCCGCGTTCACCGTGTTCTCCGACATCGGCCGGCGGTCCGTGCGGAACGAGGGGAAGCAATAACGCCCCGCGCCGGTCAACTCCCAGAGCTCTTCGAACATCCCTACCGCCTGGGTCGAGAGCGGCACCCGGTGCGCGCGCCGCATTTTCATCTTCTCCGCGGGGATGTTCCAGATGGATCGGTCGAAATCGAACTCGCTCCATTCGGCCTGGCGCAGCTCGCCGGGACGAACGAACAAGTGCGCCGACAGCCGAAGTCCGAACAGGGTAATCGCGTGGCCGGAATAGCCTTCGATCGCGCGCATCAGCTCGCCGGCGCGGTTCGCGGTGGTAATCGCAGCGAGATGCTTGGGCTTGGGCACCGTGAGCGCGCCGCGCAGATCGCTCGTCGGGTCCCGCTCGGCGCGCGTCGTGGCGACGGCATAGCGGAACACCCGTCCGAGGACGCTGCGCATCCGGCGCGCGCTCTCGTAGCGGCCGGTCGCCTCGACCGACCTGAGAACGAGGAGCACCTCGTGAGGGGTGATCTTGGCGATCGGACGTGCGCCGATCTTCGGATACGCCTTGTCGAGCAGCCAGCGGATTTTGCTGAGCGTGATTTCGGCCATGCCTTCCCGCTCGTTCTTCTCAATCCATTCCTTCGCCACGGTCTTGAAGGTGTCGTTCTCCGCGACGCGAGCCTTGGCCATCAGGACCTTCCGCTCGTGCGACGGATCGAGACCGGCGGCAATCAATTGACGCGCTTCATCCCTGCGCGATCGAGCCTCGGCCAAGCCGACGTCCGGCCAAGCCCCGAAAGCAAGCGTCCGGTGCTTTTCGAGATAGCGATAATTGAAGCGCCAAAGCTTCGAGCCATTCGGGCGAACAAGGAGATAGAGACCACGGCCATCGGACAGCTTATAGTCTCGATCTCGAGGTTTGGCGTTGGCGACGGTCGTGGCAAAAAGGGTGCCCATGGGAGATACTGTCCTCGCTAAAGGACGGAATCACACCCTCGGATATACCCACTTTGTTCCCGATTGGTGCCGTATCCGCCCGGATTTGACCGGACGGCTATAGCACAAAAAATGGCTGAAATCTCCCGTTTTTCGGACGTCCTCGGACACCCTCGGGAGAACAAATGGTGCCCAGAAGAGGACTCGAACCTCCACGACCTTGCGATCGCCAGCACCTGAAGCTGGTGCGTCTACCAATTCCGCCATCTGGGCACGGGGTAGGAGCGGGCGCTTAGCGGGGCGTCCATCGGCTTGTCAACTGCGGCGCGCGAACCAAGATGCATTTTATCGCAAAGCCGCGGGTTTTGCGCCGGAAAGCCGCCTTCGCCCCTTGCCCCCTTCTCCGCTTCGCGGCATGGGGAAGCCGTGCGGCGCGCCCTGCGCCGGTAAAAAGAATCACGGAACAGGCGGACGCGATGCAGAAACTCGACGGGCAATTGATCACGGTGCTGGGCGGCGGCGGCTTTCTCGGCCGCTATGTCGTGCAGCGCCTGCTCGCACGCGGCGCCCGCGTCCGCATCGCGCAGCGGACCCCGCGCGCCGCAACCTTCCTGAAGCCGCTCGGCGGGCTGGGCCAGACGCAGTTCGTCGCGGCCGACGTCCGCAGCCCCGCCAGCGTCGCGCGCGCGGTGCAGGGCAGCGATGCCGTGATCAACCTCGCCGGCGCATTTGACGATATGCAGGCGGTGCAGGCCGATGGCGCGGGCCATGCCGCCGCCGCCGCCAAGGCAGCCGGTGTCCCCACCCTCGTCCATGTCTCGGCGATCGGCGCCGACCGCAATAGCCAGCCGGCCTACGGCCGCAGCAAGGGTGACGGCGAAGCCGCCGTGCGCGCGGCCTTTGCCGATGCCGCCATCCTGCGCCCCTCGATCCTCTTCGGGCGCGAGGACCGGTTCATCAACCGCTTTGCCACGCTGATCCGCATGTCGCCGGTCGTCCCGGTCATCGCGCCGAATGCGAAGTTCCAGCCCGCCTATGTCGGCGATGCCGCCGATGCCGTCGTCGCGGCGCTGGACAGCTCCGCCGCGGGCAAGCTTTTCGAAATCGGCGGGCCACAGGTTCTGACAATGGGCGAATTGCTCCGCTGGATCGCCGACGCCACCGGCCGCAAACCGCTGTTCGTCGATGTTCCCGACCTGGTCGCCTCGGCGCTCGCGTCCGGCTTCGGCTGGGCGCCCGGCGCACCGATCACCAAGGACCAGTGGCTGATGCTGAGCCATGACAATGTCGTTGCCGATGGCGCCGCCGGGCTGGCCGAGCTTGGCATCACGCCGACCTCGCTCGCCTCGGTGGCCGACGAATGGCTCGTCCAGTATCGCCGCCACGGTCGTTTCGCCGAGCTTGCTTCGCGATAATGGGCATCTGGCTGACCGCGATCATCCTCGGCATTGTCGAGGGCCTGACCGAATTCCTGCCCGTCTCCTCGACGGGTCACCTCATCCTCGCGACCGAGCTTCTCGGCTATGACGCGGCGCGCTGGGCGATTTTCAACATCGCGATCCAGCCCGGCGCAATCCTTGCGATCGTCGTCCTGTACCGGAAACTGTTCTGGGACATGTTCACCGGCTTCTTCCGGCGTGATCCGGTCGCGATCGCCTTTGTCCGTAACCTGCTCCTCGCTTTCTTTCCGGCGGTCATCCTGGGCCTCGCGCTCGGCGACTATATCGAGGTGCTGCTGGAAAATGCCGTCGTCGTCGCCTGGGCGCTGATTGTCGGTGGTTTTGCGATCCTGCTCGTCGAACGCTTCGCCAAGCCGAAGGAAAGCGGCGGGGTCGCCAACCTGTCGGCGCGCCAGTCGATGCTGATCGGCCTCGTCCAGTGTATCGCGATGATTCCGGGCGTCAGCCGCTCGGGCGCGACGATCCTTGGCGCGATGTCGCTGGGGGTCGACCGCAAGACAGCGGCCGAGTTCAGCTTTTTCCTCGCGCTCCCGACGCTGACCGGCGCGACCGTGCTCCAGCTGTTCAAGCATCGCGACGCGATCACCAGCAACGATCTCAGCCTGATTGCCGTGGGCGCGTTTGTTTCCTTCATCGTCGCATGGGCGGTCATCAAGGCCTTCCTCGCGGTCGTCACCCGCTACGGCTTCACGCCCTTCGCCTGGTATCGAATCATTGTCGGGGTTGCCGCCTTGATCTGGCTCGGCATGAGATAGGTCCGAAACGATACTAATAGACGAAAGATAATTGCGCGAACCCATTTTGATGCAAATTTGGCATCCATTTTAGGTTAGCAATACTGTCCCAACTCGCAATTCGCTCGTGACAGGGCTTTTCGAGCCATGCAATTCCGCCTTCAACGAAGGGGATACTGCATGGCTTCCGATCGCATGCTCCAGTTTGTGGAGCGTGAACAATCCTATCCGGACAAGCGCTCTGCCGAAGACCGCGCGCGCGACTTTCGCGAGATCGCCGAGCGATACGCCGCGCCCGACGCCGACGCACAGGCGGCGCGCTGTTCGCAATGCGGCGTGCCCTATTGCTCGGTGCACTGCCCGCTCCACAACCATATTCCCGACTGGTTGCGCCTGACCGCCGAAGGCCGGTTGCGCGAAGCCTATGAATTGTCGAACGCGACCTCGACGATGCCTGAAATCTGCGGCCGCATCTGCCCGCAGGACCGCTTGTGCGAAGGCAATTGCGTCATCGAGTTTTCGGGCCATGGCGCCGTCACGATCGGCAGCGTCGAGAAATATATCACCGACACCGCCTGGGCCGAAGGCTGGGTCGAACCGCTGCACCCCGGCGCCCCGACCGGCCAGTCGGTCGGCATCATCGGTGCCGGCCCGGCAGGGCTGACCGCGGCCGAATATCTGCGTGTCGCGGGGCATGAGGTCCATGTCTATGACCGCCACGACCGTGCCGGCGGCCTGCTCACCTATGGCATCCCCGGCTTCAAGCTGGAAAAGGACGTCGTGACACGCCGCGTCGAGCGGCTCGCCGAAGGCGGCATCCACTTCCATCTCGGCTTCGACGTCGGCGGCGACGCGACGCTCGACCAGCTTCGCCAGAAGCATGACGCGCTGCTCATCGCGACCGGGGTGTACAAGGCGCGCGAGATCAACGTGCCGGGCAACGCGGCCGAAGGCGTGATTGCCGCGCTCGATTATCTGATCGCATCGAACCGCAAGGGATTTGGCGACGCGGTTCCTGCGTTCGACGACGGCCGGCTGAATGCCGAGGGCAAGCATGTCGTCGTCATCGGCGGCGGCGACACCGCGATGGACTGTGTCCGCACCGCGGTGCGGCAGGGCGCGAAGTCGGTCAAATGCCTCTATCGCCGCGACCGCGAAAATATGCCCGGGTCGCTCCGCGAAGTGTCGAATGCCGAGGAAGAAGGCGTCGAGTTCGTGTGGCTGTCGGCCCCCGAAAGCTTCACCGCCGACAAAAGCGTCAAGCAGGTCGCGGTCGCGGGCATGCGCCTCGGCGCCCCCGACGCGAGCGGCCGCCGCAGCCCCGAGGTCGACCCCGGCCGCCAGTTCGACGTTCCCGCCGACATGGTGATCAAGGCGCTCGGCTTCGATCCCGAGGAACTGCCGCACCTGTTCGGCTCGCCCGACCTGTCGGTGACACGCTGGGGCACGCTGCGCGTCGATCATCAGACGATGATGACCAGTTTACCCGGGGTTTTTGCAGCGGGCGACATCGTCCGCGGCGCCAGCCTGGTCGTCTGGGGCATCCGCGACGGCCGCGATGTCAGCGAACAGATGGCAAAGTGGTTGAAAGTCAAAGCGAAAAGCGAAAAGAAGGCGGCATGACCAACAAAGAAGGAAAAATCATGATGCCGACGTTCAAATCGATCCTGCTCGCCGGGACGATTGCGACCCTGCCGCTGGGCGCACCGGCCATGGCCGCGTTCCAGGAACCTCATGCGGTCGAAGTCACGATCGCACCGGGGGAAGCCGCCGTACCCACATCGCCGGAGGTCGAGGACGAAGCATCGAGCGAGGGTGACAGCGAAGCCTATGCCGCCGAGGCAAAGGCCAAGATGCAGAAGGAAATGGACGAGGCGATCGCGCTGGTCGAAAAGATGTTCGACACCAGCAGCCTGCCGCCGATCGAACCCGCGCGCCTCGCGCTCGGACAAAAGACGATGAACGCGCTGATCCCCGTCGGCAGCCTCGAGCGGATGATCGACAATCTCTACGGCAAGATCTTCAAGACGATCATGGGCGAACTGGGCGGCCAGTCCGATCTGATGATCTCGATCCAGACCGGCGTCGACAACGACAAGATCTCGGCGCTCGACGAAGCGACAAAAGGCAAGATCGCCGACATGTTCGATCCGCACCGCAAGGAACGCGAAGACCAGATCACCAAGGTCATCAAGCCGTTGATCAGCGAAGCGCTGACCGACATGGAAGCGCCGATGCGGGGCGGCATGGCCAAGGCCTATTCCCGCAAATTCACCGCCGCGCAGCTTACCGACCTCAACGCCTTCCTCGCGACGCCGACCGGCACGCTTTATGCCAATGAATGGATGGCGCTGCAGGCCGACCCCGAAGTGATGGTCGCGGTGATGAAGGCGCTGCCGCCGCTGATCACCAAACTCATGGATCGCGGGCCGCAGATCGAAAAGGATATGAAGGATCTGCCAAAGGAAAAGCAGCTCTCCGACTTCAACGACAAGGATCTCGCAAAGCTCGCCAAGCTGATGAAGGTCAGCGTCAAGGAGCTGAAGGAACATCGCGACCAGTGGAACAGCGACACGGCGGAAACGACCGAAGCCGTTGCCGTGGACGCCGCCGAAGCCGCCCCGGCGGATGATTATGCCGCCGCCGCAGACGCGGCGGAAGCGGCGGCGGACGCCGCCGTCGCGGCGGTCGAGGACCCCGCCGAGGACCGCAGCAACTGGTCGGCCGCCGACCGCAAGCGCGTCGAGGATCTCGAGACCGCGTACGAAAACGCCTCGCTGGCCGCGCAGCAGGCCGCCGAAGAAGCGGCGACCAACGCGCGCAAGCGATCGAAGCTACGCAACAACTAGGCGCCTAACCCGTCAGGACGATCAAGATGACCCACTACCCCACCCCCGATCACGCCCGCCTTGAAGCGGAAGGCATGTATCGCCCCGACATGGAATCCGATGCCTGCGGCGTCGGCATGGTCGCGGCGACCGACGGCAAGGCCTCGCGCCGCGTCGTCGAGGCGGCGATCGAAGCGCTGCGCGCCGTCTGGCACCGCGGCGCCGTCGATGCCGACGGCAAGACGGGGGATGGGGCGGGCATTCATGTCGACCTGCCGGTCCGCTTCTTCGACGATGCGATCGCCGCGTCGGGGCACAAGGTGCGCCCGAACCGCCTCGCCGTCGGCATGGTCTTCCTGCCGCGCACCGACCTGGGCGCGCAGGAGGAATGCCGCACGATCGTCGAGGCCGAGATCATCGACGCGGGCTTCACCATCTATGGCTGGCGTCAGGTGCCGGTCGATGTGTCGGTGATCGGCGACAAGGCGCAGCGTACGCGTCCCGAGATCGAGCAGATCATGATCGCCGGGCCGCTGCCCGACGAACAGTCGCTCGCCGAGTTCGAAAAGCAGCTCTATCTCGTTCGCCGCCGCATCGAGAAAAAGGTGATCGCGGCGCAGATCGCCGATTTCTATGTCTGCAGCCTGTCGTGCCGGTCAATCATCTACAAGGGCCTGTTCCTTGCCGAGAGCCTCGCCGATTTCTACCCCGACCTCACGAACAAGCTGTTCGAAAGCCGCGTCGCGATCTTTCACCAGCGCTATTCGACCAACACTTTCCCGCAATGGTGGCTGGCCCAGCCGTTCCGCTGCCTCGCGCATAATGGCGAGATCAACACGATCCGCGGCAACAAGAACTGGATGAAGAGCCACGAGATCAAGATGGCCAGCCTCGCCTTCGGCGAGCATTCGGAAGACATCAAGCCGGTGATTCCGGCGGGCGCATCCGACACCGCCGCGCTCGACGCGGTGTTCGAAACCCTCTGCCGCGCCGGCCGCGACGCACCGACCGCGAAGCTGATCCTCGTCCCCGAGGCGTGGACCAACGAATGCGACGTGCCCGACAACCACCGCGCCATGTACTCCTACCTCGCCAGCGTCATGGAGCCGTGGGACGGCCCCGCCGCGCTCGCGATGACCGACGGCCGCTGGGCGGTTGCGGGCATGGACCGCAACGCGCTGCGCCCGCTGCGCTACACGCTGACCGCCGATAATCTGCTCGTCGTCGGGTCGGAGAGCGGCATGGTGCTGCTCCCCGAAGCGAGCATCCGCAAGAAGGGCCGCCTCGGCCCCGGCCAGATGATCGCCGTCGACCTCGAAGAAGGCGTTTTGTACGAAGACCTCGCGATCAAGGACAAGATCGCCGACACGCACGACTACCGCTCGCGCGTCCGCGGCTTCCGCACGATGGCCGATCTGCCCAAGGGCGGCAAGTCGAGCCTGCCGGTGTTCGACCGCAGCGAGCTGCTCCGCCGCCAGGTCGCCGCCGGACTGACCATGGAGGATATGGAGCTGATCCTGTCGCCGATGGTCGAGGACGCCAAGGAAGCGATCGGTTCGATGGGCGACGACACGCCGCTCGCCGTCATCTCGGACAAGCCACGCCACGTTGCGCAATTCTTCCGCCAGAATTTCAGCCAGGTCACCAACCCGCCGATCGACAGTCTGCGCGAACGGCATGTGATGAGCCTGAAGACGCGCTTCGCCAACCTCGCCAACATCCTCGATGAGCGCGGGCAGAGCGACCATGTGCTTGCGATCGATAGCCCCGTGCTCGTCGGCGACGACTGGGATCGCTTGCGCGCCTATTTCGGCGATGCGGTTGCCGACATCGATTGCACATTCGCGGTCGGCGGCGATGCCGCGACGCTGCGCGAAGCGATCGCGCGCGTCCGCCGCGAGGCCGAGGACGCGGTCCGCGCGGGACGCAGCGAATTGTTCCTGACCGACCAGTCGATCGGTGAAAACCGCGTCGGCATGGCGATGGTGCTGGCGGCCGCGGCGGTCCATACCCACCTCGTGCGCAAGGGACTGCGCAGCTACGCCTCGATCAACGTCCGTTCGGCCGAAGTGCTCGACACCCACGCCTTTGCCGTGCTCGTCGGCGTCGGCGCGACGACGGTCCACGCCTATCTGACCGAAGCCGCGATCGCCGATCGTCAGGCACGCGGCCTGTTCGGCGAATTGAGCCTCGACGATTGCCGCCTGCGTTTCCGCAAGGCGATCGACGACGGCCTGCTCAAAATCCTCGCCAAGATGGGAATCGCCGTGATCTCCAGCTATCGCGGCGGCTATAATTTCGAAGCAGTCGGCCTGTCGCGCGCGCTCGTCAACGACCTCTTTCCCGGCATGCCGGCCAAGATTTCGGGCGAAGGCTATCAGTCGCTCTTCATCAACGCGACCGAGAAGCATGAGGCGGCGTTCGACAAGCGCGTCACCACCCTGCCGATCGGCGGCTTCTATCGCCAGCGCGCGGGCGGCGAGGCCCACGCCTATTCGGCGCAGCTGATGCACCTGTTGCAGACCGCGGTCGCGACCGACAGCTATTCGACCTATCTGCAATTCGCGCGCGGGGTGGCCGACCTGCCGCCGATTTATCTCCGCGACCTGATGGAGTTCAACTATCCGGCGCAGGGCGTCCTGCTCGACAGCGTCGAGGCGATCACCGAGATCCGCAAGCGCTTCGTCACCCCGGGCATGTCGCTCGGCGCGCTGTCGCCCGAGGCGCATGAAACGCTGGCGATCGCGATGAACCGCATCGGTGCCAAGGCGGTGTCGGGCGAAGGCGGGGAAGCGAGCGAACGCTATCGCCCCTATGCCAATGGCGACAACGCCAACAGCAATATCAAGCAGATCGCATCGGGCCGCTTCGGCGTCACCGCCGAATATCTCGGCGCGTGCGACGAGATCGAGATCAAGGTCGCGCAAGGCGCCAAGCCCGGCGAGGGCGGCCAGCTTCCGGGCTTCAAGGTCACCGAGTTCATCGCGCGCCTGCGCCATGCGACGCCGGGCGTGACGCTGATCAGCCCGCCGCCGCACCACGATATCTATTCGATCGAGGATCTGGCGCAGCTCATCTACGACCTGAAGCAGATCAACCCCAAGGCGCGTGTCTGCGTGAAGCTCGTGTCGAGCGCGGGCATCGGCACCGTCGCCGCCGGCGTGGCCAAGGCACACGCCGACGTCATCCTTGTCGCGGGCAACACCGGCGGCACCGGCGCCAGCCCGCAGACGAGCGTCAAATATGCCGGCACCCCGTGGGAAATGGGCCTCAGCGAAGTCAATCAGGTGCTGACGCTCAACGGCCTGCGCCATCGTATCCGCCTCCGCACCGACGGCGGGCTCAAGACCGGGCGCGATATCGTCATCGCGGCGATCCTCGGCGCCGAGGAATATGGCATCGGCACGCTCAGCCTCGTCGCGATGGGCTGCATCATGGTGCGCCAGTGCCATTCGAACACCTGCCCCGTCGGCGTCTGCACGCAGGACGAGAAACTGCGCCAGAAGTTCACCGGCAGCCCCGAGAAAGTCATCAACCTGATGACTTTCATCGCAGAGGAAGTTCGGGAAATCCTCGCCAAGCTGGGTTGCCGCAGCCTCGACGAGGTGATCGGTCGCACCGAATTGCTGCGTCAGGTCAGCCGCGGCGCCGAACATCTCGACGACCTCGACCTGAACCCGATCCTCGCCAAGGTCGACGCCCCCGACGATCAGCGCCGCTCGCAAGGCCCGAGCTTCCGCAACCCGGTGCCCGACAGCCTCGACGCGCAGATCCTGAGCGATGCGAAGCCACTGTTCGAACGCGGCGAGCGCATGCAGCTCACCTATAATGTCCGCAACACGCATCGCGCCGTCGGCACGCGCCTGTCGGCCGAAGTCACCGCGCGCTTCGGAATGAGCGGCCTCGCCGACAATCATGTGCAGGTCCGCCTGCGCGGCACCGCGGGCCAGTCGCTCGGCGCCTTCCTGTGCAGCGGCATCACGCTCGAAGTCTTCGGCGATGCCAACGACTATGTCGGCAAGGGCCTCTCGGGCGGCCGCATCGTCGTGCGTCCGACGGTGTCGAGCCCGCTGGTCAGCCAGCACAACAGCATCATCGGCAACACCGTCCTCTATGGCGCGACGTCGGGTACCCTCCTCGCGGCTGGTCAGGCCGGCGAGCGTTTCGCAGTCCGCAATTCGGGCGCGAAGGTCGTCGTCGAAGGCTGCGGCGCGAACGGCTGCGAATATATGACCGGCGGCACCGCGGTGATCCTTGGCCCCGTCGGCTCGAACTTCGGCGCGGGCATGACCGGCGGCATGGCCTTCATCCTCGACACCGACGGCCAGTTCGAACGCCGCGCCAATGCCGAATCGATCACTTGGCAGCGGATCGACAGCGCACATTGGGAAATGGTGCTGAAAGAGCTGGTCGAAGATCACGCCAAGGCGACGGGAAGCAAATGGTCGAACGAGGTTCTTGCCGACTGGGACCGCTGGCAAGGACAATTCTGGCAGGTGTGCCCGAAGGAAATGCTCAGCCGCCTCGCTTATCCGCTGAGCGACGCCGAAGCCGAGGTGATTGCGGCCGAATGATCTCGTCGCGCAGGCGGTGCGGCCCGTCGCACCGCCACATGACGTTCAGCGCAGCGAAAGCGTTGCGTGCTTACACACGCCGCTTTGATGAACCATGCGTCCTTTGAAAGGATGGAGTCATGACCCGCTTTGCCCTGATCGCCCTCCCCCTGCTCGCGCTCGCCGCGCCGCTGCCTGCTGCGGCCGCCGATAGCCAGATGCGCGGCGCAGTCGCAACGTTGAACGACCCGGCAGCGCAGGACCGGATGGCCGACACCATCACCGCGCTCGTCGGTGCGTTGATGCAGATGCAGGTCGGACCACTCGCCAAAGCCGTCGCACAGGTCGACCCCGAATCGGACGCCGCCTATATTCCCCCCGACGCCACGCTGGGCGAAGTGACCGGCCGCGATCCCGAATATGCAGAGCGAATGGGCGACGATGTCCGCGCCGGAACGCGCATGGCCGGACATGCCGCCTCGGCACTCGCGGCTTATGCCCCGGTCCTCAAAGACATGGCGCGCGATCTTGCGGCACAGTGGGAAAGAGAGCGCGCCGACGCGCGCCGCTAGGGCATAATCCACAATTCTGATCGTCCCGGGCGCGCCATAGCCGTTGCGCGTGGCGCCCCGCTGCCGCTATGCCGGGGGCATGTGGCAACTCTATCAATTCCCGCTCTGTCCCTTCTCGCGCAAGGTCCGCCTTTTGCTGGGCGAAAAGGGCGTCGGTTATGAATTGGTGCGCGAATCGCCGTGGGAACGCCGCGACGAGTTCATCGATCTGAATCCGGCCGGGCGCACCCCGGTGATGGTCGATCAGGCGCGCGGCCAGGTGCTCATGGACAGCATGGCGATCGCCGAATATTTCGAGGAAACCGTCGAAGGCAAGGCGATGATCAACGGCACGGCGGCCAGCCGCGCCGAGATCCGCCGGCTGACGTCATGGTTCGATCATGACTTCTATTATGAAGTCACCGGCCCGTTGCTGTTCGAACGGATGCAGAAACGCATCGTCCACCGCCAGCCACCCGACGGCGGTGCGCTGCGCGAGGCGATGAAGGCGGCGAACAACCATCTCGACTATGTCGATTATCTGATCGACCACCGCACCTGGCTGGCCGGCGCGACGATGAGCCTCGCCGACCTGACCGCAGCCGCGCATATCTCGGTCGCCGACTATCTCGGCGGGATCGACTGGACGGGGCACGAGCAGACCAAGGGCTGGTATTCGGGGCTGAAATCGCGCCCGAGCTTTCGCCCACTGCTCGCCGAGCGGATGGAGATTGTGACGCCGCCGAAATATTATGAGGATGTGGATTTTTGACGCTTCGGAATGCGAAGCGTTCCGAAGCGTCAACCCCCGCGAAGGCGGGGGTCGCTGGCGTCTGGAACAGCAGCGTAGTGACAAGCCGACTGCGGCCCCCGCCTTCGCGGGGGCGATGTTCTAGTCAGCAACCCTTATACTTCCAGTTCCGGTCCTTGCCCTCGGCGACCTGCGCGACGATCGTCTCGATCCGCTTGACGCGCGTTTCCTCGCGCTTCGCCTCGATCGCCCATTCGATATAGTCTCGCCGCTTCCCCGGCGAGAAGGCGTCCCAATGGCTTTGCGCTGCGGTATTCGCCTTCAGCGCCGAGCCCAAGTCGGCGGGCAAGTCGAGCGCCGCCTTCGGCTGCGGTGCCGGACGCTTCGGTTTCCCTTCGGCACAGAGCGCCGCCGCCTTGGTGATCATTGCCGCCATCGCTTCGTCACCCGGCAGGTCGGCCAGCGACGCGAGCCGCCCCATGCTCCCCAACGCGCCCTTGTTGCGCGGCGAGCCCGTCACTTCCTCGTCGCGCCAGAAGCCGAAGGTCGCATGATCCTTGAATGCCGCCATGCCCGCCAGATTCTGTCCGCCGAGTACGAAATGCGGCACACCCCATTTCAGCGTCTCTTGCGAGCCCGGCGCATGGCGGTGCACCAACACGCGCAAATGGGTCAGGATCGGTTGCGCGAAGGGCAGCGCCTTCGCGATATAGGCGTCCACGCGTGGATCGCGCGCGCCAGTCACTCGGCGCTCAGCCCGGCCACCGCGCCGCGACCAGATAGTTCAGCGCTTCGCTGCCGCCGAGCTTGAAGCCCTTCGCGGGCGAAGGCGACAGGCCGGTCCGGTCGATGACCTCCAGCCCCGCGCCTTCGAGCAGCTTGGTCAGCTCCTCGGGCTTGAGAAACTGGTCCCAGTCGTGTGTTCCGCGCGGCACCACGCCGACCCGTTCGGCCGCCTCGACAAGCAAAAGTTTTGACAGCGCGGTGCGGTTAGGGGTCGACAATATCATCAGCCCACCGGGCGCAAGACGCGCCGCGAGTTCGGCGATGAAGGCGGCGGGATCGGTGACATGTTCGACGACCTCCATCGAGGTGACGAGGTCGAAGGTCGCGGGCGACAGCGCGGCGAGTTCGCCGGCATGATAAGTGATCGCAAGCCCCTGTCCCGCGGCATGATCGCGCGCCGCGGAAATATTCTCCGGCGCCGCATCGACGCCGGTCACCGTGGCCCCCATTCGCGCGAGCGGTTCGGCGAGCAGGCCCGCGCCGCACCCGACGTCGATCGCGCTGCGCCCCGCAAGCGCATAGCGATCGCGCGCATCGACATGCCAATGCGCGTCGACCTGCGCGCGGATATAGGAAAGGCGCACCGGGTTGAGCTTGTGCAGCATCGCCGACGAGCCATGCGGGTCCCACCAGTCGGCGGCGAGCGCGCCAAAATGGGCGGCTTCGTGCGGGTTGATCGTGGCAGCACTCATGCCCCGCGATGTGGCACTCCGCCTCGCGCCATGCAAGAAATTCTATCCGCCGCATACGAAGCCGGTCTTGCCATCCTCCTTCCCCTTGCCTAACGACGCGAGCGCCGCGGAAATGCTTGGAAAAGTTGCGGCCGAAACCAGATCAGGAAAGCGGGGCGACATGGCGCGGATCGTGATGAAATTCGGGGGCACGTCGATGGCGGGCACCGAGCGGATTCGCACCGTGGCGAAACTCGTCGCGCGCGAAGTCGCCAACGGCAATGAAGTCGCGGTCGTCGTCTCGGCGATGGCGGGCGAAACCGACCGGCTTGTCAATTTCTGCCGCGAGGCGAACCCGCGTTACGACCCCGCCGAATATGACGTCGTCGTCGCCGCGGGCGAACAGATCACGTCGGGCCTGCTCGCGCTGACCCTGCAGGCGATGGGGACCCCGGCGCGCAGCTGGCTCGGCTGGCAACTTCCGATCCGCACCGAGGAAGCGCACGCCCGCGCGCGCATCACCGACATCGACACCGGCGCACTCGCCGCCGCGATGGCGAAGGGCGAAGTCGCGGTCATTCCGGGGTTTCAGGGCCTGATGGACGACGGCCGCGTCTCGACGCTCGGCCGCGGCGGGTCGGACACCAGCGCGGTCGCGGTTGCCGCGGCGCTCAAGGCCGACCGCTGCGACATCTACACCGACGTCGACGGGGTCTACACCACCGATCCGCGCATCGTCGCGCGTGCGCGCAAGCTCGATTATGTCACCTATGAGGAAATGCTCGAACTCGCGAGCGTCGGCGCCAAAGTGCTCCAGACCCGCTCGGTCGGGCTCGCGATGAAAGAGGGCGTGCGCGTGCAGGTCCTGTCCAGCTTCGTCGAAGGCGACGAAGCCCCCGCCACCGGCACGATGATCGTCAGCGACGAGGAAATAGAGGAACATCAGATGGAACGGCAGCTGATCACCGGCATCGCCCACGACAAGAATGAAGCCAAGGTCATCGTCACGCGCGTGCCCGACAAGCCGGGCGCGGTCGCCAACATCTTCGGCCCGCTCGCCGCAGCCGGGATCAACGTCGACATGATCATCCAGAACGTGGGCCGCGAGAAGGGCGAGACCGACGTGACCTTCACCGTTCCCGCCACCGATCTCCTCCGCTCGATCGACCTGATCGAGGGTTCGAAGGACAAGATCGGCTTCAACCGCATCATCAGCGACGACAAGGTCGCGAAGATCAGCGTCGTCGGCGTCGGCATGAAAAGCCACGCCGGGGTCGCCAGCACGATGTTCCGTGCCTTGGCCGACCGCGGCATCAACATCCAGGCGATCTCGACCAGCGAGATCAAGGTCAGCGTGCTGATCGACGAAGACGAGACCGAACTCGCGGTGCGCGTGCTGCACACGGCTTACGGGCTCGACGCCGACTAACTGACCGCTCGCGAGAGTTGTGTTCCCCGGCGAAGGCCGGGGCCCAGCTGGCATGGCGCGACAACGCGTGGACCCCGGCTTTCGCCGGGGCGCACCAAATGAGCGTCAATGAGATGGTTGGCGCGGCTATTTGGCCGCAAGCGGCTGTCGTTCGCTGCCCGCGCCGCGGCGCAGCCGCGCTTGCCCGATGACATGCACCACCGCGATGTGGACCGCGAACAGGCCGAATTTCGACGCCAGCGGGAATATCCCGATAAATAGCGGCCACCACGCAGTGAAGAAGATCGCAATGATCAGATTGAGGCCCGCGCTTGTGAACATCAGCGCCGCCCAGATCATGCCGAACCGGTCCATGACGTCGCCGACCAGCGCCAATTGTTCGGGCACGATATAGCGATTGAGCCAGCCACGGCGCAACATCACGCTCCCGACGATCAGATAGACGATCGTGGGCTTCACCATCACAAAACGCGGATCGCCGGTGAAAAGCGTCGCGGCGGCGGTGAAAAGCACCGAGGCCAGGCTGATCCACTGCAGGGCCGCGACCCTTTTGCCGCGCACCAGTTCATAGCCGACGACCGCGATGGCAACCGCGGTGCCCGCAATCGTCGCGGGCACGATCCCCGCACCGGCGACCAGCAACACTGCAAAGACGATGACGCCCAAGGAGTCGAACAGCATCGGCCCGAGAGCATAAAGCAAGGTTTTCATCCGCCTGTCCTTCCAGTCAATGTTTCCACTGTCAATATTGAGGATCGCGAAGATCCAAGTCAAGCGCAAAATTGACATCGTCAACATTGGAGCGCTAAGCGGACTTCATGACCAAGCCCTATCATCATGGCGACCTGCGCGCGGCGCTGCTCGTGGCGGCTGAAGAGATCGTAAACCGCGACGGCGTCGCCGGCCTGACCTTGCGCGGCGTTGCACGCGATGTCGGCGCCTCGCACGCGGCGCCCAAAAATCATTTCGACGATTTGACCGGTCTCGTCAGCGAACTTGCCGCGGTCGGCTTCACCCGCTTTGCCGACCGGATGCAGGCCGCGGCCGCGCAGCACGCCGACCCGCAGGACAAGCTCAACGCCATCGGCCGCGCCTATGTCGAATTCGCGCTCGCCGACCCCGGGCTGTTCCAACTGATGTTCCGCGGCGAACGCCTCGACAAGACACGCCCAGCCCTGCACGAGGCGATGCTGCGTGCGTTCGGCACGCTGACTGGCTCGGTCGCGGCCACCCACGAAGGCGATCCCGACGCCGCTAGAGCCACCCGCGCCCACGCGGCGCGCGCGTGGAGCATGGTCCACGGCTTTGCGATCCTGCTGCTCGACGACCGGCTCAACCCGTTGCTCGACGCCGACGCGCCGCGCGCGGACGCGCTGGCGCTGCTCGACGACATGCTCACGTTCGACTGATTTAGCGCAGCTTCACCTTTGCGGTAACCGACAGCCCGGGCCGTAACCGCGCCAGCGCCGCCTGCCCCGGATCGAGCCGGATGCGGACGCCCACGCGCTGGACAATCTTGGTGAAATTGCCCGATCCGGGCTCGAACGGCAGCAGGGTGAACTCGCTCGCCGATCCGGGCGCGAGGCTCTCGACCGTACCCGTCAGCGGATCGCCACCGAGCGCGTCGACCGCGACCTCGGCCTTTTGCCCGGGGCGCATCTCGCGCGTCTGGGTTTCCTTGAAATTGGCGACGACATAGATTGAGCGCACCGGGACGACCGACAGCAGGCGCGATCCCGGCTGGACATAGTCGCCGACCTGGATGCGGCGGTTGCCCACCACGCCGTCGATCGGTGCGGCGACCAAAGTATGGCCGCGGTCGAGCTTCGCGAGTGCAAGCGCCGCGCGCGCTTTTGCCGCGGCGGCTTCGGCGGCCTTCACCTGCGCGGCGAGGATCGGCCCGCGCGCGCGCGTCACCGACGCTTCCTCGATGCTGGCGCCCAGATCGGCGCGCGAGCGCTGTGCTGCCGACGCCGCGCCGACCGCGGTCGCATCGACCTGCTCGGCATCGCGCCGAGTGACGAAACCATCGACGAGCAGCGCATTATAGCGCCGGCGATCGGCGGCGGCGCGGGCCGATTCGGCGTCCGCCGCGGCGATCTGCGTATTGATCGACCGGATATGCGCCGCCGCCAGCTTCTGCTCTGCGCCCAGCGAGGCGAGCGTCGCGCGCGCCGTGGCGACCTGCGCATCGGCGTCGGCGACTGCGGCCTCGGCCGCCAGCACGCGCGAGTCATAGTCGCGCACGTCGATCCGCACGAGCGGCGCTCCGACCCGCACAGCCTGATTGTCGCGCACCAGCACCGCGGTCACCAGCCCGCCGACGCGCGGTGCGACTTCGCTCGCATCGGCCTGCAGATAGGCATTGTCGGTCGATTCGGACGTGCGCGGCGCGGTGAGCCACCAGATGCCGACCGCCGCGATAACGAGCGCGATCAGTCCGACCACGCCCGCCTTGCGCGGCACGGCGAAGCGCGTCTTCACGGGCGCGTCGGTATCGAAGGTCGCGGGCGCATTCATGGCGTGATCACCAGCAGCGTCGAGGTTGCCGTCGCGAGCAGCCGCCCTTCCGCGTCGGTCAGTTTCGCCTCGGTATAAGCGACGCGGCGACCGATCGAGATCACCCGGCCCTCGGCGCGCACCTTGCCCGTCGTACCGGTCATCGCCTTGAGGTAGGATGTATTGAGCTCGAGCGTCGTCATCGCCTGATCGTCGGCAAGCTTCGTCACCACCGCGATACCGCAGGCCGAATCGAGCAAGGTCGCGGCATAACCACCATGGACGGTCCCCATCGGATTATAATGTTCGGGACCCGGCACGCCCTCGAACGCCGCCCAGCCTTCCCCCGCATCGACAAGCTGGAACCCCAGCGTGTCGCCGATCGGCGGACGGCCACCGGAGGCGATCAGCCCTTGCACCTTCGCGAGCGTCATTGCGGCGTCTCCAGTCCGTAGCGCGTGACAATGCTGGCATGCGTGTCCGCAAGCATCGCATCGGACAGTGCGGGATCGCCAACGGCACGCGCCAACGCGACACCGCCGACAAGCTGAGCGAGCAACGCGTGCGATTCCGCCTCGGCATCGGCGTAACCGAGTTCGGCCAGCGGCGCCGCGAGGCGGCTCGCAATCCCCTCGACCCCCGCCCCGAAGCGTTCGCGCGTCGCGGGTTGCGAGCGCGCAAAATCGCCCGACAAGGTCGGCAGCGGGCAGCCGCGATCACGGCTGTCGCGATGCGCTGGTGACAGATAGAAATCGACATAGGCGCGCAGCACCGCGCGCGGGTCGCCGGCCGCATCGATCCGTTCGGTGCGCTTGCGCGCATCGGCGAACATCGTCCCGATCGCCTCTTTCACCAGCGCGTCCTTCGACGGGAAATGGGCATAGAAACCGCCGTGGGTCAGCCCGGCGCGCGCCATGATGCCCGACACCGCGACATTGTCGGGTCCCTTCGCGCGAATCTCCTTCGCCGCCTCTTTCAAAACACGGTCGCGGGTTTCTGCCTTGTGGCCACTTGAATAGCGCACTTGTCGTCTCCTTTTATATGACGCATATAATATAAAGACGACAGGACACAAGACCCATGGCCTCCATCCCGCTTTCTCCCGGGCAATCCCCCGCCGCCGCAGACGCGCTCTTCGATCCGGCTGCGATGCCCAACGCGCGGAAATATCTGATCTTTGCGGTGATGGCGTTCGGCCAGTTCATGGCGCTGATCGATATCCAGATCGTCGCCGCATCGCTCAACGAGGTGCAGGCGGGACTCAGCGCCGGCCCCGACGAGATCAGCTGGGTGCAGACCGCCTATCTGATGGCCGAACTCGTGATGATCCCCTTCTCGGCCTTTCTCGCGCAGGCGCTGTCGACGCGCTGGCTGTTCGCGACGTCGGCGGGGCTGTTCACGATTGCGTCCATGCTCTGCGGGCTCGCATGGAACATCGAATCGATGATCCTGTTCCGCGCCGTGCAAGGCTTTGTCGGCGGCGCGATGATCCCGACGGTGTTCGCGACCGGCTATATGCTGTTCGAGGGCAAGCAGCGCGCGATGATCCCCGCGATCCTCGGCATGGTGTCGGTGCTCGCGCCCACATTGGGCCCGACGGTCGGCGGCTGGATCACCGACGCGATGGGCTGGCGCTGGGTCTTTTTCATCAACGTCGTGCCGGGCGCCGCGGTGACGCTCGCGATCGTCGCGCTGGTCAAGATCGACAAGCCCAATCTACCGATGCTGCGCCGGATCGACTGGGTGCATCTTGCCTCGATGGCAATCTTCCTCGCCGGGCTCGAGTTTGTGCTCGAGGAAGGACCGAAGCATGAATGGTTCAGCGAGCCGTCGATCGCGATCGCGGGCTGGCTGTCGTTCGTCGCCTTCGGCCTGTTCCTCGAACGCTCGTTCCGCTCCGACGGGCCGATCGTGAAGCTCACCCCCTTTCGCAAACCGACCTTCGCCTTCGCCTGCGTGTTCAACTTGGTGATCGGTTTCGGCCTTTATTCGAGCACCTATCTGGTCCCGATCTTCCTCGGCCGCGTGCAGGGCTATAATGCGTCGGAGATCGGGACGACGGTGTTCGTCTCGGGGCTAGCCCAGCTGCTCGGCGTCCCGATCGCCGCCGCGCTGTCACAGAAGGTCGACCAGCGCATTGTCATCACCTTCGGGCTCACGCTCTTCGCGGTGGGGCTCTGGATGTTCAGCTTCATGACCCCCGAATGGGGCTTCGCGGCGCTCTTCTGGCCGCAAGTGGTGCGCAGCTTTGCCATCATGCTGTGCATCGTCCCGTCGGTCGGGCTTGCGCTCGGCAATTTCGAAGGGCCCGAACTGCGCTACGCCTCGGGCCTGTTCAACCTGATGCGCAACCTCGGCGGCGCGATCGGCATCGCGCTCGTCAACACCTGGCTCGGCGACAATCTGCGGCTCCATATGCTGCGGCTATCGGAAGCGCTCGGCCGGTCGAGCGAGGCCGCGAACGAAGCCGCAGCGGGGCTGGCACAACATATCGGGCGCACCGTTTCCGACCCCGCACTCGCGCAACAGATGGCCGGGGGGATGCTCGGCCGCATCGTCGGGCGCGAGGCGCTGACCCTCGCCTTCGACGACGTCTTCCGCCTGATGGCCTATCTGTTTCTGGCGGCGCTGGTGATGGTGCCCTTTTGCAAACCACCCCCGATCGGCGGCCCCGCGCCGACGGACGCTCACTAACCGATTGGCTGGGAAACGGGTCGCGACCAGCCGGTTGCAAAAATTGCTCAGGGCTGCAAAATCGCGCGTCGAAAGGCGGGCCTCGGGAGGAGGCAAAAGCAGCAGATGGGGTTTTTATGCGAATCGAAGGCGATTATGCTGAAGACGGTTTTGCAACGATCAGGGGCTTGATCCCTCCAGAGGTCGCCTCGAATCTCTTCAAGCAATTGCAGATCGACCTTTCGGCTGCAGGAAAGTCTTTCGAGAGTTTCGCCCAGTCGCACCCCCTTTCGAAGCAACAGACTGTCGACATCTCCGGTCATTTCTATCGCCCGCTGACAACCTTTCTGTGGGGCCTCACACCGATCGTCAGCGAGCTTACCGGCGCCGACCTGCTGCCCAGCTACGATTATTTTCGCATCTATCAGAAGGACGATATCTGCCGCGTCCATTCGGATCGCCCTTCGTGCGAGCACAGCGTGTCGCTCACGCTTGCTTATAGCGACGATTTGCCATGGCCGCTTGAAGTCGGATCCCTGCGCGTGGACGGCGAAGCCCCGTGCGTCGAGGATTTCGGCGACGAACCCTTTTCTGCGATCGAGATGCAACCCGGCGACGCGGTGCTGTATCGCGGGATTGATCTGCGCCACGGCCGGACCAAGCCCAATCCCAACCGATGGTCCGCGCATCTTTTCCTGTTCTGGGTCGAGCGTGGCGGCGATTTTGAGCAGCACGCATTCGATGAACAACGCCTCAAGTCGGAATTGAAGCGCGTCACCAATGTGACGGTCTAGGCGAGGCCGTGTGACCGAGGCCTGGCGGCAGGTCCGCTTCGGCCAGAAGCTGCCCCACCTATCATCGTCACCATAGGCTTGATCCGGGGTTCATAACTTCAGCGCTGCGACGGACCCCGGATCAGGTCCGGGATGACGAATGTCGTCTTACGACCGATTGCTGCCGATAGAGATGTGTGCCCCGGCGAAAGCCGGGGTCCAGAAGCCTGACGCGGACCTCGCGTGTTTCCGCATGGGCCCCGGCTTTCGCCGGGGTGCACAAGTGGCAGCTTCCCACCCCAAAGCCGACGTTCGAGCCGACGTTCGAATAGTCCTTTCCTACATTATCCGGCCATGCTCCATACTGTCCGATGGAACACAGCCCCTCACTCACCCCGCTCCTCGCCGACACTTGCCTCGCCTTCGCGCCAGTACTGCAGCAGCGCAACCGCGCCGACGGCTGGACGCCTGAAACGCAGGCCAATTTCATCCGTGCGCTCGAAGCGATGGGCTCGGTCGGCAAGGCAGCGCGCGCCGTCGGCATGGGCCGCGCCTCCGCCTATCGCCTGCGCGAACGGCCCGAGGCCGTCAGCTTCGCCGCCGCGTGGGACCGCGCGATCTTTATGGGGCGCACGCATCAGTTCAGCATCGCGATGGACCGCGCACTCAACGGCGTCACCACCGTCCGCGTACTGAAAGGCGGCGCGATCGACGTCAGCGGCGGCCCCGATATGGCCGTCGTGCACGCCGCGCTACGCGACGAAGCAACCCCGCCGCACCTCCTTAAAGCGACAAAGGAGACATTTTGAACGCGCACGTCCGACTCTTTTGTCGCTTTAAGGCCAAAAAAAGACCCGCCCCCGGGCCCATGTTCCCGAGGGCGGGTCGCGACCCGTCGTCTTGTGTGGCCGCCGCTGCCCCCGCGGCATGATGCGGGGACAGCGGCGCCAGAAGATCAGGCCAGGTCGAAACGGTCGGCGTTCATCACCTTGGTCCAGGCCTTGATGAAGTCGCGCGCGAACTTCTCTTCATGGCCCTTCTCGGCATAGACTTCGGCGGTCGCGCGCAGCTGCGAGTTCGAGCCGAAGATCAGGTCGGTACGCGTCGCACGCCAGCGTTCGGTGCGCCCGCCGCGGTCGTAACCGATGAACTCCTCGTCGGCGCTGGTGTCGACGACTTCCCAGAGCGTGTCCATGTCGAGCAGGTTGACGAAGAAGTCGTTCGTCAACTGACCCACACGGTTGGTGAACACGCCCTCCTTCTTGCCGCCCGCGTTCGCACCGAGGACACGAAGCCCCCCGATCAGCACGGTCAGTTCGGGCACCGACAGGCCGAGCAGCGACGCGCGGTCGAGCATCAGTTCCTCGGTCTTCACGCTGTGCTTGGTCGAGAGGTAATTGCGGAAAGCGTCGGCTTTCGGCTCCATCACCTCGAAGCTTTCGGCGTCGGTCCATTCGGCGGTCGCGTCGCCGCGGCCACCGGTGAAAGGCACCGACACGTTGAAGCCCGCATCCTTCGCCGCTTTCTCGACCGCCGCCGAACCGGCCAGCACGATCGCGTCGGCCAGCGACAGCGACCCGCGCAGTTCGTTGATCTTGCCGAGCACCTTGGCAAGCTCCGCCGGATCATTGACCGCCCAGTCCTTTTGCGGTGCCAGCGCAATGCGCGCCCCATTGGCGCCGCCGCGGAAGTCCGACTTGCGGAAGGTCGAGGCCGAAGCCCACGCCGCCTTGACGAGCTCGCCGACGCTCAGGCCCGAGCCGAGGATCGCGCTCTTGAATGCCGAGACATCGCCATCCGAGGGCTTGGTACCGGCCGGAACCGGGTCCTGCCAGATCAAGTCTTCGGCGGGCACTTCGGGGCCGAGGTAGCGAACCTTCGGACCCATGTCGCGGTGGCACAGCTTGAACCACGCCCGCGCAAACGCATCCTTGAACGCTTCATGGTCATTGCGGAACTTCTCCGAAATCTTGCGATAATCGGGGTCGACCTTCAGCGCCATGTCGGCGGTCGTCATCATCGTCGGGACGCGCTTGCCGGGATTATGCGCGTCGGGCGCCTTATCCTCTTCCTTCTGGTTGATCGGCTGCCATTGCTGCGCACCCGCGGGGCTGCGCACCAGCTCGTAATCATAGTCGAGCAACAGGCGGAAGAAATTCTCCGACCATTCGGTCGGCGTGTTGACCCACGCACCCTCGAGCCCGCTGGTGATCGCATGTGCACCGACGCCGGTCTCGAAGCTCGACGACCAGCCAAGGCCTTGCAGCGCGATGTCCGAGCCCTCAGGCGACTCCCCGACCAGGCTCGCGTCGCCCGCGCCATGCGCCTTGCCGAAGGTGTGGCCGCCCGCGGTCAGCGCGACGACTTCCTCGTCGTTCATCGCCATACGTTCGAAGGTGACCTTCATGTCGCGCGCCGACAGCAGCGGGTCGGGGTTGCCGCCCGGCCCCTCGGGATTGACGTAGATCAGCCCCATCTGGATCGCCGCGAGCGGGTTTTCGAGGTCGAGTTGCTTGTCGGGGTCGATGCGCGTCTGCACGCCCTCGCTGACCCACAGATCCTCGGCGCCCCAATAGATGTCGCGCTCGGCCTCATAGACGTCGGCGCGGCCACCGCCGAAACCAAACACCGGCCCGCCCATCGATTCGATCGCGACATTGCCGGTCAGGATGAACAGGTCGGCCCAGCTGATCTTGCTGCCATATTTCTGCTTGATCGGCCACAGCAGGCGCCGCGCCTTGTCGAGATTGCCATTGTCGGGCCAGCTGTTGAGCGGGGCAAAACGCTGCTGCCCGCTATTGGCGCCGCCGCGTCCGTCGGCGGTGCGGTATGTCCCCGCGGCGTGCCACGCCATGCGGATGAAGAAGGGGCCATAATGACCATAGTCGGCGGGCCACCAAGGCTTGCTGTCGGTCATCAGCGCGGTGATGTCGGCTTTCAGCGCCGCATAGTCGAGCAGCGCGAACGCCTTGGAGTAATCGAAATCCTCGCCCATCGGGCCGGGCGAAGCGCCACCCTGATGCAGGATTTCGAGCGGCAGCGCGTCGGGCCACCAGTCCTTGTTCGTCCGGCCAAGCAGGCCACGGTTCTTGCCGACCGGGCAGCCTTTTGCGGGATCGATGGGGGTGGGGTCGTTCATGCAGTCTCTCCTTTTATGGTTTATCGGAAAGTGTGGCGCCGGCCGATGACCGGCGCATGACGAGCGGGCGACTTTGGGGTCGCCGGATGGCTTCCGGTGCGGGCGCGTGGCGAGTCGATGCCGTCATCCTTTCGCTCTGACCGGGGGAGGATAGGCCGCCCTTCCCGATCGACCTAAACGAATAAGCTGAATTCAGTGATTGAGTGGTCCGATTACCGACAGCATGAAAAAGGCCGCCCCCCTGGTGGGGAGCGGCCCGTTTCCTTGCGCTGCAGAAATGCGGTTAGAAGCTGAACTTCACCGTCCCGCCCCATGTCTGCGGATCGCCCGGCTGGCCGGCGATCAGACCGACATTGCCCGGCGCGACCTGCAGCGTCTCGATATAGTTCACATCGAAGGCATTGCGGACCCAGCCGAAGATGTCGAAGCCCTCAGCCCGGAAGCCGACGCGGAAGTTAGTCAGGGCATAGCCTTTGACGTCGGTGTAGATCGACGGCGATGCGTTCGAATTCCAGTGCGAGCGATAATTGCCGTCGACGCCCAGATAGATCTGGCCTTCCTTCGCCAGCAGCGTGACCGGCGCATTGGCCTCGGCACCATAGGAGAAGGCCCATTTCGATACGCCCGGCAGATCGAAGCCGGAGATGTCGCACTGCCGCGGGCTGAGCGCGCCCGGAACACCCGGCTGCGAATAGTCGGGCGCAGCACCGGGGGCCTGCAAGGTGCCGCCGGAAAGCTCGGGCGGGCACGGCGCGTTGGTGAACTTCTTATATTTGGCGTCGGTGTAGGCGCCGTTGGCATAGGCCGTGAAGCGGTCGCTGGGGCGGATCTTGAAATCGGCTTCAAGGCCTTGCGAGACGACCTTTTCGGCATTGGCGAGATAGCCGCGGACGGTGCCGAACTGGCCGCCGTTCACCGTCGCCTGAAAGTCCTTGATCTCGGTGCGGAAGGCCGCGAGGTTAAACGTCGCGCGGCGGTTCCAGAACGAGGTTTTGAGGCCGACTTCGAAATGGTTGACCGATTCAGGCTTCACCGTACTCGCGGACAGATCGGGCAGATTGGTCGCGCTATTGAGCGGCAAGCCGTTCTGGTTGATGCCCACCGTCTTGAAGCTCTTGGCATAGGTCGCATAGGCCAGAATGTCCGGCGTGATCTTGTAGTTCACGTTCAGATCGTAGCTGAAGTTCCAGTCGCTGACCGACGGCGAGGTACTCTGCGGCTGATAGACGCCGCACTGCGCCGCGAGCGGCGTATTGGCAGCTGGCACCGGTGTGCAACTGATGACCTGCCCTGCGCCGTTGGTCACCACGCGCTGGTAGAAGCCGTCTTTCTTGTCGTAGTTGACCCGGATACCCGGCTGAATGGTCAGTTCGGGCGTCAGCTTGTAGCTGAGCTGGCCATAGAGCGCCGCGCTGGTGCTTTTGAGGAACTGCGTGTTGCTGGCGGTCAAGCCGTTGAGGATCGCGGGATTGTTTGCGCCCTGCGCTGTTGTCAGGCTCCACAGGCTCGCATTCGGACCTTGCTGTTCGGTGCCCTGGGTGTCGATCCGCTGTTTGAAGCCGAACAACCCGACGACGAAGTCGAGCTTGTCGCCCGAATAATTGTAGCGGAATTCCTGGCTGTACTGATCCTGCTGCGACGGGTTCTGCGACTTGGAGACAATCGACGCGCCGGTGAAGTCACGGTCGTTCTCGGGCTTCCAGTCCCAGAAGCGCCACGCGGTGATCGAAGTGAAGGTACCGGGCCCCACATCCCACTTCACCTTCGCCGAAACGCCGCCGATCTTGTTGCCCGCGTTGAGACTGGCGTCGATGTCGGTCAGCCGGTCATAGACGTTGCGGCTGGGCACAGCATAGTTCCGCCCCGGATTGGCGGCGTTCAGCTTCGCGATCAGCGCATCATACTGGCGGTCGAGCGCGCGCTGCGTCCTGCCGACGCGGACGAAGGCCGTGCCATAGCCTTCGGGGTCCTGCTTGCTGTAGTCACCCGACAGCGTGATGCTGAGATCTTCGCTGGGTTTGAACAACAGCTGGCCGCGAAGACCCAGATTGTCCTGTTCGTTGATCCAGCGGTCGCTCGTGACATTGAACAGCGTCCCGCGCCGGCTGGTCGCGGCGATCGCGATGCGCGCGGCGATGGTATCGGTCAGCGGACCGGAGACCGCGGCCTTGGCCTGCCGGTAATTGAGGTTGCCGACGCTGAGTTCTGCCCGGCCTTCGAAATCGAAGGTCGGCTGGTTGGTCGTGATGTTGATCGCGCCCGCGGTGGTGTTCTTGCCGTACAGCGTGCCCTGCGGCCCGCGCAGAACCTCGACCTGATCGACGTCGAGAAAATCGAAGGTCGCGGCGGCAACGCGCGAATTATAGACGTCGTCGACATAGATGCCGACGCCCTGTTCGAAACCGTCGCTGGTCAGGCCGTAGGGTACGCCAAGGCCGCGGATGTTGACCGACGTGTTGCGCGGGTTGGTGGTATAAACCTGGAGTGTCGGCGCAAGTTGCTGAAGCTTCACGACGTTGAAGTTACCCGTGGCCTCGATCGAATCGCCGCGGATCACCGAAATCGCCACCGGCACTTCCTGTGCGGTTTCCTGACGGCGGCGCGCGGTCACGATGATCACATCGCCGCGGCTGACGTCATCGGTCTGGTCGGCGGCAACGGCTGTGCCCGCAGCCGCTTCGTCGATCGCAGCGCTGTCCCCCTCTTCCGCTGCTGCCTGCCCGGGAAGCATCAGAAGGAAAGACAAGGTCAAAATTGATGCCGGAACTCGCCGGCGGATGGACGGATATTTCGCAGTCATGGGTCGGTTCCTGTTGCAATAGAAATCACCACATCCGGGTGTCCGGTCTGCGGCAGAGAGGGGGACATGATCCCCCGTTGGGAGCTGTTGAATCAGTTGGGGTAGCGGTGACGCTCGGTCACATCGACCTGCACCAGCCGCCCTTCGTGGACGGTCAGCTGAATCGCGCCGAACTTCAGCTTTTCCAGGGCCTCCAGCACGGTCTGGACGGCGCGCGGCGCCTGTTCGGGGCCGCCGTTGGCGGCCTCCTTAACGGAGCTCATGATAATTCCTTTCCCTTCTGGATTCGTCGGCGCACTTTTATTCTAAGTGAATTAGTAGACAATGATTGTTTTGCTTTCTGCGTCGAAAGGTTCGGTTGTCGCGCCAAACGGATTCGGGCGTGCGACGGGACGACGGACACGATGCCGCAAGGGATTGCGCGCGAGTCCCAGTGCTGGCAAAGGCAGCTTCAATGAGCAAAATTAACGATCTGATGGCCCGCGGAACCGAGCTTCTCGGCAGCGACTATGCCATCCTTTGCGGTGCGATGAGCTGGGTCTCCGAACGCCATCTGGTCAGTGCGATCAGCAATGCCGGCGGCTTTGGCTTGATCGCGTGCGGCGCGATGACCCCCGAACTGCTCGATACAGAAATCGCGGCGACCAAGGCGCTCGCGACGCGCAATTTCGGCGTCAATCTGATCACGATGCATCCGCAGCTATTCGAGCTGATCGACGTTTGCGCGAAGCATGGCGTCGGTCATGTCGTGCTGGCGGGCGGGCTGCCGCCAAAGGGCAGCCTTGAGGCAATCAAAGCTTCGGGCGCGAAAGTCATCTGCTTCGCGCCGACGCTGGCAATGGGTAAGAAGCTGATCCGCTCTGGGGTCGATGCGCTGGTAATCGAAGGGATGGAGGCTGGCGGCCACATCGGCCCGGTCTCGACCAGCGTGCTGGCGCAGGAAATTCTGCCGACGCTGGCGGAGGAAGTCCCGGTCTTTGTTGCGGGGGGCATCGGGCGCGGCGAAGCCATCGCCGCCTATCTCGAAATGGGCGCATCGGGCGTCCAGCTCGGCACGCGTTTCGTGTGCGCGACCGAGAGCATTGCGCACCCCAATTTCAAAAAAGCCTTCCTCCGCGCATCGGCGCGCGAAGCGGTCGCAAGCGTCCAGATCGATCCGCGCCTGCCTGTCATTCCCGTCCGCGCGCTGAAGAATGCGGGGACCGAAGCCTTCACCGCGAAACAGCGCGAGGTCGCCAACAAGCTCGACAAGGGCGAAGTCGACATGATGGAGGCTCAGCTTGAAATCGAGCACTACTGGGCGGGCGCATTGCGTCGCGCCGTCATCGACGGCGACGTTGAAAATGGTTCGTTAATGGCAGGGCAATCTGTCGGTATGGTATCGGAAGAAGAGAGTGTGCCGGCGATCGTCGCATCTCTGGTGCAACAGGCCGAAGCTGCGTTGCGCGCTCGGGGTTAATGCCGCATGGTGATGCGGCTGGGGAGTGGGTCATGAATTTGTCGCGTAAGATCATCGTAGCGGGCTTACTGGCGAGTGTCGCCGCCTGCGCGCCCAAACCCCCTCCGCCGCCCCCGCCCCCGCCGCCTCGCCCCGTCGTCGTTGTCGTGCCGCCGCGCCCGTTGCCGCCGGGCAATGCGTCGCTGACGCAGATTCTGCCGGGGCGTGCGATCGACGGCCACTTTGTAACCGCGAACAGCAATGTCACCGGCGACCGCGCTTTCTGGCAGCTCAAAATCGGGCTCAACGTCGCGGCCATCGGCTGCCGCGGGCTCGAAGAGACGACGCTCATTTCGGCGTACAACAATATCATCAAGACCCACGGTAAGGTGATCAAGTCGACCGAGAAGTCGGTGATCACCCAGCTCGGCAAGGATAATCGCAACAATGGCATCGCCCCGCGCGACCGCCTGTCGACGCAGCTGTTCAACTATTTCGCGCAGCCCCCGGCGCAGCGTGCTTTCTGCGCCCGTGCCAACGAGATCGCCCAGCTCGTGTCGGCTACACCGACCGCGCAGCTCGTCGAACAGGCGCCCGCACATCTCGCCCGGCTCGATCAGCCGTTTCACGATTTCTATGAAGCCTATGCCCGCTATCAGTCCGATGTCGCCGCGTGGGACGCCAAATATGCGCCGCCGCCGGCGATCATGAGCGCGCCCGCACCGCTCGGGCCGACGGTCACCACCGGCACCACGCCGGGTACATTGGCAACGGCGCCCGCCACACCGACCGGAAACCACTGACGCGGCGCTCACCGGGCGCCAGAATAGATCAGACAATCGCGCGCGGGGTATTGGCGCTGGTCGCATCCATCTGTTAGCAGGGTTGCGATGACCAACGCCCCGCCTCCGCCCTCGTCGGCCGCCCAGTCGGCGCGCACCATCCTGACCCGGCTGCACGAGGTCATGGCATCGCGTGCCAACGCGCAGGGCAAACTGAACCAGGTTGTCGGGATCATCGGCGAATGCCTCAACAGCGAGGTTTGCTCGATTTATCTGCTGCGCGAAGGCGCGCTCGAACTTTATGCGACGCGCGGACTGAAGCAGGAGGCGGTGCACGTGACCCGCCTCGGCCTTGGCGAAGGGCTGGTCGGCATGATCGCCGATCAGATCGAAACGCTGAACCTCGACGAAGCCGCAGCGCATCCCGACTTTTCCTATCGCCCAGAAACCGGCGAGGAACTGTTCCACAGCTTTGCCGGCGTGCCGATCATCCGCCGCGAACGTGCGGTCGGCGTGCTTTGCGTCCAGCATAGCGACCCGCGCCGCTATGACGATATCGAGATCGAGACGCTGCAGACCGTCGCGATGGTACTGTCCGAACTCATCTCCAACGCCGACCTCGTCGACACCGCCGCGCGCACCGACGCCGCCGCGGCCGACCAGTCGGCGCAGCGGCTGAACGGGCAAAAGCTGGTCGACGGCATGGGCGCCGGGGTCGCGGTATTCCATCAGCCGCGCATCACCATCGAACATACCGTCGCCGACGATACCGAGGCCGAGCGCCACCGCGTCTATGCCGCGTTCGACAAGATGCGCGAGCAGATCGACCGCATGGCGAGCTCGGCCGATTTCGGGGTTGGCGGCGAACATGAAGAGGTCATCGAGACCTACAAGATGTTCGCTTATGACGAAGGATGGTCGCGCCGGATCAACGAAGCGATCGACAGCGGGCTGACCGCCGAAGCGGCGATCGAACGCGTCCAGCAACGCACCCGGATGCGGATGCGCCAGATCGACGACCCGTTGCTGCGCGACCGCATGCACGACCTCGAGGATCTGTCGAACCGGCTGATCCGCATCGTGTCGGGACAGATGGGCACCGCGGCGCAAATGGGGGGACTGCGACAGGATTCGATCCTGATCGCGCGCAACCTCGGCCCCGCCGAATTGCTCGAATATGACCGTCGCCGCCTGAAGGGCGTCGTGCTCGAGGAAGGGTCACTGACCGCTCACGTCATCATCGTCGCGCGCGCGATGGGGGTTCCCGTGATGGGCCGGGTCAGCGACGTGCGCGCTTCGATCCGCGAAGGCGATTTGCTGCTGCTCGATTCGGCGGCGGGCACGGTGCATGTCCGGCCAACTCAGGCGGTGCAGGATGCCTTCGACGCCAAGTTGGAAGTGTCGCAAAAGCGCCGCGCAAATCTCGCCTCGCTGCGCGACCTGCCTGCGGTGACCAAGGACGGCGTGCCGATCGAGCTGATGATCAACGCCGGGCTGCGCGAGGATATAGCCGCGCTCGACCTGACGGGCGCGCGCGGGATCGGGCTGTTCCGTACCGAATTCCAGTTCCTTGTGTCGGCGACGCTGCCGTCCCGCGACCGCCAGCAGCGGCTCTATCGCGACGTGCTCGACGCGGCGGGTGACCGGCCGGTGATCTTCCGCACGGTCGACATCGGCGGCGACAAGGCGCTGCCTTATATGAACGTCGGCGACAACGCGCAGGAAGAAAACCCGGCGATGGGCTGGCGCGCGCTGCGCCTCGCGCTTGAGCGCGAGGGATTGCTAAAGGTTCAGGCACGCGCACTGATGGAAGCCGCCGCCGGGCGGACGCTTAACGTCATGTTCCCGATGGTGTCCGAACCATGGGAATATGAAGCCGCACGTAACCTCTTCGTCGGCCAGCGGGCGTGGCTCGCCAGCCACAACAAGAAGCTGCCGGCCGCGATCCGCTATGGCGCTATGCTAGAGGTGCCGGGCCTTCTCGAAACGCTTGACCTGATGCTGCCGCATCTCGACTTTCTGTCGATCGGAACCAACGATCTGACGCAGTTCCTGTTCGCCGCCGACCGGGCGCACCCGCGGCTCGCCGAACGCTATGACTGGCTGTCGCCGATCGTCATGCGCTATCTGGCCCGCGTCGTCCGAACGGTGTCGGGATCGAAGGTGGCGCTGGGCGTCTGCGGTGAAATGGGCGGCCGGCCGCTGGAAGCCATGGCCTTGCTCGGCATCGGCATCGAACGGCTGTCGATCACGCCCGCCGGCGTCGGCCCGGTCAAGGCGATGATCCGGTCGCTCGATCTCGCCGCGCTGCGCGCCGATATGCCGGCGATCCTTGCCCAGCCATCGCCCAACCCGCGCGGCCAATATCAGGCGTGGGCAGAAACACATCAGGTCGATCTGGGCGATTGAAAAGACCGAAAAGCCTGCCTGTATCGCCCCGGTGGCACCCCGGACCTAACAGCTTGTTAACCAATCACCTCTAGCTTCTGGCAAGACTTTGGTGGGGTCTGGCAGGGGTTTCCAGAAAAATGTTCATGCGTCTTGGGCCGTTCGATGCGTCGCATTCGCTTCTGGAAGCGGGCGTATCGCCAACAATTGCCGTACTGCTGCCCTGCTATAATGAAGGCTTGGCGATCCACGCGGTGATCGAACGTTTCCGCGCCGCGCTGCCCGACGCCAAAATCTATGTCTATGATAATAACAGCACTGACGGATCGGCGACGATAGCCCACGCCGCGGGTGCGATCGTCCGCAACGAACCCCAACAAGGCAAGGGTCATGTCGTCAGGCGCATGTTCGCCGACATCGACGCCGACATCTATCTGATGTGCGACGCCGATGAGACCTATGAAGTCGATGTCGCCCCGCAGTTGGTCGACCGACTCATCGATCAAGGACTCGACATGGTGGTTGGTACCCGCACCGACGTCAGCGGCACCGCCTATCGACCGGCGCACCGGTTCGGCAACTGGATGCTGACATCGCTGGTGCGCGCGATGTTCGGGGGCGGATTCAGCGATATGCTGAGCGGCTATCGCGTTTTCTCGCGACGGTTCGTCAAATCCTTTCCGTTGATGTCGCAAGGCTTCGAAATCGAAACGGAGCTGACCATCCACGCGCTGCAATTGGGAATGCCGACCAGCGAGATGCCGACGCGCTTTTCCGATCGCGTCGCGGGATCGGAAAGCAAACTGCGGACCGTATCGGACGGCATCCGAATCCTGTGGACGATCGTGACCCTGTTGAAACAGGAAAGGCCGTTCTTCCTGTTTGGCCTGGCTGCGCTGGCGATGATGGGCCTGTCTTTGCTATTCGGCTATCCCGTAATCACCGAATATATGCGTAGCGGGACGGTGCCGCGGCTGCCGATGGCGGTCCTGGCGACCGGCACGATGATCCTCGCGTCGCTCAGCCTGTTCACCGGCCTGATCCTCGACACGGTGACGCGCGGCCGCAAGGAAGCAAAGCTGCTGCGTTACCTGGGGCTGTCGGGCATTCACGCGCGGATCGCGGAACGCAGCGGGTTATGACATCTGACACCAATCATCCCGGACGACGCCTCCACCCGCGCATTTTCGATACCGACTGGTTGATGCTCCGCGGAATGACCCGTTCGCTCAGCCGCCTGATCGCCAACCATGTCCGCGTCGGCGATACCGTCCTCGATTTCGGGTGCGGCAACATGCCGTATCGACCGTTGATCGAAGACCGCGGCGCCATCTATCTCGGCGCTGATTTCGGCGACGAAGCGGCGGTTCCCATCTCCGCAGACGGGCTGCTAGCGATTGCGGACGCCACTGTCGATGTGGTTATTTCGGTCCAGGTGCTGGAACATGTGCGCGATCTCGATGCCTATTTCGCCGAAATCGCGCGTGTGTTGAAACCCGACGGCACCTTGTTGCTTTCGACGCATGGCACTTGGCTGTATCATCCCCATCCGGAAGACCATCGACGCTGGACCCGCCCCGGCCTAGTCAACGACATCGAAACGCGCGGCTTCGCTGTCCGCCATGTCGATTCCATCGTCGGCCCTCTTGGCACCACGACAATGATCCGGCTGACCGGATTCGCCTTTTTCCTGCATCGTTTGCCGTTGATCGGCCCGCTCGTGACGGCGCTGCTCGCCATCGTTATGAATGCTCGTGGCTGGATAGAGGAAAAACTCACGCCCGAACCTATCCGCTATGACAATGGCTGCGTCTATGTAACGCATTGCGAAAAGCTGGCGGCGTGATCGATATCCCGCAAACCTTTCGCTATTCGATTGTTTCTGGCGCCTGCTTGCTGCTCGGGCTGACCCTGATTCCGTTGTTGAACTGGTGGGGGCTGCATTATGCACTGGCAACATTTGCTGCCTTTTGCCTGATCGCCGTCATCGGTTTTCTGGCACATTGTTACTGGACGTTCGGTGTCGAACGAAAATTTTCGTCCTTTGTTCGTTATGTTTCAGCGATAGCGTTGAACCTTCCACTGACGATCATCCTGATCGGCATCGGTCACGATCTTTTGGGAATATCCGTCGCCGTCTCGACCGCCGCCGCGTCTGCGACGCTATTTGTCTGGAATTATCTTGCTGCGCGCTGGGCGGTCTTGCAGCATTCACCGGGAGCATCACAGTGAGTTTCAGCGAAACCGTCGGCCGTTATTGTGAACGTGCGCTCAACAGTCAGGCAGCACTGAAGTGGAGAATGCCGGACGTCGATGTCGGGGCGCGGGAAATATTTCGGCGCGTTGCGCCTTTTACGATGACCTCTCCGGAACGCATCGCGGCCCTTTGCGATGCGGTGCATTATGTGACGAAGGCCGGGATTCCAGGCGCTTACGTCGAATGCGGCGTGTGGCGCGGGGGAAGCAGCATGGCGGCAGCGCTTAGCCTGATGACGGACGGAGACAGCGACCGAGACCTTTTCCTGTTTGATACGTTCGAGGGCATGTCGGCGCCTACCGAGCATGATGTTCGCGCAGAAGACAGGACGTCCGCGGCGAAGCTGCTCGATAGCTCGACCAAAGCAGAAAAAATCTGGTGCCGCGCGTCGATCGAAGACGTAACAGCCAATATGGCGTCGACAGGCTATCCTTCCGACAAGATTCATCTTTGCAAAGGCATGGTAGAGGAAACCCTGCCCGGTCAGGCACCAGACAAAATTGCCCTGCTGCGCCTCGACACCGACTGGTATGAATCCACCAAACACGAGCTTGAACATCTTTACCCCCGCCTTGCGGTAGGCGGCGTCCTGATCATCGACGATTATGGATATTGGGCGGGCGCGCGGAAAGCGGTCGACGAATATTTCGTCGACCACCCGGTCTTGCTCAACCGAATTGACCGGACCGGGCGCATCGCCATCAAGGTCACATCTTGATCCCGTGCATATCCTTTCTATCAGCAATTTCTTCGACACGCATGGCGGCGGACTTGAAAGGGTCGCGGGACAGCTCAGCCGGGAGTTCATCGCGGCCGGACATAGCGCGGCATGGGCGGCAAGCGATGCCGATGGGCTGCCCGAAAGCCCGGCACAGCTGATCGGCCTGCGCTGCGCCAACCCGACCGAGAAATTGACCGGCCTGCCCATGCCGTTGCCCGGTCCCCGCTCGACCGCGCGGTTGTGGCGCGCAATCCGTGGGGCCGATGCTGTCGTGATTCACGACGCGCTATATGTGACATCCGTCCTCGCGATGCTTTTCGCCAAAATCGCACGCAAGCCGACCGTCATGGTCCAGCACATCGGTACCATCCCTTTTGCCAGCCCACTGCTAAATGCGATGATGCGTCTCGCCAACGCCGTCGTCACCCGGCCGATGATGAGCGCCACCGACCAGCTTGCCTTCATCAGCGCGACCGTGCGCGACGATCTGTTGGGGGCACCGGCACAGCAGAAATCGCTGCTCGTGTTCAACGGCGTCGACCAGTCAGTCTTTAACGCGCTGCCCCGGTCGCAGCCCGGCGAAACGCGCACGCACTGGGGCCTGCCGATCGATGCGAGGCTGGCGGTGTTCGTGGGCCGGTTCGTCGAAAAAAAAGGCTTGCGTGTCCTCAAACTGCTCGCGGAGCGACGCCCCGACGTGCATTTCGCCCTTCTCGGGCAGGGAGCGATCAATCCGCGCGAATGGGGTCTGCCGAATGTGCATGTCCTCGATCAGCAACCCCAAGACCTCGTCGCCGACCTTTATCGCGCCGCCGATATGCTGCTGCTGCCAAGCGTCGGCGAAGGTTATCCGCTTGTCGTCCAGGAAGCCATGGCGTGCGGGCTCTCGGTAATCTGCGGCGAAGGTAGCGCCGAGGCCGATCCGGCAGCCAGCCAGTGGCTGATTGGCATCGACATCGACCTCGCCGATCCGCATGGGTCGGCCGCTCGCTGTGCTGCTGCCATCGACAGGCTCGCCACGTCGCCGGTCGATACGGCCGCCATGGCGCGGTATGCGGCGGAAAATTACAATTGGCGCCGGATGGCGACCGCCTTGCTCGACGGCTTGCGCTAGTCACTCAACAATCGTCGTCCGGCATCCAAGCTGCCGTAGCCGAGCAGCGACCGTCCGATTGGCATTTGCAGTGAGGGCATTTCGATCGGCAAAGCCGTAATAGTCCCGGATTGGCTGGACCAGTCCATCGCCAGCAAAAGCGACCGACGGTGCCGGCTGCCCCGAGCAGAGAGATCGCGCAAGATCGATGTCGATCTGGCCGCGCACCAGTCGTATCGGCCTTTCGTCAAGCCGCGGCGGATTAATCACCAGATCGATGACAAAGGGCGCATCACCTTCGCCGACCACCGCATAATCGGCAGCGCTGGCTGCAATGCGCTGCGACGCGCGCGCGGCCGGTGCATAAAAGCTATGCGCCATCCACGCCTGCAAGGGAAAGAGGATGATCAACCCGGCCGCCGTCGTCCGCACCAGCAGGGGCCGCCAACGCGCTTGCATCTCGCCCAACGACATCCAGCCATAGACGGCGAGAAGGACAAAATTGCCGATCAGGCCATGGAAATAGCGATAGCCAAATCCATGCCCCTGATAAGGCAGGATGATCAGCATGACAGTAGCCGTAAGTATGATTCCCGCTACCAGCGCGCCGGCGAGCCGGTCCTTGCGCGCGATCGCCATCCCCAAAAACAAGAGGGGTAAAAGCAGCAGATGTTGCCATGCAAAAAAGCGAAGGACGTTCGACACCATGTTGACGAGGCGCGCGCCGTCACCCTGGATGACAGTCGTGACGAGCCGACTGACATAGTCGATGCCCTCGGCTTTGGGAGCCAGAGCATTTCCCTCGACCAACGACCACATCGCATTGGGCCACCACGCCCAGAAGACGCCAATAGCGGCATATCCAAGAAAATACACGACCGCTCGGCGCCATTCACTTTCCAGCACCAGCAGGAACAGGATGGGAGCGACGAACATCGGATGCATGATCGGTTGATGTAGCCCCACTGCGACGAAGCCCACGGCAAGCGCCGCGAAATCAGCCGGCATGGTGCGGCGCAGAAAGAGCCAAAGCCAGCAAAGGTTTAGCGCGAGATGCGCCGGCATGGCATAGGCCGTCATGCCGTTGAACAGGACTTGCCCCGATCCAAGATAGAGCAGAAACGCCACGACCGCTGCCTCGCGGTCACCGGGCCATATGCGCCGTGCACATCCCCATAGCGCCGCCGCGCCGAGAAACAGCATCGCGGGCCCGGTCAAGGCGGCGTCGCCAATCAGACCAAAGAGCGCCCGCAGCGCTGCATTCAACGGCAGATAGGCTGATATCCAGCCCGCCGTCTGGCTCGTGGGATACATGAACATCGTATTGAGCGCTTCGGCATGATAGCGCCAAATACCTCCCAGCGGCGCCACGAGCTGCCCCCGGGCAAAAACGGCGGCATCGAAAGTTGCCATTTGCTCGTCGCGGCTCATGTCATGTCCGGACAATATCCAGTAATGCCCCGCGAAAGCGACGATCGCCATGACGGCTCCCATTACGAGCACGAGCCGCCAGCCGCCGGTGAAGGCCGGCACGCGCGCGGAAAGCCGCCAGATACAAAGCGCAAGCAATAGCGCGCCGGCAAGCAGCAGCCATCGATCTTGCCGATGCAGAAAGAATAGCGTCAGATTGAGGTCAGGAGGCAGCAGCGCCGCAAGCGCAAAAGCCGTCGCCGCAAAAATCGCCGGGCGCTGCACCGTGAGGCCGAGAAACTCTTTCGTTGTCACTGGTCGATTGAATCCGTCATCGCAGCCTCGTGACACATCATGGATAATTCGACGTTAACTTCCAACGAAACACATCGTCAAAGCTTTTGCCGCATCATAATGTTTATGTTATGTTCTCTACTCGATTCCCCGAGGAGAGAGATAATGAACGAGCAAGCCCCCCGTGCGAGCGGCCAATGTCATTGCGGTGCGATCAGCTATTCGATGAGCACTGCGGTCCAGCATCATGCACTGTGTCATTGCAAGGATTGCCGCCGACATGCGGGTGCGCCGATGGTTGGGTGGGGGCTGGTCGGACAGGATGAGATCGACATTAGCGGAACGGCGAAAATCTATGCTTCGTCGGAGCATGGCCGACGGCACTTCTGCGACAATTGCGGCACCGGACTTTTCTATACCAACGAAGCCATTTTCCCGGGCCAGATCGACGTGCAGGTTGCAACGCTGGATGATCCCGATCTGATCCCGGCACAGGCGCAGATCCAGACCGCCGAACGCATCGGCTGGATGGAAAAGCTCGATAGCCTTCCGGCCTTCGAACGGTATCCGCCGTTCGAATAGAGTCAGCGGGCCCCGTCGGCGGCAACGACCGCTTTGACGAACGCCGCTATATCGAGGCGGTTCTTGTCGTCGTCATAACCTTGACGCACGATCACGAGCTGGCGTGACGGGATGATAACCAGATACTGGCCGCGATTGCCGAAGGCGCCAAAGGCGTCGGCGGGGATGCCCTCTGATTTGTTGAGCAACCAGAAGCCCGCACCATAGCCGAACTCACCGTCGGGCTGCGGGCCGCTGGGCGTGGTGACGAAGGTCCGCCAATCCGCGGGCAGCAAGCGCTTGCCGTCCCACACGCCGTCATTCTGATAGAGCAGCCCAAGCCGCGCGAGATCGCGCGCGGTCGTCCACACTTGGCTCGACAGGATATAATCGCCATCTTTGTCATGCTCGGCAAAGGTGCGCGTCATGCCGATCCGGTCGAAAAAGGCGGAGGGATCAAGCGTCGCTCCTGCCTTCTTTTGCGCGGCTTTCAATGACAGCGCCGCGAGCATCGTATCGTTGTTGGCATAGCGATAGCGCGTGTTCGGCGGGTTCAGCAGCGGCCACTGCGTCGTCCACTGCCGCACCGATGCGCCACCCATATAGATTGCGTCGCTGCGATTGCCCGCGGTGTCGCTCGTCAACCCGCTCGCCATGCGCATCAGCTGTTCTGTTGTAATCTTCGAGCGCGGATCGCCGGGTGTCTGCCATTCGGCGATCATCGCGGGCTTCGTCACGTCGATCTGACCCTCCAACGCTGCATGGCCGATCAAAGTCGCCGCCATCGATTTGGCGACCGAAAAAGTCCGCTGCGCCGTCTGGCTGTTGTGACTGCGCCGATAATGTTCGCCGACAATTATGCCGCCCTTGACGATCAGGACGGCGCTCGTCTGCCCGCCGAAACGCGCGGTATCGATCGCCGCAAGCTCAAAAGCGGTGGGCAAATGTGGTATCACAGCACGTCCGCCCACGTCACCGAGCGGCCAGGGCCGCTCATCGAGATCGGGGCGCGGGCGGTTTGGCGGACCTTCGATCCGCGTCGACTGTGCGCCGATCGGCAGCGTGACGCAGCCGGCGCGGCTATCCCATTCTGCGATCCGCGGCGGCATATCGTCGCGATACCGCACGCTCACCCGCTTCGCCTTGTCGTCGACATCGGCCTTGAGCACGCGAACATCGGCTTCGATCTCGGGATAAATGCCCGTCAATTCATCCCGCTCGATCGCTTCGAGCGGCTTGCCCCCGCCGTTCCACAGGGAGGAGCAGACGAAGCTCGCGCGGTAGCCCGCGGCCCAAGCGCGGTTCAGCTCGGCATTCGCTTTCGGCACGGGCGTCTGGGCATAGGCAGGAAGCGCGCAGCCGGTCAGCGCCAGGCCCAAGATCAACCGGCACAACATATCAGGGCCGCTCGCCAAAAGCCTGTCGCTGCTCCTTTTTCGCGCGATCCCACCATGCACGCCGCAGGACATTGGCGACGCGCTCTGGATCGCCAGACCCGAAACGGACGAGCAGCGCGTGCCAGCCGACATAATGCGGTGTCTGCCAGAAGGTGTCCGGATCGGTTTCAAGCAGGATTTCCTTTTCGTCGGGTTTGCACATCACGGCAAAACTGCCCGGCTCGCGTCCGGGCGACGCGAGCGCCTTGCCATTAAGCTTGGGACAGGGGGTGCCGTAAAAAGAGAGCATTTCGACATCAGGAAATGCGCACGCAAAAGCGACCACATCATCCCAGCTGTCGAATTTAGCCGCCATTACGTCCAGCCGTATCAGTCTTCGAGCGTCCCTGCCGTGACCTCGACGTCACGCCCCAAGGGCTGCATGGGCTGGAAGCGCAAGCGCGTCAACACCAGCCGGTCGCCCTGAATGTCGAGGTCGTAATAGGCGGTCCCGCCGCGCGGACAGCAAGTACCGTCACCATCGCGCGCAACGGGCACCGACGCGAACATCTCGTCGAACGAGAAGCGCGCCGGACCGCGCAGCCAATAGCCTTTCGGCAGCATCCGGCTCCCTTGCTCTGACCAGTCGGACAAATCGACCCTGCGCCATTTGGGCGTCACCTTGTCGCTGGCGAACAACGCATCGGCATTGCCGCCGCCGCTCCCCGCAAGCGTCCCTTCGACATGGACGAGGCGGCTCCTCTCGCCATCGACGACCAGATCGGGCGTCCCGATCGATCCCGAGCTTTCGGTAAATCCTGCGAGCACGGCCTTCCCTGCCTTGTCCTGCGACAGCAGCACCAGCATCCGCGCGCCCGGCCCGTCGCGCGGCGCCAGCAACATCCTTTGCCAGAGCAAGATCCGGCCCGGTTCAGCCGTGTTGATCCGCCCGCTCGCTTCGACGCTGCAGCGCCCCCCAAAATCATAGAGGCATCGTTGCGCGATGGTCGACACGCGCGCGCGCGTCAGCACGATCTTCGCCGTCACTTCCGCAGCGGTGCATCTGGTTTCGATAGAGCCGCCTGGACAGGACAGGATCGGTGTCGCTGCAGCGGCAAGGACAAGCGCCAATGCCATGATGACTACCCCGGTTCCGGCGCGACCCGAACAGCCGAAAACTATACCTGTGCGCGTTGCGGCGCAAGGCTGACGTCAGTCGCGCACGCGGCGTCTTTCGTCCCACCAGGCAAGCCGCTCGGCGATGCGCTTTTCGAAGCCGCGATCCACAGGGCTATAGAATTCCACAGGCGCCATCTCGTCGGGCCAGTAATTATCGCCCGAAAATCCGTCGGGCGCATCATGGTCGTAGCTATAGCCGGCGCCATAGCCCAGGTCTTTCATCAGCTTGGTCGGCGCGTTGAGGATATTGGCGGGCGGCGCGAGACTGCCGGTGTCCCGTGCGGCAGTCCATGCCGCCTTTTGCGCGGCATAGGCCGCGTTCGATTTCGGCGCGGTCGCCAGATAGAGGCACGCCTGGACGATCGCGAGTTCGCCCTCGGGCGATCCCAGAAACTGATAGGCATCCTTCGCCGCGAGGCATTGCACCAGCGCCTGCGGATCGGCGAGGCCGATATCTTCGCTCGCAAAGCGCACCAGTCGGCGCATCACATAAAGTGGCTCCTCGCCCGCGACGAGCATGCGCGCAAGCCAATAGAGCGACGCCTGCGGGTCGGAACCGCGCAGCGCCTTATGCAGCGCCGAGATCAGGTTATATTGACCGTCCCGATCCTTGTCATAGACCGGCATGCGGCGGTGGAGGAATTGCGCGAGTTCGGCGGGGTCGAGTGGCGTATCGATCGCGGCAGCGAACAAGGTTTCGACCTGATTGAGCAGGAAGCGTCCATCGCCGTCGGCGCTGGCAACCAGCGCCGCCTTGGCATCGCCGGTGACCGGAAGGCCGCGCCCGACTTCGCCCTCGGCGCGTTCGACGAGAGTCGCAAGCGCCTCTTCGCCAAGCCGGTTCAGCACCAGCACCTGTGCCCGCGACAGCAGCGCCGCGTTCAGCGCGAAGCTGGGGTTTTCGGTCGTCGCGCCGACCAGCACCACCGTACCGCGCTCGACATAGGGCAGGAAACCATCCTGCTGTGCACGATTGAAGCGATGGATTTCGTCGACGAAGAGCAAGGTGCGCTTGCCCGCCGCGGCCATCTTCTCGGCATCGGCAAACGCCTGACGGAGGTCGGCGACCCCCGAGAACACCGCCGACAGCGCAGCAAAACGCATTCCGACCGCTTCGGCGAGCAGTCGCGCGATCGTCGTCTTGCCGGTGCCCGGCGGCCCCCAGAGGATGATCGACGACAATTGTCCGGCCGCGACCATCCGGCCGATGGTCCCTTCGGGCCCGGTCAGATGTTCCTGCCCAACCACATCGGCGAGCACACGCGGGCGCAGCCGTTCGGCGAGCGGCACGGGGCCGGTGGCGGCGCCTTCGCGCTGAGCCGGTGCATCGCCGCCGAACAGATCCTCGGCCATCGGACGCTCAGGCCCCGCGCCGCTGTTTCTGGCGGATCAGGCGCAAATAGGTATCGGCAACCGCCTGATTGATGGCGTCCCATTGATAGGCGCCGCTTTCGAGCACGGCAGCCACACCATGTTCGGAGCGAAGCTGGATGTCGCGGCAATAACGCTGCAGATGATCGGCAAAGCCGGTGATCGAGCCCGGCGAGACAAGGTAACCGGTCTGGCCATGCTTGACGATGCTGGCGCTGCCGGTCGCGCGCGCCGCAACGACGGGCAGGCCGCAAGCCATCGCTTCGAGCGTCACATTGCCGAAAGTTTCGGTGACCGACGGATTGAAGAAAATGTCGCACGACGCCAGCGCATGGGCGAGATCCTCGCCTCCCTGGAAGCCGACGAAGCTGGCATTCGGCAGGCGCGATTCAAACCATTCGCCCGCCGGTCCCTCGCCGATCACGACGACCTTGTGCGGTACGCCGCGCCGCTGGAGCACGTCGATCGCATCGGCGAAAACGTCGAGCCCCTTTTCCATCACCAGCCGGCCGAGGAAAGCGATGGCGGGGACGCCGTCCTCGATGCCAAGCGAGCGGCGCCACGCCATATCGCGGCGGCCGGGATTAAAAATCCCCTGCTCGACGCCGCGGGTCCAGATACCGATGTCGTAATTCATCCGCTGCTCGCGCAGCACTTGTGCAAAGCTTTCGGACGGCGCGATCAGCGCATCGCATTTGCGGTAAAGCTTGCGCAGCCAAGCGACCATGACGGGTTCGAGAAACGACAGATTATAATAGCGGACATAGGTTTCGAAGCGCGTGTGCACCGAACAGGCAACCGGTAATCGGCGGCGCCGCGCCCACGCCGCCGCTTGCCGCGCCACGCGGTCGGGGCTGGAGATATGAACAATGTTGGGCGCGAAATTGACGATATCCTCGCGAACGCGCGACGAGAAGGAGACGGGTATGCGGTATTCGCTGCGTCCCGGAATGGCGATCGATGGCACGCTGACGAGATCGCCGGTCGGCTCGAAAGCGGGATTGGCGACCGTAGGCGAATAGACGCGCACCGCCGCGCCATGCGCCAGAAGATAGCCGACAAGGCGGTTAAGCGCCTTGTTCGCACCATCGGTGGTCATATTGTAATTGCCGCTGAACAGAGCGATGCGCAGGTCGGAAATGTCCATTGCGCCTGCGCTAGGCGCTTGTACGCGCAAAGGCAATTGCGTCAGAATTCTTCGCTGCGTTCCGACGATGCCTCCAGATCGGCGACGACCGGCGGATGGAGGCGCAGGCGATGGACGCGGCGTTCGTCGGCTTCGGTCACCTCGATTCGCCAACCGCTGGGGTGGAGCAATATCTCGCCGACCTCGGGCACATGCCCCGCCAGCACAGCGGCGAGGCCGCCCAGCGTGTCGACATCTTCCTCGATCTCGGCAAGCCGCGGGTCGATCGCCTCACCGACATCGTCGAGTTCGGCGCGCGCATCGGCTTCCCAGCAACCGCCGTCGCCGGGAAAAAACAGCGCAGTCGGCTCATCGTCATGCTCGTCTTCGATCTCGCCGACGATTTCCTCAACCAGATCCTCGATCGTCAACAGGCCTTCGGTGCCCGAATATTCGTCGATGACGATGGCAAGATGTGTGCGCCTGGCGCGCATTTCGGCAAGCAGGTCGAGCACCCCCATCGATTGCGGGACGTACAGCGGCTGGCGGATCAGGTCGAGCAGCGGCGGCGGAGGTCGCCCCTCGGCAAGCACCGCGAACACGTCCTTCACGTGGATCATGCCGACGACCTCGTCGAGATTCTCGCGATAGACCGGCAGGCGACTGTGTCCCGCTTCGGCGAATTGGGCGACAACCTCGGCAAAGCTCGCGCTTTCGGGGATGGCGATGATGTCGGCGCGGGGCACAGCAACGTCGTCGACGGTCTGTTCGCCGAAGTGCAGCAGGTTGCGCAGCATCTTGCGCTCGATCGGCGACAGGTCGCCGACGACGTTGCTGCCGCGCCGTTCCTGCCCCTCTTCCTCGGCCTCGTCGATGACGTCTTCGATCTGCTCACGCAGCGACGGCTCGTTGTTGCCGCCAAACAGCAATGCCCGGATTCCGGCCCACAGGCCGGATCTACTGTCCTCTTCCGATCGGGTCGAAGATCCCTGGTCGTCGGGCATGTGCGTGTCGTTTCCTGTGTTAACCGAGCTTACGCATATGGATTGGCGATGCCCAGCGATGCAAGCGCTTTCACTTCGAGCGCCTCCATCGCCATGGCGGAGGCCTCGTCCATATGGTCGTAACCGACGAGATGAAGCGTGCCGTGAACGATCAGATGCGTCGCATGATCGGTGATCGAAATGCCCTTTTCCTCGGCCTCGCGGACGCAAGTTTCGCGCGCAAGGACGATGTCGCCGAGCAAAATCTCGCCATCGTCACTATTCGAGAGCGTTTCGAGCAAATCGTCCTGCACTTGCGGAAAAGACAGCACGTTGGTCGGCTTGTCCTTCCCCCGAAAATCGCGGTTGAGCGTGTGAACCTCGGCATCGTCGGTCAGGCGCACCGATATCTCGACCAGCGGCGCGGCGTTGGCAAGCGACGCATAGGGCGTCAGCGCGAGCGCTGCGGCGGCCGCCTCCCCTGCCCGCACCTCCCAGTCGAGCGCGTCGGGCCAGGGCGTCGCGGCGTGAGTCTCGACGCTCAGCATGAAAAATCTCGCACGGAGAGAATGGCGGAAAACTGCGCAACTTCACACTGGAATCGCATTTTCAGGACGGCGCGCGAGGGGGGTGAATGGTCGATGCGGATCATGAATCGACGCTATAACGATGGTGCGATGTAGGACAGCGAAAAAGTGGCCGGGATGCGGGATACCGACAGGCCCACGTCGGGATTCGCGGTGCGGGCGAAGATGCAGATTTATCTGGGGGGGCGTGCACCGCCCTTTTCCGAATGCCGGCCGTCTGGAGGGGCAACCTCCTCCAAATCTGGTCATGGTTAAATCGGCGAACGCCTGAATTTATGGCTGCATGGCGCGGTTTGCATCGGTTCGCCGCACAATCCGCTCGAATTACCGGCAGAACAAACCAACGGTCTTGCGGGGAATCTGCATGTGCAAGAAAGGGCGAATCGAACACGCGGGGGCGGCTCATTGAAGGAGTAGCGTAATGCGTGACATTTCCAAAAGTCCGAGAATATTGCTGGTGCTGGCCATGCTGGCCGGGACCGCGACGGTCAGCCTCGCGGCGCAAGCCCAGGACACGTCCGACGGCGAAGTCATGGCGACCGTCGTTGGCACACTGCCTTCGCCCGAAGAGATGACCAAGGGGCCCAAGGTCGAAGGCATCATCTCGGCGCGCAGCGACGGCCGGATGCAGGTAACGACCGCCGACGGCAACAACACGGCCATCGCCATCGCCGACTATACGAAGATCAAGAGCAGCGGCGGGTTCCTGGGTCTCAGTCGCGACAAGCTTGCCGCGAATTCGCTGCTCAACGGCCTGCCCGTCACAGTCAACACATTGCAGTGGGACGGCGGCCTGGTAGCAAGCCAGGTCGAGCTCAAGAACAAGGATCTCCGGACCGCGTCGATGATCCATACCGGCACCAACCAGCGTTTTGCCGAACAGACTGCGGCAACCGAGGCGCTTCGCAGCCGCGTCGGCGATATCGATCAGTATAATGTCAAAGGCACGACGAACGTGAACTTCGACACCGGCAAGGCCGTGCTGTCCGAGCAAGCGAAAGCCGATCTGTGTACTGCGGCAAATTCGGCGGACGGGATGGACAATGCCCTGCTGCTGGTCGTTGGCTACACCGATTCCACGGGAAGCCAGGAACTCAACCAGGAGCTGAGCGAAAAGCGGGCCAGCCGCGTCGTCAATCACCTTCAGCAGGCCTGCGGCTGGAAACCCTATCGTATGCTGACCCCCACCGGGATGGCCGAAGCCGACCCGGCAGCAGACAATAGCACCCCCGAAGGCAAGGCACAAAACCGCCGCGTTGCGGTGAACATCCTCGTCAGCAAGGGTCTTGACGGTCTGTAAAGATGTGCGGGGTGGGCGCGTCGCCCACCCCGGATTCCCGGCCAGGAAACGCCACTTCGGTGGTGACCGAAATTCAGAATTGGCAGCACCAATCCGGCTGCACATGTGCCTGCGCCCTTAGGCCCGACACAGAAAACCGCGAGGCACCCGGTCCAGCTTGACGACCGCAACTGTGTATTGATATGACAATACACAGTCGCACGCGTTACACTCCTCAAGCTTTGGGTCATCAAATAATGCTGAACAAAATTTCTGCCGCAATCGGTCTGATTGCGGTCATGGGCGGACTTACCCACAGTGCAAACGCCCGCACACCGTCGGTCGCAGAGGCTGAAAACAAGACCGCCGCAATTGAACAGCTGGTCCAAAGCGAAATGGCGGCCCGCGATATTCCCGGGCTGCAAATGGCAATAGTGCAGAATGGCAAGATCGTCTTCACGGGTGCCTATGGTCTGGCCAACAGGGAAACCTCGGCCCCCGTCACGAACAAAACCATTTTCCGCATCAATTCGATCAGCAAGGCCTTTACCGGCGTTGCGGCAATGCAGCTTGTCGAAGCGGGCAAGCTTGATCTTGATGCGCCAATCTCAACCTATCTCGAAAACCTTCCGGAAGCGTGGAGCGGTGTCACCGTTCGGCAGGCTCTCACCCATACATCCGGGCTGCCCGAAATTGTGGATGACAATACCCGGCCGATTGATGGTCTCATTGACCCGGATGCCTCCTGGGCAAGGGTGCAGCAAAATCCCCTGACATTTCCACCCGGAGCGGGATATCGATATAGCCAGACCAACTATGTCGCGATGGGGAAAATCATCGCGAAGCTTTCAGGGAAATCCTTTTCAGATTTCGTGCGCGATCGGCAGCTTAATAAAGCCGGCATGAAGCAGACACGCTTTGCCTATCCTGTCCCGGCCAAGCCTGACCTGGCTGAACTCTATACGCATTTGACGCTGAAGTTTGACGGGATGAAAACTGTCGGCGTTGATCGCAGTGAAACTGCGTTTGTGCGTCAGGAATCATGGACGTCCGCACAATTACTCCCAACCGGTGGTATCCAATCCACGGCCATTGATTTGGCAAAATGGGTTATTGCGATCCAGAAATTGCAACTGGTCAACAAGAACAGCATCGAGGAACTCTGGAAACCACAGCCGCAAAAAGATGGCAGCTATCGCGGCTTCAACGCTTTCATTAACGGCTATGGCTTGGGCTGGCCATCGGTGCGACGCGCCGAGCATCCCGCACTTGCCCTTACTGGCGGCGCACGCGCCACGGTATTCATTTATCCCAAGGACGACCTTAGCGTTGTGGTGCTGACGAACCTGATGGGCGCTTCGCCCGAGAAATTCGTCGACAAAATTGCTTCGCTCTATGTCCCCGGCCTCGCCGCCGAAAAGTGACACCGGCGCCTCCCTCGACGAGAGGGAGGCCGCCACTCAATGCATATGGCGCAGCTTGTCGGGGTTGCGCATGACATAGATGGCGGCGACCTTGCCGTCCTCGATCTCGAGCGCGGTGGTCTGAAATTCGCCATCGGCCTCGCGGGTGACAAAGCCCGGGAGGCCGTTGATCGTGCCGGTGTGGACCAGCGTCGAGCCATATTTGCCGAACAGCACCGCGAGGCTGCGGTGGAGTTTGAGTACGATATCGTACCCAAGCACCGGCTCCATTGCCGCGGGACGCTTGCCGCCGCCGTCGGACCACATGCCGACGTCGGCCGCCAGCAGCGCGCCGAGCGCGCCCATGTCGCCGCTGCGCGATGCGGCGAAAAAGGCGTCGGCGATCTGGAGTCCCTGCGCCTTCTCGAGCTTGTAGCGCGGCCGCGCCTCGCGAACATGCGTGCGAGCGCGCGCGGCAAGCTGGCGTGTCGCTGCGGGATCGCGATCGATGGTTTTGGCCACCTCGTCGAACTCGACGCCAAAGACATCGTGAAGCAGGAAAGCAGCGCGCTCGAGCGGCGAGAGGCGTTCGAGCGCGAGCATCAGCGGTAGTGTGACGTCGTCCTCTTCTTCCTCCTCGACCAGCGGGTCGGGGAGCCAGGGGCCGACATAGGTTTCGCGCTGGTGGCGCGCCGACTTGATCTGGTCGAGACACAGCCGCGTCACGGTGCGGCGCAGGAAGGCTGCGGGCTCGCGCACCTCGCTGCGATCGACGCCGAGCCAGCGGATGAAGGCATCCTGCACCACATCCTCGGCATCGGCGACCGAACCGAGCATGCGATATGCAACGCGGGTGAGCAGCGGGCGCAGCGGGTCGAAACTCACCGCCGCGTCCGCCGCTTCATGATGTCCCTGCGGGGTCATCAGGCCGCCTTGACCGCCGGGCCTTCGTACCAAAGGTCGAAACCGACCGCGATCCGGTTCCAGCCATTGATCACATTGATCATCACGGTCAGATTCATCTGTTCTTCCTGCGTGAAATGCGTTTCGAGCGCCTCTTTGGCGAATTTATGTGTGTGTCCTCCCGGCAGCATGGTCAAGGCGTCGGTCCACGCCAGCGCGGCGCGTTCGCGGTCGCTGAAGACCGGGGCTTCGCGCCAGGCCGACAGCAGGTAGATGCGCTGTTCGGTCTCGCCCTTCGCACGGGCCTCGGCGGTGTGCATGTTGATGCAGTTCGCGCAGCCGTTGAGGATCGACGAGCGGATTTTAACGAGTTCGATCAGGCTTGTCTCAAGGCTCTTTTCGGCTGCGAGACTGACCGCCATCCACTGCTTCATCAGCTGCGGCGAGACGGCGAAGGGGTCGGTTATCTTGGTCATGTCATGCTCCTTTGCGTGGGTTATGCTGACTTGACGAGACGGCGCGCGCGGATGTGACATGCCGTGCGAAAAAATTTCACCGACGCCGTTCCACATCGGGCCCGAACGTGTCGAGGCGCAGGAAACGCTATGTTTCGACAATCATACTTTGACTGACCCCGAAGCTGGACTAGCATCCCTGTCTTTCGACACGGAGGGGATCAATCATGAAATTTCTCGATGGTTTTGGCGCGCAGGCCTATGCGCTGCTGCGGATTGTCGCCGGCCTGTTGTTCCTTGCGCATGGCGTACAGAAGTTCTTCGGCTTCCCGGTCGCCTTTCCGATGCCGCTCAACCCGATGCTCTATGCCGCAGGAACGATCGAACTGATCGCAGGCGCCCTGATCATCATCGGCCTGTTCACCCGCCCCGCGGCTTTCATTGCCAGCGGCATGTCGGCGGTCGGTTACTGGGTCGCGCACGCCAGCCAGGGCGCCTTCCCGATCGTCAACGACGGCGAGACCATCATCCTCTACTGCTTCATCTTCCTCTTCATCGCGACGCGCGGCGCCGGGATCTGGAGCGTCGAAGGCGCGACGAAAAAATAGAGCGTTGCGCCAATATCCCTACGTCGGCTCAACGGGTTTGGTGACGCGCTGATTTCGATCTCGCTTGTTCCCGAAAACGAGGATGCGGAGCCGTTCTACGGCGCGATCAAATGCTGCGAACCGACGCCATAGGTCGCGGCGCAACGGCGCGATGCGATCAAGCGGCGGTGTGCACCCTCGTTCGGTTGCGACCGCTTTGCTTTGCTTCGTAGAGCGCAGCGTCGGCGGCCGCCGCCAAGGTCGTCACATCGCCACTATCGACATGGTCGATATGACCGACCCCTATACTGACGGTCACACGGCCGTTTGGCGCGGGCGATGGCAGGTCGAGCCGTTCGATGGCGGAGCGCATCGTTTCCGCGAACATCTCCGCCTGTTCCTGTGTAACCGCGGGCAGGATAGCGGCGAATTCCTCACCACCATAGCGCACCACGACTTCCGATCCGCGGGTTGCACACGCCGCTAGCGCCTGCGCCACCTCGTGCAGCCGACCATCTCCGACCGGATGGCCAAACGCGTCGTTCAGCAGCTTGAAATGGTCGATGTCGATCATCAGCAGCGCGAGCCCCTGCCCCGTACCTCGCGCACGCGTCCATTCGCGGCGCAGGCTTTCGTCAAAACGCCGCCGATTTCCGAGGCCGGTCAACTGGTCGATCAGGGTCAACCGTTCAAGCCGGTCATGCGCGTCAAGGCCGCGCACCTGCACGAAGATGGTGCGCATGCCATAACCGAGGATGGCGCCCGCACAGCCCGCCATCGCATGGGCGGGGTCGGTGCGGACGAGAAACGCCGAAACCATCAGCAGCATCGCGGGAAGGATCAGCGGCCCGCCGACCCGCACCGCTTGTTCGAACGCGCGCGAGGCCGTGGGCGACGCGCCGCCGTCTGTCACGGGTGCATCAAGCGCCACCCCGGCGAGGATCAGGAACGGCAGCGCGATCGCAAGGTCGGGCCAGTGGCCGTAATATATGTCGGAATGCAGGTGATTGATGAACGCGGCGGTTGCCAGATACAGCAGCGCAAAGATCGCAAGACCGCGGAAAAATCGCCGCCGCGCCGGGAGGGTGCTCGTATGAAAGCGGATCAGCGCGAAGAGCATGACGAACAGATTTTCGATGTCGAACATCAACCGCAAATTGACGACATTCTCTGGGCTGGCGTCCGCCATCGTCGCGAAAGCAAAGGTGTGGCGAAAAAAGAGGTAGCCGAGCCCGAGCCCAAGCGCCGCGTCGATCGAGCGCACCTGCCATTGCTCACGTTCGGGCACAGCAAGGACAAGGATGATGGGGACGCCGTATAATATGAAGAGCAGCATGCTGAGCGCGCCAACGCCCGACCAGCTTCCGAGTATGAGACCGGCGTAAAGATTGCCCGCCATGCCGCCAGCCCAGAGCAGCATCGCAAGCGCAACCGCCCCCCACCCCCTCGCAAACCCGCTCCGCCGTGCGGCATAAAGACATGCAGCGGCGGCCATCAGCGGCGCGACGGTGAGGAAGATGAGCGAGACCAGCCACGCGTGCGCGCCGCTTACGGCCAGCAACACGCCATGCAATACAACGAAAAGGAGCGGCAGCAGCACAACCGGCAAGCGCGATCCGCCAGCCCGCCAAGGCGCGGGCTTCGAACTTCTGTCCTGTTGGCCGGAAAAGGGCATCTTCGCTCCAATACGCGATTGGGCAAAGCTTAGCATCCGGCAGTTTGTAAATTATCTCACGTCGGCGTGCGCGATGGCGGCCATAAAATGGGGGGCGGCCCTCGCGAGCCACCCCAGTTTCGGGCTTCACATGGTGAAGATCTTCAAAGCTTGCGCGTGTTCGTTTCGATGAGCCTCTTCGCCTCGGCGATGGCTTTTGCCGTGGTCAGCTTCTTTTCCTGAACCTCGTCGGCCATTTCGAGCAGGCGTCCGCTGATGACGGTGCCGGTGTCGGCCTTTTCGTCGATCGCGATGCCCCCCTTGGTCGCCGCGACACGGTCCCATTCGGCGCGTACCGCAGCCCAATAATCCTTGGTCGCCGCCCAATAATTGTCGGCGGCCTTCACGTCATATTGGTCGTATTTGATATAGGTGTTGAGGACATATTCCTGGACGATCGGCACCAGCTTGCCATCCTTCGTCCCCATCTTGGTATTGTCCTGCCAGTGGACCCAGCCGTCGGGCGAAGGCTGGTGACGGTTGATCGACAGGTAACGGTCATAAACAGGATTGCGCACCGCATCGCGGCGCGCGAGCGGGCGCCACGTCCAGTTCGAGCGCCAGCGGCGGACGCCGCCCTGCGTTTCGAACTGGCCCCAGCCGCCATAACGCGGGCTGTCGTCGACCTGATAGACGGTCTGCGACCAGCGGCCGGTGCGCATCTTTTCAGGCACATCTTCCCACGTCCATGCGTTGCGGTCCGAATAGACGAGCAGCTTCGCGGGCTCATATTCCCAATCCTGCCGCCAATGCTTGATGATCATGCTCTTGTCGTCGTCGCCGGTGATGACGAGCATGTGCTGCAGGATGATCTTGCGGCCGCTATCCTCGATTACGCGCACGACCTCGTTGCCGCCCGAACGCTTGGGCTCGAGGATTTCGTAGTTCGGATCCCAGCGCGTCGACTCCTGCATGTTGAAGCTGACGCGATAATTGCCCGCCATGGCGAGGATGTCGGCGCGGTCCTGTTCGAAGCTGGCGGCGGCGGCTTCGGCGGCGATCGGCGGGTGGGCCGAGGCGACGACGGGCAGCGCGGCGGTGAGCAGCAACAGGCTGGCGACAATTTTGCGGTATGTTTTCATCGGTGCAGTCCTTCTGTTTTCTTTTAGAAGCGAAAGCTGAGCGACACGCTCGCGTTGCGGCCGGGCTGGGTATAGGCGTCGGCGATCGTCTCGATCGGCAGGGTCCGGCCGCCGATCAGCACCGTGTTGGCGAGGCCGCGCGCGTCGCTCCACCAGCTGTATTTCTTGTCGAGGATGTTGAAGACCCCGCCGCGCAACGTCAGCCCCTCGGTGATGCGGAGATAAGCGGTCGCATCGAGGATGGTGAAATCGTCGGGCCGGTAGCCGCCGTTCGTCCGCGATGCTTCCTTGCGGGCGCTGTGCGTCATGATCAGCTGACCGCCGAAACGCCCCTGCGGCTGACGGTAACCGATGCCGGCGACGAGCTTGAGCGGATCGATCGATTCGAGCGGCGAGCGCACGCCATCGGGGTCGATCACGTCACCCTTCGCATAGGATAGGGCGAGCGTCGTATACAGGCCGGACGACGCTCGCCCCTCGAACCGCGCCTCGGCTCCTTTGACCCGGACGCGATCGAGATTCACGAATTGGAAGATAGCGGGATCGTTTGGCAGGAAATTGCCGCTGACCTGTTCTTGGCTGATGAAATCCTTGTAGCGCGCGGAGAAACCCGTGACGTCGAGGCTGATCGCATCATTGGAAAAGCGGATGCCGCCCTCGAAGCTTTCGCTGCGTTCGGGGCCAAGATCGGGATTGGGGATCGAGGTGTAGCCCGACGCGATGTTCGAGAAGAACTGGTTGACCTGTCCCGGTTCGGGCGCCTTGAAGCCGGTCGCATAATTGGCGAACAGGCGGACCTCGTCGGTGATCTTCCACACCGCACCGAATTTCGGCGAGACGCGCGAGCCGTCCTGCTTGGCGCCCGCAAAGGTCGGCAGCAGCGGGTCGTTGTCGGGCGACAGATCGTACCAGTCGAAGCGCAGCGCCGGATAGAACAGCAAGCGGCCATCGGCGACGGAGATTTCGTCGCCGACGAACAGACCGGCGCGGGTGAAGTCGGTGGTCGGGAAAGCGCGCGTCGGATAGGTCTCGCCAAATGGCGGAACAGTACCGTCGCGCAGCCCGCGCTGGCGCGTCTTGCTGATATCGCCGCCAAAGACGAGGCGGTGGGTGATCGCGCCGGTGACGAAATCGGCGCGTGCATCGGCAGACGCGCCGATCACGCGGTTTTCGAAAGTATTGAGGCGCGTGCGGTCGGCGGCTGGGGTGCGATCCTCTTCGGTATATTGATTGTCCTCGCCGTCCTGCCAGTACAGCGCGACGCGGGCGAAATCGATCGCACCTTCGCCTTCCCAACTCCAGTCGAGCGAGACGCGCTTGCGTTCGCCGGTATCGAAGCCTTCGAGGCGGTCGACGCTGGCGGTGACGACGCCTTGCGCGTTGCGCGTCGCGGTCACCCCGGTCAGACCGTTGGTGTAGAGATCGGTGTCGAGATATTCGCCGGTCAGGCGGATCTTGTGGCCGTTCGCGGGATCGTAGACGATTCGCGCCAGCACGGCGTTCGAGTGGCCGTCCTGCGGATTGGGAAGCGTGCGCAGCGGGCCGGTGCCTGCATCCTTGCCCGACGTACCGGTCGGCGTGACACCGCCGGCGACATTGCCCTTGTTGTCGAGTTCCTTGTAATCGCGGCGGGTGTAGGCGGCCATCACCGACCAGTCGCCGCTGCGTCCCGCAAGGATCGCGGTTTCGCTGAACTCCTCGTCGGCGCTGCTATAGCCGGCGCGGAGAAGGCCGCCGACATTTTGGCCCGGCTTGAGGAAATCGACGGGGTCCGAGGTGATGAAACTGACCGCGCCGGCAAGGCCGTCGCTGCCGTAGAGCGCCGACGACGGGCCGCGCAGGATTTCGACCGACTTCACCAGACCGAGGTCGACATAGTCGCCGCGACCCGCCGCCTGGGCGCCGAAGGTGAAGCCGTCGGGGACGCGCACGCCCTCGACCTGCACAAGCACCCGGTTACCCCCGATGCCGCGGATGTTGAAGCTGTCGTTACCCGCACGGCCCGTCGTGCCGAGGGCCGCGCCGAAGCGCGCTGGCTGACGCTGAACGCTGACGCCGGGTTCGAAGCGGACGAGGTCGCGGATATCGGTGACGAGTTCGTCGGCGATCTGCTCGTCGCTCTTGACGGTAACCGTGACCGGGACGTCCTCGGCCTTCACCGCGGTGCGCGTCGCGGTGACGACGATCTGGTTCTTGCGCGCCACCCAATAGTCGCCGTCATTGTCCTGCGCAAAGGCCGGCGCGGCGGTCGCAGCGAGCGCGAGGCCCAGCGCGGTGCCTGCGGCAAGGCGGGATACAGACGGCAAACGTTGGATGTTCAATTTTCTTCCCCTGAATGGTTGCGACTGACTCGCAATAGCGTCGCCCTAGGCGCGCATTTTCAGGGGGTCAATATGCTATTGCGAATCGTTCTCGAAAAATGATTGGGAAATTTGAAGAAAAAGATCCTCCCTATCGCGCAGCGATGGGGAGGTGGCAGCGCGGCGCGCTGACGGCGGGGTATGACGTGACGTCGAAATCCCTCCCCACTCATCTACGGTGAGCGGTCCCCCTCCCCATGGCTTCGCCACAGGGAGGATCTTTGAGACTTAAGCCCCCGGCCCTTCATAGGCATCGACGATCCGCCCGACGATCGGGTGGCGGACGACGTCGGCGCTGGTGAAATAGCTGACGTTGATGCCCTCAACCCCCTGCAACCGGTTAACCGCGTCGGCGAGCCCCGAACTCGCGGGGATGGGTAAATCTACCTGTTTAGGGTCGCCGCACACGACCATGCGGCTGTTCGCGCCGAAACGCGTCAGGAACATCTTCATCTGCGGGATCGTCGTATTCTGCGCCTCGTCGAGGATGATGAAGGCATCGGCGAGCGTCCGCCCGCGCATGAAAGCGAGCGGCGCGATTTCGATTTCTGCGCTCGCAATGCGGCGCTCGACCTGTTCGGCGGGCAGGCAATCGTGCAGCGCATCGTAAAGCGGCCGCAGATAGGGATCGACCTTTTCCTTCATATCGCCGGGCAGGAAGCCGAGCTTTTCGCCCGCCTCGACCGCGGGGCGCGAGAGGATGAGGCGCTGGACGCTGCCGGTGATGAGCTGCGCGACGGCTTGCGCGACCGCGAGATAGGTCTTGCCGGTGCCCGCCGGCCCGAGTGCGAAGATGATGTCGTCGCGCGCGAGCGCCTGCATATAGGGAACCTGCGACGGCGCGCGCGGAACGATCGTCTTTTTCCGCGTCCGGATCATGATCGGCGGCGCTTCGCTGGCGTCGTGGCGGATGATGCCTTCCAGCGTCGGCTGCGCCGACAGCGCGATCACCCCGTCAACCATACCGCTGTCGACCTCCTGCCCCTGTTCGATGCGATTGTAGATATCGACGAGCACGTCGCGCGCGCGCGCGGCGGATTCGGCTTCACCCTCGATCTGCACGCGGTTGCCGCGCGCCGAGATATAGACCCCGAGGCGATTTTCGATGGCAACGAGGTTGCGGTCGAATTCCCCGAACAAAATGCCCAATAGCTGCGTTCGCTCGAATTCCGCGGTCAGTCGGACGCGGTCGCCGGGTTCGGCGGGAGAGGCGGCGGTCAGCGGGCGTTTCGACACGTGGGCAAGGCTCCTTCAATCGAGAATAGGACTGTACTCCCGCCAAGGCGGGAGTCCATCTCCTGGTCATGCGGAATTCGACGGAAGGAGACGGAGTGTGTCTTCGCGGAGACAGCTTCCGCCTGTCGCACTAGGCGACCTCTTCCATCAGCGCTTCGGCGCCCAGGCTGTTTGGCCCCGCCGAGACGACGCGCACGTCGACCATGTCGCCGATCTTGAGCCCCGGCGCGATAACATGCACCGACTGGAGCCAAGGCGACTTGCCGATGAGCTGACCCTCGAGCTTGCCCTTGCGTTCGAGGAGGAGGCGCGTCGTGCGGCCGACGAGTCCGGCGTTGAACGCCTGCTGTTGCTCATTGAGCAAGGCCTGCAAACGCTGGAGACGCTCGTTCAGTACCGCTTCGTCGATCTGGTCGTCCATGGTCGCCGCGGGGGTGCCAGGGCGTCGCGAATATTTGAAGCTGTACGCCATCGCGTAATTGGTCGCGCGGACGATATCGAGGGTCGCCTCGAAATCGGCGTCGGTCTCGCCCGGAAAACCGACGATGAAGTCGCCCGAGATCGCGATGTCGGGACGAACCGCCCGGACGCGCTCGATAACGCGAAGATATGAGTCGACGCTGTGGCTGCGGTTCATCACCGCGAGAACGCGATCGCTGCCCGACTGCACCGGCAAGTGAAGGAACGGCATCAGCTTGTCGATTTCGCCATGCGCGGCGATCAACCCCTCGGTCATGTCGTTGGGATGGCTGGTCGTATAGCGGATCCGTTCGAGCCCGTCCTCGCGCGCCAGTTCGCGGATCAGGCCGTCGAGGCCGACCATCCTGCCGCGCTCGTCCTCGCCATCCCATGCGTTGACGTTCTGGCCGAGAAGGGTGATTTCACGCGCGCCGCCCGCGACCAATGCGCGCGCCTCGGCGATCAGGTCGGCGAAGGGCCGGCTGATTTCGGCGCCGCGGGTATAGGGCACGACGCAATAGGTGCAGAATTTGTCACAGCCTTCCTGAACGGTCAGGAAGGCTGTCGGGCGCTGGCCGCCGGCACGTTTGGGCAGCGCGCCGAACTTGCTCTCCGCGGGCATGTCGAGGTCGACGGCCTTTTCGCCGCGCGCGGCGCGGGCAATCAGATCGGGCAGGCGATGATAGGCCTGCGGGCCGACGACGACGTCGACGGTCGGCGCGCGGCGCGCGATCTCGGCGCCCTCGGCCTGCGCGACGCAGCCCGCGACCGCGATCGTCGGGCGGCTGCCGTCGGCACGCTTCAGCCGGCCGATGTCCGAATAGACTTTCTCGGCCGCCTTTTCGCGGATGTGACACGTATTGAGCACGACGAGGTCGGCGTCTGCCCCGTCGGCCGCTGCAACATAGCCCTCGGCGCCCAGCATCTCGGCCATGCGCTCGCCGTCATAGACGTTCATCTGGCAGCCGAAGGATTTGACGTGGAATGTTTTTGGAGAGTCGGACTTCATCGGCGCGCTATAGGCGATGCGCGGCGCCGGCGGAAGGGCGGGCGGTTTCGGCCATCCGGTCGGCTATCTTCACGCGCGCAGCTTCGGCCAGCAGCTTGCGATCGCTCTCGACGACATCGGGCAGCGGGTCGAGATAATGAAGGGTAAGATGGATCGGGCGTTTACGCGCGAGCAGGCGTTTGAAATTGTCGAGCCCGGATTCGGGATCGAGCCAAGCGATGTCGTTCGCTTCCGGGCCGTAATCGAGGAACACCGGCTGCACCCTCAAATTGGGCGGCGTCGGAATAATCGCCTGGAACAGCGAGGCGCGGAACGGCAGCAGCCCGTCGCCTGGGCCGGTCGTCCCTTCGGGAAACAGCGTCACCGGCCGCCCGCGCGCGAGCGCGGCGCGCAGGCTATCGGCCTGGTTGTGGATGTCGCGCCGCGCTTCGCGCTGGACATAGATGGTGCTGTTCTGGTCGGCGAGCCAGCCGACGAGCGGGGTCGTGCCGACTTCGGCCTTCGACACGAAAGCCGAACGCGCCGCGCCGCCAAGCGCGAGGATGTCGAGCCAGCTGACATGGTTCGACACGAACAGGACATTGCGCCGCAACCGCGTGCCCGTGGTCCGGATGCGGAGGCCGGCGATCCAGCCGGCGGCGTTGAGAAACGCCATGACCATCGGCGAAGGACGGCCAACGGCGCGGTAGAGCAAGTGCGGGACGATCAGGAAAAGCAGCGCCAACACCAGCAGAGTGAGGCGAGCGACCGTTCGCCAGGTAATCGAGGCGCGATCAGTCGCGCTTGCGATCGATGGCGACACCATAAAGCTCCATACGATGGTCGACGAGGCGGAAGCCCAGCCGTTCGGCGATGACCTTTTGCAACGCCTCGAGCTCGGGATCGACAAATTCGATCACCCTGCCTGTTTCGACGTCGATCAGATGATCGTGATGCGCCTCGGGCGCGGCTTCGTATCGCGAGCGTCCGTCGCCGAAATCGTGGCGATCGAGAATGCCCGCTTCTTCGAACAAGCGGACGGTGCGGTAAACAGTAGCGATCGAAATGCCGCTGTCGATCTTCGACGCCCGCTCATAGAGCGTTTCGACGTCGGGATGATCCTCCGAATCCGAGATCACACGCGCAATAATGCGGCGCTGCTCGGTGATGCGCAGCCCCTTTTCATGGCACAATGCTTCAAGATCGATATTACCGGACATGCGGACCTTTCCTGCAGATGCAGCCGTGTCTTTGTTATGACCTCTGTATAGGGTCGCGCTGGCGATAGGACAAGGGCGGCACCCTCGTTGCCGCCCTCTCCCGCCTGTTCAGCCTGTCGGCTTCACGCTTTGGTTTTGGGCTTCGGCTTGCGCCCGCCGCCGCGGCCCTTGGTACCAAGGCCGATTTCCTTCGCCAGCGCGCGGCGCTTTTCGGCGTAGTTCGGCGCAACCATCGGATAATCGGCGGGAAGACCCCATTTGGCCCGATAATCATCGGGGGTCATGCCATAATGCGTCATCAGATGGCGGCGCAGCATTTTCAGCTTCTTGCCATCCTCAAGGCACACGATGAAATCGGGCTTCACCGATGTGCGGATCGAAACCGCCGGCACCAGCTTTTCTTCGACGACCGGCTCGCTTCCCAGACCCGACAATGCGGCATGCACATTGTTGATCAGCAGGGAGAGATCCGAAATGGCGACGCTGTTGTTGCTGACATGTGCCGCGACAATGTCTGCGGTCAGCGTAACGAGCATCTCATTGGTATCGGCTTGTTCGGACATGAGACTATTCCTTGTTATATGTACCCAGAAGAAGGAATGACGAATATTGGATTTGTTCTTTCGCCGCCGGGATTACTGCCACTTTGGATGGAATTCCGCAATGACCGATCAACCGGCGTTGCTGTCCCGATTCGACTTCCGCATTGTAATGGCGTCGCGCACCACGCCATCGCTGCCGCGATAATAAGCGGGACGACGGCCGCATTCAGAAAAGCCCGCCTGCCCGTAAAGGTGAATTGCGTCATTATCGGCACGCATTTCCAGAAAATAATCGTCGGCGCCCTGCTCGCTCGCCCAATTCTGCCAGTCATCCATCAATAACGCACCAATACCGCGCGCGCGGAAGAGCGGATCGACGGCGAGCAGCAACAATTCACTTTCGGGTCCGGCGATGCGCGCGGCCGAAAAACCGCACGCCTGCTCGCCCTCCCACGCAAGGCACACCCGCGCCGAGGGCAGCGCGAACAGGGTGAGCAACTGTGCGCCGCTCCACGCCTCGCCATAGGCGGGTTCGAAAGCCGCATCCATCACGCGCATCGCGGCGGCGAGATCGCCGACGCGCGCCGTGGCAAGGCGGATCGGCCCCGTCATGCCGGCGCCATCGGCTTGGCGTCGGGCGCGCGGCCATAGATCGGGCTGGGCCGGTCGATCAACGCCGCATGCGGCAATCGCAAAAACCCGCGCGCGTCGGGAAGCGTCGGCAGCGCATGTCCCGAGCCGCGGCGCGCAACAAAAGGTTCGGCCCGATTGCCCACGACAAGTTCGTCGGCAAGCAGAACAGCGTCGTCGGGCAGCAGCGAGCGGAACTCGGCACGCGGCGACAGGTCGGCGGCAAACGGCTGGACAAACCACTGGCCGTGGCCGCCTTCCATCACCACAAGCGCCCCACCGGCCGCCGCGATATCGTCGGCAGCAACCGCAGCGACCAGCGCAAGCGTCGAAAAGCCCTGCACAGGCACCTGCCAGCCCAGTGCGAGGGCGCGCGCCGCCGCAACGCCGATGCGCACCCCGGCAAAGCTGCCCGGCCCGCATCCGGCGACGATGATATCGGCGCGGCCACCGTCCGCAAGCTCGGCGATTAACGGAACGAGACGTTCGGCATGGCCGCGCCCGATGATTTCGTGGCGATAGTCGAGGATCGCCCCTTCCTCCAGCAGCGCCACCGAGCAGGCCTCACTCGCCGAATCGATAACCAGGTGCCGCATGAAGAAAGGCGCAGGCCCGCTCAGACGATGCTGTTGAAGCGCGCGAAGTCCGGGCGCGGACTGCGCTCGAAGATGCTGGCCGGATCGCCATAGCCGAGGGTCGAGATGAAATTGCTCTTCACATGGGGTTGGTCGGCGAAAAAGGCTTCGTCGACGCCCGCATTATTGAATCCCGACATCGGTCCGGTATCGAGCCCGAGGGCGCGCGCGGCAAGAATGAAATAGCCGCCCTGCAGGCTGGAATTACGAAAGGCGGTCGTTTCGGCCAGCGCTTCGTTACCGACGAACCAGCTGCGGGCATCGGCGTGAGGAAAAAGGTCGGGCAGATTTTCGTAGAATATATTGTCGGTCGCGATGATCGCGGTCACCGGCGCCTTGAGTATCTTTTCGGCGTTGGCCGGGAGGGCAAGCGCTGCGAGCTTTTGTTTCGCCTCGTCGGTCACGCACCAGACGACCCGCGCCGGCAGACTGTTCGCGCTGGTCGGGCCGAACTTCGTCAGATCCCAGATCGCGTGCAGCTGTGCTTCCGATACCGGCTTGTCGAGATAACCGTTATAGGTGCGCGCGGCACGGAACAACTGGTCGAGGGCGCTGTCGGAAAGCGGCTCGCTCATCATATAGTCTCCTGGATCTGGGTGGTCAGACGGCGTGGACCGCCGTTACTTCGGGTACATAATGTTTCAGGAGCGACTCAATGCCATTCTTCAACGTCGCGGTCGAGGAAGGACATCCCGCACACGCGCCCTGCATCTTCAGATAGACATTGCCCTTGTCAAAGCCGCGATAGACGATGTCGCCGCCATCGTTAGCGACCGCAGGCCGGACGCGGGTTTCGATCAATTCCTTGATCTGGTCGATGATGTCGGCGTCGGCAGGATCGTCGGCAAAACCGGCCTCATCCTCGGGCGGAACCGAAAAACCCGCGCTCGCCGTGTTGAACAACGGTACGTCGGCAAGAAAATGATCCATGACGATACCGAGCACGTCGGGTTTCGCATCGCTCCATTCGGCGCCGGGCGCGATCGTCACCGACACGAAATCGCGGCCGAAGAAAACGCCGGTTACGTCGCCAAGCGAGAAAAGCGCGCTCGCGAGCGGCGACGCCTCGGCCTCTTCGGGGCTGGCAAAATCGCGAGTTCCCGCGTCCATCACCGCCCGGCCGGGCAGGAATTTGAGCGTCGCGGGATTGGGCGTCGATTCGGTTTCGATCAGCATGGGGTCCATGTGGGGCGGAGCGAGGCTTTGTGCAAGACGACATGCATGCGCTAAAGCCCGTCGATGCGCCGTTTCACTCATTTCGCCGCACTCGACTGGTCCGGCGCCCGCGGTGCAAGGCAGCGCGGGATTGCGCTCGCAGTCGCCAGCGACGCGGCGGCGCCCGCACTGGTGCGGCCAGGGCATGTCTGGTCGCGGGCCGAGATCCTCGACTGGCTGGAGGGCGTCGCTGCGGCGGGTGAGGACATGCTGATCGGCTTCGATTTTTCGGCCGCCTTCGCCTTTGCCGACCGCGCGGCCTATTTTCCCGAGTGGGTAGAGAGCCCGCCCGATATCCCCGCGCTCTGGTCGCTCGTCGAACGACTCGCCATCGACGATCCGCATTATGAGGTTGGCGGATTTCTGGCGCACGCCGAAGCGCGGCGGCACTTTCGCCTTGCCGGCGGCGATGTCGGCGACCTGTTCGCGCCCGGCGCCGGGCGGCTGCGCATTGTCGAACAGCATCAGCGGACGACGAAACAGGCGGCGAGCGTCAGCAACTTCAACCTTGTCGGCGCGGCGCAGGTCGGCAAGGCGAGTCTCGCGGGAATGCGCCTGCTCCACCGGCTGCACGATCGCATACCGCTCTGGCCGCTCGATCCCGTGCCCGCGCGGGGGCCACTGCTCGTCGAAACTTATACCAGCCTTGCCGCGCGCGCTGCGGGCCTGCCGCCCGGGCGCAGCAAGATCCGCGACGGCTCGGCGCTCGACATGGCGCTCGCGGCGCTTGGCTCGCCGGGGTGCGGCCTGGCGGGGCCAGTTAGCGACCATGCGAGCGACGCGCTGCTCACCGCCGCCTGGCTCCGCGCTATCGCGTCAGGCCCGGCACCCTGGAACCCCGCGCCGCTCGACGACACATTGGCGCGAACCGAAGGCTGGACCTTTGGCATTATTTGAAGCAAAGGGCGCGGGTGCGCCGGCTTAGCTCAGTTGGTAGAGCACCTGATTTGTAATCAGGGGGCCACGGGTTCGAATCCTGTAGCCGGCACCACGCACTCTCCCCGATATTTCCCGGCACGGTCTTCTCGGCGATTGCGGACGTGAAATGAGGCGGCTAGCCACGGGCGCATGATTGCTGACCGCTCACGCTCGCCCGCCCTGTTCGGCGCCATTCGTTTTCTGGGCCTTGCGGCATCGCTGATCGTGGCAGCACCGTCTTATGCTGCCGAACCGGTTCTATATGCGAATGTCACGGTCATCGACGGGACCGGCAGCCCGGCGCGGCTGAAGCAGGACATTCTGGTCGATGGCGAGCAGATCGTGGCCATCGGCGCGCACGACAGCCTGAACGGTCAGGCCGGCACCGCGCGCAGGGTCGATCTCGCCGGACGCTTCATTATCCCCGGGCTGATCGACAGCCATGTTCACCTTGCGACGCCGCCCAACCGGATGCGCGCCGAAGCAATCTTGCGCCGGCAGCTTTACGGCGGCGTCACCGCGGTCCGCGACATGGCCGACGATCTGCGCGCTGTCGGCGACCTGGCGCGCGCCTCGCTGGTCGGCGAGATTATCGCGCCCGACATCTATTATGCGGCACTGATGGCGGGGCCGCCCTTTTTCGAGGACCCCCGCGTCCTGTCGGTCAGCCGCGGCTTTGCGCCGGGCACAGCGCCATGGATGCAGGCGATCGACAAAAAGACCGATTTGCGCACCGCGGTCACGCTCGCGCGGGGCACCTCGGCCAGCGCGATCAAAATCTATGCCGATTTGCCTGCCGAGCGTGTCAGGGCGATCACCGCGGAAGCACATCGACAGAAGCTGATGATCTGGGCGCATAGCGCGATCTTCCCGGCCCGCCCGGCCGAGGTCATCGCCGCGGGCGCCGATGTGATCAGCCATGTCTGCTATCTGGGCTATGAGGCGCAGCCCAAAATGCTCGAAGCCTATGAGGACCGCACGCCGGTCGATGAGGCCTTTCTTGCAAAAACGGGCGATGATCCGGTTGTCGCCCGCCTTTACAGCGCGATGCAAAAGCACGGCACGATCCTCGATGCGACCGGCAGCCTGTTCGTCAAGTTCGAGGCCGAGCGCAAGGCCGATCCGAAAGCGAAACCTTTGCGCTGCAGCGGTGCGCGAACGGTCCGCCTGACGCAGCAGGCGTGGCGCGCGGGCATCCCGATTTCGACCGGCACCGACTATGTCAATCCGGCGGGCGACGCATGGCCCGAAGTGCATGCCGAACTGCGTTATCTGGCGCACGACGTCGGCATGTCCCCGCTCGCCGTCATCCATTCGGCGACCCTCGTCGGCGCGCGCGCGGCGGGCCGGGACAAGGACATGGGGTCGATCGAGCCCGGCAAGCTGGCGAATTTCGTCGTGCTGACCGCGGACCCGATCGCCAACATCGACAATATCGAACGCATCGAAATGACGGTGAAGCGCGGCCGCGAATATCGGCGCGCCGATTTCACGCCTCCAACGAAAAAGGAATTGGGTGATGACGATTGACCGGCGCGCGATGATCGCAGGCGCGGCGGGGCTCGCCGCGACGTCGCTGCTACCCTCGGCAGCGTGGGGGGCCGCAGGGCCCGACAGCCGGAAATGGGTGATCGTCAACGCGCTCGGCGGGCTGGCCGATCCCAATCTGCGCGACACCCCCGCCGACCCCTTTTCGCCGCGTGTGCTCGCCGAGGCCCATGCCTCGGGGGTCACCGCGATCAACTGCACCTTCGGTTATGTCGCGGGCCCCGCAGAACCGTTCGAGAAGAGCGTCGCCGACGTTGCCGAGATGGACATGCTGCTGCGCCGCTATCCGCGCGACCTGACCAAGATATTGAGCGTCGCGGACATCCGCCGCGCCAAGGCCGAGAAGAAGATCGGCCTCATCTATGGCTTTCAGAATGGCGCGATGATGGGCAAGGACCCGGCCCGCGTCGACATCTTCGCCAACCTCGGCGTACGCATCTTCCAGCTCACTTATAATCCCGCCAACATGCTCGGCGATGGATCGATGGCGCCCGACAATCGCGGCCTCACCGCCTTCGGGCGCGAAGTCGTCGCGCGGCTCAACGCGCAGAAAATGATCGTCGACCTGTCGCACAGCGGCGAGAAGACCTGCCTCGAAGCGGCGCACGCCTCGACCGCGCCAATCTCGATCAACCACACCGGCTGCCGCGCGGTCACCGACCTGCCGCGCAACAAAACCGATTCCGAATTGCGGCTCGTCGCCGAAAAGGGCGGCTTTGTCGGCATCTATTTCATGCCCTTCCTCAACATATCGGGTCACGCCCGCGCCGAAGATGTCGTCCGCCATATCGATCATGCGGTGAATATATGCGGCGAAGATCATGTCGGCATCGGCACCGACGGTCTGGTGACTCAGATCGACGATCTGGAGGCCTATGCCGCGGTCCTCGCGAAGGAGATCGCCGAGCGCCGCGCCGCGGGGATCAGCGCCGCCGGCGAACGGCCCGACACTTATCCTTTCGTCGTCGACCTGCGCGGGCCCGATCAGTTCCGCAAGCTCATCGGCCTGCTTGCCGCGCGCGGTTATTCGAGCGGCCGGATCGAGAAGATCATGGGCCTGAATTTCCTCCGCCATGCCGAAAGTGTCTGGGGTGGCTGATCCGATCCGCTTCATCGATGCAGCAGAGGTAACCCGCCGCCTGCCCCACGACGTCTGCATAGCGTTGATGCGTTCGGCGATGATCGCGCTCGCCGAAGGGCGAAGCCAGCAATTGCTGCGCGGGATCATCGAGCTGGGCGGCGGCGATCTGTTCGGGGTCATGCCCGGCGCGCTCGATGGTGCAGGCTTTGGCGCGAAAATCATCAGCATCTTTCCCGCCGCCGCTGCCCATAGCGGCTCGCATCAGGGCGTGATCATCCTGTTCGACCGCGCGAACGGAGCGCCGGTTTGCGTCATCGATGCCGGCGAAGTCACCGCGATCCGGACCGCAGCGGCTTCGGCTGCCGCGACCGATGCGCTCGCACGCGCCGACGCCCGCCACCTCGCCATCGTGGGGACCGGCGAGCAGGCCTGGCATCATGTAGCCGCCATTCGCCATGTCCGTCCGCTGGACGAAGTGCGCGTCTGGGGTCGTTCGCCGGGCCGGGCGCTCGATCTGGTCGATCGCATCGCCGGCGATCTCGGCCTCGCCGCCCATGTCGCCGCCACGGTTGCGGAGGCCGCGAAGGATGCCGACATCATCTGCACGCTGACCGGGGCCGCCGACCCCATATTGCTGGACAGCCATGTATCGGACGGCACCCATATCAACGCCGTCGGGTCGAGCCGCGCCGGGCCATCGGAAATCGACGCCGCGCTCGTCGCGCGGGCGCGATTTATTCCCGATCATCGCGAGGGCGTGCTCGCGCAAGGCGCCGAATATCTGAACGCGCGCGAAGCCGGGCTGGTCACCGAGGTGCATGTCCTGCCCGAGATTGGCCATGTGTTTTCAGGCGCTGCGCCGGGCCGCATCGCCGCATCCGACGTCACCATCTACAAGTCATTGGGGTCGATCGTGCAGGATCTTGCCTCGGCCGCCTATCTCTGGAAACCGCCCGCGTAACGCGGCCGCGTGAGACGGCTCACCAGTTCCACATCGTCCCGTCTTCCAGCCGCGCGACGGGAAGATAGGCGGGCTTATAGGGATATTTTGCCGCGAGCGCCTCGTCGATATCGACACCGTGCCCCGGCGTTTCGCCGCAGAATAGCTCGCCCTTTTCGAAACGATAGTCATGCGGGAAAACCGCGTCGGTCTCCTCGCTATGGCGCATATATTCCTGAATACCGAAATTGGGCACCCATGTGTCGAAGTGCAGCGCGCAGCCCATCGTCACCGGCGACAGGTCGGTCGCACCGTGGCAGCCGGTACGGATCTGGTAGAGGCTGGCCAGGTCGGCGATGCGGCGCAAATGGGTCAGCCCGCCCGCACCCACGACGGTCGCACGGATATAGTCGATCAGCTGGTTCTGGATCAGGTCCTTCGCGTCCCAGATCGTGTTGAAAATCTCACCAACCGCAAGCGGGGTGATCGTATGCTGGCGCACCAGCTTGAACGCCTCCTGATTTTCCGCCGGCGTGCAATCTTCGAACCAGAACAGCTGGCAGGGCTCGAGCATCTTGCCGAGGTTCGCCGCTTCCTGCGGCGTGTAGCGATGGTGGCCGTCATGCAGCAAATGAGGACCGAATCCATAGGTCTTGCGCAATTCCTCGAACAGCTTCGGCACATAGTTCAGCGCCTTGCGCGTATCCCAGCCGGTTACCGAGGGAAGCGACGCGTCGGCGGGCTCATAATAAAGCTTGCCGCGCCCGACCCCATAGGCGTCCTTGATGCCCGGCACGCCGGTCTGCGCCCGCACCGCCTTATATCCCATGTCCAGATAATGGCCGACCGCATCGACGGTCTCGGCGATGTCGCCGCCATTGGCATGGCCATAGACCATGATGCCGTCGCGGCTGCGGCCGCCAAGCAGATCGTATAGCGGCATCCCCGCCATCTTGGCCTTGATGTCCCATAGCGCCATGTCGACCGCGGCGATCGCGCGCATGGTCACCGGCCCGCGCCGCCAATAGGCCCCGCGATAGAGATATTGCCAGATATCCTCGATCCGCCGCGGATCCATGCCGATCAGACAGGGAATCACATGCTCTTCGAGATAGGCGACGACCGACAGTTCGCGGCCGTTGAGCGTCCCGTCACCGATCCCGTAAACGCCCTGATCGGTGAAGATCTTGAGCGTGACGAAATTGCGGCCGGGACTGGTGACGATCACCTTGGCGGATTCGATCTTCATGGCATGACCTGTGCAAAAGGCGGGAGCGCCGCAGTATCTGTTGACCAGCACGCATCAACCTGTCAACATAATTGGTAAGGCCAATCAGGAGCAACGATGACCGCGGCAGAAACAAAGGGCCAGGACCGGCTCTATCAGGATCTGGCGCGCCAGCTTGTCGAGGAGTTGGCGCGCGGCGCCTTTGCCGTCGGCGCACGGCTTCCCGCCGAGCGCGAACTGGCCGCGCGCTACAATGTCAGCCGCCCGACCGTTCGCGAAGCGATGATCGCGCTCGAAGTGCAGGGCCTGATCGAGGTTCGCGTCGGGTCAGGTGCCTATGTGCGCAGCCTCCCCGGCACCGACCGGGTCGGCGGCTTCAACGTCAGCGCGTTCGAACTGACCGAGGCGCGGCTGATGTTCGAAGGCGAAGCGGCGGCGCTCGCTGCGACGCAAATCAGCGACGAGGAAATCGAGGACATCGCGCGCCTCGTTGCCGGGATCGCGGACGAAAACCGCGAACCGGGCGGCGCCGAACGCGCCGACCGCGCGTTTCACCTCGCGATCGCGCGCGCAACCCGCAACATGGCGATCCACGACGCGATCGAGCGACTGTGGGACATCCGCTCGAATTCGCCCGAAGCCGCGCTGCTCCATGCCAAGGCGCGCACCGCCAACATCAAGCCCGTCGTCGACGAGCACCGCGCGATCCTCGACGCCCTGCGCGCACGCGACCCCGCCGCCGCGCGCGCCGCGATGCGCAATCATCTCACGCAGGTTATCGACAGCCTGCTGTTCGCGATCGAGGAGCAGCAGATCGAGGCCGCGCGGCAGGCGGCGCAGGCGCACCGCGATCGCTATTCGCGCGCCACGGCGTGACCGCGCCTCGCCAAGAAGGACAATCGCGATGACCCGCCCGCTCCTGCTCCACCCCGACCGGCTGTTCCCCGCAGAACCCGGCGCCCGCGCACTGGCGCGCGAGCTTCACGCCGCGATCGAACATCTGCCAATCCTCAGCCCGCACGGCCACACCGACCCGTTGTGGTTTGCCGGCAATGCTCCGTTCGGCAACGCCTCCGAACTGCTGCTGCAACCCGATCACTATGTCTTCCGGATGCTATACTCGCAGGGCTTCGCGCTCGAGGCGCTGGGGATCGGCAATCCCGACTATGATCCGCGCGCGGCCTGGCGGCTCTTCGCCGAAAATTATCATCTGTTCCGCGGCACCCCGTCGCGCCTGTGGCTCGACTGGGTGTTCGCCGAGGCGTTCGGGCTCGACCTCCGCCTCGACGCCGCGACCGCCGACCTTTATTTTGACCATATCAACGCAGCGCTCGCCACCGACGCCTTTCGCCCGCGCGCGCTGTTCGAGCGCTACCGGATCGAGGTCATCGCGACGACCGAAAGCCCGCTCGACACGCTCGAACATCATGCCGCAATCCGTGACAGCGGCTGGGACGGGCGCGTCATTACCGCCTATCGCCCCGACCCGGTCGTCGATCCCGATTTCGAGGGGTTCCGCGGTAACCTGCGGCGCTTCTCCGACCTGACCGGCGAGGATTGCCTTTCGTGGCCGGGCTATCTTGCTGCGCACCGCCAGCGCCGTGCCTTCTTCGCGGCGATGGGCGCGACGAGCAGCGACCATGGGCACCCGACCGCGCGGACTGCAGACTTGGCACCACAAGAAGCCGAGGCGCTGTTCCGCAAGGTGAGCTGCGGCGTTTTCACCGCCGACGAAGCCGAACTATTCCGCGCCCAGATGCTCACCGAAATGGCGGCGATGAGCGTCGAAGACGGGCTGGTGATGCAGCTCCATCCCGGCAGCTTCCGTAACCATAATGCCGAGGTCTTTGCGCGTTACGGCCGCGACAAGGGCGCCGATATTCCGATGCGCACCGATTATGTGCACGCGCTCAAGCCGCTCCTCGACCGTTTCGGCAACGACGCCCGCCTGTCGCTCATCCTCTTCACGCTCGACGAGACGAGCTATGCCCGCGAACTGGCGCCGCTCGCCGGCCATTATCCCTGCCTCCGCCTCGGCCCCGCCTGGTGGTTCCACGACAGCCCCGAGGGGATGCGCCGCTTCCGCCGCATGTGCACCGAGACCGCGGGCTTCTACAATACGGTCGGCTTCAACGACGACACGCGCGCCTTCCTCTCGATCCCGGCGCGGCACGATGTCGCGCGCCGCGTCGACTGCGGCTTCCTTGCCGAACTCGTCACCGAACACCGGCTCGAGGATTGGGAGGCGGCCGAACTCGCCGTCGACCTCGCCTATGGTCTCGCAAAGCGAGCCTATAAGCTGTGAGGCTGTCGGAGGCGACGGTCGCGCAGCTCGACGCGGCGGTCGAACGGCCGGGCTATGACCGCCGCGCGCAGGCGATCGGTATTGTCCACCTCGGCATCGGCGCCTTCCACCGCGCGCATCAGGCTTGGTACACCGACCGCGCGATGACGAACGGCGACCGCGACTGGGCGATCGCGGGTGTGTCGATGCGCTCGGTCGACGTCGCGGACCAGATGGTGCCGCAGGATGGGTTCTACACCGTCAGCGAACGCGCGGCCGGTGCCACGCGCATGCGGCTCGTCGGGTCGGTCCGCAAGATCTTCGTCGCGCCGCGCGACCCCACCGCCGTGATCGACCGGATTGCCGCGTCCGAAACGCGCATCGTCACGCTGACGGTCACCGAAAAAGGCTATTGCCGGGCGCCGGACGGCGAACTCGATCCCGCGCGGGCAGGGGAGACGAGCCTCTACGCGCTCCTCGCCGCTGCGCTGCGCCGCCGGCACGACGCCGGCCTTCCCGGCCTCACTCTGCTCTCGTGCGACAATCTGTCCGACAATGGCGGCGAACTCGCGCGCCTGATGGCCGCCTATGTGGCGCAGTACGACCCGGCGCTGCTCGGCTGGTTCGAGCGCGAATGCGCCTGCCCTTCGACGATGGTCGACCGCATCGTGCCCGCAACGACCGACGCCGACCGCGCCGAACTCACTGCGCGTATCGGCATCGAGGATGCCGCGGCCGTCGTCACCGAACTGTTCAGCCAGTGGGTGATCGAGGATCGCTTTGCCGGTCCGCGTCCGGCGTGGGAAGCGGTGGGCGCCGAACTGGTCGCGGATGTCCGTCCCTATGAAACGGCAAAGCTGCGGATGCTGAACGGCGCCCATTCGGCGCTTGCCTATATCGGGCTCGCGCATGGCCACACCCATGTCCACGAGGCGATCGCAGATCCTGCGATCGCGCCACTGATCGAACGGCTGATGCGTGCCGAAGCTGCGCCGACAATCGCGGCCGCGTCGGCGCAGGATCTGGACAGCTATGCCGCAGCGCTGCTCGATCGCTTCGCCAATCCCGCGCTCCGCCACCGGCTCATCCAGATCGCCGCCGACGGCAGCCAGAAAATCCCCCAGCGCTGGCTGGAAACGCTGGCGGCGAACCAGCGTATGGGACGCAGCTGCCCGGCGATCCTCGCGGGCATCGCCGGCTGGATTGCCCATCTGCGCGGTGCGAACGGTGCGGTCGACGATCCGCGTGCCGAGGCGCTGACAACCGCGGTTCGCGGCCCCGATGCTTTTGCAGCGCTTTTCGGTCCGGCGGGATTGCTCACCTCACCATGGATCCCGGAACCCGCCGACGCCGCAAAGGTCGCCCTGTCCGACGGCTGAGCCCGCCGCTCGCAAACCATTGTCATCGCCCCGCTTCTCGCCCATTCAGATCGGCATTGGGCCCGGCTGGTCAGGATCATTCTGGGAATGGACGGAAAAATCGCACTGATCGAGGCGGGTGGGACGAAATTCATCGTCGGCGTCGGTGACGCATCGCGCCGGATTCACGCGCGGACACGCATCGACACGGTCGTCCCCGAACAGACGATTCCCGCAGCGATCGCGTGGCTGCAGGAACAGGAGACAGACTATGCCGCGGTCGGTATCGCGTCCTTCGGGCCGCTCGACCTCGACCAGGCCTCGCCGACATGGGGACATATCACGCGCACGACCAAGCCCCATTGGAGCGATACCGACATCGCCGGGCCGTTCGGCCGCGCGCTGAATTGCCCGGTCGCGATCGATACCGACGTCAATGGCGCCGCGCTGGCCGAATGGATGTGAGGGGCGGGTCAGGGAACGAACGCGTCCCTCTATTTGACGGTCGGGACCGGCGTCGGCGGCGGCGCGGTCGTCAGGGGCCGGCTGATCCATGGCGTCAGCCATCCCGAGATGGGGCATATCCGTATGCCGCGCCACCCCCTCGATACGGGTTTCGTGGGGCACTGTCCCTTTCACGGCGATTGCCTCGAAGGCCTCGCCGCCGGTCCTTCGATCGTTGCCCGCTGGGGGGCATCGCTGTCCGAAATGCCGGCCGATCACATCGGGCACCAGATGATCGCCTGGTATCTCGCGCAGGCGGCCGCGACCTTTCAGGCGACCCTCGAACCCGCACGTATCATCCTCGGCGGCGGCGTGATGGGAACACCGGGCCTGATGGAACGCGTCCGTGCCGAGGCGGTTGCCGCATCGAACGGCTATTTCGCCGGCGACCCCGAAAAGCTGATCGTATCGCCCGCCTTGGGTGACAATGTCGGCCTACTCGGCGCGCTGGCGCTGACGCAGATCGAAAGCGTCTGACCCTCACGGCCCGGCGTTGAACTCCGCGACCAAATCGAAGCGATCGCCGCGAAACAGCTGCCGGACATGGGTTACGACGCGCCCTGCGCGCCATGTCGTTCGGTCGAGATCGAGGCAAGCGACGCCGGTCCCGATCGCCAGAAGCCCCGCTTCCTTGCGCGTCGGGTTTGCCGCGCGGATCACGTGCCGCGCCTGCGTCCATGGAATATGCCCGAGCAGCCAGGTTCCCGGCGCCTCTGCCGCAAAATCGGCGTCCGCCGCCTCGGGCACCTCGCCGAGTGCGATAAAGCGGCGCTCGAGCGCAAAGGCTTCGCCGGCCGCCATATGCACACCCTCGATGCGGAGTGCGGGGCCGGCGAACAGGTCGTCGGCCGGGTCCGCTGGCCCGATCGATGTCAGGTTCCAGCGATAGGCCTCGCCGCGCGCCGCGATCAGTTCGGCAAGGTCGGGCACCGTCATCACCGCCGAATGGACCGGCGGATGCGCAACAAAGGTTCCGGCCTTGCGCCGCCGTTCGACCAGTCCCGACGCGGCGAGTTCGCCCAGCGCCTTGCTCACCGTTGCGCGCGCACAGCCATAGCGCGCCGCGAGTTCCTGTTCGGTGGGGACACGGTCACCGGGGCGCCATTCACCCGACTGGATCGAGGCGGTGATCTCGTCGCGGATGCGGCGCGCGGGATTCATCCGAGCAGCCGCGCGACGCAGGCGCGATAGGCGGCGGCGATGCTTTCGGCATCGATATGACGACCCTTTTCGACACGCTTGGCGCCCGCGCGCCACACGCTGTCGATCGCACCCGCGCGTGCCGAAAAGATCCAGCGGTCGAGCAATGTCGCGTCGTCGGTTCCCGCAAAAACAGGATGATCGAGGTCGAGCGAGACAATGTCGGCAGCGTGGCCGACGGCGAGACCGGCGGGCACATTCAATGCCTGTGCCCCGCCCTGTACCGCGTGCGCGAACAGATTTGCGCCGACGAAGGGCGCCTCTTCGCTCGCCAGCAAGGCGCGGGCGCGCTGTGCCAACCGCTGCGAATATTCGAGCGCGCGAAGCTCCTGCGCCGCGTCCACCAATATGTTGCTGTCGGTACCGATCCCGAAGCGGCCGCCCGCGGCGAGATAATCGACCGCGGGAAAGATGCCGTCGCCCAGATTGCCTTCGGTGATCGGGCACAGCCCGGCCACCGCGCCGCTCGCGGCCAGCCGCTGCGTTTCGCGGGCATCGAGATGGGTCGAGTGGATCAAGCACCAGCGTTCATCAACGCCGGCATGATCGAGCAGCCATTCGACCGGACGCGCGCCGCTCCACGCAACGCAATCCTCGACTTCCTTCACCTGCTCGGCGGCATGGATATGGACCGGACCCGTCGGCGAGAGGGCAAGCAGCGCCGCCAGTTCCTCCGGCGAAACGGCGCGCAGCGAGTGCGGCGCGACGCCGATATTCGCGTCGCCGGTTAGCTTGGGCCGCGATGCGTCGAGGAGCGCGGTAAAGCCGTCGATATCGCAAAGGAAACGCCGCTGCCCCGGGCTCGGCGCGGCACCGCCGAAATTGCCATGCGCATAGAAGACGGGGAGCAAGGTCAGGCCGATGCCGCTCGCCGCGCTCGCCTGCGACACCGCACCCGCCATTTCGGCGGGGTCCGCGTAGGAAGCACCCGCCGCGTCATGATGCAGATAATGAAACTCGCCGACGCGGGTGAAGCCCGTCTCGAGCATCTCCACATAGGCCTGCGCGGTGATTGCCGCGACATCCTCGGGCGTCAGCCGGTCGAGGAAGCGGTACATGATCTCGCGCCAGCTCCAGAAATTGTCATCAGGTCGACTACGACGCTCGGAAAGCCCCGCCATGCCGCGTTGGAACCCATGACTATGGACGTTGCACAGGCCGGGCAGAGCGACGCGATGCCTCTGATCATCCTGTTCCGCGGCAACGCCCGTTTCGATCGCCGCAATCCGGCCGTCAGCGACGCGCAGCCGCACATCCTTTTCCCAGCCGCTGCCTATCCATGCGCGTTCGAACCAGAGAGCCATCATCTTTCGTCCTCATATTATGTCTAGACATAATGACGCATCCGGACAACAATGTCTACATGGAGCATCTCTGGACGAACGCCCGACTCGCGACGATGGCCGATGGTAACCTCGGCCTGATCGACAATGGCGTCGTGGCGGCGGCGAATGGCCGGATCGTCTATGCCGGCCCCGCCGACGGCGCCCCGGCGACGGCGCAAAAGGTCCATGATTGCGGCGCTCGCCTCATCACGCCCGGCCTGATCGATTGCCACACGCATCTCGTCCACGGCGGCAACCGCGCCAACGAATGGGCAATGCGGCTGGCCGGCGCGAGCTATGAAGAGATTGCGCGCGCGGGCGGCGGCATCGTGTCGACGATGCGCGCGACTCGCGCGGCAAGCGAGGCGGACCTCGTCGATAGCGCTCTCCCGCGTCTCGACGCGCTGATCGCCGAGGGCGTCACGACAATCGAGATCAAGTCGGGCTATGGCCTGTCAACCGAAGACGAGCTCAAGATGCTGCGCGCCGCGCGCGCACTCGCCGAGCATCGCGACATTCGCGTCGAACCGACCTTCCTCGGCGCACATGCTTTGCCCCCCGAATATAAGGGCAACAGCGACGCCTATATCGACCTCGTCGTGGGCGAAATGATCCCCGCCGCCGCGCCGCTCGCCACCGCGGTCGACGCCTTTTGCGAAGGCATCGGCTTCTCGCCCGCGCAATGCACGCGCGTGATCGAAGCGGCGCAGGCGCACGGCCTCGCGGTCAAGCTCCACGCCGAACAATTGTCCGCGCTTCACGGCAGCGCGCTCGCGGCCCGGTATGGCGCGCTGTCGGCCGACCATCTCGAACATGCGACCGACGAGGATGTCCGCGCGATGGCCGAGGCGGGCACGGTCGCGGTGCTGCTGCCCGGCGCCTATTATTTCATGCGCGAAACCAAGCTGCCGCCGATCGAAGCGATGCGCCGCCACGGGACGTGCATCGCGCTCGCGACCGACAACAACCCCGGCACGTCGCCGACAACCTCGCTCCTGCTGATGCTCAACATGGGCGCGACCCTCTTCGGCCTGACCGTCGTCGAGGCGTTGCGCGGCGTGACAGTGAACGCCGCCGCCGCGCTCGGACTGAGCAACGAAATCGGGACGCTCGAAGCCGGCAAGGCATGCGACCTCGCGATCTGGGACGTCAGCGATCCCGCCGAGCTTGTCTACCGCATCGGTTTCAACCCGCTTCACCAACGTATCAAGGACGGACAATGATCATCATCCCCGGCGCCATGGCGCTCGCTGACTGGCGCGCGATCTACGAAGGCGCGAGCGCCGAACTGAGTGCCGGTGCGTGGATCGCGATCGACGCGAGCGCCGCCGCGGTCGCCCGGATCGTCGCGAAGGGCGCGCCCGTCTATGGCATCAACACCGGCTTCGGAAAGCTCGCGAGCGTGCGCATCGCCGACGACGAGCTGTCGACCCTCCAGCGTAACATCGTGCTCAGCCATGCCGCGGGCACCGGCGCGCCCTCGCCCGTTCCCGTCATTCGCTTGATGATGGCGCTGAAGCTCGCAAGCTTCGGCATGGGCGCCTCGGGCGTGCGGCGCGAAACGGTCGCGATGATCGAGGCGATGCTCGCGAAGGGCCTCACCCCGGTCGTCCCGTCGCAAGGCTCGGTCGGTGCGAGCGGCGATCTGGCGCCACTGTCGCATATGGCCGCCGCAATGATCGGCGTCGGTGCCATCGAGGTTGGCGGCAAGACGTTGCCCGCGGCCGAAGCGCTGACGCAAGCGGGTCTCGCCCCGCTCGATCTCGGGCCCAAGGAAGGACTGGCGCTGCTCAACGGCACGCAATTCTCGACCGCCAACGCCCTCGCGGGCCTGTTCCGCGCCGAAACAATCTTCCAGTCCGCGCTCATCACCGGCGCGCTTTCGACCGAGGCTGCGAAGGGCTCCGACGCGCCCTTCGATGCGCGCATCCACGCGCTGCGCGGTCATGCCGGGCAGCGCGCAGTCGGCGATACGCTGCGCGGCCTGATGACGGGCTCAGCAATCCGCGCCTCGCACGCCATCGACGATCCGCGCGTGCAGGACCCCTATTGCCTGCGCTGCCAGCCGCAAGTGATGGGCGCGATCCTCGACCTGCTGCGCCAGGCCGCAACGACGCTCAGCATCGAGGCGAATGGTGTGTCGGACAATCCGCTGATCTTCGCCGACACCGACGAAGCCGTATCGGGCGGCAATTTCCACGCCGAACCCGTCGCCTTCGCCGCCGACATGATCGCGATGGCGCTGTGCGAGATCGGTTCGATTTCGGAGCGCCGGATCGCAATGCTCGTCGACCCTGCGCTCTCGGGTCTCCCCGCTTTCCTCACCCCGCGCCCCGGTCTCAACTCGGGTTTCATGATCCCGCAGGTCACCGCTGCGGCGCTGGTCAGCGAGAACAAGCAGCGCGCCTATCCGGCGAGCGTCGATTCGATCCCGACTTCGGCCAATCAGGAGGATCATGTGTCGATGGCCGCGCACGGCGCGCGCCGCCTGCTCGAGATGGCCGACAATGTCAGCGCGGTGATCGGGATCGAACTGCTCGCCGCGTGTCAGGGCATCGACTTCCACGCGCCGCTGACATCGAGCGACGCGCTTGAAGCCGCGCACAAGCATCTCCGCGCCGAGGTGCCGACGCTCGAAGACGACCGGCATTTCCATCCCGACATGGAGGCCGCGACCGCATTGATCCGCTCGGGCAGCCTCGTCGCCGCGGTTCCGGCAGACCTGCCGGGCGTCGCCTGATGGACTGGCTGCGCGTCCATCGCGGCGACGCGCCGCTGGTCATCGCCTTCCCGCACGGGGGGACAAGCGTCGCCGGGCTCGACGACCAATATGTGTCGCCCTGGCTCGCGCAGCTCGACACCGACTGGTGGATTGCCGAGCTATACGCCTTCGCCGCCGACATGGGCGCAACATTGGTCGCGACCGATATCTCGCGCAGCGTGATCGACATGAACCGCGATCCGTCGGGCGCATCGCTCTATCCCGGGCAGGCGACGACCGAGCTGTGCCCGACGACAACTTTCGACGGCAAGCCGCTCTATCGTTTCGATGGCCCCGACGAGACCGAGGTAACGCAGCGCCTTCATCTCTATCATCGCCCCTATCACGAGGCGCTGGCCAGCGAACTCGATCGTCTGAAAGCGCAGCACGGCCGCGTCGTCCTCTACGACGCGCATTCGATCCGCAGCCACGTCCCGCGCCTGTTCGACGGCGAGTTGTCGCAGTTCAACATCGGCACCAACGACGGCGCAACCGCTGCCCCCGAACTCGAAACCATCGTCGCGAACATCTGCGCCGCAAGCGGCAAGAGCCATGTCGTCAACGGCCGCTTCAAGGGTGGCTGGACGACGCGCCACTATGGCCACCCCGACGATGGCATCCATGCGATCCAGATGGAACTCGCGCAGCGCGGCTATATGACCGAACCGGCCGAGCTGACGCATGGCAACTGGCCTTCCCCCATCGACCCGAACCCCGCGATCCTGCCGGCTTTACAGCAGGTGATCGCCGCCACCCTCGACTTTGCGAAAGGAATCTCATGACCACCCGCCTCGATAACAGCCGCGTGATCCGCCCCGCGACCGGCGCCGAGATCAGCGCGAAAAGCTGGCTCACCGAAGCGCCGATGCGGATGCTGATGAACAACCTCCACCCCGACGTCGCCGAACGACCCGAGGAATTGGTGGTCTATGGCGGTATTGGCCGCGCCACGCGCGACTGGGAAAGCTATGACAAGATCGTCGAGACGCTGAAGCGCCTCAATGACGACGAAACCCTGCTCATCCAGTCGGGCAAGCCCGTCGGTGTTTTCCGCACCCACGCCGATGCGCCGCGTGTGCTGCTCGCCAATTCGAACCTCGTCCCCGAATGGGCAAATTGGGAGCATTTCCACGAGCTCGATAAAAAGGGCCTGATGATGTACGGCCAGATGACTGCGGGCAGCTGGATCTATATCGGCAGCCAGGGCATCGTTCAGGGCACCTACGAAACCTTCGTCGAGATGGGCCGCCAGCATTATGGCGGCAGCCTTGCCGGCCGCTGGCTGCTCACCGCCGGCCTCGGCGGCATGGGCGGCGCGCAGCCGCTCGCGGCGGTGATGGCGGGCGCCTCGTGCCTCGCAATCGAATGCCAGCCGAGCCGCATCGAGATGCGCTTGCGTACCGGCTATCTCGACAAGCAGGCGTCGAACATCGACGAGGCGATCGCCATCATCGAAACGAGCCATGCCGAAGGCAAGCCCGTCTCGGTCGGCCTGCTCGGCAACGCGGCGGAGATCCTGCCCGAGATGGTTCGCCGCGGCATCCGCCCCGATCTGCTCACCGACCAGACCTCGGCGCACGACCCGGTCAACGGCTACCTTCCCGCGGGCTGGACCCTCGATCAATGGGCCACGAAGCGCGAAAGCGACCCGGCCGCCGTCGCCAAGGCCGCGAAGGCGTCGATGGCAGTGCACGTCCAGGCGATGCTCGACCTGCAGGCTGCGGGCGTACCGACGACCGACTATGGCAACAACATCCGCCAGGTCGCGAAGGACGAGGGCGTCGAGAACGCCTTCGACTTCCCCGGCTTCGTTCCCGCTTATGTCCGTCCGCTCTTCTGCCGCGGCATCGGTCCCTTCCGCTGGGTGGCGCTCTCGGGCGATCCCGAGGATATTTACAAGACCGACGCCAAGGTGAAGGAGTTGCTCCCCGACAACACGCACCTCCACAACTGGCTCGATATGGCGCGCGAGAAGATCCAGTTTCAGGGCTTGCCCGCGCGCATCTGCTGGGTCGGACTCGGCGACCGCCACCGGCTCGGCCTCGCGTTCAACGAGATGGTCGCGAGCGGCGAACTCAAGGCGCCGATCGTGATCGGCCGCGACCATCTGGACTCTGGCTCGGTCGCCTCGCCCAATCGCGAGACCGAGGCGATGCGCGACGGATCGGATGCGGTTTCGGACTGGCCGCTGCTCAACGCGCTGCTCAACACCGCGTCGGGCGCGACCTGGGTGTCGCTCCACCATGGCGGCGGCGTCGGCATGGGCTATTCGCAGCACAGCGGCATGGTGATCGTCGCCGACGGCACCCCCGAAGCGGCGAAAAGGCTCGAGCGCGTGCTGTGGAACGACCCTGGCACCGGCGTCATGCGCCACGCCGACGCGAGTTATGATATCGCGATCGATTGCGCACGCGAGAAAGGTCTCGACCTGCCCTCGATCTGATTGAGGGTTGGCGCCCGATGCTTCGTATCCTAAGGCTCTCCCCGACGATCAGGGGAGAGCCAAAAGCCGATGTCCGAAGCGCAGCCACAAAGCTATCCCGAAATCCGCGACGCTGTGCGCCGTCTGTGCGCCGGGTTTCCGGGCGAATATTGGCAAAAGCTCGATCGCGATCGCATCTATCCCACCGAGTTTGTTCGCACGTTGACCGCAGCGGGTTTCCTGTCGGTGCTGATTCCCGAGGAATATGGCGGCTCGGGCCTCGGCCTTGGCGCGGCGACCGCGGTGCTCGAGGAAATCCATCGTTCGGGTTGCAACGGCGGCGCTTGTCATGCGCAGATGTATACGATGGGCACGCTGCTCAAACATGGGTCGGAGGCGCAGAAGCAGGCCTATCTCCCCGCCATTGCAAGCGGTGAACTGCGCCTGCAGGCGTTCGGCGTCACCGAACCCACCGCAGGCACCGACACGACGCGCATCCGCACCTTCGCCAAGCGGGTAGGCGACAATTATGTCGTCAACGGGCAGAAAATCTGGATCAGCCGCGCCGAACATTCGGATCTGATGATCCTGCTCTGCCGCACCACCCCGCGCGAGGAATGCGCCAAACCGTCGGACGGGATGAGCGTGCTGCTCGTCGACATGCGCGAGGCGCAGGGCAAAGGGCTGACCGTCCGGCCCGTGCGCACGATGCTCAACCATGCCACGACCGAGCTGTTCTTCGACGATCTCGAAGTCCCCGCCGCGAATTTGATCGGCGAAGAGGGCAAGGGCTTTCGCTATATCCTGTCGGGCATGAATGCCGAGCGCATCCTGATCGCCTCCGAATGCATCGGCGATGGCCGCTTCTTCATCGACCGCGCCACCGCTTATGCCAGGGATCGCGAAGTCTTCGGCCGCGCGATCGGGACAAATCAGGGTATCCAGTTCCCGATCGCGCGCGCTTATGTCCAGCTCGCGGCCGCCTCCGAGATGGTCGACAAGGCCGCGCGCCTGTTCGACGCCGGGCAGGATGGCGGGACCGAAGCCAATATGGCCAAGATGCTCGCGTCCGAAGCGAGCTGGTATGCCGCCGACATGTGCGTTCAGACGCACGGCGGCTTCGGCTTTGCCGAGGAATATGACATCGAGCGCAAGTTCCGCGAGACACGCCTCTATCAGGTCGCGCCGATCAGCACGAACCTGATCCTGAGCCATGTCGCGACCCACGCGCTGGGGCTGCCCAAAAGCTTCTGACGTCGCGACGGAATTTTTCCGTCCGGATCCGGCCACGACGAGACGCGCGTGGCCGGGGCGGCATGACATGCTCGCCGCCGCCCGGTGCGGCCGGAGCAAATCCCCCACCGATATCATCTGGGTATTTCTCCACCCCCGACATTGCCAATTCGCAAAGCGGGTCCTGCCGCAGCGGACCATGATCGCCTTGTTCGCACCGATGCGGACGGAGTCGGGGAGGATCCGCATCAGCCATGCCAAGGGGCATCGCGCGCCATCCCCTTTTTAGAGAGGAAGAGTCATGATCAAGAAAGTCATGCTGGCGGTGTCGACGCTGGCGCTCGCAGCTTCGGCCGCACCGGCCTTCGCGCAACAGAATCAAGACAATGACAACAACACCAACGGCGCCGCAAACGGCGTTGGCAATGACACTGTCGTCGTCAATGACCTGATCGACCTGTTTGTCCAGGACAATGCTGCCGACAGCTATCAGGACAATGATCAGGATAATGACGGCAACGGTTCGGGCAATGGCAACACCCTCGTTGTCGCAACCCAGACGCTCAGCGCCACCAACATCAACAAATATCTCGACGAAGTCGTCGATCTGGACGGCCTCGACGAAAGCTCGACGGCAGTCGGCTACCACAGCGGCGACAACTATGTCCGCGGCAATGCCTTCGCGGCATATGCGGGCATCCTGAATGCTGCCTGGAACACGGGCATCAACGCCAACACCCAGGCTGCGACCAACATCGCGGCACAAGGCACTGTCTCCTTCGGTTCCGACGGCGGCAGCGGCGGCGGCAGCGACGGCGACTAATCGCGTCCCCCGGATGGCCGGCCCGACACCACTGGCGGGTCGGCCATTTCCCTCCGTATCGCTTTCAAGGAGCCCCTAGCTATGAAACCCCCGATGCATCTGGTCCTGCTGATCACGGCAGGCTTGTCCGTGCCCGTATCGGCCCAGCTGCCCGCACCCGATGCGGCGGCGCCCGTCGTTGCAGAGGCGGTTCCTGTCGAAGCATCTGCGGCCCCGGCCATTCCGGCGCAATCCGAACGCTTATCGCCGATGCTGAACGACAGCGAACTCGATACCCAGCGCGGCGGCCAGTCCCTTGTGATCACCAACCAGACGATGGACTCGATCGTCAGCGGCAACATCCTCAAGGGTGACTATACGGCAGGCGCGGTCACGCTCAGCGATTTTGCCCTGTCCAATTTCAACGGTGTCGGCAATCTGCTGATCAACACCGGCGCACAGGTCAGTGCCCAAAGCGGCATGAACCTGACTATCAACCTCGGCGATTGAGCGCGCCATGCGGCCCATGCGAACCCTGATCGCGGGCCTGCTGTGCGCCCTTGCGGCGACGCCCGCGACTGCCGAGGTCCGGCTTACCGGCCCCGAAACCGGCGGCAACTTCCAGCTTCAGGTGATGACCTGGTGGGACATTCCCTTTCGCTCGGTCGTTCGCCAGCGTTATGATTTCAGCTGCGGATCGGCCGCGCTCGCGACCTTGCTCACCTATCATTATGGCGAACCGACGGCCGAGACGATGCCTTTCCGCGCGATGTGGAATCTGGGCGACCGCGAGGCGATCCGCAAGGTCGGCTTTTCGATGCTCGACATGAAAACCTATCTCGCCTCGCGCGGCTATCGCGCCGAAGGCTTCCGGATCACCGTCGAGCAACTCAAGCAGGTGAAGCGCCCGACCATCGTGCTGATGGATCTCAACGGCTTCAAACATTTCGTGGTGATCAAGGGCGTTCAGAATGATCGCGTGCTCACCGGCGATTCGGTGCTCGGGCTCAACCAATATTCGCTCGCCGATTTCGAAAAACACTGGAACGGCATCGCGCTCGCGATCGTCGACGGCGCTAAGCAGCGCCCCGCCTTCAATCTCGCCGGCGACTGGGGACCCTGGTCGCAAGCCCCGCTCGAAAAAGATGGTTCGCTCCACGTTTCGATCGGCGACCTGACGACCAATCTCCCCCCCCAATATCAGCTGACGCCGCAGATCCTGCTCGATGTCCGCGTCGGCACGGTGAAATGAGGCCGGCCATGTCCCAACGCATCCTCCTGCTCGCGATCGCCCCCGCGCTGTTCGCGGCGAGCGAGGTCCGCGCCGACGATCCGCTCGTCGATGCCGCGACGGTGTCCGACGAGGTTCTGGCCGAACAGCGCGGCGGCTTTGCGTTCCAGGGCATGGTGATCGCGTTCGGCGCCGACATCCGCAGCTTTGTGAACGACGAACTGGCGCTGCGCACCGTCGTCAGCTGGACCCCGCAAGGGTCGACAATCGAACGCTTCGTATCGCCGTCCCTCACCGCGGTCGATGCGTCGCAGATTCAGGGCGGCATCCTGACCAGCGGCGGCATCACCATGCGCGTAGGCAATGAGCAGGTGTTCCTTGCGAACAACGGTCAGACGGCGCTGGTCCAGAGCACCGATGCGATCCAGAACGTGCTGATCAACACCGCGAGCAATGTGTCGCTGAACCAGCAGGTCGACGCCGTGCTCGATCTCAGCGGCTATGAAGGCTTCCGCGACGGCTTGGCGTCGACGCGGCTGAGCGACGCGATCGGCGCCGTTATGGGTGCGCAGACGGTTGGCGCACTCGGGAACTGAACGACCCCCCGCCCCCGTTTCGACAGGGACGGTTCACCTGGCCCCGCCTCTTTAGGCGGGGCTTCTTTCTTTGTGGGCCATGGTCACGACCGACGGGACTTATATTTTCCCGCCGAACGGCATGCGCAGCGTGATCGACACGTCGGGCGCATCCTCGGTCACGCCGATTTCAAAGCCGAGGTTCAGCACATCGCGCTGGGTCAGGCGGTACGACATACCGAAATTGAGTGAGCCGACGTGGAGATATTTGGACTTCTGGATCGTGTCGCCGATCTCCGATCGCGTCGGGAAGATATAATTGTGACGATAGCCGAGCGAGAAGGAAAAGCGCGGGTTGAGCGCAAAGCCAAAGCCGATATTGGCCGAAACCGCATCGCCCGGATCGACTCGCCCTACCAGCACCTCGCCGACCAGTTTGTTCACGTCGCGGGGGATATGATAAAGATAGGCCACGCCGCCATAGATCACCGCCGGATCCGACGGCATCAGGAAATTGATCCCCGGCTGGACAGCCCAGAAGCCCGACCCGGTGGCCAGCCCCGTCGCGACCCCAAATTCGTCATATCCGATGTCGAACGGCCCCTTGCCGGTGTCGGATTTCACGCGCAGCGACCCGACAAAGATCGGCTTTTGCCCGACCGGCCGGTTGAACTGATAGCGGAGCGAAAATTCGGCATCGCCGATCCCGTCCTCGCGCAATGCGATGGACCGGACGATGCCCTCGTCGCGTTGCTGGACGACCTCGATCCGGTCGTTGCGATAGAGATAGGGCAAGCGCACTTCGGCTTCGAGCCGGTCGCTGATCCCGTAGCGGAGCGAAGCGGTGCCGACGAGCGTGTCACGGTCGGCGTCGGTGGCCTCGATCAGCCCGATCTGGATTCCCGGGATGAGCTCGATCCCGCGAAAGACCAGGCGGTTGGTCGACGAACGCGTATATTCGAACGACGGTTCAAAGATAAGTTCGCCGGCGCGCGTCAGCACACCCTGTCCTTCGGGAACCGCAGCGACGGTTTGTGTGGGCGACTCGCTCGGCGGCGGTGCCTCGCCGACCGGCGCATCAGGGAGGCCCACGGCGTCGCTGCCGGGGCCGGGCAGCGCGGGGCCAGGTCCGGCACCCTGCCCCATACCCGCGCCGCGGAGCAGATTCAGCGGCTGATCGGCGAGCGCATAGGATGTCAGCCGGTCGACCTGAACCTGCTGCGTCGCAAGCTGTTGCTGCATCTGCGCGATCTGCCGATGCTGCTCCGCGAGCAGGACGTTTTGCTGGTCGATCAGCGCGCGTTGTTCGGCGATGATACGGCGCTGCGCCTCGATCTCGCCCTCGGCGCTCGCCGCCGGCTGACCTTTCACGGTGCCCGGCCCAGCCGCTCCGGCGTTCCAGGTCGGCGCGGTATCGAGGAACGGAAGCATCTCGCACAGACATTCGATTGCCGGTGTTTCGCTTGCTTCGGCGTGCGAAGGGACGAAAACGACCGACAGGCCGACCGTCGCCATGCCCAGATGACGCAGGGCGGGCGGGGAGGACAGAATGCTCATGCGCCCGCTCCCTGTCGGGTGGCCCCTCGCTGCGGCCGCATCGCCCCCATATTGTCGATCGCCACGCCCATTTCCTCCCCGGCGATGGCGCGCAGCCCTTCAAGGTCGATCAGCCGGCACAATTGCGGCCCTTCAAGCTCGATGAGGCCCTGCCGGACGAAGCCCGAGATGGTCCGGCTGACGGTGTGGATCGTCAGGCCCAGATGGTCGGCAATATCGCTGCGCGTCATCGGCAAGGGGATGCTGTCGAGTGCCGACAGCCTTTTCGCCGCGATCAATAGAAAGGCCGCAACGCGTTCGCTGGCGTTGCGGCGACCAAGCAGGAATATGCATTGGTTCGCGCTATCGAGCGCGCGTTCGAGCGCGCGGTTCTGCCCGAAAGAATTCGGTTCGCCGTTCAAGGCCGGACGGCGCGTCAGGATCGTATTGGTCACCGCCTCTGCCGCGGAGTCGCGGGCACCATATTCAACGCCGAACACATCGCCCTGATAGAAGAAGCCGGTCAGCTGCCGATGCCCGTCTACATGAAAGTGACAGGTCCGGACGGTGCCCGAGACGACTTCGAACCAGCAATCGCCGGGATCGCCCTGCGAAAATATGATCTCGCCTTTACGAAATTTAAGGATGGTATCCTGCGGAATGGATCCGCGTTGAAACTCTGCCGACAAACCTTGCACGCCACGTCTCCAATCTGGAATTGGTATTTGCGGCGACCCCGTTTGCGAGTCTCATCTGCCTTTGCGCCTGCGGAATCCATCCGGGTAAAGACCTAGGAATTCGTGTGCGAGATTATCATAGCAAAATCACTTACGTAATATTTCTTAGCGTTTCGGATGAATATAATAATGAATTTCAACCATATAGCTGTATTGACACCAGTGGCGCCTCTATATCCTTAATTAGTTTACGTTAATTGCTAAACAGTGCGCAAAGAGATATCATCGGAGGCAGAGCAGGTGGGTTGCAGCGCTGCTGCGCAAGAAAGATGCTCGTCGGTCGCGAATTGTCCACGCCTTGGGTGTCAGGGGATTGCACCGTGCATCGAAACGCTTTGAACGTCGAACCGCATTTGACCTTTCGTGAACATCAAATACTGGAATTGGTTGCCGTCGGCTGCTCCGCCAAGCAGATCGCGCTCGAGATCAATATCGCGCCGCGGACCGTCGAACGGCACATCGAGAATGTGCGGTTGAAACTGAACGCGCGGAACAGGGCGCATCTGATTACCCAGGCCATGCATCTGGGCCTGCTGGTCATCGAAACACCGCAACCGGACGAACCGACGCTGTTCGAACTATGACCGGAAATTTGTGGTGACCAGAATCAGGGGTTCGCAGTCCGAAACCTGTGATCCGGCAATCTGTCTCTCTGTGGCTCGCGATTGCCAAAGGTGAAGACATCGACTGAATCACCCCATTGAATTTGAATGTTCAGGGCTTATCTTCGCGCTGCGGGCCGGGCCCCTCTGGCGATCTCATGGATCGTGATGTCGGACCGCATCGAGGATACTCGATGTGGCTTGACCTATATGCTTCCCAGGCCATGTCGGGACTTCGGTTGGATCACAACTGGGAGTCTATGGGATGACGCATCCATTTTCCGCCGCTGCCGCGCCGCAGCCATTCAACTATCCGCTCCGGTCGTCCGGCGGGAGGGCGCAGCGATGACGGGGTCCGCCGTTGGCATGCCCTGCCCGGTCTGCAAGGTGCCGCTCGCGATGAGCGACCGGCAAGGCGTCGAGATCGACTATTGCCCACAGTGCCGCGGCGTGTGGCTCGATCGGGGCGAACTCGACAAGATCATCGAGCGCAGCCTCGCTTCCGATGCGCCGCCGCCGCCCGCGCCGGCCCAGCAACATTATCCGCAAAGCGCGCCGCCGACCTCCTGGGATCCCCGCCACGGCGGACATCACAAAGGATATCCCAAGCGCCGCAAATCCTTTCTGGAAGAGCTCTTCGACTAAAAGACCAGACGGAGCCGGCATGTCCGGCTCCGTCTGATCCGGTCTGCTTTTTCTGCCGCTCCAATTGCCCTCGCCGACGATGGATCGGCAAAAGCGGGACCGCGTGAGACGAGGCGCCTCGCGTGCCCGACGCTACCACACCGATTTGTGTGGATGGGGCATCTGTCCGGCCTCAACGATCGGAACCATTTCAGCACCGATTTTCTTATTGCGACTCATTTGCAAAAATGAGTCGCTTGCGCCATGGGAGAACTGAAACGGGTTCGAGGGAGCCGCGGCGAACTGAAGAAAGCAAATTGCGTGAAACACGAACAGCTGGCGGAGCGGGTCTTCATGACACATCGCGCCGTGCTGATCGACTATGCCGTCAGGATCGTGGGTGACAAAACGCAGGCGGAGGACATCGTCCAGGACGCCTGGCTGCTTTCGACCCGGATGGACACGGCCGCGATACGCGAGCCGCTTGGCTATTTGCGACGCACGGTTCGAAACCTGGCGATCGACCTCCTGCGCCGGAAGGCACGGGAAGCGCGGATCAGCGGCGGCGACCTCGATGCCGCGATCCGTACCGTAGAAGACCCACAAGCTTCGCCGGAGGCCACGCTTTCGAGCCGCCGCGACCTTGCCTGCGTCCTCCGCGTCCTTCGGGGTCTGCCCGATCGGCAACGAATTGCGATCGAGATGCATCGCTTTGGCCAGTTCAAGCTGCGGGAAATTGCGGACCGCCTGAATATTTCGATCGCACTGGTGCATCTGGCCATTTCGGACGGCCTTGCGGCCTGCGCCGATCGCTGCGGCCTCGACCGGTCCGCTTCATGACGGGGAATGATTTTTTGAAAAAGCCGGTCGTCCGCTCGTCTCTCTCGCATGCGCTTTCGGCCGCCTCTGTTCAACCCGCGCATAAGGCGCCCGGCAAAAAGCACCGGTTCGTTTCGGAGCAAGCCCGTGCCTGGTGATCCGCACGCCCTGCACCGGCAGGCGGCCGACTGGCTGATCCGGCTCCGCGAAGAACCGGACGACCGCGCCACCGCCGATTCGTTCGAAACATGGCTCGACGACGACCCGGCCCATGCGCGCGCGTGGGCCTCGGTTTCCGCGGTGTTCGAGGCGATTGGCGAAACCCGCCCTGAATTCGAAAGTCACTGGCGCAGCGACCCCCTGCCCTTTTCCAAAGCGATGGCGCAGCACGCATCGCGGCGTTGGCCCCGCCCGCCCCGCCTGCATCGCAGACAGGTGGGCGGAGCCCTCGCGGCAGCGCTGGCGCTGGCCTGGCTCGGTCCGCCCGCCATGCTGTACGCCCGGGCCGACCATATGACCGGTACGGGTGAAATCGAGATTGTAATCCTGAACGATGGCAGCGCCGTCCGCCTGGGGCCACAGAGCGCGATTGCAGTGGATTATGACGCGGGAAAGCGCAACGTCCGGCTGCTCGACGGACAGGCATGGTTCGACGTGAAACATGACGCCAATGCACCGTTTCGCGTCGCCGCGGGGGATATTCGCACGACGGTACTGGGGACAAGTTTCGACGTGCGGCAGATCGGCCAGTCCACGGCCGTATCGGTGGCACGGGGGCGGGTGCAGGTGATCGACCAGGGCGCCGCGCCTGCCCCGACGCGCGAATTGGCAGCCGGCGAATGGGCGCGCGTCGATGCCCGCCACCATATCACGCATGGCACGGACAATCCCGCTCTGCTGGGCGCATGGCGCGAGGGACAACTGGTCGTCCGCAACCGTCCCATAGGCGAAGTAATCGACGAACTGCGCCCTTGGTATGGCGGCAAGATTCTTGTGCTGAGCCCGACCTTGAAGGCGAAGCGGATCGACGGTGTATTCGATGCACGCGACACCGGATCGGCCCTGAGTGCGATCGTGCAGCAGGAGGGCGGGTCGGTCCGCAAAATCACCCCTTGGATCTTTGTGATTTCATAAAATCGCCGCCACGCGCGAAATATTTTTGAAAAAGCGATCCTCGCGTTCGTCTCTCTCGGATAAGGCTTAAATGCAATCAAGTCGCATTAGCATTTAAGCGCATCTGAGGAGGTTGAACAAATGCGCGGGGCAATGAAATTTGCAGGACAGAAGCGAATGGCAGCATGGGCGGGCGCGATGCTGGCGAGTTCGGGCATCGCCATGATGGCGGCCACACCGGCGACGGCCCAAACGAACGAGATGCGCAGCTTCGACATCGCTGCGCAGCCGCTTCAGGATGCGATCGTCCAGTTCCATCGCCAGTCCTGCATCCAGATCACGGCGTCGGGCGGCATCACATCGGGGCGCACGGCAGGCGCCGTGCGCGGCCGGCAAACCGCCGCCCAGGCCCTCGGAAAGCTCCTTGCGGGAACCGGCCTCCACTGGCGCTGGGTCAACAACCAGAGCGTAGCACTCGAACCCGTCCCCGAAGTCACCGACGGAACGCTTCAGCTCGGCATCTTGCGTGTCGAGGGTGCATCGGACGGCGGCGCCTCCGGCGGCGGCAACAATCGCACCGCCGGATGGGACGGAACCGCCGGCACCGTCTATGTGACGCCGGGATCGGTCAGCGTGATCACGAAGGAACAGCTCGAGGCCTATCCGGCCCAGTCGCCCGCGGACATGCTGCGCGGCACGACCGGCATCATTTCGGGCGAAGCGCGGACCAGCGGCGGTCTCGACGTCAATATCCGCGGGCTGCAGGGACAGGGCCGCGTCCCCGTGACGGTCGACGGCGCGATCAACGGCACGACGGTCTATCGCGGTTATCAGGGAACGAGCAACCGCAGCTTCGTCGATCCCGATTTCATCAGCCACATCTCGATCGAAAAAGGCCCCTCGATGGGTAATGCGATCGCGGGCGGGATCGGCGGCAGCATCAGCATGTCGACGATTTCCGCCGATGACATCGTCCCCGACGGCGACACGATGGCGCTGCGGCTGAAAGCGTCGATCTCGACGAACAGCAGTGCGCCGGGGTCGCAGATGACGCGCAGCCTGTTGCAGCCCAAGGATTCCGCTGGTGACAGCTTCCTTGCCACGCGCGAAAATGATCGCCCGGGTTTTCTCACCGCAACCGGCGGTTCGGGCAGCCTGGTCTTCGCACGCAAGAGCGAGTTGCTCGACATTGTCGCCGGCTACTCCTTCCGGCGCTCCGGCAACTATCATGCCGGATCCAACGGAAAATATGCGCCGCAGGAAACGGGAACGCCATCGCAACTTTGCGCCAGTTCCCCGACTGACTGGCAACTGCGCGAATTATGCGCGCGCGCTGTCGCCTTCTATGATCGCTACGGTTCGACACCCTTTGTCGGTGGCGAAGAGGTGCTCAATAGCTCGACCGATACCGAGTCCGTGCTGGTCAAGGCCACGCTGCGTCCAGCGGACGACCACATCCTCGAACTCGGCTATGGCGGTTACTGGACTGTCGTCGGCGAAAACTACCCCGCCTCGCTGGGCAGCGCGACCGCGACGGTCTTCCAGGCCGATTTCCTTTCGCGGACCAGTCTCGACCGCTTTACCGCGCGCTACCGCTGGAACCCCGCGAGCGAAATGATTGATCTCAAGGTCAATGGCTGGTTGTCGAAGCTGGAGGAAGCGGCCCCCTCCTTCGGCAATTTCGACCCGACGCGGCGTTATGTCGACAGCTGGGGCGCCGACCTCACCAACAGCAGCCGGCTGGCAACGCCGGCCGGACGCCTGTCGGCCGACTATGGTGCCTCCATCCTCCGCGAAAAGGCAGGGCCGGTCGACAAATGGATGCCGGGCGGCTCGCAACCTCCGGGCCGCGAAGGCACGCGGCGCGAGATCAGCCTCTTCTCGCAATTCGTCCTGGAGCCTGCCCCCTGGCTGCGCCTCGACACGGGGGTGCGCTACCAGCATTACAAGCTGCGCGATCAGCAGTCCGGGACGATATACAACACCGCCCTGATCGACCGCGCCGAAGATGCGGTCAGCTACTCGCTGGGCGCCGCCGTCATGCCGCTCGACGGGCTGCAGCTTTTCGCCAGCTACAAACAGGCCGCGCGCCTTCCCTCGCTGATGGAAGCAACCACCGGCTTCTTCATGATCGCCAACCCCGACCTGCACAAGGAAGAGGCACATAATTGGGAGGCCGGCGCAAATTATATCCGGACGGGTGTGTTCGCCGACAACGACGATCTGGGCGTGAAGCTCGCCTGGTTCGACAATGATATCGAGGGCTATATTTCGCGCCGGTACGTCACGCAGAAATTCGCGATGCAGATGTACAATATCGACCGCGCGCAGTTCCGCGGGCTGGAGGCCAGCATCAGCTACAAGACCGGCGGCTTCAGCCTCAACGCCGGCGCCACATGGTACGACCGGATCCAGTTCTGCCGCACGGCGAGCGCCGCGTGCATCGAAAGCTCGCTCGCGTCGGATTATGCGACCAACTATATCCCGCCGCGCTGGTCGGCCAATCTGCACCTCAACCAGAAATTGTTCGGCGACCGCGCAGCTGTGGGCGCGCGCATCACCTATGTCGGCAAGCGTGCGGGCGGAGCGGAAAAGCCGCAGACCGGCTATATGCCGCTGATCTCGGCCATCGAATGGCATCCCTATGTGATCGCCGACATCAACACCCAGCTCAAGATCGCCGACGGGCTGTCGTTCGACGCCAGCGTCGATAATCTGTTCGACCGCTACTACAACGAAGCCATGAGCCTTGGCTATGTGCCGGCCCCCGGCCGCACGTTCCGCATTGGCATCACCAGCACCATGGCGTCAAAATCCGGCATGTGGCCCGGCAACTGGTTCGGCGCCAGGGGCAATGCCGATCCGGTCGACTGGTCGGGTCCCTATGTAGGCGCCGACTTCGCTTACGGCCTCGGCCGGATTCGCGGCGATGTCACCGACAGTGCCGGCAACCCGGCCGATCGGGTCAATGGCAGCCGCGTCGCGGTCGATCCGCGCAACGCGATGGGGGGGCTGCACGCGGGCTTCAACTATCAGTTGCCGGGCGATGTCGTGCTCGGGATCGAAGCCGGGTTGATGACGGCAAACCTCGGCGGCAGCACCGAGGTCGCGATCACCGAGGAAAGCACGTCGACCGAATATCTGCAGACCTGGCACAAGCTGGAGTCCGACACGCGCTACAATATGGACCGGCTCGTCTCGCTGCGCGGACGGCTGGGCTACTCGCTGGGCCGGACGCTGCTGTACGGCACCGCCGGCATCGGCTGGCTGCGCGAAACCGATACGCGCAACCAGTATCGATCCACCGCCAGCCAGAACCGGGGCATCGGCACCGACGTCGAACATTATCTGGCCGAAAAGGATCGCAAGACGCGGACGGGCCTGATTCTGGGCGGCGGCGTCGAGCGCGCGATCGGCAGCAACTGGTCGATGCGCGCCGAATATGACTATGGCCGGTTCGGCCGCAAAACCTTCCGGTTCGACAAGGCCCGCGCAGGAATCGGCCTGCCCTACAGCGATTTCGAATCTGGTTGGAACGACGACGGGTCGGTCTGGTACGAATTCATCGAAGGTCCCGGCAACTCGACGATCGTGACCGGCCGCAAGGTCAACAGCCGCGCCGACCTCCACATGCTGCGCGTTGGCGTCAGCTATCGCTTCTGAGGATATGGAAATGATCAATATTACGGGGCTTCCACTGTCGAAGCGTCTGAAAGCCTCGACGCATGCCGTGCACGACGCGCTCGACCGCTCCATCATGGAGGCCATGAGCTTCACCGACCTCTCCGGATACGGTCGCTTCGTCGAGCTGCAATATCTGTTCCATCGCGACATCGACGCGCTCTACGATGCCCCCGCCCTGCAGGCGCTTTTCCCCCGGCTTGTCGGGCGGCGACGGCTGGCATTGATAGCGGCCGATCTCGACGACCTCGGACGCGAGCATCCCACGGAGCGTCAGCCACGCGCGTTCAGCCCGGACGTGGCCGATGTCGCCGCAGCCATCGGCTGGCTCTATGTCGCCGAGGGCTCGAACCTGGGCGCAGCACTGCTGCGCAAGGAAGCTGCCGGGCTCGGCCTCTCCGATCACCACGGCGCGCGGCACCTTGCCCCGGCGCCCGGGGGACCTGCCGCGCATTGGCGCGCTTTCACAGCGGCGCTCGACGCGATCGATCTCGATGACGAAGGCCAGCGCCAGGCCGTAGCGGGAGCCAATGCCGCCTTTGCACGCGTGCAGGCCTATGCCGATGCGCGGCTCGGCTGATCCCGCGGCGGCACCCCCGCTGCCGACCCGGAGGCTTGCCCGGATCATCTGGTTGTCGGCGGGCCTGATTTTGGTCGGGGCAGGCATCGTCGGCATTTTCGTGCCGCTGTTGCCCACGACCGATTTCATGCTGCTCGCCTTGCCTTGCTTCGCGCGCTCCTCTCCCCGGCTCGAGGCATGGCTGCTTCACCATCCACGTTTCGGACCGGGCCTCCGCGCATGGCGCAACGAACGTGCGATACCACGGCGGGCCAAAATCATGTCCTGCATCGGAATGGCCATCGGCTTCGCTTTCTTCTGGGCCCATGTGCGGCCGAGTTGGGGCTGGTCGTTCGCCATTGCCGCCTTTCTGCTGTTCTGGATGCTCTGGATCATCCGCCGCCCCGAACCGGCGACTGCACAATGAGGTACGAAGCGTTTGACGATGTGGTGCCGCTCGCCTCCGGCGAGAGTGACGGCCCCGACAGCCGCTTCGCATTGCCCGCCCGCTGGACCACGCGGCGAGAGGCTCTCGTCAGGCGATCCTGCTATAGCGACCAGCCCGCCGACTGGCGCACGCGGCTCGTCGGATCAGGCGGCACGGCGATTGTTCTTTTGACGATCTTCGGAAGCGCCTTTCTGACCTGGCATATTGTACATCCCGCCGTCTCGGTCTCCGAGCCTCTGGCTGTCAGCCTGCAGCCGCTATCCTCGCCCGATGCGGTGCGGGAAGTGCCCGACGGCCCGCCGCAAGTCGAACAACAGAAGCGGCCACCTGTCGAAAAGGCGCAGCCAATCGCACCGCCGCCGCCTTCACCCCTTCCGGACGCACCACGCGAAGCCGTACCTCCGAAGCCGCCCGCCACCTATGCCACAGCGATGAAGCCGGTGTCCGAGACCACCGCGCCGAAATCGCTCCCGGCTCCGCCCGCCAGCCAGCTATCCAGCAATAGCAGCGCGACATGGGAGGCAGAGTTGCTCGCTCATCTGGAGAAGTATCGGCGCTATCCACCCGCGGCCAAGGCACGGCGCGAGCAAGGCGTCACTTATGTACGCTTCCGTATGAACCGCGAGGGCAAGCTATTGTCTTCCGAAATTCTGCGCTCGTCGGGCACGGCCGCGCTTGATCGCGCTGCCCTCGACACCCTGCGCCGTGCCCAACCATTCCCTCCGATCCCGCGGGACAAGCCCGACCCGCTCGAGCTTTCCGTGCCGGTCGAATTCTTTGTCAAACGCTAGGCGTCCAAAAGCCATCGTTTCGCAAACATGACGGCGCGGTTCACCAACAGGCTGCCATCATCGGATCAGAGAGAAGGCAGCGACCGCATCCATTCGCCGAACATCGCACTGGCGGGATGATCCGACAGCAGCAGCCAATAGGACCGGCCTCGATGGACCGTTATTTGCGACACTTCGACCAATTCGGCATCGTCGAGACCCTTGGCACAGACCAGGCGGGGTAACAGTCCGACGCCCTGCCCCATCTCCACGGCGTTCAGGATCGCCGATGTCTCGCGGAACTGCACCGGCTGATTGATGAGCGGCCACGCGACCTCCGCGGCCCGGTGCCAGATGGGCCAGGCCGTTCCAAGCAGTGGCACGATCAACTCTCGCTGCTTTTCCAGACTGCCGCAAATTCTGCGCGCCACGTCGGGGCGCGCGACCGCGACCAACTCTTCATCGCCGAACCAGGACGCGCCTGCGGGCGCATCCTCCTCGCTGGCAATCACGAGTGCGACGTCGCACGCGTCCACGCCGTCGAAATCGCGCCCCAGTCCGATGACCGACGTCGCGATTTGCGGATGCTGGTCGAGGAACGTCGCGAGGTGCGCCATCAGCCAATAATGGAGCAGCGAGCGCACGATTCCGACCACGAGCGGACGCCGCCGCGACGACAATACCGCCCCCGCATCGCAAATCATCGACAATGCACGCGCGACCGCTTCGGCATAGACCCGCGCCTCTGCCGTCGCGCGCAGGCCGGTCGCCGTCCGGCGGAACAATGTGACCCCGGCTCGCGCCTCGAATTGCCGGACAGCCTGGCTGATCGCCGATTGCGTCAGGTTCAACTCGCGCGCGGCGGCGGTAAAGCTTTCCAGCCGCACCGCCGCCTCGACGGCACGGAGCGCCGCCATGGGCGGATAAGCAGCGTTCACATGCATCGCATATTAGTAATACTTATGGGGAGCGATAGAAAGCCGCGTTTTTCTCTACTCCGGAAGATTGCGACAGCGCATGCCATGAACGGCACCGCCCTCTCGCTTCTTACCTTCGCCGCGCTCTGGTTGATGCAGGTCGCAATTCCGGGGCCCAATTTCGCGCGCGTCAGCGAAGCGACCTTCACCCATTCGCGCGCGCTGGGGATGAAGACGGCCACCGGGACGGCGGCCGCCAATGCGTCATGGTGCCTGATCGCCCTCGCCGGTGCGACCGCCATCGCGCAAGCCCCCTTTTTCGGGCCGCTGCTGCGGCTGGCCGGCGCCTTGTATTTCGCCGTTTACGGCTGCCAGCTCCTCCACCGGTCGTTCCGGCCGCGTTCGGCGACGCGCCTCCCGGTCAACAGCGTGACGGCGTTTCGGGCGGGCTATCTCACGGGGATCGTCAGCCCGCAGGCCGGCCTGTTCTTCGCGAGTGCCCTGACGAGCATCCTGCCCTTGCAGCGCGACGGGACTATCGCTGTCCTCGTCGTCGCGATCGCCGCCGGGGTAACACTGGCATGGTATGCGATGGTTACACTGTTGCTCGCGACACCCCCGGCGCGGACATGGTATGAGCGGCGACGCCCGATCATCGAACGGGCGCTCGGGCTGATCCTGCTGGTCGCAGCAATCCGGATGGTAGCGGGGGCGATCTGACGGGGGGCTGCACCACCGTCAGTTCGACCCGGGCCCTAAAGAACCCGCGGCCACAACGACGGCGACCGCCATATTGCGAGCGTCACCGCAGGATACCCTGCCAGTCACGGGGATATCGGCCCCCTTGCTTCCTTCACAGCCACTATAACGGCCGTACCAACCGGGTCGACGCAAGGCCCGGCAAAGGTCAGCAGCAGATCGGGTCCGCGCGCCTGAAGCGCGACCGGACTGTCATCGCCAAGGCGAACTGCCGTACCCGTGATGTCCAAGTCTTTCACTATCAATTCGGTGGACGCAACGGGTCCCTTGAAGATCAGGTTCACGCGCCCCGATGCGGCGGTGAAGCGGACCGCCTGCCCGCATGCGGTCTCACCATCCGATCGCGTCCACGGCCTTGTGCCATAGATGGCATCGCCGTTTACGCGCAACCATGCGCCAAATTGCTTGAGGCGACCGAGCTGTTCGCCGGGAATCCCCGCATCGGTCGCGCGCGGCCCGACATTGAGCAACAGATTCCCGTTGCGCGACACCGCATCGATGAAATCATGGATCAGCGTGTCGGCGCTGGCATAATCGGCTTCGCTGTCGTTGCGGTTGAAGCCGAAACTGTGGCTCATCCCACGGGTCGCTTCCCACTTCTTGACCTGAATTTCGGCGAAGGCGGCATATTCGGGGGTACGAAAGTCGCTGTGCGGGACCGGCGGCGGGATGATGCCCTTGGAATCCTCGTCGCTCTGCTTGCCCAAGGCGGCCTTGAGCTTGCGATCGACATAACGCCGCATCGGCGGAAATTTGAGCAGGTCGCGTTGCAGGCTGCCGGCGACCCAGCGGTCGTTGACCACGCCTTCGGGCACTGTGCGATAATAATCCGCGAATAGCTGGTACAAGGGTCCGGGGCGCGTCGGCCACGAAATATCGTTCCACAGCACCGATGGTTCATAGCGATCGATCAGTTCGCGTACCTGCGCCATCGCATAGGCCGGATAGTCGCCGCCGGGGGTCGAGGCGATGAAGTCGCCGAGCGTCCGCATCGGGCGCCGGTTGAAGGTCCAGTCGATCCCGCCCGAATAATAGACTCCGAAACGCAGCCCCGCGGTGCGTACCGCCGCGGCCAGCTCACCCACGATGTCGCGCCGGGTGGTCCAGTCCTTCTGATGCCGGTTGGCAATTTCGCTGGGCCAGAGGCAGAGCCCGTCATGATGTTTGGTGACCAGCACGACATAGCGCGCGCCGGCGTCGCGAAACGCCTCGGCCCAGGCGGCAGGATCCCATTGCTTCAGCCCTTCCTCGAACGGCCGCTTGAAGTCGGTATAGGGCGCGTCGCCGTAGTTCGACGCGTGAAACTCGGCTGAGGGCGTGCCTGGCACCTTGATCGCGTTCCAATACCATTCGGTATAGGGCGCCATCGCAACCGCGCGGTCATAGTCCCTGGAAAATATCTCGCCGATCGCGCCGACGCGCGGAGCGAAGCCCGGAATAGCGAAGGCACCCCAATGGATGAAAATTCCGAATTTGGCGTCATGATACCAGTCGGGCACGGCGCGCGCGTTGAGCTCGGCCAGCGCGGAACCCGCGGACACCATCAGCGGGCGCTCCGGCATTTTGGCACATATTTCGAGCGGAGCCGTCCGTCCATCCTGTCTCTCCCACTATCCCGCCATCTTCATCGTGGCGCCCGTCGTTCCGCAGTTGATTCTATCAAAATAGAAAAATCAATATTATAATTACAATGTCAGTGAATGCGGGAGCCCCGCGAACCAACTCTGGTCGCTTATCAGAGGGACGGGACGGCGGTCCGAACAGCTAAAATCCACGTAAATGGGCGAGAACTCCATTGCTTTTCGGCAAATGACGCATGTTCAATATATCGTTATAGACTAATATATAAAACACCGATAACAATGCCTCCGGGGGGATGCTGTGAGGGCATTTCGCTGTAAATAGCGTGGGACCCGTATCAGCGGGGACCATCGCGCCAATATTCGACCAGCAGGATCGCTGGCGGCGGGAGAGGCGTGGTATGCGAAATATGTCTTGGATGTTTGCGAGCGTCGCATTCATTGCGATGCCGGTTGCAGCGCAAACACAGGGAACAACAGCGGCGGCGGATCAACCCGCGGTCACGGAGGGTGCCTCGGGCCTCGCCGAAATCGTCGTCACGGCGGAAAAACGCAGCGTCAATCTGCAGGATGTGCCGCTGGCGATATCGGCTTATACCGCCGATGCCCGGCAGCTTGCAGGCATCACCACGCTTCAAGATGTGGCGAATTTCACCCCGGGGCTCAGTTACTCGGCGAGCAATGACCGCGTTTTCATCCGCGGTATCGGGCGCCAGACCAACACCAACGGCAGCGATCCCGGCGTCTCGACCTATACCGACGGCATTTACGATGCGTCGACCAGCTCGATCGCCGCGTCCGATTTCTTCATCGAGCGCATCGAAGTGCTCCGCGGCCCGCAAGGCACGCTCTATGGACGCAATTCGATCGGCGGCGCGATTAACGCGATTTCCAAACGGCCGACCAAAGAGTTTGAAGCCGATCTGCGCGGCACGGCGGGCAATTATGGCCTCTACACCGTAGAAGCCGCGGTTTCGGGGGAGCTGACAAACGGTCTGCGCTCGCGGCTCGCGGGCGCCTTCTCCAACCAGAACCGCGGCTATTTCAAGAACGACGCCGGCGGAGTCAGCGAAGGCGGACGCGGCAAGCGCCGCTATCTGGAATTGCAGCTGGAGGCCGATCTCGGCCCCGATATCGTCGCCTGGGCAAAGGTCTTCACCGGCCACACCGATCTCAACCCGCGCAATCTCAACCGCATCGGCGCCTATGATTTTGCGCCCTACCCCACCGGGTCGATCATTCCGGGCGCGGGTTTTGGCTATCTGATCCCGGGGGTCGTCGCGCTCGATCCCAGCCCGCTGACGCCGGGCGCGACCGACATCAGGCATTTCAGCGCCGACACGACGCAGACCGAAAAGATGCGCGGCAATTTCGGCGCGGCCGGCGACATCAAATGGAGCCTGCCAAGCTTCGACGTCCGCCTGCTCGGCGGCTATCAGAAGTATCGCATCGACAATATCTATGAGCTCGATGGCACCAGCGTCATTTCCTATCCTTTCCCGCTGACGCCCGGCGGCGTCTGCGGCTTCATTCCGGGCTGCGGACCGCTCACTGCGTTTCCGTCGACGCAGCTGGGCCTGAACAACAAGAAAAGCTTCGGCAGCGGCGAACTCAACCTGACCTCCAGCACCGACGGGCCGCTGCAATGGGTCGCCGGGGTCTATTATTATCAGGAAAAGCTCGCGCAGGAATCGCACTTCAACGCGCCCAACCAGCTGCAGTTGCGCGCGCCGGCCAATGGCCCCGCCAACCCGCTGGGCGATTTCGTCTATGCCGCCTCGACGCTGACCACCAAATCGGTCGCCGCCTTCGGCCAGGTCGATTACCGGGTCACCGACACGCTGCGGCTGACCGGCGGGCTGCGCTACACCCATGACAAGAAGAGCGGCGACGAGTTTTTCCGTATCCTCTGCCTCGGCTGCGCCCCGGGGTTTTCACCCGACCTCTATGGTTCGTTGACCCCGGCGTTCGACATCACCGCGACGCAAATCTCGCTCGCCGCCGCGCCGGGCGTCGCCTCCCCCGTCACGATCGATCCGGCCACCGGCATCGCGCGCCGCGGTCTGGCGAACAGCTGGGATGCTGTAACCGGCACCGTCGCGGTCGAATGGCAGCCGACCGAGGATCAGCTGGCCTTTCTGCGCTACAGCCGCGGCTATAAGTCGGGTGGCTTCAACGCCGGTGGCATTTCAGCGCTGCCGCAGACCGGGGCCGAGCATATCGACGCCTTCGAAGCCGGATATAAGCATACGATCGGCAAACAGCTGCGCGTCAATCTGGCGGGCTTTTATTATGACTATCAGGGGCTTCAGGTGCCGCTGACCGTGTCGCAACCGGGCGGCGCGCAGCTCACCCAATTCTTCAACCTCGCCAAGTCGAAAAGCTATGGCGCCGAGGTCGAAGTGGCGTGGCAGCCGGTGACCCCGCTGCAGCTGTCGTTCAACTATGGCTTTGGCCATTCGCGGATCGACGACGGATGCTGCTTCGTCGACGGTCAGGATCCGCTCGCCATCCAGCCGGGTGCCCAGCCGTCGGGTCCGGCGGTCAATGGCCAGCAACCGCAAAGCGTCGAGGGGGCCCACCTGTCCGACACGCCGCGTCACAAGATCGCGCTCAACGCGATGTACAGCATCGCATTCGAACCGGGCACCTTCTCGCTGTCGGGCAATTATGTCTGGCGCAGTTCGGCGTACAGCAACATCTTCAACCGCGCCTACAACCGCATGCCGTCGTGGGATCAGGTCGACCTGCGCGCGATCTGGTCGGATCGCGACGACCGCTACCGCGTCATCGCCTATGTGAAAAATCTGTTCGACAGCACGGGCTATGACAGCGCGCTGGGCAATTTGCTCGCCTCGTCGCCGACGCGGGCGGTCGCGCAAAGCTATTCGCTGACGCCGCCGCGAACCTATGGCCTCCAGCTCGAATACCGGTTCCGATAGGCGCGGCGGGTGGCAAACTCCCCCTCCCGCCTGACCGGCGCGCTGCCGCTTTCGACGCGGCTGCTCTATGGCTCGGGTACGATCGCATTCGGTATCAAGGATCATGGCTTCAACGCCCTGTTGATGCTGTTCTACAATCAGGTCGTCGGGCTTCCGGCGGCGTGGGTAGGATCGGCGATCATGATCGCGATGATCGCCGATGCGCTGTTCGATCCGTTGCTCGGCCAATATTCGGACAATGTCCGGACGCGCTGGGGACGGCGCCACCCGTTCATGTATGCAGCGGCGCTGCCGATCGCGCTGTCGTACCTGCTGCTGTGGATGCCGCCAGAGATGGCACATGGCGCGCAGTTCGCGTGGCTGGTCACCACCGCAATCCTCGTGCGCTTTTCGATCAGCCTGTATGAAATTCCGTCAACCGCGCTGCTCGCCGAATTCACCAGCGACTATGACGAGCGCACCAAGCTGGTCGCCGCGCGTTTCTTTTTCGGCGTCTGTGGCGGCATCGCAATGACCGTCGTGACCTTCGGCTATTTCCTGCAGCCAACGGCAGCGCAGCCCGTCGGCCATCTGAACGCCGACGGCTATGTCACCTATGCTTGGGTGGCGGCGGCGATCATGATGCTTTCGGTGCTGATCTCCTCGCTGGGAACGCAAAAGGAGGTGCTGAAACGCCCGCCACCGCCGCCGGTCGAGAAGATGCCGATTAAACAGATGTTGCGCGAGATGCTCGGCATATTGGTGCACCCCGCCTATATTTCGATCCTGCTCGCCAGCCTGTTCTTCGCTGTGGCATCAGGGCTCAACATGTCGCTGGCCGTCTATTTCTCGACCTATTTCTGGGAACTCAGCGCCAACCAGATTGCCACCGTCGCGTCGACCGCGATCATCGGCATTCTGCTCGCCTTTGTCGTGGTATTGCCGCTGTCAGCGCGCTTCGGCAAGAAGCCGGCGGCGATGCTGATGTTCGGTTTGTCGCTGATTTCCAGCGTCACACCCTTGATGCTCCGTCTCGGCGGCCTGTTTCCGGCCAATGGCGACCCGCTGCTACTGTGGCTGTTGATGGGACAATTCTCGTTCGGGATGATGACGACCATCGCGGGCGGAATTCTTGCGGTGTCGATGGTTGCCGACGTGACCGACCAGATCCAGCTCGAGACCGGCCGCCGCTCCGAAGGCCTGCTATTTTCCGCCGCCACGATGGTTAACAAGGCCATATCGGGCATGGGAATCATGCTCGCCGGCCTCTTGCTCGCCTTTGTCAAATTTCCCGAGAATGCACGGCCGGGCCATGTCCCTGTCGACGCACTCCACGGGCTGGCGAGCATCTATATCGCGACACTGTCGGTCGCGACGATCATCGCGATCATCTGCCTCGCCTATTATCCGATCAACCGGTCGCGCCATCTGGAGAATATCCGGCAGCTCGGCGAAGCCGCCGCGGAATAATCGGGCGGATCGGTGTCAGAGCGTGATGACAGACGATCAGGCGTCAGGGCGCCTCACGCCGGATCAGCGGCAAGCCTCCGGCGAGCACCGCCTCGGCGGCATCGAGCAGCCGCTCATTCTCGGCAACCAGATCGCCTGCCCTGCCGCTTTCCATCCAGCTGTCGAACGCCATACGGCCGCCCGCAACGAGCATCGCGGCGGCCATTTGCGCGCGGCGGTCCTTCGCCGGGTCGATGCCAAGCTCGTCGGCGATATAGTCGGTCATCAATTCGATCTGAAGCCGCTGATGCCCGTACCATACCGGCAACAGCTCGGGCTCTCCGGCGAGGGCGCGCCCGAGGTTGATCTGTCCGTCGCCATCGCGCTCATAGGCGTGCGCGATCCGCGCGACCTGGTTGCGCCAGAAGGACAACACCGGCACGCCTTGCGCGCGCTGCGTCGTCACCACTTCCTCGAAACGCTCGCCAGCGCGGACCGCGATCGCGGCGGCAAGGTCGCGCTTCGACGCAAAATGGGTGAACAATGTGGTGATGTGAATGTCGGCGGCATCGGCGATCGCCGCCATCGTCGCATCGCCATAGCCGAGCGTCACGAACAGGCGCCGCGCCGCCTCCTCGATACGCTGGCGCGTCCGCGCTTTTGCCGCGGTTCGCCTCGGAAAACTGACTTTGGATGCTTCGCTCATGCCCGGATTATAATCATTGCAGCACGAAGCGCCAGCTATATAAGTTGATCATTCTATTCTTATAGTGTTATCTAGCAACAGATGCATAGGGAGGCTTTGGCCATGATCGACATGTCGATGCGCAACGAGTTTGAAAAATGGGTCGAAACCGGCCAACCGCCGCTGGCGGAGGAGCCGGTATTGGGGCTCGCCGCGCTGATGACGACCGCAGCCTTTGTCGATCCCGTCGCGCAGGTGCCGATCTTCGACGCCATCGCGGCCGCCACCGCCGCGAGCAGCGACGGCGCCGCGCGCGCCGCGCATATCACAGCGGCTTTGCCGTGGGTGACCGACGGCAAGCCGCGCATTGTGCTGCCCCGCGCCTTGTGGGACGCGTTCTGGACCATCATCGAACGGCCGCGGTCGACCGAGGATGGCGAACTCGACCTGACGCTGGCCGTCGTCGCGCTCGGCCATCACTATGACCAGCGGATGATCGATGGCTGCGAGGCGGCGCTGCTCGAATTCGAGGGGGTCCATGACCTCATCGCCCAGCCCGAGGTGCGCTTGACCACCGCCGACCTCGAAAGCCATGCAGCCGACAGCCTTGCCAAGGATCTGTTGTCGATGCTCAATGCCAATGGCTATGATATCGAGGTGATCGACGCCGACACCGTCGTCCTGCCCGGCGACTATCCGGCGCAAAACCGCACCAACCGCCGCATCCTCCAGCTTCACGACATCTGGCATCTGGTCGGCGGCTATGGCTTCACGCCCGCGGGCGAAGTCGCAATTTCGGGATTTCAGATGGCGCAGTTCGGCCAGAATTACTCGACGCGTTTTCTGGCAACGGTGGCAACCAAAGCCGCGGTCGACGCGCCCGAGCTGACCGACATATTGCTCACCGTGATGTTCGACGGCTGGCGGCACGGCCGCACCACCAAGGAGCTGATCGCGGTTCCCTGGCACCAGCGCATCGCCGATCCGATCAGCCGCATTCGCGCCGACCTGAACATTCAGCCGATCGACAGCGACGCCATGCGGATGATGGAAGCCTTCGCGCCCGCGGCGTGAATTCGGGGCGCCCCGGTGGGCGCCCCGCATCACTCGGCCGGAACGGGCGCCGCCGTCGGGCGATATTGCGCGGCGTCGGTCGTGAATTCGGCATGGCCATAGCTGACGAGCTGCGCCTTGAGCTTCGCGACCAGCCGGCGGTCGGCGATGCCACGCACCCCGGGAATATAGGCCGCAAGCGCGTAAAGGCGCATCCGGGCATAGATGAACAGCCCCGCGAGTGCGGCCAGCGCGACATCGCCCGAGGTCAGCGTCACGCCGATCGACGCCGCCTTCGCCTTGTCGCCGCCCATGAAGCTTTTGACGAAGAACAGCTTGGCAAAGGCCAGTTCGAAGATTTCATGGACGCGCGCCCCCCGAGAATTGTCCGGCCGCAGATCGGCCGCCATCGTTGCGCGCAGCAATTCGCCGCAGGTGCTGTCGTCATATCCGCTGCGCAATGTGCCGCTGCGCGCGTTCATCAGGTCGACGATCCCCTGCGGCGTATCGGCGAGCAGTTCCTCGGGCAGCCCGAGCAGGAAGCAGCGATAGCGCGCGAGTTCGACCATCGCGCGTTCGCGCGGCGTGAACTGATGGCGCCCTTCCTCGATCATCTTGTATGAGAGGAGGAAGACCGAGATCAGCCCGGCGGGCATCTGGTCGACCTGCGGGATGGGGATGCCATAAACGCCCATGTCCCAGTCCTTCGGGCGCCGCAGCACGTTCGCGCGCACCATCGAATGCATCAGCCGCACCATCGCCGCCGATTTGAAGCCGGGGCCAAAACGTTCGAGCGCGCCCGGAAGCACCGACGTGGTGAAGAAGGTCGCGGTATCCTTGACCCGCCGGCCTGCGGTCTGGCTCGTCAGTGTGCCGGTGATCGCCATTGGCAATGCGGCATATTTGTTCATGAAGGTCGCGATAAAGGCGCCGCGAATGATGAACGGGCCGAGATTGGCCGCCGCGTTGCGATCGACCCGCGCGCCTTCCTCGACCAGCTTCATGTCGAGCCAGTCGGGAATACGCTCCATATCCTTGATGAACGCAACCAGCTCGGGCGGTGCGCCCGGCACATTCTCGACGCCATGGTCGCAGGCCTGCGTCAGCATGTCGACCAGCGCGCGAAAGCCATGTTCGCGCATCAGGGCGGCATAGGCGTCGGCGGTGACATCGCCGATCATCGTATAGGCGCGGATGAACTCGACCCGCTCGACATCGGCGAGCAGCGCGTCGCGATCGCGGTCATATTTCCCCGACAGGGCCGTCGCATCGCCCGGGGTCGCGGTGAAGCGTTCGGGGACGGCGCGGAAATCGACCTTGCCATACATGGCGGGAACACGCTCCCGCTGTGATTCCACCTTGGCCCAGAGCCTGTCGAGCGCCGCACGTGTCATCAATGTCCATCCCCTCTCCACCTATCGCCTGGCCCCGGAAATCCCGAGTCCGTTCCTGCCAGGCTTGCGCGATCCCGAGTCACGCCGCGCGACGGCATAGCCTCTGCGGCGCGGACGAAATTCGCGATGCCGATATCGAGCACATTATTGCCCGGCGCGCCATATTCCTTGGCCATCGCGGCACGATTCTCGCGGATATTCGGCATGATCCGGGCACGCTGCTCTCCGGTCTGCAAAGGACCGGCTGCCGCATGCGGCATTCTGCGCCGCGCACGGGAGCATGATGTCGACAGAATATGAAATGGTGCACCCGGCGGGATTCGAACCCACGGCCCCCAGATTAGGAATCTAATTTTGGAGCTTTTCGGGGTGTATCCAAATTTATTCGAAACTGCGATTATTCGGCTAAAATCAAGCATTTTGCTACGCTAGAACAACATCGTTGTTTTCCATTTCTTTCTTCACCGTGATTGCTATGTGATTGCTATGACGACCATTAGATTGAGCAAACGGACGGTCGATAGCATCCTTCCCGGAGCACGAGACCAGTTCTTTTGGGACAGCGTCCGAAAGGGCTTTGGTCTGAAAGTCACACCTGCAGGGCGACGAATTTATATCCTTCAGTATCGCATGGGCGGCCGCGCCACTCCGACCCGCCGCTACAAGATTGGTCAACATGGCAACGGCTGGACGCCGGAATTGGCGGGGCGCGAGGCGGAGCGGCTGCTTATCCTTATCAGCCAAGGTATTGATCCCGCCGAGGAGAAAAAGCGGAAGCGCTACGTCGATACGGAACTGACGTTTGATTCGGTGGCGGACAAATTCGAGAAGTTGGCGCTTGAAAGCGGGCGGGATCGCTACCGCGACTTCATGAAATCGACTTTGCGGAAGCACTTGCGGCCCAAACTTGGGACGCGCTCCCTGCCCTCAATCACGGGCGCCGAAATCGTCGCGATAGTTGACGAGATCCCCGGACAAAGCGCTGCGCTTCGGCGAAACGTCTTTGCTGTCGCCAGGCGCGTCATGCGTTGGGCCAAGGGGCGAGGCATGATCGAGAAGAATCCGCTTGAAGGCTTCGAGGTCCCCTCAGCCGCTCGCAGTCGGGATCGCGTGCTCCGCGACCCAGAACTCAAGCTCGTCTGGGAGGCAAGCGAAGACATGGGAATCGCCTTCGCGGGACTGGTCCGGCTGCTCCTCCTTACCGGCCAGCGGCGCGATGAAGTCGCGGCGCTGGAATGGAATGAGCTCGATCGTGCCAAAGCTGAATGGATACTACCAGCTGCGCGAGCCAAAAATGGCCTCGAGCACCTCGTCCCTTTATCGAAAGCAGTCGTTGGCGAACTCGATCGCATTGCTGGCGGCAGCAAGTGGCCCGCCAAGGGCTTTGTCCTCACTACCGATGGCGGGGAGTCTCGAGTATCGGGGTTTTCCAAATGCAAGGCGAAGCTCGACGAACGGATTTCCGAACTCATCGAAGAAGATGCAGCCCCGGTCGCGCCATGGCGTTTTCACGATCTCCGCCGCTCAGCCGCCACCGGCCTCCAGGCTTTGCGGATACCTAGCGACTGGATCGAAGCAGTTCAGAACCGCCGAAAGGGCGGGGTCTCGGGTGTTTATCAGCGCTACGCCTACGCCGACGAGAAGCGCGAGGCGCTCGACGCTTGGGGCGCACATATCACTAAGCTCCTCGACAACATAATTGAGGACGCACGGCACTAGAATTGCACCGCTCGGCGCCCTAGCGTCGGCGCTGTTTGCTGAACTCCCGGTCGCCCGCGATGAAACGCTCGATCATGGGCGGCACAAGCTTTTCAGGAGCGAGCGGCGCTGCCAGCCCAGTCAGCGCTGCATGCACCCGCGCATAATCTGCAAGGTCGCGGATCAGCGCTCCGCTGAACTCGATCGCCAGTTTAACCGGCTTGTCTTCCTCCACCACACCCAGCCGCAATCTGCTCATAGCGCACCTCGCACCGGCTCGAGAACCAGATCGCGCGTTACGATCACGCGCAGGGAAAAACCGGGTCGTATCGTGAGGGTCGGCGGAACCCGGAGCGCGCGCTCGACAACTTGACGCCCGGCTTGACCGATGCTGTCCTGCGTTCCGTCGCGAAGCGCGCGAACGATGGCTTCATCACCCTGCGATCCGGCCTCCGCCCCGATACCGAGCAACGCCGAAACAAGCGAAGCGCGGAGCAAACCGCCCCAGTGATTATCGGTTCGGTCGGCCAGCCCCGCCATCCCTGCCCTATCCGCTCCCGGCAAACGATCGAGGGCGACCGAGCGTCCTCCTGGCAGAATGAGCCGGTCCCAGGCGAGCAGAACCCGGTTCTGACCGGCACTTATCTCGCTGTCATATTCGCCGATCAGCCGCGCTCCCTGCGGAATGAGCAGTATCCGTCCGGTCGGACTGTCATAGACATTCTGCGTGACCTGCGCGGTAACCTGCCCCGGAAGATCCGAGCGGATCCCGGTGATGAGCGCCGCGGGGATGATCGACCCCGCCTGCACGATATGGGGCGATGACGGCGCAATCAGCCGCGCCAGGCTTTCGCTCGGCCGGGCACGGTCCGCATCGAGGAACCCCCCCCCCATTTTCGCGGGCCCGGAAGATGTCTGCGCCACAGGGGTCGCAGGCGGAGCGGACGCATCACCCGGCAGCGACAGACCCGCGGATGCTCCCGCATCGCCGCCGAGAAACAGGCGGCTGGCCCGCGCCGCATCCTTTTCCTGAAACACGCGCATGCGGGCCTGTTCGGCGGCGGCGAAGCGCGGGTCCGGCGGCGGCGCGCCGATTGCCGGTACGGGGACGGTCTCGCCATTCTCGCGCGCGGCGAGGATCGGCCGCCCGAGATCGCCGGGCAGCGGCTCGCCGACTCTGGGGATTTTGCCATAATCGCTCGGCGCGCCCGTCACGCGCTCCGACTTGTTCGGGCGATCGCTGTCGTAGAGATTTTCCGCGACCTTTGGCTTGCTTGGCTGCAACGCGTAGAGCAGCGCCCCGCCGATCGCGAGTCCGGAAGCGGCGCCAAGGATGGCGAGTGCCTTGCGCGAGAGGCGCATGACCTGCGGCGGCTCGCCACCGAGCCGGAAGGGCTGCGCATCTGAGGGCGCCGGGGCGATGACCTCCGCCGCTTGGGCTTCGCGTTCCGGCACGCTCACGAGCCCCCCCGTCCGCGACCGGTCCGCTCTATGACCACCTTGCGCGCCGCACGGCCCGCCCCCAGACGCAGCTCGCCGCGTTCGAACAGGCGGTCAACGATCATGTAGCGCTCATGGACGCGGTAGTTGAGAAGCTCGGCCTCGCCCTTCGCGCCGGTGGCGAACAGCGGCGGCATATCGCCCGTCGCAATGTCGTCACCGAACTCGATGAAGATTTGCCGCCCGTCATCGAAGACCCGGACAGGCCGCCAGTCCGGCTTGTCCCCCGTCAGCCTGTAGCGAAAGTTGAGCGCTGCAAGATCGAGCCCCGCCGCGACCGGCGCCACCCGTTCGCGCTCCGCTTCGGCGGCGCGCAGCGCGATCAGTTCGGCTTCCGGATAGGACCAGGACACCGACGCCATATAGGTGGCAGGAGTCGCGCGCAGCTCGAGGTGATAGGTCCGTCGGCTGGTGTTGATGACGATATTCGTCATGATGTCGGCGCGGGTTGGTTTCACCAGAATATGCACGCGTCGCGCCGCACCGCTGCCGCTCACGGTGTCGCCGATGATCCAGCGCACGGTGTCGCCGGCAGCCACCGGTCCCGGCCCGACCAGTTCCTCGCCTTCCTGCAGCACGATATCGGTAACCTGCCCGGGCGCCGCATAGACCTGGAACAGCGCGCCCTCTGCCCAGGCATATTTCTGGATCGCATTGAGGAAGGTCGCGCGCTCGGGCTGGACGCGCGCGGCATCATTCGCGCGTCCGACACTCTGTTTCGGATCACGCGGTTCGGTGGCGAACGCGGGCGATGTCATGCCGAGCGCGGCGATGCCGGCGAGCAGAAAACGACGAAAATCGGCGTTCATTGGCTGAGCTCCTTGGACCACGAGATAGCAGTGACGAAGACTCCGAGCGGGTTGCGGCGGAGGGCGTCGGGGGTGCGCGGCGGCGCATGCGTCACGGTGAGGATCGCCGACCAGCGCGCGGTCTCGATCAGGCTCCCGTCCTGATAGCGGCGCTCGGTCCAGGCGATCCGGAAGCTGTCCTTCGATGCGCGGATCACGCTCGACACATCGACCGCGACCTGAAATTTTCCCACTTCGGCGAAGGGGTCATTGTTCCGCGCATGGTCGTTGAGCGCCTGCGCACCCGTCGCCGTCGTGAAGTCATAGGCCGATAGCCAGTCCTTGCGCAGGACCACGGGATCGGCAGGGATCGCGCGCACATGCTCGATGAAGCGCGCGAGATGGAAGGCTACCTGCGGGTCGGTCGGCTGATAATCCTCGTCTGCGGGTGCGATCGCGCGCGCCTCGCCGAGCTTGTCGACTTCGACCACCCAAGGCGTGATCGTCCCGCGCGCAGAGTGCCAGACGAGGCCGGCAGCGAGACCGCCCGAAAGCATGAGCGACCCGAAGAAAGCGAGACGCCAGTTCTTCGCCTGGACACGCGCCGATCCGATGCGGTCGTCCCAGACCTGCGCGGCACGCTGATAGGGCGTGACCGGCTCGGGGGCGCGACCGTAATGATTATGCGGTCTTTTGAACATGGTCGATCAGTCCTTTTCGCTGATGTCGGGCGCCGATCCGCCGCCGTGGCTGTCGCCGCCTTTCAGGGTGTGCGCCCCGATCGTGGCACCCTGCGTGACCATCTGGCGCCGCCGCATGGCGGTCGCCCAGGCCGGCGGCGCGCTGGTGCCGCTCGCGGGCGCCGCGCTGTCGGTAGCGCCAGTACGCCCGGCCTCGAAGTTCGCCCGGATTTTCTCCGCCGCGCCGCGGAGCGGCGATGCGGCGCCGCTCGCAGCGGTGCGCGCGACATTGGCCAAGCCCGATCCGACCGCCCTCGCCCCGCTCTTTCCGGCAGCGCCCGCCGCATAAGCCGCCGAAGCGCTCCCGGCGCCGCGGGCGCCCGCAGCCGCAGCGCCGCGCGCCGCGGTTGCCGCCGCTCCAGCAGCGAGCGCCGTTCCCGCCACGCCGGCGGCGAGCGTCGCGCCCGCCGTTACTGTAGCTCCCGCCGCCGCACCGGCTCCGAGCTGCGGTCCGCCCGCGACGATGCCATTGGCGATGCTGGGACCGAAGATGCCGAGACCGAGGAGCGTCAGCGCGCCGAGCGCGATCGCCATCGCCTGCTCGATGTCGGGCTCTGGCCCCACGCCCGCGTTGAGGAAGCGATCGAACAGGGTCGTCCCGATGCCGGTGATGACGGCGAGCACCAGCACCTTGATGCCCGAGGAAATGATGTGCCCGAGCACTCGCTCGGCCATGAAGGCGGTGCGCCCGAAAAATGCGAAGGGAATGAGCACGAACCCCGCGAGGGTCACGAGCTTGAATTCGAGGATCGTCACGAAGACCTGCACCGCGAGGATGAAGAAAGCGAGGACGACGATCACCCAAGCGACGAGCAGGATCATGATCTGGACGAAATTGGTGAAGAGCCCGACCGGCCCCAAGAGATCGGCGCTCGCATCGAGCAGCGGTTCGGCCGCGTCGAGCCCGGTCGCTGCCACGACGCCGGGGCGCATGAAATCGCCGATCGCCATGGCCCCGCCGCTCGCCTTCAGGCCCAGACCCGCGAAGCTCTCGAGCAGGATCGTGGCCAGGCTCTGGAAATTGCCGATGATGAAGGCGAAGACCCCGATGTAGAGCGTCTTCTTGACGAGACGCTGCACGACATCCTCGTCGGCGCCCCACGCCCAGAAAAGCGCCGCGATCGTCACATCTATCACGATCAGCGTCGAGGAGAGGAAGCCGACCTCGCCGCCGAGCAAGCCGAAACCGCTGTCGATATAGGTCGAGAAGACCGACAGAAACTGGTCGATGACCCCTGTATCGTTCATCTCGCATCCTTCTCTTCGCGGAAGAAGTGTCGCCGCTTGGCGTCCCAGGCCGCTTCGCATTCGGCGTCGGCGACCGTGACGGTGCGGCAGCGGCGCAGCGTCGCGCCAAGATCGGGTCGTGCGTCCGCTCCGGATATCTGCGGGGGAGCGGACGCACGGGGCGCGGGCGGGTCGAGCGCAGCCAGAAGCGCGAGCGCCAGCGCCATGCCGCCGACGATCGCTCCGACCATAAGGTTCCCCGCCCGCCCCATCTCAATTGCCCTTGCGGAAGCGGCGGAAGCGTTCGCGCCCTTCGGCCTCGGCGGCGGCTGCGCGCGCGGCATCGAGCATTTCGGCCCGGCCCTGCGCCGCGATCGCGGCAGCGAGATCGCCGAGCTGCTGCGATTGGAGCGCGAGCAGCTGGTTGCCCGCCTGCGCCGCCTGCAAGGCGCCGGTCGCCGACTGGCTCGCGGTCACCAGCGTCCCGATCGACTGGCGCGTCGCGCCCATGTTGCCGACCACCCCGGCCTGCACCTTCATCGCGTCCTGGAAGGCGCCGACGCTGTCGGTCCAGCGGGCCTCGGCATTGGCGACCATCGCCGCCTGCGAACCCGAAAGCGCCGCCCCCTTGTAGCGCGCGTCGAACGCCTTCTGGATGTCGCCGACATCGAAGGCGACGCGCTGCGCCTCGCCCAGAAGCTCGCGGGTGCGATCGACCTGGCCCTGCAGCTCCTGCAGCGTCGAGGTCGGCAGGCTCTGCAGATTGCGCGCCTCGTTGACGAGCGAGGTCGCCTGGTTCTGCAGCTGCTTGATCTGGTTGTTGATCTGCTCGAGCGTGCGCGCTGCGGTCAGGATATTCTGGGCATAGTTGCGCGGATCGTGGACGATCCCACCGACCTGCGCAGCTGCAGGCGCGACCGCCGCGCCAACAGGCAAGCCGGCGGCCGCAAGCAGGCCGACCACGACGACACGACGGTAACAAGGCATCTTCATTCCTTCACTCCTTCAAGGGGCTGCAATTTCGAGCTGGCCGAGCAGATCGGCGGCCCATGCGAGGCCGCGGTGGCGAAGCCAGGCCGCTGCGAACTGCTGCTGGCCGTGGGCGGCGATGATCTCGCGGATACGGATCTGGTCGGATTTCGAGGAAGCGGCGGCAAAGGCGAGCGCGATTTCGCCAAGGCCGAGGTCGAACAGCCGGTTGCCGCGCCGCGACTGGCAATAATAGTCGCGCTTCGGCGTCGCCCGGCTCAATATCTCGATCTGCCGGTCGTTGAGTCCGAAGCGCGCATAGACCCGCGCGATCTGGGGCTCCGCTGCGCGCTCGTTCGGCAGAAATATCCGTGTCGGGCAGCTTTCGATGATCGCGGGCGCGATGCTCGATCCTTCGATGTCGGCAAGGCTTTGCGTCGCGAAGACCACGCTCGCATTCTTCTTGCGCAGCGTCTTCAGCCATTCGCGCAGCTGCGCCGCGAAGGCCGGGCTGTCGAGCACCAGCCATCCCTCATCAATGATGATGAGCGTCGGCGACCCGTCGAGGCGGCCCTCGATGCGATGGAAGAGATAGGAGAGGACCGTCGCCGCCGACGACGCTCCAACCAGTCCCTCGGTTTCGAGAGCCTGGACGCGGGCCGTGCCCAGATGCTCGGCCTCCGCGTCGAGCAGCCGGCCCCAGGGCCCGCCGACAAGATAGGGCGCGAGCGCGAGCTTGAGCTCCTGCGACTGGAGCAGCACCGCAAGGCCGGTAAGGGTGCGCTCGGAAACAGGTGCGGTCGCGAGCGACGTCAGCGCCGACCAGATATGCTCCTTGGCCCCCGGGTCGACAGCGACGCCTTCGCCGGCAAGCAGCACCGCGAACCATTCGGCGGCCCAGGCACGCTCGGCTGCCTCGTCGATCCGCGCGAGCGGCTGCAGCGCGACCGATCCGTCACTGCCGGCATCGTGGAGCGCGCCGCCGAGATCCTGCCAGTCGCCGCCCATCGCGAGTGCGGCAGCGCGGATCGACCCGCCATAGTCGAAGGCGAAGATCTGGCTCTCCGGATAGCGCCGGAACTGCAGCGCCATCAGCGCGAGCAGCACCGATTTGCCAGCGCCGGTCGGGCCGACGACAAGGCAGTGCCCGACATCGCCGACATGAAGAGTTAGGCGGAACGGGGTCGAACCTTCGGTCTTGCCGTAAAGCAAGGGGGCATCACCGAAATGCTCGTCCCGTTCCGCCCCCGCCCACACCGCGGATAGGGGGATCAAGTGGGCGAGATTGAGGGTGGAGATCGGGGGCTGGCGAACATTGCCATAGACATGGCCGGGCAGGCTCCCGAACCAGGCGTCGAGCGCGTTGACGCTCTCGGCGGTACAGGTGAAGTCGCGGCTCTGGACGATCTTCTCGACCAGGCGGAGCTTCTCGGTCGCGAGCGCCGGATCGCGGTCCCAGACCGTGATCGTGGCGGTGACATAGGCGATGCCCGCCTCGTCGGCGCCAAGCTCCTGCAGCGCCATGTCGGCGTCGGCTGCCTTGTTCGAGGCGTCGCTGTCCATCAGGACCGACGCTTCGTTGGTCATTACTTCCTTGAGGATCGCGGCGACCGACTTGCGCTTGGCGAACCATTGTCGCCTGATTTTGGTGAGCAGTTTGGTCGCATCGGTCTTGTCGAGCATGATCGCGCGCGACGACCAGCGATAGCCGAAAGCCTGGCGGTTGAGTTCGTCGAGCAGGCCCGGAAAGGTGACGCTCGGAAAGCCAGTGATGGTGAGCGTGCGCAGATGATGATCGCCGAGCCGCGGCTCGAGCCCGCCGACCAGCGCCTCGTCGGCGAGCAGCGCGTCGAGATAGGCGGGCGTCTCGGGGACGCGGACACGCTGGACCTTGGTCGAGACGCAGCTGTGCAGATAGGTGAGCGTCTCTCCGTCATCCAGCCATTCGGCCACGGGCATGAAGCCCTCGACGAGATGGAGCACCCGTCCAGTGCGGTCGATGAAGCTTTTCAGCAGCTCCTTCGGGTCGACACCCGCCTTCGAGCGGCCCTCGTAGAGCCAGGCCTCGGCGCGCGCCGTCTCCTCGGCGGGCGGCATCCAGAGCAGGGTCAGATAATAGAAGCTCTCGAAATGCGCGCCTTCCTCGCGAAATTGTTCGCGGCGTTCGACATCGACCAGCTCGGATACGACATCGGGAAACTCCGAAACCGGATAGGAAAGAGCGGGCACGCGCTGCGCCTCAACGAACACCGCCCAGCCCGATCCAAGGCGGCGGAGCGTATTGTTCAGGCGCGCGGTGACCGCGACCAGTTCGGCGGGCGTGGCGCTGTCGAGGTCGGGCCCGCGGAAGCGTGCCGTGCGCTGGAAGGCGCCGTCCTTGTTCAGCACCACGCCCTCCGCCACCAGGCAGACCCAAGGGAGAAAATCGGCGAGGCGGGCGGATTTCGTGCGATATTCGGAGAGGTTCATCATCAGCGCATCCAGACGGGATATTTGAGGTGACGGCGGGCAACGTCGACGAACTGCGGATCGCGGCGCGCGGCCCAGACCGCGAGGGCGTGCCCGACGGCCCAGATCGCGAGGCCGACAATCCAGAGTCTGAGGCCGAGCCCCACGGCGCCCGCGAGCGTGCCATTGACGATCGCGAGGCTGCGCGGCGCGCCGCCGAGCAGGATGGGCTCGGCCAGCGCCCGGTGAACCGGAGCGAAGAAGCCCGGCACCTCCGCTTCGCGGCTCATCAGACGAGCGCTCCGCCGCCAAAGGAGAAGAAGGAGAGGAAGAAGCTCGACGCTGCGAAGGCGATCGACAGGCCGAAGACGATCTGGACGAGGCGCCGGAATCCGCCCGAGGTGTCGCCGAAGGCGAGACTGAGACCCGTCACGATGATGATGATCACCGCGACGATCTTGGCCACCGGTCCCTCGATGCTTTCGAGGATCGACTGGAGCGGCGCTTCCCAGGGCATCGACGACCCGCCGGCATGGGCGGGCGCGGTGAGTGCGAGCGCGACGGCGAGAGCGCCCGCGGTCAGCATTGCACGGTTGCGAAGGGCAATCTTCATGAAGGGTCTCCTGCAGAATCAGCGGGTGTGAGGCGGTATTCACCGGTCGCGGGGTCGAGCCCGTCGATGCGCGCGAGTTCGGACAGTCGCCGCCCGGCTCCGTCCCGGACCAGCACGGCGACAAGGTTGATCGTCTCGGCGAGCAGGGCGCGTGGCACGGTGACCACAGCCTCCTGGATCAGTTGCTCCATCCGGCGAAGCGCACCAAGCGCACTCCCGGCGTGGATCGTGCCCACGCCGCCCGGGTGACCGGTGCCCCAGGCCTTGAGAAGGTCGAGCGCCTCGGCGCCGCGCACCTCGCCGATCGGGATGCGGTCGGGGCGGAGGCGCAGCGAGGAGCGCACGAGGTCCGAGAGCGAGGCAACCCCGTCTTTGGTGCGCATCGCGACCATATTGGGGGCAGCGCATTGGAGTTCGCGCGTGTCCTCGATCAGGACGATGCGGTCGCTGCTCCCCGCGATCTCGGCGAGCAGCGCGTTGGTGAGCGTGGTCTTGCCGGTTCCGGTGCCGCCAGCGACGAGGATGTTAAGTCGGCTCCGCACTGCGGACCGGAGGATGGCGGCCTCGTCCTCACGCATGATGCCAGCGGCGGCGTAATCGCCGAGCGAGAAAATGGCGATCGCGGGCTTGCGGATCGCGAAGGTCGGCGCTGCGACGACGGGCGGCAACAGGCCTTCGAAGCGTTCGCCGCCCTCGGGAAGTTCAGCCGACACGCGGGGAGCGCCGGCATGCACTTCGGCGCCCACATGATGCGCGACGAGCCGAATGATGCGCTCGCCATCGGCGGCGGTCAGCGTCCGCCCGCTTTCGGCGATGCCCTGCCCCAGCCGATCAACCCATAACCGGCCATCCGGGTTGAGCATGATCTCGATGATTTCGGGGTCGGCAAGCCAGTCGGCGATCGCGTCGCCCATCGCCGTGCGCAGCATGCGGGCGCTGCGATGACGTGCCTCCAGCCGGTTCGGTTCGGTGCCCATCGGGGTCCCCAGTTCTTGGGCCGGACGGCAGTGTCCGGCGCGACGGGGACGAGTAAGAGACGCAGAAAAGCTCCGTATTCAACAAGCTTTTAACGTCGTCGTACAATAGGATAGAAAGACAGGGAGCGGCGTAGGCGCCAGACAGGTAACATGGAGCAAGCAACCGCGAACTGCATCCCGTAGCTTGTGCTCGGCGCATTTTTGACAACAGTGTCACAATGAGTGATTCGGGGTCGCACCCATCAGATGATCACGCGCGCTGGTCGCGCCTGACTGACAAGCAACGTGCTTGTCTCGATTTGCTGCTTGAGCGGCAAACGTCGAAGCAGATTGCTCGCCGTCTCGATATTTCGAAGCAGGCCGTCGATCTCCGGCTGACGACGGCGCGCGACATCCTGGGCGCGGAGAACCGGGACGAGGCGGCGATCATCTACGCCCGGCTGCGGCAGACCTATGATCGGATATCATGTGATCCAATCATACTACCGCCGCGGCCCAAACTGGTGCCATCCCACTTCCCAGACGGAAACCCTGAAGATGTCATGGGCCTGCACGATAGGTCCATGTTGAAGACAGGGCGATCGGGCAGCCGCCCGCCGTTCGGGATTATATGGAGGCCCGATTATCGACCTCCGACCCGCGTGGTGATTGTTATGGCGATGTTAGTCACATTGCTGTTCATGATCCTCGCGGGCCTCGCGATCGGGCAGTCGCTGACGCGGTTGGTCTCCAGCTGATCCCTTCCCCTTGTTGAACCAACGGCCGGGAATGCATCGCGCTTCCCGGAAGGAGATGCTATGTCCGACCAATTCACCGCAAGTGCCGAACGCCTGCAACAAGCGGTTCCAGCTGCCGAAGCGCAGATCGATGGCGCGCTCATCGCCATGTCCTCGCTGATGACCGAAGTCGTGACAGCGCGCCGCGACATCGCTGGCGTGCCGGCAACGAAAGGGCACGCCACCATCCACCGAATCGCAAGGGCGCAGCTGGCGCTGGTGGGCGTCAGCGGCGACATCCTTCGCGTGCATGGCGAACTCGCCGAGATCGGCCGCGAGACGTCGGGTCTCGACCTTCACGAATGCCCGGCGATCGCGAAAGACGCGCCCGCCAAGCTCGCAATCGTGCGCTGACCGCCATTGACCGAGGGCTTTCAGCATGGTCTCTGATCGCGATGCTACGGATCGCAATCTTCGTGACTTTGTTGCTGGCGGCCCTCGTCTATGCGCTCCGGAAGGGGGGCGGACCCGAGAGAGCGGTAGCGGCAATTCTGATATCGATGGCTCTGGCCGATCAGGCCCTGCATCTGTTTGTTCCGGTGGAGTTTCTGGCGGTCGATACGGGGCATTTGATGATCGACCTGGCGGCGGCGATCGCGACCATGATCGTTGCACTGACGGCCTATCGTTTCTGGCCGATGATCGCGGCCGTGCTTCAATGCCTTCCGCTTCTGGCGCATACGACGCGTGCGATCGACATCAGCCTGCATCCGGTGGCCTATCTCACGATGCAGGTTGCTGCATCCTGGCTTCTGCTCCCCCTTCTGGTTGCGGCAACCTGGCTGCATCAACGGAGATTGGTCTCGCTCGGCAGCGATCGGTCCTGGCTCGGCTCATCGCTGCCGTCGATCCGCTTCGAAGCGACGCGCTAGCGGCAGCACTTCTCCGGGAATTCCGCAGCCTCGGACGAATCTTGGCGCAGTCGCCCGAAGCGCTGGAGCGCATTCTCGGGACTGGCACAACGCTACCGGCGCTTCTGATCGGCTCGCGCGAGATAATGACCGAGGCGATGCGCTGCGATCTCCGCACCGCTGCTATCGATCCGTTCGATCCCAGGCTCGGCCGGTATCTGATGGCCTCGATGGGCTCGCTTCCGGTCGAGGTCCTGCGCATCCTGTTTCTCGATAGCGGCCGCAATCTCCTTGCCGACGAGCAGGTACAGAATGGCACTCTGGCCCAGATCGCCATTTATCCTCGAACGATTTTTTGCCGTGCTCTCGAACTCAATGCCGCGGCGATCATCCTCGTCCACAATCATCCAAGCGGCGATGCGAGTCCCAGTGACGAGGATATCGCGGCAACGCAGCGCCTCGATCAAATCGGACGCGCGCTCGACGTCAAAATTCTTGACCATATCGTCGTCACTTCGGCATCTGCCCATCATATCGGCAGTACGAACGACGGTTTGGCAGGGGCGGCGAAACCGACCGCCTATACGATGAAATCCCCGGACGAAGCGGCACCACCCCGGAGCGACCGAGCCTTCGAAAATGCGCGTGCGACGATGCGGCGGCGCATCTTGCGCCGGCAGCTGATTGGTGCCGAGGAATTGTTCGGCGAGCCCGCCTGGGAGATGCTCATCGATCTCTTCGTCCACGAATGTCAGGGCAAACCCCTCTCGACGAGCGACCTTTGCGTGACCTCGACGATTCCGATGAGCAGCGCGCTCCGCCTCGTGCAAAAGCTTTGCGATGCCGATCTCGTCGACCGGACCCCCGATCTGATGGACGCCCGCCGCAGTTTCGTTCGCCTGCAGCCCGCAACGTCGCACCGCCTGCGCGCCTATTTTACCGAAGGAGAGGAATCCTGAACTATTTCCTCTCGAGCTGCCAATCGTAACGCATCTCGCCGAACACCGACGGTCAGCCGCGAATTTCGCTGCCAATATCTTTGGATAGTTCTTCGGCGAGCTTCGGCCCGGCCTCCATGCGGCGGCTGAGCGATTCCACGAACCCCTCCCATCTTTTCCGTCCCGTCGCCTGGGCAGCGGGCAACGCCGTGTCCGGGAGCGGCGCGGTGCTCGTCAGCCAGAAGCGGACGAACAACGCGAAGGCCTCGTTCGACAGGTCGATATGCCATTCGAGCCGTTCGAGCCCGCGCGCCAATTTGTCGATCCGTCTGGTGAGCGCCGCTTCCAGTCGTTCCTCATGATCGGCCGATAGCAATGAAGCGAGCGCCGCTTCGACGATCTCGGTCCGGGTCACCCGCCGCTGCCGTGCCCGGTCGGCGACGAGGCGGACCAGCTCGGCATCGAGCCGGAAAGTCTGCTTGATATGGGGCTTCGTCACAGGTCGATCCCGTCATTCGGATCGAGCGAGGCGGTGCGAGCGTTTCGGGCCATGCGGCGGTCGGCGGCCTGGCGGAGCCGGGCCGCATCGCCCTGCGCATCCTGATCGCCAAAATCAAACTCGCCGGCCGGCGCCGCGAGGGCGGGAGCAATATCTTCATGCAAGGGCAGCTCGGGCTCCTGTCTGATGCCGGCGTTGGCCGCATCGCTGCCGTGCTCGCCTTCGTCGACCCGTTGCCTGTCACGGGGAGCCGCCCCCTCGGGCAGCGCAAGTTCCGACCAGTCGTCGTTTCGCGGACGCGCCGCGCCGCTGACGGCCGGCGGCGGAAGAACACGCCGCATGAGGCGGCGATCACGATAATAGCGGGCCTTCCGCGCGCGGATCGGCGCGACGCCAGCCGCCATGACGATCTCCTCGCCGGGCGGCAATTGCATTACCTCGCCCGGCGTCAGCAGCGCGCGCGCGGTCTCGGTTCGCGAAATCATGAGATGACCCAGCCAAGGCGAGAGGCGATGACCGGCATAATTTTTCATGGCGCGCATTTCGGTCGCGGTGCCGAGCGCATCCGAAATGCGCTTGGCGGTGCGCTCGTCGTTGGTCGCGAAGCTCACCCGAACATGGCAATTGTCGAGGATCGCATTGTTCAGTCCATAGGCCTTCTCGATCTGGTTCAACGATTGGGCGATGAGGAAGGCCTTGATGCCGTATCCCGCCATGAAAGCGAGAGCGCTCTCGAAGAAGTCGAGGCGGCCGAGCGCCGGGAATTCGTCGAGCATCAATAGCAGACGCCTTGACCGGCTCCGCGGCCCCAATTCTTCGGTGAGACGGCGCCCGATCTGGTTGAGGATGAGGCGGATCAGCGGCTTGGTCCGGCTGATGTCGCCGGGCGGGACGACCAGATAGAGCGACACTGGTTCAGGTCCGTCGAGGAGATCGGCGATGCGCCATTCGGATGAGCCGGTGACCGCCGCGATCACGGGATCGCGATAGAGGCCAAGGAAGGACATGGCAGTCGACAGCACCCCGGATCGCTCATTCTCGCTCTTGTTGAGCAATTCCTGTGCTGCCGCGGCGACGACCGGGTGCGGCTTGTTGCCGAGATGCCGGGTTGCCTTCATCCGATGGAGGGTCGCGGCAATTGGCCGGCGAGGGTCCGAGAGAAAGGCCGCGACCCCCGCGAGACTCTTGTCAGGCTCTGCGTAGAGGACGTGGAGGATCGCACCGACGAGCAGTGCGTGGCTCGTCTTTTCCCAGTGGTTCCGCTTCTCGAGACTCCCCTCCGGATCGACGAGGACATCGGCGACGTTCTGGACGTCGCGGACTTCCCATTCGCCGCGCCGCACTTCGAGCAAGGGATTATAGGGGGCCGACGCGCGATTGGTTGGATCGAAGAGCAGCACGCGGCCATGTGCTGCTCGAAAGCCGGCTGTGAGTTGCCAATTCTCGCCCTTGATATCGTGGACGATACAGCTCCCCGGCCAGGTCAGGAGGGTCGGAACGACGAGACCGACGCCCTTGCCCGATCGTGTCGGCGCGAAACAAAGCACATGCTCGGCGCCATCATGGCGAAGATAGGCGTTGCCCATCCGGCCGAGAATAACCCCGTCGGGTCCAAGCATACCCGCCTTGCGAATCTCGCGCTCGCTCGCCCAACGCGCCGAGCCGTAAGTCTCGGCGCGGCGACGCTCGCGGGCGCGCCACACCGACATGCCGATCGCGACAATGATCGAGAGGAAGCCCCCCGACGCCGCGATGCCGGCGCCCTTGAGGAAAATGGCCGGCGCATAGGCGTCGAAGGCAAACCACCACCAGAAGAAGGCGGGCGGTGGATAGACCGGATAACCATCGACCTGGAACCAGGGCGCACCGAGTTCAGACTGAAAGCCCAGCGAGGCGGCGGTCCACTGCGTCGCTGTCCAGATCGCGGCGGTCACGATCGCGCCGACCGCCGCGATTTGGCCCCAGAGGATACGATCGTTCATTGCAGCAATCCTTTCATCCAATGCCGATCCCGCGACCGCGCCCAAGCGACCAGTCGATCGAACCGCCTGCTGCCATCGTGCCGGCAACATGCTGCCCGAGATGCCGATCAAGCGCCGGCCGCCAGGGAACGAGCTGGAAACCAAGCCCGTCGTCGATCATCGCGAAGCGTCCCGACGCGAGCGACACGCGCTCGCGATAGATGCCACTGACATGTTCGCCATTCGCCGAGGGCTGATGCGCGAGGCCCGTTCGCGCGGCGATGGCGGCTTGCGCCGTGTCGAGGTCGCGCTGCTTCAATGTGTCGATGAGTCCGCTCGCCATGACGAGCCTCGGGCCTTGCCGCCGGGCGAGACCCTCGCCTTCGAGAAATGTCGCACGCGCGTCCATCGCATCGCGTACCGCCAACCCGAACCCCGATCCCGCGAGCACCGTGTTTCGCGCGACGAGCTGGCGGTCGAGCCAGGTTGCCCCGCTCGCTCCGATCTGCTCGCCAAGCGGGAGATCGGATCGCACGGCGAGCGACAGCCGTGCCGTGCCGCTGCGCCCTTCCCAGCTGCGCAGTTCGACGATCGCGCCCGGTTTCATATCGCCGGTCCATTCGATGTCGGCGAAACGGAGATGGTGGGTACGGCCATCGACGCCATCGACGATTGCGAAGGAGCTGCCGGCGAGCTCGTCGTCGAGACCGCGCGCAACGAGGCGGCCGACGATCGGATCGCCGGGCGTCTCGCCGTGCAGCGCAAGTGCGGACGGGTCGAAGGCCATTCCGCTCCGCTGCATCGCGCGGTGCATCGTCTTGATGATGTCGCCGCGGTCGGCGAGATCGCGCAACGCGCGTTCGGCGCCCGGATCGACCATCCAAATAGCGGAGCCGAGGCGCTCGGCCAGACCGAGCCGCTCAAGCGTCGCCGCGCGGCCGCGCAGCATCCGGTCCGACGCCTGATCGCCGGCCGGTGCAGGGCGGAGATCGAGAAGGCCGCCGCTCTCGGCGACCGCGCGCTCAATCTGCCGGTCGAGGCTGGTCCAGCGCTCGGCATCGACTTCGCGTTCAATCGCTTGAGCTATCTCACGGTCGCTTCTGAGACCCAGCTCGAGTGTCACGCGTTCCTCGGCGCGGAAGCGGATGCCCTCGCTCACATAGGCGCGATCGATGACGAGGTCGGTCCCGTCATCGGCGACGCCGCGGACAAGAATATGGATGTGCGGATTGTCGGTGTTCCAATGGTCTATCGCGACCCAATCGAGGCCGGTTCCAAGATCGCGCGACATGTCCTTCATCAGGTCGCGGGTGAAGCCGCGCAGATCGTCCATCGCACCAGCGTCTTCGGGGCTGACGATGAAGCGGAAATGGTGCCGGTCGCCGTCACAGCGTACGGCGAAGGCGCCGCGATCTGCCGCGTCGCCTTGGGCGTCGAACAACGACGCATTACGCCCGTCGCGGTTGACGCCGTCGCGTTCGAGATAGGATAGATGTTTGGCGAGCGGCGCGGCGCGGAAGCGCATGCCCTTATGCCGCACGACGCGCGCCTTGACGACGACGCGCCGACCGTTTGCGCGAAAGCGCGCCAACGCTACGGCGCGCCGTCCGCGTCCGAGGCGCTGCGTGCCACCACGGCCACCCTTGCGCAAAGGCGTGAGGCCCTGCCGCGCGGCGGCGCGGCGAACCTGCGCCGCGAGCCGCTGCCCCTTCCCGCTCGACCCCCGGCCCGCGTCGCGCCCTCTTCCCGGGCGAATCCGAAAATCGCTGTCGCCGGAGCTCATTGGGCGGCTGCCAGACGGCAAGTCTTTGCCCCATTTGGATTTTCGGAAGAGATGTATGGCAGGGGCGCGCCAGAGCCATATGGGATTATCGCATCAATCCAACCACCTACGCGCCGGAAGCTGGCACGTCTTTTATCTCGCCCTCCCAGATTCCCCCTCCAGCGATCCCAAATTGCCCCGAACGTAAAGGCGATTGCTCCGCCCGAGTTCATAGCCAATATGGTCATTCGGCCGGTCCGGACATCGGAATGAACAACAGGTTCGATGGAGCAGCGGGAGCCGAACGGGCAGCCTCGTCGCGCGCTGTCGGCGTCGACTCTCTGCGCGTTTCACCTTTGGCGTGCTCCTCGAAGTCCGCTGCGAACAGAGGCGCGGCGCGCCAACCTGGTGATGCGGGAATGGGCGCGGAGGCGAGCGCAGTTCCATCCGATGCGCCAAGTTCCGGCGCGATCTGCCGGACATAGGCAAGCGTCTCCGCGGGCAGGCCGCGCCGCCCCGCCACATAGGCATCGGCGCGCCCCGGTCCGGCATTATAGGCTGCAAGCATGAGCCGGACATCGCCATAGCGGTCCCACATGGCGCGCAGATAAGCTGCTCCCGCGAGGATGTTCGCCCGCACGTCGAACGGGTCGTCGCCAAGGCGGTGGCGCGCCGACAGCATCGCCCAGGTTGGCGGCATGATCTGCATCAGGCCCATCGCGCCGGCGCGCGAGATCGCACGCCTGTTGCCGCGGCTTTCAGCGTGCATCACGCGCCAGATCCAGCGCTCCGGAATGCCGAACCGTTGCGATGCTTCAGCAACGGGCCCGGCATAGGGATGGTTTGCTGTCGGCGTCGCCGCTGCAGCCGCAGTGCAGGTGGCGGGTATGCCGAGAGCTGCAAGCAGTGCACCCCATGGCGCCGCGCAACGGAGCGCCAAACCGAGACGAGCGCGCAAAAGCCTTGCCACGATTCAATCCTTCTCGCGCGCACAGGGGCGCGACCAGAAAAGCAGATGCTGGCCGTCATGCTGGTTTGAATCGAACAGATTGGCCGTGATTGGCGCGGCGAGCAGCGGATCGTCGATCTCCAGCGCGAGGTAGATTCCCCGCGATCCCGATCGGGCCCGCCCCGTTCCAATTTCGACGCCGGCCTCGGCATCGCCGAGACAAACGCGCCACGCCGGCGCGTTTTCGGCTTCCGAAATCGGCGCGCGCGCGATGCTGATCTCCGCGTCAAAAGCAAGCGTGCGGATATGGCCGGTGTAGACGTCGCCATGCCGACGAAATGCTCCGATAATCATATGTAATCTCCTATTCGGTTGAGGGTGACGTCGGGTCGAGGGAAGGTCAGTGACCGCGAAGCCGCGCGCCGGACGCTGGGCGCGTCGCGACGGGACGGGCGACGCCGATCAGGCCGGCGACGGGGAGCGGCCCGAAATAGCGCCCGTCGAGGCTGTCGGGCGCGGCATTGAGCAGGAAGAGTTCGCTCGGGCCGACGACCCGGCAACCGAGCCAGAGCGGCAGCGGGCGGCCGAGACGGTCGCGCGCCATGGTCCGCGCGGCGGCCCGGCCATCGATCGTCACGAAGACGCCCGATCGGCAAATGCGCGCACCGGGAAGAGCGGCGACGCGCTTGAGAAGCGGTACGCCAGCCGGGAGATAATCACGTTCGGCAAGCCAGGCGCCAAGCGGTGCGGGCGGTTGGATGGCGACCATGTCGCCCGCGCTCGGCGTCGCACCCGGGTCGATCCGATAGAGCCCGATCGGCGCACTCGCGCTTGCGTTCCACAGCAGGCGCGGCGTCGGCGCGAGCCAGGCGACCACGCCAAACAGACCCCCGAAAAGCGATGCGACCGCGACCGTCGCGAAGAGATAGCGGCGGTTCACGTCTCGATCGCCCGGCGGCGGAGCCACGCCATATGGCGATCGGGGCCATAGGGGCGGAACGGCATACCGGCGGCGATTCGGTTGCCGACATGACGCCAATGGTCGGGCGCGGCATCGCAGGCGTCGATGCCAGCTGCCTCGACCGCATCGATCGCCTGCAGGACCTGCTGAACATTCGGCCAACCGTCGATGCGGAGCAGGAGATCGGCGCCGGGGCGCACGAATGGCAAGGTCGCATAGGGCGCGCCCGCGGGCGCCGCGGTCGCGATCGCGATGCTCGAATGCACGGTGCCAAAGTCGTTCGATGTCCAGCGCACGAACGCGAAGGTTGCGCCGGAACGGAAAGCGACCAGCTTGGTGCTGCGGCTCAGGATGCGCTCGGCTGCGACCCGGCCGAAGCGTATCCACTGCTCGAACCGACCTTCGATCCAGGTCAGTTCAACCTCGGTCAGGCTGTCTCGCGGCGCGCCAAGCGACGGCGCAGTGCTGCTTTCCGGCATTGGCGAGGCGGCCCCGCTGCGCATCAGCGTTTCACCGGGCGCGCGGGAAGGACAGTACCTTTGCCCGGATCGGAGGTCGAATGACGCCGGCCAATTTCGGCCCAGGCGTTAAGTTCGTCGATCGCATAGACGATGCGGCCGCCGAGCTTGCGATAGACCGGTCCGGTTCCGTAGCAACGATGTTTTTCGAGCGTGCGGGCGGACAATCCGAGATGGACGGCGGCGTCGGGGGTTTTCAGAAATCGCGGGACAATGGGGGCGGCGAAATCGCTCATCGAGGGTCTCCTGATGCCGTGCCGGACACCCGAGAGGGGGACGGCGGGCAGGAGGTGACAATCGGAAATCGGGGTCCGATCCGGGAACGGACAAAGTGACGGACTGCGGAATGTCCCGATCAGCCGCCTGCGAGCAGAGACAGATAGCCGCCATCGCGCATCGCGATCGCGCTGCGCTGCCAGCGCGCGATACGCCGGCGCTCGCTCGAGGCGTCCCACTCCGCAGCGGAGTAGGATCCGACATCGGGCAGAATGAGTGCCGCGGCGAGGTCGCGCGGGGCCATGTTCTCTTCGAGCGCGTCGAGAAGCCGCAGCCACTGCACCAGGCGCCAGCGCTCGGTCGGACCGGGCTGGCCCGGCGGGACCGAAGCGGAGTGCAACGCGATCCAGCGGTGAAGCGCCGCGGCCGCCGCTTGGCGTTCGGGGACATGGTCATCGGCTGGCACCACATAGGCGAGCGCCTCATTGCCCAAGCAATCGGCGATCCAAAGCCGGTAGCGGCGGCCGCCGATCGCCAGGACGAGATGCCATTCGCGGTGGGCAAGCCATTCGGCGGCAATGCCGGCCGAAGCGGCGACGTCCGACAATTGCAGTCCAGGGACGCTGGGCGGGGCTGGTCCCGCTATGGTGACCGACGGACAGATATCGGGACGCCACAGGGCAGGCGCCCGTTCGGCAGGGGCATCGGGATCAACGGCGAAAGACCAACCCCCAGTGGCGGGCGAGCCTGTGAAGCGCGCCAAGGGATCGGCCGCGCGCCGCGCCTACGCGATAGGCGGCGCGGTAGCGCGGGTTGCGGCGCAGGAATTCCTGCGCGAAGTCCGCGCGATCATATAGTTCGAATATTTTCGGAAAATCCGGAGATCGCCAGTCGAGTGTGGGTTGCATGAGCACCTCCCGAAGCCAAGTGATTGCAAAGAAAAGGCATTCTTCCGATTCCTGCAGCGACCCCGCTTCTGGTTATCGGCGCATAAAGCACTGATACTTAACCCATCGCTTCGCGATTTCGTTGGGAAAAACCCTCAATTTGAGACTATCGCCGCCCGGCGCGTGCCGGGCGGCGATGGCCTGCCGATCAGTTGCCGCGGCGGGTCTGGCGGTTCCACACGAGATCATGCGCCTCGCCTTCGCCTGCGAAGAGTTGCGCGAAGATCGGACCAGTGAAGGTCGGGTCGTCGAGCTTGACCGAGAGATAGGGCCGGTCGTCCTGGGTGGATTTCGGCCAGGCAGCGCCAACTTCGGCTTCGCCGATGAGGACGCGGTGGCTCGGTGCGTTGCCGCTGGCATTGGTGTCGGGCACAATGCGAACCTTTTTAGCCTGAACCGAGAGGGTGACGATCTCACCCTGATATTCGCCGGAGGCTGTCTTCGTGAAGCTGCCGATCTTGGTCATGATGCTTTCCTTTCCTTAGGCTCGGGCCGCACCAGCGCGGCCTCGATGCGCATCGGTGGGCGGCAAGGGGACGGCGCCGCAGCCCGAAGGGCCCGCAGCGAAGCGAAGGACGGCGTGATCCGGCTTTCTTGGCTCGCGAGGAACGGCGGCACGCCGGGGGAAGAAAGGCGAAGGCGCGCCGTTGCGGCAAGCTGGCCCAGCGTCAGCGGCTTGCCGCCAGATCGCGCATGTCGAGAGGCTGTGCTGGTGCCAGAAGAAGGGGAAGGATTGCCGGAACGGGAGAGCGGAGTAGCCTAGGCCGGCGGTGCCGACGGGTTCAATTCGTCCGACTGCCGGTGTTGAGACGGTGCCGATTCCGACGCGGTGCCTGCGAGACTGCGCCATGCGGCGACGGCCGTGGCAAGCCCGCCAGCGATGGCCAGGCAGCTTTCCCAGAACCCGTCATTGAGCAACAGTGCGATCAGCCCGGACGTTGCCTGATATCCAGCAAAGCCAGCAGGCACGGCAAACAGCAGGGCGACAAGAAAACGGAAGAGAGGTGACCGGACGGACACAAAGACCGCCTGACCCGCCAGTTGGACGATCAGGCCGGTGGCGAAGCCGGCCAGCAGTGTGACTGCGATACCATATCCTTGCTCGTGAACAAACAGGCCGGCGCCGATGGCGGCATAGACAGGCAGGGCAAAGGCCGCGAGCCGGAACATAAGCCAGATAAGATAAAGGGCAGCCGCGCCGCCGAGAATGATCATCAAGGTCACAAGCGTCCTCCCGTCGGACGCGCTCGCCACCTCCACCACAGCGCATTCTGCTGCGCGATCATAGCAGCGGCGCCCCGAAGGCGGAACCGCAACTGGAACCACCTTGGGGGTTTTCCGCCGATGTCAGCGATTGAAGGGGTCATATTCGCAGACGATGCAGCTGGGATCGCCGTCGAATTCATCGAGCGGTATCACAGAATATCCGCGGCTTGTTTCGATCAGGACGATGATGGTCATCATCGTGCGGGCGAGGTTCCAGCCGAGCGATTGGGCAGTGGAAAGCGGCATATCGAGGCTCCTGTCCGGGAGCGGGTCCATTCCCGCTCGACAGTCGCCCCGCCGGACGGGGACGGGCCGCAATCACCGCAGCGCAGCGAAGGCCCAAGCATAGCGCAGGGACCCCTTGCGGGTTGATTGAAGGAGGCATGGCCCCGGCCTAGGGATCAGCGGCTTTTAGAGCGAGAAGGGTCCTGCAGCCGGTTACTTGAGCAATCAGTCCTCGCTGTCCGCGTCGAGCTCCCAAGGCGAATCGCTTTCGAATGGCCAGAGCCAGCTTTCGTCCGCCTCATATTCGTCGAGCAATTCAAGTGCCGCATCAGCGGCCCATTTTTTCGGCATCGCGACGAGGTCCGAGCGCTCCATATATTCAGCAAGCGTAATCGTGCGGACGCTCCATGCTGCGGCAGAATAGAGCGCCCACAGACGCTTTCGGCCGGTGTAGGCTTGCAGGATAACTTTCCGGGCCGTTGCAGTCTTCGCCCGGGCGACAGCTATGCCGATGGGCCTCCATGCCTGGAGTAACGCGGTCGCCTGGATTTTTTTGAGTTGACCCAATTCCGCGTGAAGCAACGCCTGCTCCTCGACGGATATCGTGACCCTAAGGTTGTTCAGAATTGGCCAGACGGCGGTGCGAACATTTTGCATCGAAGGTGATTAGCATTGTCGCCGGGTCGGCGCGACGCGCATTTGGCGCGCCAATTTTGATGGATTTCATCCTGAATGGCCGGTTCTACGGCTTGTGTGGTGGGGCTATTTTCCGGCATCTCTCTCACGATGAGAAAGATAACTATCGAGCTGCCCGACTTCTTGGCGATGAGCGATGACGAAGTGGAAGGTCACGTTTTGACCGGGGCCAGAGACGGTCGATGGAGTTCATCGACGCGTTGGCTGATGGCGAAGTTCGGGACATCGCTGGTTGAGCTGAATGACGCTTGGGCGCAAATGAGAACGCGCTGGTCCTGTCCTGTCTGTAACCGTGAAAAATTTCAAATCGCGCGTCTAACTGATCAGAATGTCCTACTGTGTCAGCTCGACATCCATCATGATCATATCGCCGATTTGGCGAAGGAATATTGGCGCACGCGGATTCCCAAGGATTTGCCCGAAGAAGTCAGCGCGACAAGGCGGCGCGCTTTCGCTTGCGTCTACGATTTAATCGAACGTTTCTCGCGAACGCTAATCTGCAACGATTGCAACGCGGCCGATGCGGCGATGAAGGCGGCCATCGGAACCGAAGTTCCGCGGCACTTCAGTTTCAGCCCGAGCGAAATTTCCCAGTTCATTATGGCGGAGCCAAACTCTCCACATCTTCTCAATCTGGAAGGCGGTAAACGGGTCTGGGCCAGCGCTCATTCCCAGTTTCTGGATCGGGTGGCCTTTGTAGAACTGATGACCGATCGAATCTGCGATGGTTCGCACGACCGGGAGCGAGTGCGGATCGCGGTGGAATCGCCGTTCGACGGCGCGCGAATGTTCCTTAACTTGGCGAAAGATCAATTGCCTGTTCGCGCCCGGCCGGTCGACCTTGCCGAGGCACTGTTAATTCGGTCGCGATCAACCGCTGGCAAGTCGAGCACCATTTCTACCCGGCCCAAAAGCAAGGTCAGGATTCCGTCGGCAGGAGATTTCTCGAAGATAGATGCCGCCCGTAGCGAAGTATCGCGGCCGTGGCGCGACGCTGGTGCGGACTGGCGGTGCGCCTCGTGCGACCGAACGAAATTCGAGATTATGCGCGGTTCAAACAGCGGCGCATGGACCGCGAGTATCATGCTGGTCCACGATTTCGATGAGGAGTCCGACCCGGAATCTCGCCGTCGACGGAGCGCATTAAGCGGCCATGCGCTCATCTTTTCCAACTACCGTAAGCGTTGGGTCTGCCAGGATTGCCGACAAATTATTTCCGACGCTGTGACCCTGATCCCGGAGGCAGATCAATATTGCCTGGGCACAGCCGATCTGCGTGCGCTGGTGCCCGAGCCACGGGCGCACCAGCGGCATGACGTTGATCGGTCCGAGATCATTTCCCATGTGGAGGCGAATCTCGCTTGGCGCGCCGCGGCCACCGATTTCTGGATGCACCGCGAAGAAGCCACGATCATGTATTGGGAGCAGTATAAGCTGACCTACGCCGGGGTTCCCGTTGCCAAGGCTCGGCGTTCCGCCATTTCCCATCTTGTGTCCTGCGGCAAGATTCCTGCTGCCGACGCGGACGGATGGTTCGACTGGTTCATCCGCGAACGCCAACGTCTGTCCGGAGAAGAATAGATTTTTCGAGCCGGTTTCGGTCCCGCCCGGAGGCGGGACCGCTGCATGCCCGTTCAGCTTGGCGGATTCCAAATGAGGACCTTCTTCGACGGATCGTCACCCGGTGCGTTGGCGATGTTGCAGAAGATCTGGCCGAGTTCGGGGGCCGAGAGGGACACAGACACATATTCGGCGCCGGCCTGCGAGGTCTTCACCCAGCCTGCGCCGAGTTCGTAGCCATTTTTGCGGCTGATCACTCGGTAGTCGGGCTCGCTGTCCTTCACCTTGCGGCCGTTCGGAACAATCGCGATCGGTGCGGTGACCATGAGGGTCGCGAGCGTGCCTTCGAAGCTGCCGTCGTCCTTGACGGTAAGATTTGCGATGCTTGCCATTGAAAGTCTCCTTGGTTGGTCGGGGACTATCCCCGATGGCGCCAGAAGGAGGGGCCGCGAGCCGCCGTCACCGAGCGAACCGCGAGGGCGAACCCCCGTCGGGGGTTGACGGCATTAGGCGAACCGAGACCCGCAATGCGGCGACAAATAGGGGCAGTCTCCCGCGCAGGAGACCGTGAGGCACGCTTCAAATGGCACGAGTATAGAATGGGTGCGCAACAGGATTGCCTGCGCGATATCCATCAACCGGTAGGCTTGGGTCGAAGGTTGCGCGAAAGCAACCGACCGGATCAGCTTCGCTCCCTATCGGCGTATTTCTCGGCATCCTGCATGGTGAAGGGCGTCCCGACAAAATGGCCGTCTTTCGGGAAATGTTGCGATGCCCCGATCCACCAGCCTTCAAAGCCGAGCGCCTCAAGGATATCCCGTATGACAGGGCCGGGATCGAGGCTCGTGCTGCGACCCCATGCGAGAAGTATTTCGGCGGCGGCTTCGACCTGCTGCATTTTCTCACGCGGCGCCGCCAGATGAAAAAATCGCTTGAGCTGTTCGCGCTCCGCTTCGCTGCCTGCGCCACCAGGCGCGATCGCGGAGAGATATTTGAGGAACAGATATCCCGCGCTTAGCGTCTTCGGCTTCATCCGCTTGAGCTCAGCGCGAACGCGCTTGTAAGTCTGTTCATCCTCGTCGCAATAATATTTCGTTGGATCGAGCCCCGCGGACACAAATGTTGGGAACATTCGATGATGCTGGAGTTCATTATCCAGCGCCTGCACGACGTACTGGACCATATCATTGCCATCGACGCGAAACATCGTGAGGTGCGGGCGATATCCCTGTAGTTTAAAGTCAGCGTGAAGGAGTTCATGCATCAGACTTTCCGAAGGGTGAGCGGTGGGCGCCACGGAGATGGTCGTACCCAAGGCGGTTGTCTCGCTGCCCCAAGTGGCTTCGGTAGTTACGTCAATGTTGATGGAGGAACGCGCGTCGACCGCTTGATAGAGGGCATCGGTCGGCGGATGGGCCGCGCGAGCGCCGGCTACCAGTTTCAATGCGTCTTTCAGGTCCATGTGTGCTTGGTGGACGGCCGCGGTCGGATTGACAACCTCTGTGCCGAGCGCGTCATATTTTCAGTGGAAGTCGTGACTCCGGATGCGCAGCGGGGCGTCGCGCGAGTCCGGTCCGCCTCCGTTCCGCGCCCCATCCCCGCGTCCAGGCGCAATGGAGACGTCGCCCTGCGCGATCGAGCGCAACATCGCGTCATGATCGGTAATCCGGTCGCAGATGATGTGAATGACCTCGCCTTCCTTCTGGAGACGTCCACGTATCGCGATCATTGAGGCTGACATCACTTGCCGACGGTAAATGTCGAAGCGATCGGGCCAGAGGATTCCGTTGGCGATGCCGGTCTCATCCTCGATCGTGACAAACAACACGCCCTTCGCCGAACCCGGGCGCTGCCGCACAAGGATTACGCCCGCGACTTCGATATTCCGGCCATCGCGAATATGCGCGAGATCGGCGCAGCGGACGATCCCCATTGCGTCGAGCCCGTCCCGCAAAAAGCTCAAAGGATGCGCGCGCAGCGACAGCTGCAGTGTGCGATAGTCCTCGACCACTTCGCGGCCCTCGGTCATCGGCCGGAGCGAAGTCACGGGTTCGAGCCCTTCGGACGAGAAGCTGGCTTCGCGGGCGTCAGCCGCTGCAAAGAGCGGCAGCGGTGCCTCGCCGAGCCCCCGAACCTTCCAGAGGCCCTGCCGCCGATCCTCCGCGAGGCAGGCAAAGCCGTCGGCCTCGGCAATCCGTTCGATCGCCGCGCGAGGCACGCCCGCGCGGCGCCAAACATCTTCCACGCAGTCGTAAGGTAGATCGCCGCGCGCGCCGACGATTGCGGCGCCGTGGATATTGGCCAGCGAGCGCACTTGCCGAAAGCCGAGGCGAACGGCGAGATAGTGCCCCCCGGTTTCCTCCAGAGTGCAGTCCCAATGGCTCTCGTTGATCGAGACCGGGCGCACCTCGACACCATGATCGCGGGCATCGCGCACGATCTGCGCGGGCGCGTAGAAACCCATCGGCTGCGCATTGAGCAAAGCCGCGCAAAAAACATCGGGATGATGATGCTTCATCCAGCAGCTGGCGTAAGCAATCTTCGCGAAGCTCGCGGCATGGCTCTCGGGAAAGCCGTAAGACCCAAAACCCTCGATCTGCTTGAAAGTGCGCTCGGCAAAGTCCTTGGGATAGCCTCGCTCGACCATGCCCCCCACGAGCTTGTCGTAGAAATGCGACACCCCGCCCGTGAGCTTGAAGGTCGCCATAGCCCTCCGCAATTGATCGGCCTCGACCGGCGTAAAGCCCGCGCCGACGATCGCGACCTTCATCGCCTGTTCCTGGAACAGCGGCACGCCGAGTGTCTTCTCGAGCACGGCGCGGAGCTCGGGCTTGGGATATTCGGGCTTCTCCTTGCCCTCGCGGCGGCGAAGATAGGGATGGACCATGTCGCCCTGGATCGGGCCAGGACGGACGATGGCGACCTCGATTACGAGGTCATAGAAGCATTTCGGCTTGATCCGCGGCAGCATCGACATCTGCGCGCGGCTCTCGATCTGAAAGACGCCAAGCGTGTCGGCCTTCTGGATCATGCCATAGACGGCGGGATCGTCGTCCTGCAGGTCGGCCATGCCGACATCGATCCCCTTATGCTCGTGCAGCAGATTGAAGGCCCGGTTCATGCAACCGAGCATGCCGAGCCCCAGCACATCGACCTTCATGAACTTGAGGACATCGATATCGTCCTTGTCCCATTCGATGATCTGACGGTCCTCCATGCGCGCGGGCTCGATAGGAACGAGATCGTCGAGCCTTTCCTGCGTCAGTACGAAGCCGCCGGGATGCTGCGACAAATGCCGCGGTGTGCCGATGAGCTGGCGCGCGAGGTCGAGCGTCAGCCGCAGCCGATGATCGTCGGCGTTGAGATTGAGGCTCGCGATCTGCTCGTCGGGGATGCCGTCGACCGACCAGCCCCAGACGAGCCCGGTGAGCATTTTGGTGAGGTCGCGCGGCAGGCCAAGCGCTTTCCCCACCTCGGCGACGGCGCCGCGCGTGCGGTAGCGCGTCACCACAGCGGTCAGCGCCGAGCGATGCCGACCGTAGGTTTCGTAAATCCACTGGATGATTTCCTCGCGCCGCTCATGCTCGAAGTCGACGTCGATATCGGGCGGCTCCTTGCGCTCGCCCGAGACGAAGCGCTCGAAGAGCAGCTCGTGCCTGATCGGGTCGATCGAGGTCACACCGAGCAGGAAGCAGACGCAGCTGTTCGCCGCGCTTCCCCGACCCTGGCACAAGATTCCGCGGCGCCGGCTTTCGGCGACGATTGAATTGACGGTCAGGAAATAGGGCGCGTAGCCGAGCTCGCCGATCAGGCGGAGCTCATGATCGATCTGTGTCCGATAGGCAGGCGGCACGCCGCCCGGGAACATACGCGTCGCCCCTTCTTCAGTGAGCGCAGCTAAGGCCTCCTGCGCCGTGCGCCCCGCCATCACTTCCTCATAGGGATATTGATATTTGATCTCGGCGAGATCGAAACGGCAGACCGAGGCGATGTCGGCGGTCGCCGCGATCGCATCGGGAAAGAGCGCGAAGCGGCGCTCCATTTCGGCGGGCGATTTTAGCGCGCGGTCCATGAAGCGTTCGCGCTTGAACCCCAATGCATCGACCGTGGTCTTTTCGCGGATCGCGGTCAGGACATCCTGCAGCGGCCGCCGTTCCGGGGAATGATAGAGAATGTCGCCCATCGCCACACTGCGCACGCCCATATCACGGGCGAGCGTATCGAGCGCGCCCAGCCGCGCAAAGTCGCCGGGCCGACGCCGGAGCGACAGCGCGAGATAGGCGTCGCATCCGAAGGTTTCGCGTAGCTCTGCAAGGTCGAGGCGGGTGCGCTCGTCTGCGATGTCCGGAATCAGCACCGCGACCAATCCCCCGGCCCATGCCGCGACATCGGGCCAGTCGAGACAGCAATTGCCTTTGCCGCCCCGCGCCTTGCCGAGCGACAAGAGCCGGGTCAGCCGCGACCAGGCAGCACGGTCTTTCGGATAAAGAAGCAGTGATCGCCCGTCGCGCAGATCGACGCGCGATCCAGGGATAAGCCGAACGCCGGTCGCTTCCTGTCCTGACAACCCCCGCACCATTCCGGCGACACTGCCGCGATCACACAGACCGAGCGCGGCGTGACCGAGCAGGGCTGCGGCAGCGAACAATTCCTCGGGCGCCGAGGCGCCGCGAAGGAAGGAGAAATGGCTCGTCACCTGAAGTTCGACATAGGTCGTGGCGGGGGCCGTCATCCGAACACGCCATGCATATACCAGCTCAAATCGCCGGTATTCTCCTCGATGGCGTCGCCGCGGCGGAAGAGCCAGAAGCGCTCGCCGCTCTCGGCCTCAACCCGAAAATAGTCGCGCACCGCCCACATTTCGCGCGTGGTCCGCCACCATTCGCCGTGGATGCGCTCGGGTCCGTCGCCCGCGACGACGCGATAGGATTGGCCGCGCCACGCGAAGCGGCGCGGTGGATGGTCGGGGAGCAGCGCGACGACGCCCGACAGGGCCTCGGGCCGCGACAGCATACGGACCGGACGCGCCCAGACGGGCCAACCGGTAGGTTTGGCGAGCGGGCCGGTCCGCCCGATCGCGCGCTCGGGCACGTCACTTTCGCGTCCCTCCAGCCGGAACAGCGCGGCCTCACCGGCGCGTCCCGCGAGCTGGTCGACGAGCGGCGCGATGTCGGGGGGGCGCGGTCCGTCATCGAGCGACGCGATCGCTTCGGGTGCAAGCGCGTCGACTTGCGGCGCGGCGAGCATCATCGCTTCGATCCCGAGTCCCGGCTCGATCCGGTCGATCCGCAGCCGGAAAAGGCGAACAAGATGTCTGGCATCGCGCGTCGCGCGCGCCGCCCCGACCGCGACCAGCTGTTCGCGAGCGTCGACGCGCTCGCAGCGCAGGACTGCGATGCGCACGCCAAGCCCGCGCTTTTCGAGATCGGCGACAAGATCGGCGACGAGATCGCCGATCACCTGTTCGATGGCTTCGGCGGTCACGATCGGTTCGACGAGCCGGCGCCGGGCTTGCGGCAGCTCGAAAGGCACCACGGGCACGATCGGCTCGGGCAGAAAGCCGAGTGCCTGATCGAGCCGTTCGACCGCGGCGCGTCCAAGGCGCCGCGCGAGCGGCCCGCGCGGCATCGGGTAAAGGTCTGCAATCCCCTCGATCCCGAATCGCGCCGCCGCAGTGAGCGCCTCGGGCGAAAGGCGGAGCGCCCGAAGCGGCAGCCCGCCCAGCGCCTCCCCCTCCTTTCCTTCCGGTAGAACCAGGGCGGCGGCCCGGCCAAAGCGCGCAAGCGCATGCGCGGCGCCAGGCGTACCGGCGATCGCGACGCGCGCGGTGAAACCGAGACGGCGCAGGAATGACACAAGCCGCGAGGCGAAGCGCGCCTCGCCGCCGAAGAGATGCGACGTGCCGGTCAGATCGAGCCAGAGACCGTCTTCCCCCGACACCGCGGCGGTCGGCGTCCAGTGGCGCACGGCGTGCAGAGCCAGCCGGTCCAGCCAGGCTGCATCGGCATCGGGCGCCGCATCGAGGACATCGAGATCAGTGACGAGCGCGCGCGCATGCGCAGCGGCCATCCCCGGCACCAAGCCGAGATCGAGCGCTATCGGGCAAGCGGCGGTCACGATGTCACGCTGGCCCTTGCGTGCGACGAGGATGGTCGGGCGGGCTCTCCACAGCGCAGGCATCGGATTCGCAGCGCCTGCAGCTCCACCTCCATCGTCGCTGCGCGCGGTGCGAAACACCGGGGTCGCCGCCTCGCTGCGCCGCCCGAGCTCGCGCATCGGCGGCCGCTGGTGTGCGGGCAGCGCATCGATCGCCGCCCGATCAGGCCGCGCGTCTTGTGCCCACCGTGCGCCAGGGCGCCAGCCGCCGCCCTTTGGCACCGAGCAGGAACCGGGATTGTCGTCGACGGGTTCGGGGAGGCGCGGGCCGAGCCGCGCAGGCTCAGGCAGCGTGCCCGAGTGCGAGATCGGCGCCGCCCGCCGCAACCGCTCGATCGCGAGTTGCGGCAGGAAGAGCGAGGCGACCCTGGTCATCGCACGCCTCCAGTTCGAGGGAGAAAGGCGGCCCGCCGCGCTGGCGTACAAGCTCGACCGACCAGCGCCCGCGCCCAACTCCGGGCATCGACAAAGGCGTCGACGCAAGACTTCCGATCCGCCAGCGCGTGCAGGCCAGCGAGAGATCGGTGAGCGGGCATTGGCCGTGCCGCCGGTAGCGGCGATAGAGAAGCATCGGCGTCTTGCCTTCAGAGGCAGCGAGTTGCAGCCGGCGCGTCGCCGTTTGATCGGCCGCCTTTACCTCGGCAACGACACAGGCCAGCGCCCCGTCGCGCAGTGCATCCTCGCACATGGCGAGCAGTTCACGGTCGTTCGCGCCTTGCGCGTAAAGGATGCGCTCGGGCCCGAGCCCCGCCTGTTCGAGCCCCGGAGCATATAGATCGAAGCGCGTGAGCGCCCAGAGTGCCGAGAGCCCCGGCAGCGCCGCGAAGCGCGCGGCGATCCCTGCGGTGAATAATGTCGCCGCTGCGTCATCGCTCCAGCTTGCGGAGGCTGCGGCAACCTCATGCAGACCCGCGCCGTCGAGACCGCCGCCGGCAAGCAGATGATCGAGCGGTCCTACGCCGAATGGCAGGACCGGCCCACGGGCGGCGGCGACGCGCGCCACCGTCTCGCGAAGCGCTAGAAGCTCTGCGGCGCTTGGCCGGGGCAGTGAAAATGGCGGTACGGTCATAGGGGTCATCGACTCAAATGTTCCCTATATGTTCCACCGAGTCTGCGAAGCCGTCAAGCTCCGCGTCTGCTGTGCCCGAAATTGTCGGTTTCCGAGGCCGGTGCCGTCATGCAAGAAACAGGCAATCACGGGGAGAAAAGGAATGGGCCGGATTGGCTATAATCAGTTCGATGGGCTTCGCAGACTTGGCGAAGCAAGGGCCAAGCTTGATGATCGAGCGGGCACAATTCTGACTCTGCATGCAGCTCTCGAGCGCGAGATGGACATCGTCCTTGGGCAGCTCCTACCGCGCTCGCACAAGCTCTATGGGCTTGGCTTCGGACAGAAGGTTTCGGTATTACAGGCAGCGTGGAAGGGGCCGCCGGATGCCGGGGACAAGCTCTGCCACACTTTGTTGCGCTTCAACGAGCTTCGCAACGCCATCGCCCATGGCGACAAGGCTAAAGAAGTCGATAAAAAGCTCAAACTCCTGGCCGATGCATTCGAAGCCATTCTTCCCGGCGCCGCCCAAATAGGCGACGTCGAACTGGTCGCTGCGGGAATTGTCGGATATCTTGCGGACGGTCCCCTAGCAATCGAGAAACTCAAAATTCCGCGGCCAGAGCGAAACGCCGATGCTGGGCCGCACGCAGCAAGAGAACCCATTGCTGCCCCGCCCCGCCCCGCGAACGCGAGCGACTGACGGCTCGAAGCGGGCCGTGCAGACGCGATAAGAATACAGCTCACGTCTTAAAATCTCTCCTCGCGTGTCCATATCAAGCCGATGGAGACTCAACCATATCAACGAGGAAATTGGTGGTGTGTCGTCTCACATTATGCACCCGGCAAGGATGCGATGTACCGCCCCATCGAACAGATCGTTCCACACATTACGCCCGGCGACTTCTACTGGGCGCCTGCCGAGATTGCAGGTGAAAATATCATATGCTTCCGGACAAAGGCCGACGCGCAGATGTTCGTCGACAATGGCGGCGGTGCCCTTATGACGCTGATGAAGTGATGAGAGTATCAGCCAAGGCGGACGATCCACGCGCCGCTTAGGCCGATTCGATCAAGCGTATTCTGATCACGCATGCCACCGTACCAGCGGTCAAGCGCCGCCGCGAACAGGGGCCGCGCGTCCGCCACCTCAAATAGCGTCAGCGATGAGCGCAGCTTCACGGCATCAATCTCGCCAAATATCGCAACCGGATCACTGCTGGCCAAATCCTGCAGCGCCGACACGCATTCGAGATAGCGCGGCCCGAGGCGTGGATGTGCGAGATAGGCTCTCGCTTCGTCCAGATCGGCAATCGCATAGCGCTGCGCCATCGCACTTCGTCCGAGCCCGGCGAGCTGGGGGAAGATGAACCACATCCAGTGCGAGCGCTTGGCGCCGCGCCGGATTTCGTCGAGCGCATGCGAAAAGACCGGATCCTGCGCGCGGACAAACCGCTCGAGCCCTTCGACCTCGCTCATAAAGCGAGCGCGCCCTGCGCCGGCGGCTTGCCATAGACCTGCGTCACTTCGAGGCTGCCTTCGGGAAGCCATTTGAGAATGTCGGCCGCCGGAACGCGCGGATCGAGCCAGGCGGCCCATTGATCGCGGGCGAGCGGAATGATCTGCCGATGATGATAGGGCGCGATATCGGGTCCGGCGTCCATGGTGAGAAGGCTGAAGGACTCGCCGACATGGCTGTCACGCCAGATGCCCGCCATGCAGAACCAGCGATGATCCTTCATCGTGAAGAGCCATTTATCGAGCCGCTTTTGCGTCGTGTCGGCGGGATCGGTAAATTCGTAGAAGCCGTCGCACAGCACGAGACACCGCTGCGCGCCAAGATCGCGGCCCTCCGAGCGAACATTATAAATGGGCTTGCCGCCCTGCCCCGGCCAGCTCCAGCGCCTGTTCACGAGGTCGCCAATCGCCGACCCGTCGCTTGCCTTCACAATTGGCGCCATGTCCGTGATTCGGACATCCTCGCGCGCGGGCACATTGGGAGCGCCTTCAGGCATTTTGATCTTGATCTGGAGGTCATCGAAATCCTCGGCGATCGAGGCAATGTCGACTTCCAACCTGTAATCATTGCACATTATGAGGCGTCCCCCTGACCCTTGCGACTCACCTTCGTTCCCATTATGTTCCAGGTATGGGAATGGCGCCAACCCCTTTCGATCCCGATGCCCCGGATGGCGGACGCCGTGCGCTCATAAGGCGCAATCCCGAGGATGAAAACGAGGTCGAAATGGTGGAAGCCGTTTGGGGAAGCGATCCACGCTTTTCCGACGGGGTCAATTACCGCTTCGTCCGCTCCGAAGGCCGCGCCTTCCCGAAGCGGCGTTGCCTCATTCCCGCTTCCGAGTTTCGCATGGGCTCGGGCGACCACCGTTACCGGGTGACGCTCGACAGCGGCAATTTCTTCTATCTTGCTGCGGTCTGGGATTCGCCGCTCGCGGACTGGCCGCTTTCCTATCGCATCCTCACCATTCCGGCCGGCGCCGATGTCATACCCTATCAGTCCCGCCATGGCGTCATCGTCCAGCGTCGCGACGTGATGCACTGGCTCGACGGAACATTACCGAACGCGACCCTGTTCGAGGAACCGCCACGCCACACATTTTTCGTCGAGCCGCTGCTGGCGCAAGCTGCGCTTCCCTTGTGAGCCCGGGGTTTGTCGTACGGAGCGGTGCCGGCGCATCGCAACCGGATCTCTTCGGCCCTCCGCTCCTTCCGGGCCTCAACTATGGCGAAGAAGCGATTACGCTTGCCGAAGAGGCCGAACTGATCGCGCGCATCGAGGCCGAGAAGCTCGCGCCGTTTCAGTTTCAGCAGTGGGAAGGCAAACGTCTCACACGGTCGTTTGGCTGGACCTATGATTTCCAGACGGGCCGCTTTGCGCCGGGCGAACCGATTCCGGGCTGGCTCAATTCCATTCGCGCCAGATCGGCGCAATTCGCAGGCATTGCTCCCGAGGCGCTCGAGCAGGCGCTGCTTATCCAATATGGTGTCGGTGCGGGGATCGGATGGCACAAGGATCGGCCGGTGTTCGAGCATGTTATCGGCATATCGATGGGGGCAGCCGCGACGATGCGGTTCCGGCGTCGAAGCTCCGCCGGTTTCGACCGCGCCCGCGCCGACCTTGCTCCGCGATCGATGTATCATATCGATGGCGAGGCCCGTAACGACTGGGAGCATAGCATCGCCGCAATGGACAGGCCGCGTTGGTCCGTCACCTTCCGCAGCCTCCGCTAGGTTGAGACATGAATGGCCGGATCCGGTATCGCTTCGCGGCGATGGCCCGCCAAGTCGCGCGCGGCGATTGAAGTTGCGGGGCGATCGGCGCACAAGCTCATCATGCTCAATCGAATTGCCGCTCCGCTCGCCCTGTTCCTCGTCGCGGCCTGCACACCCCAAATCAGCACACTGGCTCCGCCTCCCGAAACGCGACCGCTCAAAATCGCGAGCTGGAACGTCGAATTCCTGGCCGAAAAGGATGGCGCTGGTTGCGAACCGCGAACGCCGGCCGACTATGCCGCGATGCGCCGGATCGCAGAAAGCCTCGATGCCGATGTCATTGCATTCCAGGAGGCCGAGACCGTCGCCGCGGCGCAGCGCGTCTTCGACCCCTCGCGTTTTACGATCGTCATGGAGGAGCGCGTCGGCGCGCCCAGCGGCACATGCGGCGGCAAGAATCCCGGGCAGCAGGTCATCCGCCAGGCGGTCGGCTTTGCCATCCGTAAAGAGATTGCTTTCGACCGGCACCCCGACGTTACGTCGCTGATGCTCGGCAATCCCCAGCTTCGCTCGGGCGTCGATATCACGCTGCGTCCGACGGGCCGGGCAGCGATCCGCCTGCTCGGTATCCATCTCAAATCGGGCTGCTTCACCGGCAGCGAGGCCAAGGCCTGTCCGGTTCTGCTCGACCAGGTTCCGGCGCTTGAGGCGTGGATCGATGCGGCGGCAAAAGGCCCGGTCCGTTTCGCCGTGCTCGGGGACTGGAACCGCCGGCTTGCGCTGCCCGGTGACAGTGTGTGGCGCGAAATCGATGACGCCGAGCCTGCCAATGCCGATCTTCATCTTGCCGACGAGGGCCGGCCACCGGCCTGCGATTCACGATATGACAGCTTCATCGATCATATCGTTCTCGACAAGCGCACAGTTGCCGGCCTCACGCACTTCACCGAGGAAGTCTATGCTCCGGGCGAGAAGCATTATTCGGATCATTGCCCGGTTGCGATCACGCTCGGGAACTGATTGCACCGCATGCAGCGACGTCACTGCCCAGCGAAGAAAATTCCTTGGCCGGAGGAGCAAGCGGGAACAAACCGCCGGCCCGGGACGTTTCACTTACCTGTCCAGACGAAAGAATGGCAGAATTTGATCGCATCTTCGGATGCAATCTAGGGAAGCCCCGCTGCAGAGATGTAGCGGGGCTTACCACGTCCCCCTCCCACACATCGAAGTCGCCGGCCCGAAGGACCCGAACAAACGCGCTCTTGGCGAGCCCGCAGCGGGGCGGCGTGCGATGCGCGCCAGTGCCTAGCCGCCGCCCCGCAAGGGAAGCGAGCCAAGTGCGCTGCGCGGCCCATCATCAGCGCGACCCCTGGCCGAGCCTGTCGAGGCCAGAGTGCGCTCCATAAGTGCCGCGCTCATTCCTTTCTGGATGAGACTTTCGACCGCGAGTTTTGCAATTTGGCCGACAGCCAATGGGGGCATGTTCCAAAGGACAAGATACGCACCGGCCGAGTCCGAAGTAGTGGCGGCGCCTAAGGCGCATCGCGCCATCGCACGGCCTCCATCGACGCAGAGCCTGCAGAACATTTTCAACGATAAAAGACATTTCGGCTATGCTGCGCTCGACATGCCTTGGGCGACGCTTGTCGGTCAGCTCGCCGGCGCCTTCAGCAAATAGATGCGGGTCACTGGGTTGGTAGGGCCAATGCCCAACGCGCAACGGCCGATTCCCGCAAACCCTGGAATCAATCGAAATGCGCAACAATTCCCGTAAACAGTTCGAGCGTCGCTGCCTTGTATCAGCTTCTGGCCGTTACCGGACTGTCAGCTTCAAGCGGCAGAATAAGCAATGCAGACAGACGCTCAGGAATTATCTGCAGCCGCGAAGCTCCATCAGCGTCGCTATCGACCGTGATGTGCGCCACCTTCGACGGGCGGCATACTTATGCGTCCGCCCGCAGACGTCACGGCTTCCTCACTTCGTAGATTTCAACGTCGTAGCCATCAGGGTCGATGCAACGGAAGTGACGGCGATCGCCACGCGTCTGCATCGGCATCACGATCTTGACCTCGGAGTTCTCGATGCGCTCGAAACAGGCCGCAAGATCGGAGCGTTCGATGTAGAGACGAAAGTTCGACGTGTCGCTTTCCGCCGGTCTGCCGGTCATAAGCGCGAGCCGTCCGAAACTGATTGAATCTCGCCCCTCGCGGCTCGCCGCAAGACCGACCAGACCCTGGTAGAATCGACGCGACCGCGCCAGATCGGCGACCGCGATCCGCAAGCCGACGTTGAAATCGCTCGACGGCTGCTGACACGCGAGAAGATCGCGATCGGGCATCGGCGTGCTGCCCTGCTCGCGGGCCGTCGCGCCGGCACGGGAGAAGACTTTTAGGAAATAGGTCTGGCCGTCGTCCGCCTGCAGCCTCCAGCCGGCCGCTTTCGTGCTACTGACCTTCGAGACAATCCCGTCCCACGGTTCGACCGAGGCCTCGATGCCAATCGGCAGCCATGCCCGGCCGCCGTGGGGAACGTCGATGAGACTGCGTGTGAATGCACCGAGCGCCTTACGATTGACTCGGTAGAGTTCAGCGTCATCACCTTTCCCACGCAGCAGAGCATGAGAGGAATGCGTAATCGCCCGCACGTCCTGCAGCGGATCGAGATAGCGCTCGATCCAGCTTCCCCCGACCGCTGCGCCGAGCAGCCCGCAGGTCATCGACGCAAGCGTATCGGTGTCGGCGCCGCGTGCGAGCGCCGACACGCGCAAGCCTTCGTGCGGGTCGGCGGCATGGCGCGACGCGAGATAGATCGCCCCTGCGGCTGTCACGGTGCCAGCACCGTTGACGCGCGGATCGAAGCAGCCGAGTTCAGCAAGCGTCTCCTCGTCGAAGCTCGCAGCCCCCGCGTCGATCGCTCCCGCCGCCTGTTCGAGCAGCCCAACCTGCTCGAGAACGGTCTCGTCCCAAACGCGTTCGACATCGAAACTGCCGTGCGCAGCCTCAGCCCAGTCGCGCCACTGCTCGTCGATCGACGGCAGCTTGCCCCATTCTCGGCTCGACGAGATCGCTTCGTGAATCAGCTGTCCGAACCCGAGCGTACCGCGGTGGCGCAGCGCGCGCCACACCGCGAAAGCATAGACGAGCGCGCCAATGAGCGCGCGCGGATGACCGTGGGTGCAGACGCCGTCTGCCATCACGTCGCTCGCAAGGGGCGCGAAACTGCTCTCTTCGGCGCGCCGCACCGCATGCGGCAGGATGCGCATCGCCACCCCATTGCCGCCGGCCTCGAAGTAGCGGCGGGTGTCTGCGAGCTTGCCGTGCCACGGCGGAGTTCCTTGCGCCCAGCTCGCCGCCGCGCGCTTCGTCGCGCCACCGCCGCCTCGCTCGTAGACCGTCCAGAACGGCAGCTCTTGATGCGCCAGTACCTCCCACCACGCCTTGCGATTCCGGCGCAGTGCACGCGCAACGGCAAGGATTAACTGCGTATCGTCGCTGTAGCTCCCGGCAGAGATCTGTTCCTCATAAGCCTGGAAGCGTCCGCCGCCGCGCTTGACCCAATCCTCGTAGCGCAGCCCTCCGTCGCTCGCCCGCGTCTTGGACCGTCTAGCGCGCATCTCGTGCGGCCAGCCGAGCGCATCGCCGATCGCCGCGCCTAGGAACGCCGCTTCGCTGCGCCGCTCGAGCTGCACTGCAGTGCGGCGGGATTCGGCGGTGTCGGTCACAGCGCGAGCACCGTCTCTACCGGCCGCTCGCCGCGGCGGATCGCTGCGCTCTGCGCATATTTGTCGAAAAGGGTTGGGGCGACGACAAAGGTAAGACCGACGGCGTCGATGCCGCAATATTCGAGACTCAGACGTTCCTCCTGACCTTGCTCAGCGCTCTTGACGCCGATCCCGATGATATCCTCGACCGGTATTCGTCCCGGCACAAGAACTTCGGCCTGATCGTCGGTCGGCGAGCAGGCGAGATGATTCGCGCCACGCTGAAAGACCTTATCGTATGCGCCGCGGCTCGAGGCAGGAAACATCGCGTCAAATCCAACCGGGCCCGGCACCAGCGCCACCGCACTGGCCGCCGCGTTGCGCGGCGCGAACAGCGTGCCCGGGACCGAAAGCACCGCCGGATTGAGGAACAGCACGACCCAACGCGGGAACAAAAGTTCGGCCGCACGGGCTCGGGCCATGTACCAGCCGTTGGGATATTCAATCGAGCAGCAGACATGGTCGGTGTGCCCATCGAGCCGGAGCAGGTCGGTCGGATTGTAGAGCCGGCGCTCTTCCTCGCTGAGTTCGCGCGTCGGTCGTATGCCGGACCGTTCCGCCAGAATGTGCGATAGACTGCGCGACGGTGTGAAGTGACAGACGCGACTGATGCCTCGCGCTGCGACCCGGTCTGCGATCGCGCCCGTCATCGCGTCACCTTCGTGTAGAACGATGGCTCGGACGGAAGCAGCGGGGTAGGTTCACCGGTGTGGGTTAGGATGAGTTCCGAGCGAGCGCGCGTTACGCCCACATAGAGCAGCCGGCCATCGCCCGCCGATGCTTCCTCCAGCCCGTCGGCTTCGACTGCCATCGGATTGGGGAAGCGGGCATCGGACAGGAACGGCATTATCACCACATCGAACTCCAGCCCTTTCCCGTTGTGCAGCGTCCCCGTCGAAACGCCCGGGTTGCTTGACCATGACGCGAGATCGCGCGTCAGCCGCTGCACCGGGCCGGGTAGCTGCGACGCAACGCGGGTCGCCAGTTCCTTCGTTCGAGCGAGAATTGCGACGCTGCGCCCTTGGCCTAGCGCCGCCGCTCGGCGGACGACGAATTCGATTTCCGCGTCCTCGTCCTGGAAGCGGATCAACGTCGGTTTCGGTCCTGCGGCTGTCGGCTGCCTTGGCGAGACTAGATCGACCGCTTCCGCGTAATAGGGCATACGCGAAATCGCGAGTGCGAGGTCGGCAATTTCTTTCGTGTTGCGGTAATTCTCCTCGAAATTCCAGATCTTCGCCGGCCGCAGCCCAGCCGAGCGCCATGACATGCGATGGCCGTAAATCTGCTGCGCGATGTCGCCGAAGAAAGTGAGCGAACCGCCCGCCGGTACAGCTTTCGCCAGCGCACGCAGCATGATCGGGCTGAGGTCCTGGCCCTCGTCGACGATGACGTGCTTGTAGAGCCTGGTGTTCGTGTCGCCGTCGAACGCTGCGGCAACCGCGCCCGCGATATCGTCGAGATCGTACCGAAATCCCTGCGCTGCGCGTAGCGCGAGATAAGCCTCATAGACCAGCCACATGACCGGGCGCTGGCTCTTGAGCATGCGCGCTTCGGCGCGTCCGGTACGCGGCGTTGCATCATACTCGGCAAGGGTGGAGATCCCATGTCGCGCGATCCATTCGATCTCGTCTTCGAAAAACCCGACCTGCCTGCTTAACAGCGCGTCGCCACTCCCGAGAGCCGTCACCTGTGCTATCGCCGCGAGAACGAAGGCCTGTCGGCGACGCGGTTGCAGCAGCCAGCCGTCCGGCAGCAGGCCGCGTGATGCGAGGTAGCCGCGCGCGAAGAGATGGAAATTCTCCACCCTGACGCGGTCGAGCACGTCTTCGGCGACGTGGCGGATATAGGTGCCGAGCGTCTTGTTGAACGTGATGAGCAAGGTTCGCCCATGATCGGGACGGCGCGGATCGGAAAGATACGCGGCCCGCAGGATCGCCATCGACGTCTTACCGCTGCCAGCAGTGCCAAGCACGACGTTATGACCTACCCCGCCGAGGTAGACGACTTCGCGCTGTCTATCGATCGGTATTGGGAGCGCCACGCTCTTCTTCTCTCCTGTTCGATGTGATTCTTGGTCCGACCTTAGGTCGCTTTGGTGTGGAAGTAGAGTCGCCCCGGGGGCTAGCGTGTGGCACGGGTCGAATACGTCGACCGCATCAGATGCAGAACCGGTATGATAGGCTATTTCGCAGCCGACAACCCGCGCGAGCAGCATGGGAGGCTGAGACCACGCCAGGTCAAGCGACACAGAAATCGTTAAATCCCGAAAAAACGCTTTCTGTCTTAACGGAATAACGGTTTTCTTCCTTTCAGTATCACGACGCAGATGCTACGGAGACGCCAGGACACGCAAGGGGGCAGCGTCCGCCGGGGACCACAGATGCCAAAGAAGGAAGACGGCGAACCCCACGCGACAGAGCTACAGACACTCAATTTCAAGGTGCCCGACGCTTTCAAGCGCTCCTACAAGGTCTATGCAGCGCAACGCGGCATGACTATGCTCGACCTTCTAAAAGAGGGCTTCGAACTTAGCCGCAAGGCCGACCGCAAGTGACCGACAGGCGTCGCAAGGGCGCGAAACGGGCCACGTCCACCCCGGTCGATGCAGGGTGGCTGACCCAGTACCCCTCCGGCGACGTGCGTCCCGAGGGGCTGGTACAGGTCCAGGGCTACGATCCGACCGGTCGGCCGCCTCACGAAGTCTCCGCGCTCGAGAAGGCGGCTGGCTACGGTGCCCGCGCGGTGTTCTTCGAGGCTGGTAACGACGGCGGCAACGGCGCGCCCCAGGCCTTCGTCTTCGTCGCGAAGGACGCAGACGCCTCCGACGAGCGGTTCGCTGAAATCCATCAGCGTCTATGGAGCTGGGGTGGCGTCCCCCTCGTCTACCGCCACGTCGGGGGCGCCGTTCAGCTCTTCCGTTGCGCGCACCGACCCGACTTCGCCGAGAAGGGCCGTCTTGTCTGCAGGCCATTCGACATCCTCCGCATCGGTGCCGACGTCGCCAATGCAGAGGCCTGGTGGGACGCCCGACGGCTCAGAACCGGAACGCTCTGGGACGATCCAGAAGTCGCCGAAGAGCTGCTCTCGTCCGACGACTCTGCACCCCGCCGGCTCGTCGCCGCCGTCAGGAACCTCCGGGCGAAGCTGCTCGCCGATAGCGCACTCGAGCACGGGCTCCAGCGGCGCCTCCTGATCCTCTCGCTCCTAGTCGCCTATCTCGACCAGCGAGACGCCCTGCCGAACAACTTCTTCCCGACCTTCCTTGAAGGAGCCGACACGTTCGCGGCGGTACTCGCTGACGGCCCTGCCCTGCTGAAGATGCTCGCGGCCCTGAAAATCCTCTTCAACGGCGACGTCTTCGCGCTCGACGAGGAGGAGTTGGGGGCGATCGGCAAGTCGACGGAGCTTGCCGAGTTCAGCCGTCTTGTAGAGGCCCGCGAGGAACGGTCCGGCCAGATGAACCTCTGGGCGCTCTACTCGTTCCGCGACCTTCCGGTCGAAGTCATCAGCAACATCTACGAACTGTTCGTGTCGGACCCGACCGACAGTGTCTACACTCCACCAGCACTCGTGCGTCTCATCCTCGACGAAGTGCTCGACGACACGCGAATTGACCGCATCCTAGACGATGGCGACGTCGCCCTGGACCCGGCCTGCGGATCGGGGATTTTCCTAGTCGAAACCTTCAAGCGGATCGTCATGCGCTGGCGCGCCCGCAATGGCTGGGCGCGGCCTGGCGTTAAGACGCTGCGCGACATCCTCAGACAGGTCCACGGCGTCGACAACGATTCGGGCGCGATCGAGCTCGCGACGTTCAGTCTCTGCCTCGCGATGTGCGACAACCTGACGCCCGAGGAGATCCGGGCCACGCCGGAGCTATTTCCGAAGCTGCTCGGCTCGAGCCTCACCCACTCCTGCTTCTTTACCGCGAAACACGGCGGACTCCTCTCGAAGGAAGTGGCCGTGCTCGTCGGGAATCCACCCTTCAAGTCGGGACTCAAGACGAAGGGGGCCAAGACCGCCTACGCGCAATACGTCAAGGACCATGGCAAGCTCCCCGACCTTCAGGTCGCCTACCTCTTCCTGCACGAGTCCATGAAGCTGCTCCGGCCCGGCGGCATCCTCGGCATGCTCCAGCAGTACAACCTACTCTACAACGAGAAGCCCGACTTCCGTAAACTATTCCTGGCTAACTGGAATGTGCGCGAGGTGCTCGACTTCGTGTCTGTTCGCGGGCTCTTCTCCAAGGACACGAAGGTCGTGACCGTCGTCGCGGTCGCCGAGCCGCCGTCCCCAGACGGAAGCATCCTGCACGCCGTCTTCCGCAGGACAGCGCGCGCGGACGCCAGCCAGCGCTTCGACATCGACATCTACGACCTCCACCGCATTCCCCGGATCGCAGCTGCGATCGACCACACCCCGGACCTGTGGCGGTCGAACCTGCTCGGCGGAGCGCGCACCTACGCGTTCGTAAAGCGCCTGCGGGAGATGCCGTCGCTCGCCGCCCACGCCAAGGCGATGGGATGGGACTACGGCGAGGGGTTCATTGAAGGCGGACTCGAGCGGGCCACTGAGGCCAAACATCTCCGCGGACAGCCGGTCCTACCGTCGGAGGCGCTGACGCTGGACGGCATCGACCGCTCGCGCATCGGCACGGTCGAGGACAAGCCTATCGAGCGGCCGCGCAACCCATCGCGCTTCACGCCGCCTATGCTGCTCGTGCGCGAGCATGCCGACTTGCCCAACGTGCTGTGGACGGAGAGCTACCTCACCTACCGGACACAGATTGTCGGCTTTCCCGCCCGCCGCGCACAGGAACTAGAGCCGGTAGCGAAATGGCTGAGGTCCCAATCCACCGGCCTGCGCGCTTACGTCGCCGCCATTAGCGTGAAGATGCTGTCTCAGAAGGCAACCTCGCTATCCGCCCGTGACATCTACGACCTGCCGTTTGATCCGGATGCGGACGGCCTCGAGCTCAGCGTAAACGAATTCCGCGTCGCGCAAGACATCGTCGACCACTATCTCGACTACGTCCGCCTTGGGAGCTCATCGCCGCTCGCGCACCGGAGGGCAGCGGACGGCATCGAACAGTTCGTTGTCGCCTTCGCGGAACAGGTCAACGCCCTCTATCCCGACAATCCGCTCCGACCATCGGGCTTCCTCGACCTCGGCGGCACGGTCATCCAGGCGTTCGCGTTCGGGGAAGCCGAGGTTGACTGGTCGCAGACAGAGCAGCTCACAGGGCGCCTCGACGCGCTCCTCTGCGCGTCGCGAGGATCGTCGCTCACCATGACCCGCGTGGCGCGAGTCTACGACGCGTCTTTTGTGTTTCTGCTGAAGCCAGACCGCCTGCGCTACTGGCTGCCCTCGGTGGCGCTCAAGGACGCGGACGACGTCTTGGCCGACCTTCGCGACCAGGGCTTCTGATGCTCGCCGACGAGACGGCCGCTGGACCGGTCGGCAGCCTGTCGCCGACCCTCCACCGTCCGTCGGCCTGGCTCGAGACGGTCATTGACTTCATCTATGGCCAGCTCGCCGGCTGGCGCGACGATCGCGGCCGACCGCCGGCCACCGCTGAAACGCGGCTGACTGCCCAGCTCTGCCAGTTCCTCAACAGCGCGACCCGCATGGCCGGGTTAGACATGATTGTGTTCCAGGCGGAGGTACCCGATCCAGTCGCCGGCGGGCGCACACTCGACCTGGTTCCCGGTCCGCGCGGGTGCGTGATATGGATCGATGGTCGTAGACACTCGCTCTACGATCCCATCCTACCAATCGAATGCAAGCGCCTCCCAACCCCCGTAGCCAAGGATCGCGAGCGGCGAGAATACCTGCATACGCAGAGGCGGACCACCGGCGGCATCCAGCGCTTCAAGAGCGGCGCCCATGGATCGGCGCACGGCGTTGGTGTCATGATCGGCTACGTTCAGACCGGAACGCATCAGCAGTGGCTTGCGCGCATCAACGGATGGATACGCGTGCTGACCAGGGCGGGGATCATGGGCTGGTCGCACCGCGATGGTCTGCAGCACACCGCGGACGACGCGACCCTGCGCATTGCCCGGCACCGGTCCGAGAACGCCCGAACTAGCGCTGCGCCGATCACGCTGCATCATCTATGGATCGACATGCGGGCGACGCTCCCCTCGGCCGCCGCAACCGGCCGTGCGACCAATGGCACTAAGGATCATTCCCCCGTCAGCCGGTAGGTCCCGTCAAAACACGATCCACTGCGATCCCGCCGGTTCCGCCGACCGGAAGATAGAGGCCGTCATGCACCGTCCGCATCGACATGACCGGGACACTTATAGAGTTGGGACAAGATGGTTCATTGCCAATGAATGTTCGCTTTGAACGTTAGGCTCGCTCTACTCGAGGAAGACGAACCACGCGGAGCAGCTTTAGCGCGCGTGCGAGATGTATTGGCAGCGGCACAGAGCTAATTCTCTTGTTACAGCGAGGGCGACTGCTTCCAGATCGAGTGAGCTAGCGCGAACGACCGGTTGGCGGCGCAGTTCGGTCGCGGAGCCACTAGCTAGCCTGCCGCGCGTGCTGTCTTCTCGAGCTGCACAATGCGTTCGGTACAAATGGCCTCCACTATTGCCGCGAGCACCTCGACGCGTGTGCCGAGCCAAGCCAGCTCTTCCTCCGAAATGCGATAATGCTTTGAGTAGCGCGCTTTGATGTACGCCTCCTTGAGCTTCTCGAACCGCGACCGATCCGCCTTTGTATCGCGCGGCCACGCGTCGATCATGCGCGGATCAAGCCGCTCGGCCTGGGTACGCAGAAACGCCAAGTTATGGACATGGGGCGTGTAGAAGCTGCACACGAGGAGAGCGCAGTGGTAGTAGCGCTCTGTGGCCTGATGCAATTCGAAAGCTGCCTTTTTCAGCCTGGCTCGCTCAAGGTTGGAACGAAAGTCGTCCGCGAATTCGTTGGCACTGGGAAACCACTCGTCAAAATATTCCCGCGCCATCTCCAGCGCCGCATGCGGCGTTTTCGGCTGCGGCTCGGGCAGTTCATCATCGACAGCTTGATAGATCGCGATCCCATCACCCGCGACGTCCATGAAGAAGTAGCGCCCCTGCGACAGCCCGGCGTTCACCTCGCCTACGCTGTGAACGATGAAGTTCACCGGCGTGCGCAGCGTCTTCGTCACGGCCAGTTCGCGTATCAGACGGTCATCGAGCTTCGACCAATATTCGACGCGATCGGTCAGCCGGTCGTCGTTGACGATGATCAACAGGTCAAAGTCCGACTGATAGCCTTTGGCGGTATGCGGCTCGTCGACCCAGCCGCCGCGCGCATAGCTGCCATAGAGAATGATCTTCGATATCCGCCCTTTGCGCTTCCAATCTTGCGTCGCGAGCGCCAGTGCGTCCTCGAATTCTTCGAAGACGATCTGGACGATCCGCTCGAGTTCGCGCTGCTTGTGCGGGGGAAGATGGTCGAGACTGCTACGCATTGAAATCACCCTAACAAGGTGGCGACACCCTTGCACGCCGAGATTGAACCAGACGCGCGGATGCCGCCACGCGCGGTCAGTCGGCCGGATTCCACAACAAGGCATAGACGTCGGGATTGTCCTGACCTGCCGCGCGGCCGAGGTTTGCATAGATGCGGCGCGGTCCGAACTCGGGGGCTTCGAGGCATAGCGAGACATAGAGATTGCCCGATGCCTCGCTGCGTCGGAGCCAGCCAGCGCCACATTCCACGCCGTCAGACCAGACGCGATAGTCGGGTTGTACATCGCCATTCTTGCCGGGATTGCGGCGGATTTCGATGGGAACGCGGATCGAGATGGTCGTGAGCTGGCCCACATAACCTTTCTCCATCGTTCCGCTGACAAGACCGATTGCGGCCATGATTTTGCTCCTGCGAAGCCCGGGGCCATCCCCGGGGCACTGGCGACAAGGGAATGGCGGCACGCCCGCGCGCGCACCCGAAGGGCCGCAGCGTCAGCGGAGGACGGCGGCACGCCGCCGTTGCGCGCGCGGGATCGCCATTCACATCGCCGGACCAGCCCCGGTTGGCCCGCGCACGCGAGCAAATTGGACAGGATCAGCAAGGAATTGCTCACCGAGACGCGCTATGGGCGTGGCATGAGACCAACGATCGCCGCAGCCCTTATCCTGCTCACTGCTCCCGCCATGACGCAAGAGGTCAGCGGCCCGGCGCGCGCCGCGGACGGAGACTCGCTCGACCTCAGCGGGATCGCGGTGCGCCTTTACGGCGTCGATGCGCCCGAACTCATGCAGAGCTGCGAGAGGGATGGCGCGACGTGGCGCTGTGGCAAGGAGGCCGCCTCGAAGCTGGCGAGCCTGGTCGGCGGAGTATCGGTCGTCTGCGACCAAAAGGATGTCGACGATTATGGCCGGATCGTCGCTACATGCCGGGCGGGCAAGATCGATCTCGGCGGCGCGATGATCGATGCGGGTCTCGCCGTGGCCTTGCCGCATTTCACCGATCGCTATGTCGCGGCTGAAGCGCGCGCCCGCGAAGCGCGCCGCGGCCTGTGGGCTGGTACATTCCAGATGCCGTCCGAATATCGCGCGGCGCATCCCCGGCCGCGGCTCAACGGTCCCGCCCATCCACGCAGCACTAGCCCCGTTCGCACGCCCACGCCGTCGGGCACATATTTCCGGAACTGCAAGGAAGCATGGGCGGCGGGGGCAGCGCCACTTCGCCGCGGGCAGCCGGGATATCGCCCGGAAATGGACGGCGATGGCGACGGGATAGCGTGCGAGCCTTATCGCGGCCGGTGACCGGAATTAGACTCGATCTGGATCTTTCGGCACACCAGATACTTGCCCTGACGTTACGGCAGGCTATGTTGGACGGGCATCGGGCCAGAAGGCGCGCGGTGCCGAGACGTAAGAACCTCGCTCGGACCTTCTATAGAGTTTTCCATCCTGGCCGGGTGGCCGACGCGTATGTCCAAGCCTTCGGGCCAAAGGCGGCGGCGCATATTTTTTCGAGTATGTTCTTACCGCCCGGCTTCCCGCCTTTCGCTCGACCGGGAGCGACATGGCATGGATTTCGAAGACGACGAGGATCGACAGCGGGGCCTGAACAGCAGCGATCCCGTGCCACCCGACGATTGGACGGGGCTCGCCCATGCCTCAAACCTGGAAGCGCTCTACAACACGCACCAGCCCGCCCTCGCACGTTATTTGCGGCGGCGCGCGCCGCGACAGGATATCGGCGACCTCGTGCAAGAATGCTTTCGCCGCCTCGCGACCAAAAAGAGCCATGCGCTTGCGCTGATCGAAAAGCCCGGCGCCTATCTCGTCCGCACCGCGCGCAACCTGCTCACCGATCGCGCGCGCGCCGACAATGCGCGCCAGGCATCGCAGCACCACAGCTTCGAGGAGGAGGATATCGCCGGACCCGACCCCCATGCAGCGCTCGAGGCGCGCGACACGATGCGGCGCGTCGGAGAGGCGATCGAGAAATTAAAGCCCCAAACTGGTTCTATATTCGTGATGCATCGGTTCGATGGCCTGAGCTATGAGGAAATCGCGAAAGCGAAAGGAATCAGCGTGAAGGGCGTCGAATGGCATATCGCGCAGGCGATGATCGCAATCCGCAAGGCGCGGGCCGACACTAAGTGAGCGACCGTGACACGGAGGCGGATTACTGGTTCGCGCGCATGCGCGCGCCCCATTCACCGGCCGACGAGGCCGAGTTCGAGGCGTGGCGGGCCAATCCCGACAACGCCGAAGCCTATGCGCTGGCGGAAGAGAATTGGTTGCTGACGGCCGGGGTCGCACCCGAGCATCTCGCCGCGCATCGGAAGGCCGCCGCCGCGCCCGCGCCGGCCGGGTCAAATGCCCGCTGGGCGCTTGCCGCCGCGCTCCTGCTTGCCGTCTCGCTCGCCTTCGGCTGGCTGCTGCTTGGCAATCGCGGTTCCGAAGCCATTGTCGCGGGAAATGAAAGCGGCGAGATGCGGCTCGAGGATGGCACCCGCGTTGTGCTGACGGATGGAGCGCGCATCGAGATGAAATTTTCGCCGGAAGAACGCCGCATCTATCTAAGTGGCGGGCGCGCCCGGTTCGAGGTGGCCCATGATCGTGCCCGCCCCTTCCGGGTGGAGGCAGGAGGAAGCGAGACCACGGCGCTCGGGACGATCTTCGAGATCGATCTGACTGGCCGGCGACCGGTCGTCCATCTTGTCGAGGGCTCGGTCGAGGTGCGCGCCACCGCCAGGCCCCTTGCTCCGCTGCGGCTCCGTCCCGGCCAGCGCGCCGCAGTCGAGAATGACGCGCCGGTGCTCATCGAGACCAAGCCGGCCGGCGAGACGGTCACCATGGTCAATCCTGTCGGCAACGGCGCCGGTCCGAATCTTCTCCTCGCCGAGGGCCTGCCGCTCGGTGCTGTGGTAGACCGGGCCAATCGTGTCGGCAGCGCCAGGATCGAGCTCGCCGACACGGCAATCGGCAGGCGGCTCGTGAGCGGTCGCTTCGATGTGTCGGATGCGCGATCGCTCGCACGCCAGCTTGCAGCCGCGCTCGACCTCGATGTGAAAGAGCAAACGGGCGGCTATGTCCTGATGCCGAAAATAGCCAACTAGGAGTTTTTCGACCCAATCCGTCTTGCCCCCTCAGACGGCCATGCAGGCCGCTGGGAGGATAGGATGAACAAGAATTTTCTGGCCGCTCTTCTGGCCACGGGATCCGCTGTCGGTGCGCTCTGTCCAGTTGCGGCGCATGCGCAGACCGAACAGCGCAGCTACGACATTCCCGCGCAACCCCTGGGCGATGCGCTACGGGAATATTCGGAGGCTTCGGGGCGCCAGATCCTCTTCGCAACCGACCTGGTCAAGGGGCGACGCTCGACTTCGGTGCGGGGACGGATGTCGTCGGATCGGGCCCTCTCTCGACTGCTGACAGGATCGGGGATTGTTCCGGAGTTCGTCGATGGCGCGCTCGTGCTGCGGGCGGGAAATGGCGCTGCGGCAGCCAGCGACGGGTCGACTGAGGCGCATGGAGATAGTGCGATCATTGTCACGGGCACGCGGATCCGGGGAGCCGGCCCTACCGGCTCGCCCGTCCTGACGCTCGACCGCAGCGACATCGAGAAGAGCGGAACGGGATCGGTCCAGCAGCTGCTACAGGCGCTGCCGCAGTCGTTCGGCGGTGGGCCGAATGAAACCACGCTCGGCGCGACCACGCGCAACGGTTCGGGGACCGACGGCACTTATGCGTCGAGCATCAACCTTCGCGGCCTTGGACCTTCATCGACGCTCGTGCTGATCGACGGCGCGCGCCCGGCGCTTGGCGGTCTCGGCGGGGTGTTCGCCGATATCTCGCTCATTCCCCTGAGCGCGATCGAGCGGGTCGAAGTCCTCACCGACGGTGCTTCCGCCATCTATGGCGCGGATGCCGTCGCGGGCGTCGTGAACATCCGCCTGCGCAATCGCTTCGAGGGCGCCGAGACAAGCATGCGGATCGGCACTGCAGACGGGGACATGGGTGAAAGGCAATTCGGCCAGATTTTCGGCACGCGCTGGAACGGCGGTCATGTGACACTCGCCTATCAGTTCAGCGAGCGCGATGCGCTTGCCGCGGCCGACCGGCCCTTTGCCACAGAAGATCTGCGGCCCTTTGGCGGCCCCGACTATCGCTCGCTCTTCGCGGTTCCAGGGACGATCACCGCCGCCAATGGCCAGACGTTCGCTATTCCGTCCGGGCAGGACGGCACCGCGCTCACAGCCGCGGACCTGACGGCAGGCACGCGCAATCCGGGCGACCGGCGCGCTGCGAGCGATCTGCTGCCGCGGCAACGTGTTCATAGCCTCTATCTCGCCGGCGAACTCGAATTGACCAGCAACCTCACGCTCCGCACCAGCGTCCTGGCTGCGGAGCGCACCTATCGCAAAGTCGCGCTCAACCAATATCTGAGCGCCGCGCGAGTCCCCGTCACCAACCCATTCTACGTCGACCCGATCGGCACCAATCAACCGGTCATAGTCAATTATGATTTCACCAACGATCTTGGCGCGCCGATCGACACCGGGCGCGTGCGCGGGATCAGCGCTGCGGCCGGTCTGGAGCAAGCGTTCGGGCGCTGGCGGGTGCAACTTGGCGGAGCCTATGGCCGGCAGAAGAGCCGTTCGGACAGCATCAACATCCCCAACCGCGCGCGACTGACCGCCGCGCTGGCCGACACCAACCCGGCGACCGCTTTCAATATCTTCGGTAACGGCACCGCGAACAATCCCGCCACGATCGCGGCGATCCGCGGCAGCATCGGCTCGCGCGATGATTATGAAAGCTGGTCGGCGGCGCTGCGCGCCGACGGGCCGCTGCTGCGGCTGCCGGGAGGCGATGCGAGGCTCGCACTCGGCGCCGAGTATCGCCGCGAGCGCTATTATAATCTGACGATCAACGATCTGAGCAGTGCAGCGCCGAGCGCGACCCCGCTGACCGGACTGCCGGGACCACGCCATGTCCGCTCCGCCTATGCGGAATTGTTCGTGCCGCTGTTTGGCGAAGACAATGCGGCCCCCGGTTTCTACCGGCTCGACCTGTCGATCGCCGGGCGCGTGGAAGATTATAGCGACGTCGGCCGCACCACCAATCCGAAGGTCGGGATCCGCTGGGAGCCGCTGCGCGGCTTCGCGCTGCGCGGCAGCTATGGCACCTCGTTCCGGGCACCGGCTTTCGACGAGCTGATCGGGCCGACAGTTTCGAACTATACGACGTTCCAACTGCCCGACCCCACGTCGCCGACCGGCACCGCCAATGTCATCGGATTGTTCGGCTATGGCCCGGGCATCAAGCCCGAGCGCGCAACGACCTGGACCGCCGGGGTCGATATCGTGCCGGCTGCGCTGCCGGGCTTCAGGGCCGCGATCACCTATTATGATGTCGATTATCGCGATCGCATCGGCTCGGTAACCGAGGATTATCTGCGCTTCCTGTCGCGGCGCGATCTTTTCGGCGGCGTGGTGAACGACAATCCCTCACCCGAGCTTATCGCCTATTATTTCGCATTCCCGACCTTCACCAATCCGCTCGGGCTGGCACCGGGCGACGTTGATGCGATCGTCGATGGCCAGGTACGGAACCTGTCGTCCGTGCGGCAGACCGGGATCGACTTCGATATCGGTTATGCGCCGCAACTGGCCGGAGGCTCGATCGACCTCGGGCTCGCGGGAAGCCATATCTTCCGGATCGACCGGCAGCTGACGCCGGGAACGCCTGCCGTCGATGTCGTCGGCACCTTCGCGAACCCATCCAAATGGCGCCTCCGCGGCCGCGCCGGCTGGTCTAAGAAGGGCTTCGCCGCGACCGCCTTCGTCAATTATGTCGGCGGCTATCTCAACCAGATTCCCGCCGTCGCGGAGCGCGTTTCCTCGTGGACGACCGTCGACCTCAGCCTGTCGCAGCGGTTCGGCTCGGAAGAGGGAGAGCGCGGCCTGCAGCTCGCGGTCAGCGCGCTCAACATCTTCGACCGCGACCCGCCCTATGTACAGAGCCGGACCAACATATCGGCGCTCGCTTATGATCCCGAGAAAGCAAGTCCGATCGGGCGCTCGGTGGCGGTGCAGGCGACGATCCGATGGTGAAGAGTCTCGTCTGGGCGGCGTCGTTCCTTGCGGCGGCGTCGCCGGCGCTCGCCCAGACCAGTCCCCGCGAGCTTGTCGAGATGACCGATATCTCGGGGCTCGCGGCCTCTCCCGACGGGCGCTGGCTGCTCTACCGCCGCGAGCGCCCGTCGACCGTGACCGGCCGTATCGAGACCGGCTGGTATATCGTTGCGGGCGACGGCGGATCGCCGCCCCGCTATCTTGGCGATGGCGGACCCTCGAGCTGGAACGGCACCGGACTTGTCGAGCCGGGGGCCGCCCAGTGGGCGACCGATAGCGAACGCTTCTACATCCTGGCAATGATCGGCGGCGCGGCGGGACTGTGGGAGGGACGCCCCGATGGGGCGTTCGCGCCCTATCTGGTCGGCGACGCGGATATCGAGCGCTTCGCGGTCAGCGCGGCAGGCGCCCTCATCTATGAAACCGGTCCGTCGCGCGCCGCGATCGAACGCGCCGAGGAAGCCGAACGCGATCATGGCATATTGGTCGACGGGCGGGTCGACCTCGCCCAGTCGCTGTTCCGCGGCGCGATGATCGCGGGGCGCCCCGCAAGCCAGCGTCTCAACGGCGACTGGTTCGACCGGGAAGCGCTGCTTGCAAGGGCGCCGCGCCGCATCGAGGCACGCCTCTTGTCGACCGGCGAAGACCGCCCCGCGACCGCCGCTGAAGCGAGCCTGCTGGCGCCAACGCAATCGGAGTTGCCGGAGGCGGCGGGACTGGCGGCCGCAGCTCAGGGCATCTGTACGAAGGCCGAGGGCTGCGACGGCGGCAGCGGGGTCAGACTGTGGATGCATGTTGCGCTCGGCGACGGGCGCTTCGGTCTGACGACGCGCGACCGGCGCGTCCGCCAGAATGCGCTGCTCTGGGATCCGGCAGCGGGACTTCGGCCCTTGGTGACCACCGAGGGCCTGCTCGGCGGCGGGGGCGAAAATGCGCCATGCGCCGGCACGCGCGAGGCACTCTTCTGCGTAGCCGAAAGCGCGGCGACGCCGCCGCAGCTGTTGCGGATCGCGCTTGCCAATGGCGCTGTACAAATCCTCGATGACCCCAACCAGCTACCCGACCGCGACGATCTCCTGACGGAGGCGATCGCGTGGCAGGTGGGCGGCAGCCGTGCGTCGGGCTGGCTCGTACGCCCGAAGATCCCCGGACGGCTGCCGCTTTTTATCACCTATTATCGCTGCGCCGGCTATTTGCGCGGCGGCCTCGGCAATGAGTGGCCGCTGCGCGCGCTGGCGCGAAGCGGCATCGCGGCACTGTGTATCAATCAGCTCCCAACGTCCGGGGCGACCGGCGAGGCCCGTTACCAGCTCGGGCTTAACGCAGTGCGTGCCGCCATCGCCGAGCTCGACCGCCGCGAGATCGCCGACCCCGGGCGGGTCGGTATGGGCGGCCTCAGTTTCGGGAGCGAAGTCGCGATGTGGACCGCGACGCATAGCAAGCTTCTGAAAGCGGTGTCGATCGCGTCGGTCCAGGCCGAACCGGCCTATTATTGGTTCAACGCGGGAGTCGGCCGCGATTTCTTCCGGCAGAATCTCGAGAAGAATTGGGGGCTCGGCCCGCCCGACACCGACCTCGCGGATTGGCGCCGCCGTTCGCCGTCGCTTCAGGCGGACCGGATCGACGCGCCGGTTCTGATGCAACTTCCCGAGCAGGAAGCGCGGCAATCGCCCGAATTGCAGGCGCGGCTGACCGCCGCGCGCAAAGGAGAATTGCACGTCTTCCCCTTTGCTCCGCATATCAAGGTCGAGCCGCGACAGAAGCTGGCCGTGTACCAGCGCAACCTCGACTGGTTCCGTTACTGGTTGCTGGGGCATGTCGACCCCGATCCGGGCAAGGCCGATCAATATGCCCGCTGGGCGAGGCTTGCCGGCACGCGCCCGAAATCTTCGATCGACGCGATCCAAAGTTCGATATCGGCCAATTCGAGCAAGCGGAAGTAGTCGTAATCGCCCGCGAGGCGATCGCGCGCCAGGTAAGCCTCGATCCGCTCGCGGTCGAGCAGGCCTTCGCGGGCGAGCCGGCCTTCGAGCAGGATCGGGCGGAGCTTGGCGCGCTGATCGATAAAGGCCGTCGCACAGAGCGTCTCGAGCCTGCCCTTGTTGCGGCGCCAGACGACGAAATCGGGGAGCCGCGGGGCGAAGGCCTTGCGGGCGACCGCGCGGTCGCGGCCGCCGGCGACCCATTGCCAGCCCGGGATCGAAAGGCAAAGCTCGACGACCGGTTGCGAGAGCAGCGGCGCGACGACATCGCGGCCGTACCAGCGCCCCGGTCGGTCGAGAAAATCGAGGATGCGCTGGATCGATTGGACGTGCCTTATCTTCCCGGGAGGGATGCGCTCGCATCCATGGTCCCAGATGTGCGGCAAGGGTGCGTCGGGAAGCGCCGGGCGCCAACAATAATCATCCTCGCGCGGCCAACCGGCATCCGGTGGCCGGCGCCAGTGGCGATACGCCGCGCGCGCCGCATGCCAGATGGTAACGTCACACAGGCGGGCGCAATCGCGAAGCGCGCTGGCGACCCGTCTGGAAGGTTCGTTTATCCTGAGCGCATCGATCACCGGCAGGATCGACCGCGTGATGGCGAAGACATTGTCGCCGCCGATCCCGGTGAAGATGCTGGCGCCGGGCCGCTCTGCCGTCGCGGCGCCGAGCGCGGCATCGATTCCGGCGAGCACCCCATAGGTCGCCGGGCGCGGCGACGCGAACCGCGGGCCGGCGGCGAGATCGAGTCCGCTGTCGTCGTGCAGATATTCAGCGAGCGCAGCACCGCAGCGCTCGGCCACCGCGCGGGCGTAGCGCCGTTCGTCACCGTCGGGACTGGCGGTGGCGATCGTCGCCGCGGCAAAGCCATGTCCGCCCGCCGCGAGCGCTGCGGCGACGATCGAACTGTCTAGGCCGCCCGAGAGCTCGAGCATGATCCGCTCGCGCCCGGTCGCCCAGGCCGAGACGCATTTCCGAATCGCAATACCGAGCAGCGGCACGGCATCGCGGTCGTATATCTGCTTGCCCGCGTGCGGCCATGGCGACCAGATCGGCTTCACCTGAGCTGTGTTCCCGTCAAAGGCGAGGCACGTTCCGGGCAGCAATTCCTCGACACCTGCAAGTCCCGTTCGCGCGGTGCGATGATTGCTGTAGGCCAGCAGGTGACGGAGGAAATCGGCGTCCACAGCGATACCGATATCGAGACCGCGCACCAGTTCGAGGTGCGAGACAAACAACAGTCCGCCCCTTGTGCGGCACCAATAGAGCGGCAGGCCGGTCAGCGGCGCACGGCTGATTTCAACGGCTTTCCCGGCGCCCGCAGAGAATGAGAGAAAGCTGCCCCATTCAACGCTGAACGGGCCCTTCGGGAAATGGTCACCCAGAATGACGTTGGACGCCGACGGGCGTGAGCGCTTCAGGCCAGCGCCAGCGTAGAGCGTCAACCCCTCAAGGTCACCGACACGGTCAAGTCGATAGGCAGTCGCGGCCCGCGCCACTGCCGCGGCGAGCTCGGGCGCGCCCGCTATCCCCAGGATACCACGGTCCATCATATGACGAGCACCGGCCGAAAATTGTGCGCCTCTTCGGCGGTTCCCGTCAGAACAGCCGTATGGGACTGAAGCCAGCAATGGGCGGCAAAGGGGTTGGAGCGGACGCCGAAAATGAGCGATGGCGCCAGGCCCTGCCGCAGCGAGAGCCGGTAGAGCGCGAGCGAGTCGATCAGGCAGCGTGGCGGGACCGGAACCCAGCGGCGCGCTTCGCCATAGGATGATGCCAACAGGGCGAGACGCATGGCGTCGGGCTTTCCCGTCCCGGCCCGTTTCGCCGCTGCAAATCCATCGAGCGACGCGGCGAGGCGTCCGGGAAGAAGCGCCCTGCGCGCCCAAAAGAGCGACCGCGCCGCGCCTGCGATCGAAGCGAGACGTGTGCGCGGGACGCGAGCAGCGGCGAGATCAGCGGTCGGGACCTCGACCTCGAGCGGGGCGATCGCGGTGGCCTTATCGCTGCGCGCGAAAAGGCCCGTCTCGACCAGGCTGGTCATTGCAGCACTGTCGTTCGGCTCGCGGGCGCAGAGTCGCTCGAACGCTTTCCGCCGCTCGCCGTGGAGCATGAGATAGCGATCGCGCGCGACGTCGAGAAAGATGAGGTCGTTGCCGGCCAGACAGAAGCCGACGCCCGGTGCCAATGTCCAACCCATGAAGAGCTCTCCTCGAGCCGGGTGCCGGTGCAAGCGCCGACACCCGGACGAACGTTCAGTCGAGGCTGATGCCGTTCTGCCGGTCCTTGCCGCCGATTTCGACGGGCGGGCCGAGGTCGCCGGCGGTTTCGGTGCTCACCGAACCCAGTTCGACGATGTCATTGGTTTCGCGGTTCATGTCGCTACCTCCAAAAATGCCGCGGGATTGCGGCAGACACAAACTTAATCCATTGTAAAAAATAGAGTTTATGTAGTTTCGCTATCGGCAAAATATCATTCGATTATTTGCGACCGCGGTCGCAGCTCGGCCACGACGCGTCCGGCGCTTGCGACTCTCCGCCGGTGGAAATGGGCGTTATTGCGGCGCAGTTCGGCCCATTTCGCGCTGCAGAATGCCTCCTCCATCGCGGCCAGGAGATGCCCGGCCGACGGGTCGGTGCGCGCCTCTGCCGAACGAATAAATTCGGTTCGCTCGATCATATTGACGATCGCGAGGCGAATCTCGCGGTTGCCGGCCAGAAGCGCAACGCCCCGGAAGAGTCGCGCGACTCGGGCCGGATAGTCTTCGACCTCCATCCTCGGGAGCGACATGTTGGATTGTGAATCCTCAAACGATGCATCGCGAAGCGCGAGCCCGATCAGCGCGCTAGCCCAATGATAAAGATCGCAAAGATCCGCCTCGGCGTAGATTGGCTGGCGAAAGCCTTCCTGATGCCAGCTGTCGACGATCCGTTCGCCCGACAGACGATGAAGAGCCTCGCGCACGGGGGTCGGGCTTGCCGCCAGCCGCTTCGCAAGGTGAAACGGGTCAAGGCGCGTTCCCGGCGGATAGGCGCCGCCGACGATCCGCGCCTTCAGGTCGAGATAGACCCGCTCCATGGTCGAGCCGGCGTTCATGCCGCGAGCGCTCCATCGCCCTCGCGCTGAAGCTCTACATATTCGGCGAGCATTGCATTTTGATCCGGCCGAAGCGCGTCGATCGCCGCAAGCGGTTCGGCAGGATAACCACCGAACAGCACCGAAGGACATTGTCCCTCAAAATTGCCAAGGTTGGGCCGGTGCTGCGCATATCCCGCAAGGGCTGCGAGATCGGGCGGGAAGTCTTTTGCCAGCTCGGGCGGATAGGCCAACCACTGATTCTCGTAAGGTTTGAGCCAGCCGAGGCAGTAGCTGATGATGATCCCGCGCCGGACCTCCCCACTGCGGTTGCCGCCCGCTCCGTGCAAGGTCGATCCGAGGAAGACGATCGCATCGCCCGGGTCGGCCGCGGCGACGATCGGCGCGTCCTTCGGCTCCTCGACCAGCGCCTCGACCCCATGGCTCCCGGGCCAGATGATGGTCGCGCCATTTTCCTCGGTAAAGGATGTGAGCGGCCACATCACGTTGATGAGATATTCGACCTCGCCGAGCGAGCCTTGCCACATATCCTGATCGCGGTGCGGAAACTGCGGCAACGCGCCGGGATGAATGCCGATCGCCTGGGAAAGGTTGAGCTGGATTCGATCGCACCAACTGCCGAGCGCGAGTTCGGCGAGATCGAGGATGGCCGCGTTCATGACGAGATCGGCCATATGTGGCGATCTGATGAGGAGCCGGCCGAATCTTTTGGTCCGCTCGCCATAGAATCCGCCCTCGCAAAAGGGCGTCGCGGCAAATCGGGGATCAAGGTCCGCGGCGATCTTCGCGACGAGCGACGCGGGGGCGGCACCGCGCAAGATGGTGTAGCCCTCGCTCATCAACTGACGGGCCGCGGGCGACACGGGGCTTTCGGCATCGAGCCTGGCGGGATTGACGATCATCTTCGACTCCTCAGGCTGCTCGTGCGGCGGAGACCGCAACGGCGGTGCTGACAATTCCGGCGGCGGCGAGCTTTGCGATCGTCGAGCCATCGATGTCGATGCGGAGCGCGACGAGAGCCTGACCGCGATGAAGAGCCGCCTCACCGAGAGACTCGCAGTCCCATCCGAAAGTCTGAATCTGCCGGAACCAGAGCAGCTCGGCGACGCCGGTGTATGTGCGGATACCGTTCGCCAGAGCAAATTCGGCGAGCCCAACGAGCAGCGCATCGCGCGCGATCCGCCGCTGACGCGCGCCGATGCCCGGTGACAGGCAGAACCGCGTGATTTCCAGCACATCGGCCCCTTGCGGCACGTCCCCCGCGACGAGCCCCGGGAAGAGACTGTCGAGAAGCGCTGGCCGGGTGGTGAGAAGAAGCCGCGCCGAGGCGAGATGGTCGCCATCGGGATCGGTAACGATGAGATAGGTCGCATCGACATCGTCGAAATGATCAAGCTCGAACCGGCCCGCGAGCGCGGGAAGGTCCCATTTCAAGAGATCGATGAAGACGCGTTTGCGTGCCTCGAACATCGAGCGGAGGGCCCGATGTTCGCGTGCGCGGTTCAGATGGTCGATGATAAGCAACATGGATGCCTCCTTCAAAGAGGCGATCCAATTGAACCGCTTTTTTCAGTCGCACCATAGCATGATAGGGGGGTGCGGCCGTTTTTTTAGCGCCTGGCGATGTCGACGAAACTGATGTCACCATCATAAAGGGCGCGCACCGTAAGGGTGATGCCGCCATTTGCGCCATAGCGCAGCCGGGCGTTGCGCAGATGTTCGCGCACGGTATCGGGCGATAGATCGAGACGGCGCCCGATCCGCCAGATGGGATTGCCTTGCGCGGCCCAGATCAGACATTCGCGTTGCCGGTCGGTCAGTCGCGGCCCGAGACGCATATGGTCTGGGTGAGCAATACGGTGCGCCGCTTCGAAGGCGGCGCCGCCGATCATGCGCGCAAATTGCAACGCGTCCGGGTCGGCAGCGCCGCCCGGCCTCCATGCGAAGGAGACTGAGCCGTGCGCACCGCCGGGAATATGGGCGGGCACGGTCAGCCCGTCGCCGATGCCATGGCGCCGCGCTTCGCCGAGGACGATCTCGTCGCCGGGGCGCGGTGTGTCGTAGCGACGCATGTTGTGCCAGAGAAAGCCAGCCATGCTGCGCTGGCTCGCCCGGTGCACCGGATCCGTGGGCCCTAAATGGTTCTGATCGAACCAATAGGCCCATTCCTCCGGATAATTGTGAACGCGCACGCCCTTCTCTGGCGCCGTGAGAAAATCCACATGGTGGCTGAGCGCGAACCATGCACAACCCAACGAGGCGCAGGTCTCGCGAAGCAGGTCGGCGAGACTGTTCTTGGTCTTCACACGCGCGAGCTCAAGCTCGAAGGCGTGGGCGGCGTCAATCGTCGGCATTACGAACCATGGCGCGCCGAGGGCCGTTTTCCGAACCAGCCGATCCGCGTGCCCCTCGTAAGGGCCGGCAACCTCCGCCCTCTTACAAGGCCGGCTGCCGACGGCGCGATCGCCGCTGGTCCAGACGATCCTGTGAGAATGCGAAAATGGCGGCCAAGCCCATATATTCCAACTATATTCGAGAGATAGAACCAGATTGAGGCTAATTCCCGAACGGCGCGCCCAGCTAGTTCAGCCCGATCTGTTCCGGAAGTCCCAGACCGGAATGCCGAGCTTGCGCGCCTTGTCCGCCAGATTGTCCTGAATCCCGGTTCCGGGAAATATGATGGCACCGACGGGCATGGCCTCGAGCATCCGGTCGTTGCGCTTGAACGGCGCGGCCTTGCCATGCCTGGTCCAGTCGGGCCGAAACGCGACCTGCGTCACGCCGCGGCTGTCCGCCCAACAGACCGCCGCGCGCTCGGCGCCGGTCGGCGTCGCCCCATGGAGGAGGATCATGTCAGGGTGGCGGCCCCGGACGCGGTCGAGCGCGCCCCAGATCGCGGCATGCGCTTCGCTGTCGGCCCCGCCGGTGAAAATTATGCGGGTCCCGGCGGGGAGAAGCGCGGCCGCTTTCCGCCGTAGCCTGTCGTCGAGAAAGTCGCGGCTGTCGATCAATGACGCCGTCATCGCGCGATGCTGCACCCGCGAGCCCATACGCGGTGCCCACATCTTGCGGCAGTAGGTGCGGAACTGCTCGGCGGCGGCTTCGCGGAAGAATTCCATGGCATCGCGCCGTTCGATAAGGCTGATGCCCTGCTGCGTCGCGCGTTCGAGTTCGACCGAGCGGATCTCGCTGCCGTCCTGTTCGCGCTGGAGCTGGCGCTGGACCTGTTCATTGTCGTCGAGCTTGCGTTCGACCTGCACGCCGGCGCGGTGGAACAGGTTGACGAGATTCCAGAGCAGATCTTCGAGATCGGGCTCGATGCGCGTATCTTCGAGACAGCCCGCCAAGGCGTCGAACATGTCGGCAACCGCACCGCCAGCCAGCCGGGCGTCGGGGAGCGGACGCGGGTCGGGCTCGTCTTCATAGGGTCGATGTCCGAAGAGCTGCATCTCCTGGAGCAGGAGGTGTGTGGCGCCGGTTTCAGAAGCGCTGTTGTCGGGATCGGCGGCGGGGATCATGTCGGGCTCCTTCGATTGTCGCCGCGCTCGCGCGGCCTTCGCGGCGACGAAGGGCGGCGCGCGGCGCCGAACCGCACCGCGGCCGACAGGCTGCGGCCGGAGCGAAGCGGAGGATGGCCGGACCGAAGGCTATTTTGCTTCGCGCTGCAAAGGGGCGCCGCGCGCCCCGGCGGAAAATAGCCGCCCGGTCTCCATTGCGGGCTCGGCACAGCGCGCCGTAGTCGCCCTCTTGCGAAGGCCGGAGCGCGGCCTCGAAGGTACCTTGGCCCCGCCGGTGCACGATATCGCCCCGTTCCGGCAAAGCCGTTACCGTCAAGGAAGCAGAGTGCAATCTGCCGGGCTGAACTGCGAACGCAGGGCGGACGCCAAGCGCTCGCGGCCGAGCGTCTGGAGATCGGCATTGAAATCACCGCGCCGCGGCTCGAGGCCAATGACTTCGATCCCGACCGGTTCGGCACGCTCGGTCAAGGCTGCGAGCGCCATCGAACCGGCGGGGTCGTCGTCCCGCGCCACATAAAGGCGCCGCAGTGCGGGGGGAAATGCGATTGCGCCGAGGTGCGCCGCCGACAGCGCCGCGATCGCTGGCAAGGCGGGTGACACTTGCCGCAGCGACAAGATGGTCTCGATCCCCTCGCCGGCCACCATGACGGGGGCCGCCAAGCCGAACCGGACGCCGTGGCCGAGCAGATGGCCCATCGCTCGCCGCGGGTGGGCTATGGGCGCCTTTTCGCGCGACGCTGGATCGAGCCAAGTGCGATGCACGCCCACGACCGCGCCTTGCTCGTCGGTGGTAGCCGCGATCAGCGCCGGCCATGCCTTACGCGCATGCGGATCGTCGTCGGTGGAGGGCCGATAGTAGCAATGCGGGTGAAATCGAAGCCAGCTCGTCTCGCGCAAATCGGTAATCGCCCGCGATGCGAGATAGTCGTACGCGACGCTGTCACCAAGGGGTTTCGAGGCCGCCCACAGCCGCCTTGCCGCCTCGGGCGTTCCTGCCCTCGATTTTCGCGGCGGCGGATTGCGTATCGCTTCGGACGGCGGAGGAAGGCTCAGGAAGCGGCGGGCTTCGTCGAGCGTGTCACGGAAGCTTGTATGACCGCAGCTCGCGGCAATGATGTCGAGGAGATCGCCATGATCGCCGCTCGCAGCGTCAGTCCATTTTCCCGGCGGGCGGAGGCCGTCGCCGCTACCGCACAAGCGCACGTAGAGACTGCGGCCGTGCGCGTTGTGGACATCGCCGACCATCCAGTAATGGCCTTCGCGCCGGCCGTTCGACAGATAGCGGCGGCAAACGCTCTCGGCATTCTCGGCGAGGCGGCGAGCGACATCGGCAGCGGCATTGGACATAGTGGGCTCCTTCGATCGGGATGCCATGACGCGGCGCCCACCACATCGGCGCTGCTCCGAACATTCCGGCCCCGGCAGCCCCTGCCGGTTGATTACGAGAATGTTCGACCGCGCTGCGACGATTTCAAGGGGTAGGCAAAAAGACGGGAAGCCCGGCAATCGCCGAGCTTCCCGCATGGGATCGAGGTTGGCCTTATTCGGCGGCAACCGCATCGAGACCGGCGTCGCCTTCATCACCTTCGCCGCCATCCTCGCCAGCGCTCGCCGCCTCGTCATCGTTCGCCGCAGCGGGCGCGTCAGCCGCGTCTGCTTCGCCGTCATCCGGCTCGCCGGCCGCCGCGCCGACATCGCCGACCGCGGCTTCGTCCGGCGCCTCTTCGACTTCCGCCACCGGCGGGGTGCGCAGCGGGTGGGCGAGCCAGCCCGTCTCGCGCAGAAGCTCCTCGGCGGCACTCGCCATGTCGGGCTTTTTCATGCCGCTGAGACGCGCGGCCGCCTCGGCCCCGCAGGCCTCCTCAACCGCGTCGAGAATCCCGGGCTTGGTCACTCGGCCGAGATAATTTTCGGTCGTGGCGACCCAGCCCGCAGCGACCATGTCGAGACCGGCGGCACGAGCGAGGATGTGGGAATGCTCGATCCGGCTTGCGACGGCGCGCGCAGACACCCGCCCCTCATTGTACCGCGTCGCCGGTTCCCATACCGCGCTGATGCCGAACGACACACAGTGCGCGAAGAGCTGCGCCTGATCACTGTCGTCGAGCGCGGCGAGACAGTCCCAGAGTTCCGCAGTCGCATCGGGGAGGCGCGCCGACCAGGCTTCATGCCGTTCGCGGATCGAGCGTGCCGACGCCGTGTCGTTGAGGTTGCTGCCATAGCCGACCAGAGAGTCGCTCCGCATCGCGATAGTGATGCAGCTCGCAGAACTGGCGTAGGTGTAGAAGCATTCGAGGACGAGCGCGTGCAGCATCGCGGCGAAGGCCACCCGCGGAGAGCCCGCCACCGCATCGCGGAGCGCCAGGGTCCGGTGCGCGGTGAGGTCGGTGACCAGCTTGTCCGGGAGCGGACGAACAAGGTCGTCGGGATCTTCAACCTCGCCGCCACCGGGTACGGGATCGTGCGCTCCGCCTTCCACCTCGGCCGCGTCTACCCTATCGTCGTCAGCCTCAGCGCCACCGGGATCGGCAGGCGTGTCGTCCACGTCCTGCTCGGGCTCATCCTCGGGGCGGACATAGCCGCGTTCGACGTAGAGGGACCCGTCGACATCGATGCTGACGAAAGCCCCGGCGATCGCGACCTCGGCCGGATCGTAGATGAGCGGCTTCGAGACGAGCGGCGCGATTTCTTCGTCGATCGCCTCGATGCGGGCGCTGACCTCGTCGGGGATGTCGTCATGACCCGCCCATTCGTCTTCGAGCCGATCGGCCTCCTCACGAAGGGCCTCGACACGGGCCTCGTCCTCGGCGTTCGTCTCGGGCACTTCGCCGTCGATCTCGCGCAGGCCGTAGGTGTGGCCGTATTGGAAATCGACCGCCGCCTCGACCCACTTCCAGCCCTCGGCGGCGATCGCCGCAACCGCGGCGTCGAGCTTCTCGGTCTGGAGCCGGTCGAGCAACGCGACATCCTCGAGCCAGCCGCCGTCGTCGGTTTCGAAGAGATCGCGAAGGACATGGCCGCCCGCCTCGATATAGGCGGCCAGCGTCACGAAGCGGACGCGCTTGTCCGAGGCGCGCACCTTGTCCTCGGTGAGCCGCGCGCGGATGAACCAGGGCTGCTGGGTCGTGCTCGATTGCAGCATCTCCCAGACCTGTTCCTGCCGCGCATGGTCGCTCGCGACCGAGAAGGCCATGAGTTGTTCGAGCGTCATGCCGTCCTCGGCATAGACCTCATGCAGCTTCGGCGAGACTGACGCGAGCTTGAGGCGCTGTTTCACCACCGCCGGGGTGACCATGAAGGTAGCGGCGATCGTTTCGATGTCGCTCCCCTGCTCGACGAGCTTCTGCATCGAGCGGAACTGATCGAGTGGATGTAAGGGCTCGCGGTGGATATTTTCGGCGAGCGAATCCTCTTCGGCCGAAACCTCGTCGTCCTCGCGGACGATGCAGGGGACGGGCTCGGTCTTCGCCATGCGCCGCTGCTTGACCAGCTGCTGGAGCGCGCGGAAGCGGCGGCCGCCGGCCGGCACCTCATAACGCCCCGTCTCCTGGCCTTCCTCGTCGCGCTCGGCGCGAACGGTGAGGCTCTGGAGCAGGCCGCGCCTCGCGATATCGGCCGCAAGCGTGTCGATCGACACGCCGGCCTTGACCCGCCGCACATTGGCCTGGCTCAGGACAAGCGCGCTGAAGGGGATCTCCTTCGCGCCGCTAAGCGAAATTTTTGCAACTTTCGTCATGACATTCTCCATGACGAGCCGCCGCGAGACTCTCTCCCGGCTCCTGGCCCGTCATGGGACCGGCGCAGCCCTCTTCCTCTGGGGAAGAGAGCCGCGCCGGATCACGCACGCTAAGGACCGGTCAATGGACCGACGCCAGCAGGCGTGCCCCCTTCGCTTCCAAATCGAGGCGTGCATCCTGATGCGGTCGCTCGCGGGCGAGCGCGGTGATCCCTTGCACGAAGTCGAAAATCGAAGATGGGGGATGTCCCTCCTCCTTCAGCACGCTCCGGATGATCCGGTCGCTTTCGCCCTTCGAGAAGCCGCGCCCACGCAGGAATGTCTGCCGATCGTCATCCGTCCGGGCGACGATAGCGGCGCGCGACGCCTTGATTCCGTTCACGAAGGATCCGGGCGATGAGGCGGCGAAGCGTTCCAGCGCGGGCGATGCTTCCTGCGCGAACCGTCCGGCAGCGAACTTGCTGTGACGGATGCTGATTTCCTCGAAGGCCTCGGCGCCCCAGATGTTGCGGTTCATGCAGACGGCGCGCAAATAGAAGGTCGCCATCCCGAGCGACTTCGAGCCAACCTCGCTGTTCCAGCAGTAGAAGCCGCGGAAGAAGAGGTCCGGGTCGCCATTCGGCAGCCGTCCCGCCTCAATCGGATTCGCATCGTCGACGAGAAAGAGGAAGACATCGCGGTCGCTCGCATAGAGCGTGGTGCTGTCCTTGGTGACTTCGACGAAGGGATTGTGTCGCATCGTCGACCAGTCGAGCATGCCCGGGACCTTCCAGCGCGTGTCCCCCGTTCCATTCCCCGCGATCTTCATCACGGCCGACACCAGCTCGTGGTCCCAGATGCGCCCATAGTCGGGACCGGTGACTGCGCGCAGTTCGGCGCGTCCGTCACCGGACTCGAGGGTTTTGACCAGTTCGCCCCGATGCGACAGCAGGCCATGCTGCATATTGATCCCCGCCAGGGCCGCAGGCAGCTGGCGCAGATAGCCGGAAGGCGCCCCCACGAGGCCGCAAAGCTGGCCGAACGACCAGTGGGTCGGTGCAACCGGCTCGGCGCCGTCAGGAAGCAAAAAGGCAAGCCGCGCCGGATTGTCGCTCGCCGCCACAACGCGAATTGCACGGGTGTCGGCCATATGGGTTGTCGCAACCTCGGCGCGGGCACGAACGGCCTCGAAGAGCGCGTTCAGCGAAAGATAGCGCTCATCATCGGGGCGCGAGAACCACTCCGAGGAAATGCGGCCGATACGCCGGCCGCGGGAAATATCCACTTTGTAGCCCCGGGAGGGGCAAGCGGTCACCGCTTGAACAGGATGGGTCATGGCTAGTCTCCGCGACGAGCGCCTGGAGCCTCTCTCCAAGCCTCTGCCCGTCACGGGTTTCCCGAAGCTCTCTCACTCTGACTCAAGGCGGATCGGTTCACCACGTCACATTTGCGACGCAGGTGATGGAGAAATGTGTTCCCGAGCGGACATGGCCCCTATTTGTCCCCGGATGGATTCGGGCCAGGGAGTCAATAGGGCCTGCACCTAACGCCGCCCGGTGCCGTAATCGATCCTGATCCTGACCCAAGCGCCCACCATCGGCCGTCCTCCGATCCGCGGAGGCCGAACCTTGAACTGCCACGCTGCGGCGAGCACGGCGCGATTGATCTGCGATCCGTTCGGATACTCGTCGAGCCCGACGCAATCCTCGACACGATAATCCGGCGCTGTGCGGCAAGCGATCAATCCCCAACCGGGGCCGCTGGCAGTGGACAAATAGCCGCGCAGCTCGGCGTCGCTCGGCTCGCGATACCAGGCTGCCGCATAAAGCGGCTCGCCATTCGGAGCCGTGCCCACGCGCTCCGAATCGCGGGAGGTGGAACCGCCAATATTCGGTGGGCCATAGACCTGCCCGCCAGGCGGACGAACGCCGATCCGGGGAGGCGTCGGCGATGGTGGCCACTGGCTGGGTGTCGGTATCGTCGGCGCGGCTTTCGGTGCAACGGCTTGCGGGGGCAGCGGTGCGGCGGGTTCCGACGGCTGCGGGTCCTGGGTCGCTGGCTGCGGTCTTACGGGCTCCTCGTCGGCCTGCTCGCGCTTCGCACCGCTCGGTTTGGGTGCTTCCTCCGAAATCTCCGCGACTTCGAGGCGCACCACGCTCACGCGCTCCGCCCGGTGGTCAGGCGGCGCTTCCGAGCCAAAGATGAGCAGCATGAACAGCAGCAACGCCGTGATCAGAAGGGCCAGGCTTATGGCAAGCGTCCGCCGCCCCGCCCCGATGGCGATGTAGGACGTGCCTGGAACAGGGCCCGGCAGACGTAATTTTTGGTGGCGGCGTCCGTTGGTCAAGATAGCCAGAGATGCACGCGCGATGGATTATGACGCGCCAGAATTTTGCCAAATGCAAGCGCTGTCCGATGAGCGGCATAGCCGCCGGTGGCCCGTGTTTCGTTTCGACTGGCGGCGTGGACGCAAGCCCATGCGGCGGACATTGTAAAAGGAAAGCGCGGCCACGGCAGCCGCCCCAGCGACAGGGGCCCAAGCCCCGCCGTAGGCGCCGAACCGATCGAGCAATGCCGGGAGAAGGAAAGCATAGATGGCAGCGCCGCAGGCCCGTCCGGCCAGCGCTGCTCCCCCCCGCCCCGCCGCCAGGAGCGCCGGCTCAAAAGCAAAGGCGGCAAGATCGATGGCGACCGCAATCACCAGAATCGTCAGGAGCATAGCCTTTGGCCATGACCCAATTGGCCTGACCGGAAACGTCAACCCCTTTCATCGGCGGTGGAGATATTCGAGAATGGCTTCCGCCGCGCGGTAGGAAGAAGGTGCCGCGTTGAGATGGATAGTCTCGGCGAACATAGTTTCCTGCACATCACGCCAATAGTGCGGGCTGGCGAGCGCCCGCTGTAGCGCCCGATCGAGGCCAGCAATGTCGTGGACCACGGGGCCGGCATGCCATTGCAGGAAATTCGGGTTGCGCTGCCAGTCGTGACGATGGGGGTTGAGGAAAATGCACGGGCGCGGCCGGACCAGGAATTCGTAGACCTGGCTGCTGGCGTCCCCGATATAGATGTCGGCGAGCCGGGTGTAGCTCATGTCGACGCTGGCCGGGCTGCCTTTGTCAATATGAACTCCGGGCTGTCGATGCAGCCCGGTCGGAACGTCGCCCACGCGAGCGAAGGAAAAAGGCCTCAGCGAAATTTTGAAGCGTTTTGCGAACAGCATGACATGCGGCGCGAACAGCAGATTTATCCGTTCGTCGGCTGCCAGATATTCGAGAACCTCGCGCCCCATCCGATACCATGACGATAGCGCGAGCGAGGGGTGCGGATTATAGAGAACGGTGGGCCTGTCATTGCCGAAGGGACATATTGGCGGCTCCGTCTTCGGGATGTCGAACTTCGGATAACCGACGATCGCAAAGCCGCCGGGCTTGAGCAGCCCTTTTTCCTGAAGACGATCACGAATCTTCGGCCCGGGAATCAGAACGAAATCGAAGTTTCCATTCGCCCTTTCGAACTCGACGGCTCGGTCGCCCGCGCCATGGCGCGCATGGATCAGCTTCAGGTTGCTAAGTCCGAAACGGGTCTTCAGCAGCAACGAGGTCTTTTCAGACACGACCAGCGCATCAAGTTTGCGAAATCGATCGAGGTTCCGGGCTAGGATCGATACACGCTCGGCTGGCAGGGCGCCGCCCGAAAGTTTTTCGATAATCCGGGCGGGTTGATGCGGCGCTTTCAGGATGGTTACCGTGATGTTGGTAGCTGGAACCAAAAATCGGGGGATCTCATTCGCCACGGCATCGCCAGCGGTGAAAACCTCAATGCGAGCATCGCGGGCAAGTTGCGCCAGCGCGTTGGCGATGGGCAGAATATGTGCGGCGTGATGCACCGCGCTATGATCAAGCAAGAAGCCGAGGTGCATCACGTCGTCTCGCATCGGCATTCGACGACCGTCCAATCGCGTGGCCATGCCATGGCAAGGGACTGCCTTAGTGGGCCGACCGGGCCTGCGGTGTCAGCCCGTCTGGAGGTGGGTAGGTCGGATGCATGGTCGAAGGAAAACTCGATGGAATTGCGGCCGGGATCGACGTTCGAGATCGCGGTCATGCGCGAACCTGCCCCGCGCAAGCGTCCTGCTGGATAAGCCGAGCAATCAACCTGTAGTCGGCGGCATAATGCGCGCAGATGATGTCCCGTGCCCGGTCGCTTACCTCGACCAGCGCGCCGCTTGACGCACCGATCGGTCGACGGAAGGGGTCGGCCGCCTCAACGCCGACGATATCAACCATCGCAGGATATAGCCGTTCAAGCGGGATGGCGTGTGTGTATATGAGTCGCTTGAGGTGCGCTGCTTGGGGAATGCAGTGCGGGTCCGGATTCCTAGCCGCAAATTCCGCAAACAGTTCGAAAGAAGCGCCCTTTCCCTTGGCGTATTTCTCGAACCTCCTTACGATATCAGTGCAATGCCTCTCATCCAGTATTTTGCTTCTGTATAGGCTGATCAATCGAGATTCTGGATCCCTCCACACGAATATGGTGGCATCATATTGCTCAAAAATCCCACACCTGAAAGAATATTTCAACTCAGACAATTTCTCATTTTCTCCAGCCCCCATCGCGTATTTGAATGAACTGCATCCGTTATTTCTAATATATGCATATCTTATATTCTTTCCTCCAATGGTAATCGACAGATGAGTACGCCCTATCGAGAATGATTTTCTATTGTCAAATATTTGATAATTAGACAAACTTCCCACATTCGATCTCATTTTCGAAATTCACTGGATTAATTCGATCTGCAACTCAATCGCTCGGATCGATATTTGCACTCGACTATTAAACGGATGAAAAGCCAAAACCCTTCGCGCCCGTCGCAGGAAATTTGCGCATCAGTGCTGGGAAATGCGGCCGGCCGCGGCTCCAAGGTGGGAACAAAGGCGGAGGAGCCTCATTGGCCGCGCTCAGGCGAACAATCTCGCCTCACTGCCGCACATCAACTGCAACTCATCGCCGTGCGCGACGGGTGCCTGAAGGCCACCTGTCCGTAAATCGCCATTTTCGGGCCCGCCCCCGTCCCCCCGAGAGCCGCCCCAATTCCTGGGTTGCCGAATATTCGCCGTCGGAGGGGCGCGGTCGGATCACAGATCATCCGCCGAGATCCGAGCATAGGAGATTGACCGCTCTGTTCGCTCCAATCGCATGGCGCCTGCCGCCTTGTTCACTGGCGGCGGCTTTGGTTTTTCAGCAGAAGGAAATGCGAGCTACTCGCGCTTCCGCTGGGGCTCGGGCAACGTCGGCAGCCACCATGCCGATGCAATCGGAGCGGCGCGATCGTCCTGTTCGCGTGCCTGGCGGCAAGGAGGCGCAGGGTAACGCGCCCTACCTTGCGCGCATTGCTTCTAAGCGGTCCGGAGTGCCGAGCAAAAACATCTACCAGGATTATCGGACACGCGCTTCCAGAGGAAGCGAGACCAAGGCGATGAGGCCGCCCTGATCCCGGTTTCGCAAAGTCACGTCGCCGCCATGCGCGCGCGCGACTGCGCGCGCGCTAGCCAGCCCCAAACCAGCTCCTCCTGTCAGCCTGCTTCTCGATGCTTCGAGCCGATAAAATGGTGCAAAGACACGTTCCAGTTCGAGCGCGGGTATGCCAGGTCCATTATCGACAATATGAATTTCGGCGTCGTCGTTGACCCGGGCCAAGCTTACCCTGGCGCCGCCGCCATAGTTGACCGCATTTTCGAGCAGATTCGACAAGAGCGCGCGCAGACCTGCCACGTCTGCCTCGATTACAATGTCCTCGCCGTCCTCGACTTCAACATCTTTGCCCTGATCGACCAACCCCGACGCGACGCTGTCGATCAGGCTTCTCAACCTCAAGCGTTGACGGCGCCCGGATTGATTGGCGCCGCGAATGAATGCGAGGATACCGCTGATCCGCTCCTTCATCTCCCGGATTTCTGCTTCGGCCGCGCGGCGCGTTCCCGCAGGAGCATCATCGAGCAAAATGCTGAGACGCATCAACGGCGTTCGCAGGTCGTGAGCGATCGCGGCAATCATCGTTGTCCGGTCCTCCACATAGCGCTGGAGTCGCTCCTGCATGGCGTTGAAGGCCTGTGCGGCGGCAACAATTTCGGGTGGCCCACGCAATTCAAGTTGCGGTGCCCCGGGATCGCGTCCCAGCCGCTCGGCGGCGTTGGCAAAAAAATGCACGGGCGCAGCAACATAGCGAGCCATGATCCATGCGATCGGCGCAACGAGAAGGATCATTGCACCCAACCAAAGCAGGGCTTGCCATTGCCATTGCTCGATGAAGTTGGATGTCGGCGAAATAACGCGCCATTGTCCGTCGGGCAGTTGGATCGCGGCCTCGAATCCTCCGACAAGAAGTTCGGGATGACGCGGCATCACATCGAACCGGCGGGAATTTTGATTGCCCATCCTGAAGGCGATTTCACGAAGCGGCGGTCGGGAAATCGACATTCGGCATCGCTCGACCGGCTGGCCGAGGCGCTTGCACAAAAGAGCTCGAAAATCGCGGTCTCGTCGATCCTCACCGTCGAGCGATGGAGGCTCTCCCGATCGCACGCGAAGCGTTTGCGTGGACTGTCCAGTCGATAACTGATCGGCTACATCTTCCACGAGGAAAACGGACGGGGTTGGCAATCGAGCGGCAAGAACGACCGCGAAATTCAGAATCTGGGCGCCAAGCACAAGCAAAAGCATCACCGAGAAGATTCGTACAAACAGGGGGAGTCTTCGCCGCTGACCGCCAACGTCCATTGCGATCCCTCTCTTCCTACGATCTGTCGTCGAGCGTCTATGCATGCCGAAATTCATGTCTCGCGTCAGCGCCTTCCGATTCAAACCTTGCCCGCGCCAGGATCGATGCGGGGTGAAGCCGGTTCTGCACGTCCGACATTTCCCCAGTGCGTCTGGATCTTAGGTGTCTCAGACATATTGGAGACATATCCATATCCGATCTTCTCCCGACAGGGGCAGTTTCCTGGCGACGTTCCGAAGATCGTTTCCAGCTGCAGGTCGAAATCTCACGATGGAATCCCTCCCCCTCAATGCCGTAAGCGATGCTCATCCTTCGTCCGTCCCCATAGCGCCGGAACCCCCTCTGCGGTCTCTGACACTGCTGGAAAGGCAGGTCGTCTTGCTGGCGCAGCGCGATGCCGATCTCGCATCGCCTGCACGGGGAAAATGGGATTGCTTCTTGCGTATGATCGTTCGGACCAAGGGGCCCAATCCACTGGCAGGACCAAGGCTGGAAGCTCTGCGCCAGTTCAGCATGGCCCTCCACAAACAAGACGAGCTGCGTGTTGCGAACGAAAAAGAAAACCTCTTCGCTGCGGGCTACGGAGCTTGTCATATCGATGAAATCACAGAGATGCTGGATGGCAGCAAGCCGCCGCACCGAAACGGGTGATTGGCACGGCAACTTTGGGGAAACGGCCGCGCTGGGTCGCATGCGTGCACGGTGTTCATGACGGAAAATATCAGTGATGGGGCTTTGGAGAATAGTCGTGCAGGATTTCCCCATTTCCATGTGGTCGCCGATGGAGCGACAATATATTCATACAAGCGTCGGCGCGTATGCCGAAAGCAGCGATGTTTCCCATCTCGAAGCCTTCATGCGTGCGGGCATGGCAGCACTGCGCCTTTTGGCACCGCCCGATTGCACCACACAGAAAAGCTGGATCGAGTATTGCGTGGAGCCTAAACGTATCGCCGATGAACAAGTTAGCTGAATTTCTCTGGCTTGATCGGTCGGAGCGATTTCGTTCCGACGCCATTTGACGATATAAACAGGCAAGATCGCATATGGAGCGTTATGACCGAATATCCTTCCGCGACCGATATGATTGGGTCCTTGCTACTCGTCGATGACGATCCGGTCATTCGGGAGCGGCTTGGCCAGAACATGAGAGCCCGGGGCTATCAAGTTCTCACGGCCGGCGACGCGATAGAGATGGACAGAATTCTTGCGGCGCACCCCGTCGATGTTGTCATACTCGATATCATGATGCCTGGCGAAGACGGGTTATCGGTATGCCGCCGGCTCGCGGCCAATGGCGCACCACCGGTCATCCTGCTGAGTGCGCTTGGGGACGAGGATGACCGGATACTCGGGCTCGAGATTGGTGCCGAACATTATCTGTCGAAACCATGCAGCCCGCGCGAAATTCTGGCCCATGTGCGAACTTTGCTGCGTCGGCGCTCGCCTGTGGAACAGCCCCGAAAAACGCTGTTCTTTCGCGGCTGGCGCATCGATCTCGATGCAAATGAACTTTTCGATCAGGACGGAACGCTCATTGACTTGACGGGAGGCGAGTTTGCGCTCCTGCGGGTTTTCGTCGAACGCCCGCGCAGGGTCTTGAGCAGGGACCTCCTTCTGCAGGCTGCACGGGGACCGGAAACCGAATCCTTCGATCGAGCGATCGACATTCAGATCAGCCGGTTGCGACGCAAGTTGAACGCGCCCGGGGACAGCCTCATCCGCACGGTCCGGAACGAGGGCTACATGCTGGTTTCGACCGTCAGCGCGACAATGCGCCCGCGCTAAGGAGCCTCCGTCCAACCGCTTCGTGGAGAAGCCTTACCGACTCTGAAACATCCGAGACACACTCGGACATTTGGCGGCTGCGCTTCGATTGCAGCATGCGCCGATGACATATGAAAAATCAGGCCGCCGGCCGAGAAAAGCCCAGCCATTGTGCGACGTTGGCCGCCATCAGGTAAGATCTGTCGGCGCGCAGAACGGTGCGGAAGTGACGCGGGCGCGCTGCAAATATTGCGGCTGCGATCTTCTCCGATCTCCCATCGGCAAAGGCTGGATCTATTCGGGTATTTTACCATATCCCGGTTCGGTGGCCGCGCTCGATCATGATCTGCGTCCGGCCAAAGCCGAAGCATAGGCATCGCCGGGCAAAGTCTATGGACCAGCATGCTCACGTCCAGGGACGGCTCGCGCCCCCGAATTGGAGCGGACCGCCCCGGAAAGGGTGGAACAGCAATCCGGGGCAGAGGTTTGTCACGTCACCCCATAACCGCCTTGGGTTCGAGATAGGCGTCGAGACCGAAGGCCCCATTTTCGCGCCCGATGCCCGAATGCTTGAATCCGCCGAATGGCGACGACATTTCCACCGGTGCGTCATTGATGACGACCCGTCCGGCGACGATCCGGTCGGCAACGCCGCGGGCACGCACCTCGTCGCGTCCGGCAACATAGGCGTGAAGGCCATAATCGGTGTCATTGGCGATCGCGACGGCCTCTTCGTCGCCTTCATAAGGGATGATCGTCAGGACCGGCCCGAAAATCTCGTCGCGCGCTATTGCCATGTCATTGCGGACATTGGTGAAGATCGTCGGCCTCACGAACCAACCATCCAATGTTCCTTCGGGCCTTCCCTCGCCGCCGACCAACAGCGCCGCGCCTTCTTCCAGTCCTTTGCGAATATAGGATTGCACACGTTCCCATTGGCGCTGGCTGACCATGGGCCCGATCATTGTTGCCGGATCGCGCGGGTCGCCCGAGCGTATCAAAGCAACTGCCGCCTTGATCGCCGCCTCGAACTCGGCGAGCCGATGTGCCGGCACCAATATCCGCGTACCCGCGATGCAGGCCTGCCCGCTATTCATGAAGCCAGCTTGCAGCACGAAGGGCATGGCGGCAGCGAAATCGGCATCGTCGAGGATAACCATGGGCGATTTTCCGCCAAGTTCGAGCGTGAAGCGCTTGAAGGTCTCCGCGCTGGCGCGAAGGATCGCGCGGCCCGTGCCCGTCGAGCCGGTGAAGCTGATCTTGGCGACGTCGGGATGCCGGCACAATTCGGCACCGACCACATCACCGCGCCCGTTGACGATATTGAATATGCCCGCAGGCAGTCCCGCAGCGTGGAGCGCCTCGGCGACGATCTGGGTCTGCAAAGCGCTCATCTCGCTGGGCTTGATCACACACGTCGAGCCGGATGCGATCACCATGGCGAGCTTGCCGGTAATGAAACTCGCATTCGCGTTCCATGGCGTGATGAGCCCGACAACGCCGTGCGGCTCCATCGTGACGCGGGCGGTGCCGACCTGGCGTGTGAGTTCATAGTCCGCCAGCGTCCGGGCCGCGAGGCGCAATACTTCCGCTGCATATCCGGCCATCCAGCTAGCAAAGGGCAGCGGCGCGCCGAATTCCTCGACGACCGCCTCGACCAGATCCGCGTTCCGCGCTTCAAGTGCGCGGGCCAGCCCTTCGAGCATCGCCATCCGTTCGTCTTTTGTTGTCCGCGACATCGTGGGGAAGGCGCGCTTCGCTGCCAATATCGCAGCTTGCGTGTCCAGTTCGTCCCCCAGGCGGACTCGCCCGATGGCGCGCGCAGTCGCCGGATTGTAGAGGTCGAACGTCTCTTCGCCATGCGGAATGACGAACGCGCCGTCGATGTAGATCTGGTCGATGGTCTTCATGATGCAATCTCCTTGATCCGATCAATTTAGACATCTGCAATTCGGTGAATAAGTAGGATAGATCGACATGAGCTGATGCAGGAATTGAGATAATGCGAACCGGATTCACCGAATATGACGCGATCCTCGCGGTTGCCCGGCTCGGCAGCTTCCGCGCGGCCGCGATCGAGATTGGCATGTCGCCGTCGGCGCTCAGCCATTCCGTTGCGGCGTTGGAAGCCCGACTTGGCGTACGGCTTTTCAACCGAACGACCCGCAGTGTCTCCGCTACCGACGCCGGCGAGCGGTTCATCGCGCGTGTCGCCCCTGCCCTGAAGGAAATCGGCAACGCGATTGAGGATATCAACGACCAGAGGCAGACCCCGACCGGTACGCTACGGATCAATATGTCGATCGGCGCGGCGCGAATGTTGCTGACGCCCCTCTTTCTCGAATATCTCGATCGCAACCCCGACATGAATCTGGTGCTGGCAACCGAAGGAAAGCTGGTCGACGTCGTGGAGCAGGGCTTCGATGCGGGAATCCGCCTCGCCGAGTCCGTCCCGCAGGATATGATCGCCGTTCCGATCGGCGGATCGCAGCGCATGATCGTCGTCGGTACGCCGGGCTATTTCGCGGGTCGCGACCAGCCGAAAGTGCCGGCTGACCTGCTGAGTCATCTTTGCATACGGGCGCGTCTTGCGACTGGAGCGATCTGGCGCTGGGAGTTCGAGAAACGCGGCGAAGCCGTCGAGGTCGATGTGCCCGGATCACTGGTTCTCGACGAGACAAGCCTGATGGTCGAGGCCGCGCTTGCGGGAATCGGGCTCGTCTATCTGAACGAATGGGTGGTGCAGGATGATATCGTAGAAGGACGGCTGATCCCTGTGCTGGAGGACTGGAGTCCCCGCTATCCTGGCCTATGCCTCTATTATCCGGGCCGGCGCCACGTCCCTGCCGGGCTCCGCGCGCTGATCGAACTGATCCGCGAGAAAAATCGTACCGCGACCCGAGCAGGCGGTGGATGAACGTCGATGCGGGCAGCGCGGCAACAAGATGCGAAAACGGGAACTCCAAGCAACGCGGCGCGAGCCGGGTCCGATCGACAGCACCCAATGAACGCTGGTCGATGGGCTTCATTTTCGGAACAGTTGTTCGACGGGCGCAAGATCCGCTTGCTGCTGATCATACGCAGCTTCAGCCCGATTTCGCAGAGGGTCGGTGGAGCAATTGCGGCGGCGACGTCGCAAGAGGAAAGAACAACAGGCGGCCCATCCGCCAAATCAACACCAGAACGGCCGGACACTGCCCCTCACGCTCCAATAGGTACGCGGCCAAACGCTCGAACCACAACACTCACGCAAGCGAAGCGGCTTCGTTCAACGTCTCGGACCAGGACCTCGCGGTGTAGATGACCCAGGCCGCCCACCCGACGAGGGGTCTGGCGAACCGCCGCGCGATCCACGACCTCCATCGCCCGCTTCGCCGGAAACCGGGGACGGGCCGTAGGCCGATCCCGCAATGCCGAGTCCGGAGGGCGCCGGCGGTCCATAGAGGGGGGCGGAGATGATATTGCCTTGCGGAATGATCTGCGGACCCGTTTGCGCCAATCTCTCGTCGACGGGCGCAGGCTTTACGGGAGGCGCCGGGCTTTGGGTCGCCTTCTCTTCCGGCGCTTGCTCGACCGGAATCGCGGGCACGGGAAGAAGCATCACCGATCGGGAAACTTGCGCCGCCTTTTTAGGCCGCTGCGCGGGTTTGACGTCGCCCGGGGCGTCATCGACCGGCTCGGCGTCGGCCAGTATGGCAGGAGGCTGGTGCCCGGTTGAAGGAGGTGGAACAGGAGTTGCATCGCGCGCGAGTGCGGGTCGATCATCCTGCGAGTTGCCCGTGCCAAGCAACACGCCGACAGACAGGAGCGCCGCTGCAGCGACCGATGCGGCGACATAAGCGCGCCAACGCGGCGAAAGAAGGCGCCCAGGCTCATCGATGGTTGGCGTAACAATCGTGCGTGGCGCGGTGACGGGGGCGGGCTCCGCGGTTCCTATTTGTGGCAGAGCCGTAGCGCGTGCGGCGATGCGCGCCGCCAATCCATCGGGAATCGGCGGATCGGAAAGACGCGACAGCGCGAGCGCCGCAAGTTCATCCTTGCGACTCTCGGTCGCGCTCATGCCAGCAACTCCAGATCCTCGGCCGCCACGCCCATTCGCTCCAACTGTTCTCGCAGACTCCGCCGTGCCCTGAACAGCAGCGATTCCATTGCCTTCACATTCAGGCCGAGCATCTCCGCGGCAAGCAGGTTCGACAAACCTTCCAGATAGCATAGCACAAGCGCAGCGCGATGCCGATGCGGTAAAGCGCCCAACGCCTGCTCTATCATATGCTCGAGCCGTCGTATCGCAAGTTGCCGTTCGGGACCAGGTGAATGGTCCTCAATGTCGGGCACGTCACTGTCCGTGACAACCCGAAAGCGCCGCAAGCGATCGAGGCAAAGATTGACGGTAACCCGCTGGAGCCAGGTCAGCAGTCCACCGCCACGCTGTTCCCACAGCGGCGCATTTTGCCATAGTCGGGTGAAGCAGTCCTGCACCGCGTCCTCGGCTTCCTGTCCATCGCACATCAGGCGAAAGGCAACACGATAAAGGCGCGCACTATGGCGCTCGACCAGCTTGCCGAAGGCGTCGACATCGCCGCGCGCGGCGAGGGCCATCAGCACATCATCGGGATCGGCCGCAGGCTGCGAAAGCTCCGCGTGAAGGTCTGTTCCGCCCAAGGCTGGTACAGGTTCGGTCGGGGACAAGGACTGCTGAAACGACACCGGCATCCCGCCATTTTCTAAGGATGTGAGGCCATCGGGCTATGGCGCGCGCAATGAACGGCAGATGTATCCGTATGAAAAACAGGCGCCGCGCGAAGGGTTCTGCCGCGACGTCCGTTTGTCGATTGATGAGAAATTATCACCTGCGTCCTTACGGGACATTGGCTGGCCGCCCATGTGGCGCACGCACCGTCTCGAGGTGCGCCCCGTCCGCGCCTGCCAGCAAGAATAGTTCCTATGACGCCCGCACCGACACTTTTCGGGCGAGCGCCGGAAAGACACGTCCGTGTCCCCCCGGGTGACGCGTCTTTCCTGGACCGGGCGGCGGCGCTACCGCCGCCCGGTCCACCCATTTTTCTCGCGCCAAGGATCACTTGATGAAGAAATTGTTGCCGGCACTGCCCTGCTTCTCGTGATGCTGGCCGCAGCCGGGCAGGGCCCGCCGTCAGGGCCGCGGGGGACGACCGGGACGTGCCCCTCACCACAAGGCGAGTAGCATCCACGCCCTCCTCACAAAATTATCCTTCTAAAACGGCCTGAATCCGCGAGCATGGCCAATATTTTCTCACCGAAAAAGCGACCCAGACCTTCACAGGCGATAGAAGTGAAATGGCAAGATGTGCCGGCGACGACGATTTGTCCGCCTGCATCGACCAATGATCGAATTCTCCGGCTATGTGCCTCAAGTATCTCAGGAAATATTCTCGCGCCAACAAGCTTGGGCATACACGCCGCGGTGCCGTCGCTCCAGCGGTCGTGTGGAAAGATGACCTTCAGCAGGGCAAACGCTTCGTCGCGCCCGCTCTCGATCAGGAATAGCTGCTCTTTGCGCCCGAGCTCCTGAAAGAAGGCGCGCGCGATTGCGGCAGCACCGAAATCGCCGATGAACAGCAGTGGCCCCCCGAATGTTCTATCGATCTGTGACCTGAGGATGCGCAAATTGACCGTCATCTCCAAAAGCAGGCTTCGGCTTGCCTCGTCCGTGAGCGCGGGCGTCGCTTCGCTTCCCGCAAAGACGAGAAGATCGAGTGTCCCCGCTTCTGCCGGAGACGCTATGGGCAAGCGTGTTACCCCCTTGCGCCTGTGCAAAGTACCAGACCGAACCGGCCACCCACCCGGAAGTAGGCTCACGGCGCCATGCCAGGGCCCGGGGTGAATATCCGAGAGGGAACCGAACGAGATTCCGGTGTGTTGCGACGGCTTGCAGAGCTCGATCAAGTCACCGGGCCGCCAATCCGACCGCTCGCCGTCTGCCCGCTCCAGTCGCACGAGACATCCGATGGCCGATTTCCGCGCCGGCGATAACAATCGTCGTTCGACGACATTCCAGCCTGCTCCGTCGTCAAACAGCGGCCTTGGCGCCATGATCGGTTGGCGAGTGGGAACTGCCAGAATATTCATCATGTTTCCATTTCGGTGCGTGCGCATGGCGACAGGATTTCCGATTTCCGTCCGCTCGTGTGCATCGGCGCTGGGGTCATTTTCGGTCACCGCCGTCCTTGCGGCGAGTGACGGGCCGCAAGGACGGGGGCGATGCCGACCGCGGGTCAGAACTGGGTTCCGACATTGAAGGAGAAGCGCTTGGTATCGTCACCCTCTTCCTTGCGAAGGGCGTAAGCGAAATCGATCCGGAACGGCCCGAAAGGTGAATTCCAGTTGACGCCGACACCGAGCGCAACGCGCGGCATCCAGCTATTTCCGAAATATCGTTCCTCGAACGGAGCGAGCGAAGAGAAGCCGCTCGGACAGACCGTGTAACTGCCGGAAGGCGTGCCGTCGGAGCCGACGGTCTGGGTCGCAAACTGCGTCGTACCGGCCGAAGCATTTCGGCAGAGATATTTGGTGAGCCCATCGGTCGGATCGCGAAAATCGGTCAGGGTCGTCAGCGTCGGCTTGCGAAGCCCGAAGACCGCACCGACGTCGAGGAAGATCGACGGCCGCAGGCCCAGTTCCTTCGCCCCGGTGCCCAATGGAATATCCATCTCGACCCGGCCCTGATAATAGGCGCGGCCGCCTAGCGCGTCGTCGGTCTGCGAACTCGAACTCGTATCGATGACGGGATTGCCCGGATCGGTCAGGTCGACAGTATTGTAGCGGATGACGCGCGGACCGACGCCGCGGATGTCAAAGCCGCGCATCTGCGGTTCGCCAAGGAAGAAGCGATCGGTCAGGAGGACCTTCTCGTCGGCTGAGGATTGATTGTCGCCGAGGGGATGGATGTAGCCGCCCTCGGCCGACAGGTTGAGGATGAAGCGGCTGCCGAGATTGAAATGCTTGCTGCCCTGGAGACGCGCGCGGGCATAGCTGACGCTGCCACCGAGGCCGGCGAAATCGCCGCTGAGCGAAAGCGACTGGCCGCGCGTCGGCCGCATTCGATTGTCCCGATTGTCATAGGCGAGCGTGAAGCCGAGCATCGATGTGGTCCGCTTGCCGATCGCATCGCAAAGATACCGGCCGGCCACCAGCGGGTCGCATTCGTCACCGAAATAATACAGGCTCTCGTCGAGCGAGACATCGTCATAGTTGAGCGTGTAGCGCCCGAAGAAGGAAAGAAACTCGGTGAGCGGGACGCCGGCGTTGACCTGGAAGCCTGTCGTGACCTGCTGGAAAGTTGTCTGCTCCTCGTTGTCGATGATATTGTAGGAATTGAGGTCGCGCCGGTAGATGGTGCCGCCCACCGAGATATTGCGGTCGAACAGATAGGGCTCGGTGAAACCGAGTTCGACCGACTTCGAATAGGTCGAGTAGCTGACCGACGCCTGCAGTGTCTGGCCGAGGCCCCGGAAGTTACGCTGGCGGATCGACCCCTGGAGCAGCATATTCTCGACCGACGAATAGCCTGCCGACAGCGAGAGTTCGCCGGTCGGCTTTTCCTCGACATTGGTTTCGAGGATGATGCGGTCGGGGGCGCTGCCTTCCTTGCGTTCGATCGCCAGATTTTCCTGAAAATAGCCAAGGCTGTTGATACGGTTCTCGGTGCGCTTGACACCGAAGCTGTTGAAGGCGTCGCCTTCGTTCAGGCGGAATTCGCGTCGCAGGACCTTGTCGTGGGTCAGCGTGTTGCCGTTGACGTCGATGCGCTCCACGTAGGTTCGTGGGCTTTCGGCGACGTTGAAGGTGATCGCCATCGTCCGGGTTTCGGGGTCGCGGCGAAATTCGGGGTTGATGTCGGCAAAGGCGTAGCCGAACAGGCCCGCGGTCTCGCTCAGGCTTTCGACCGTGTCCTCGACTTGCTTCGCGTCATACCAGGCGCCGGATTTCATCGGCAGCAGCTTTTTGAGCATTTCGGGCTGGAAATCGCGGAGCTCACTCTTCACATCGACGTTACCGAACTTGTAGCGTTCGCCCTCCTCGACGACGTAGGTGATGATGAAGTCCTGCTTGTTGCTCGTCAGCTCGGCGACTGCCGAAATCACCCGGAAATCGGCATAGCCGTTCTGCAGGTAGAAGAGGCGCAGCTTCTGCTGGTCATAGGCGAGGCGATCGGGGTCGTAGCTGGTGTTCGACGACAGCATCGTCATAAACCGCGTTTCCTTGGTCGCCATCTCGCTTTCAAGCTGCTTGTCGCTGAACTTCTCGTTGCCGATGATGTTGATCTGGCGGACCTTCGACTTCGGCCCTTCGTTGATTTCGAACACCACATCGACGCGGTTCTGCTCGAGCGAGACCATCTTCGGTTCGACCGTCGCAGCGAAGCGGCCCTGGCGCTTGTAGAGCTCGATGATCCGCGCAACGTCGGCACGAACCTTCGACCGGGTGAAGATCTGGCGCGGCGCGAGCTTGATTTCAGGGCGGATCTTGTCTTCCTTGAGGCGCTTGTTGCCCTCGAGGATGATGCGGTTGATCACGGGGTTCTCGGTGACCTCGATCGTCAAGGCCCCTTGGTCGTCGGTAATCTGGTAATCCTTGAACAGCTCGGTGGCGGCGAGATCCTTCAGCGCCTGGTCGAGCGCGGCACGATCATATGTCTGCCCTACGCGAAGCCGAAGGTAGGACAGGATCGTTTGCGTTTCGAGGCGCTGATTTCCTACGACCGCGATCGAGATGATGGTCGATGCCATGCGCGTTTCGGGCGGGCTTTGCGCCGCCGGGACTTCCTGGGCCACGACCGGCGAAAAAGCATTTAGAGAGAGCGCCACTGCGACGAGCGAGCTCCCCAGTCGAAGATCAACAAACTGCATGAAAAAGCCTCGGTTCGAGGTGGTGCCGGGAACGAAGCGGATCAAAATGCGACGCTGAGCGACACGCGCGCCGAATAGCCAATGTCGCTGTTGTCTGTCTTTTCAGCTCCCGCCGCGACCTTCCATGTATAGTCCCAGCCCCCCGCGAGCAGGCGAACTTCGCCGAGCCAGGCGTCGTCGATCGGGTCGGCAACAATGGTGAAAGGATCAGCGGCAGTTTCGTCGTCGGTGAAATTCGCCGTGGTCGCCCCAAGCTTGCCCGACAAATTGGTACGTCGTCCGGCCTCCAGCTCGAGCGTCAGCGGGTGGTAGTCCTTGCGCGGGGCGCCAAACGCATAAGAGACTGCCACCGCGGTGATCGCGCTCAGCGACGAACTGTTGCGTTTCGCGACGGTCAGATCGATCGCGTCGCCGCCGCCTGTTTCGCTGTAGCCGCCCTCGCTGAGCCGGTACCATTCGACCACCGCCTTTGGGCGGATGGCAAACCGGCTGGTCGGCTGAAAGGCATAGGATGCGCCGGCCATGCCCGAGAAGAGCCAGCCGTTCCAGTCGGCGGTCGTCGAATAGGTCGATTCGACCTCGCTCGCCGTGACCGTGACGTCGCGCGTGCTCGAAAAGGATGCGCGTCCGGCACCGACACGCGCAAAGGCATAGAAGGGACCGGGCTTGCTCGTACGCCAGAAGGCCGCGAAGTCGTGCTGCGAGGTATCGATCTTTCCTGTGCCGCCATTGTTTTCGACCGTACCGCTGAGCCAGGCGTAGGACCCGCCAACATATCCGATGTCGGTCAACCATTCGGCGCCACCTGACATGCCCCAACCACTCGTCTTGTAGCTGTTGGTGGCGGTGGCATTGCGATTGCCGCGCCACGCAACCGGCTCGAGCCAGACGGCCATGCCGCCCGTTTCGGTCACATCGAAGATGGAATCGCTGTCCATGATGTGCTGGGCAGACAGACGCGAGGCGCGTGTGACCTGGTCGAACAGCCCGCCCGCATGGTCGGGAAGCATCTGCGAGACCTGACCCTGCAGAGCCTCCTTGTCCATGATGTCGAGGAAGCTCTGCGCGATTATGTCGTCGGTGCTGGCGGCGGTCAGGATCGCGTCATAGGCGCTGGTCGCTGCGCCGGTCAGGCCGACCTCGGCCGCGGTCTTGCGGCGGATGTCGAGCAGAAGGTCGTTGCCCTCGACCTCGATCGAACCCGCGAATACGAAGGGAAGTTCGGTCGTCGCCTCGTCAAAGGCCGGGTCACCTTCGAGGTTCGCGGCTTTCAGTATGACATAGCTGCCCTCGGCGGACAGCGAGTCGACCGTTGCCGAAACTTTGGCGCCGCTCTCGAACACCGCGGTGTCGGCGATGATCAGCGACGCCGTCTGGGTCCCCGTGTCGAGATAGGCGTTGAGGGTCCCGCCCGACTTCACGGTCAGCGAGCCGATCGAGATCGTCTTTGCACCGTCGAGGCCGAAGGTGCCGCCATTGACGACGACCGAGGCCGCGGTGCCGCCTGAAATCGTCCCGGAGAAAACCGCCGCGTCGTTGACCGATAGCGTCCCGGCCAAATTGTTGAAGTCGATACTACCGACGAATATCGCCTCGTCCGACAGGTCGGCTAGCGCGCTCCCGTCGCCGAAGGAGACCTTGCCATAATATTCGCCTTCGCCCGACAGGAGGAGACGGTCGTTGCCACCGTTGAAGAAGCTGTTGCCGACGATCTGTCCCGCGTCGACCGCGAGCGTGTCGTTCCCAGAGCCCGTCACGATGTCGCCCGTGATCCTGGTATAGACGGTTGTATCGGTTTCGCCCTCCTCGAGGTCTTCCTCGATCTCGGCGCGGGCGGCGAGATCTTCGGCGTTCATATATTGGGTGATGGTGACGTCATCGGTCGTATTGGCGAGATTGATCGCATGCCTGGTATCCGAACTCGACCCCGATGCCGTGATGAAGCCCGTGTTCTCGAGCTTGGTCAGCGACCCCGAAAGATCGTGGATCGCGTAGGCCGCCCCCTCGCCCGGCGAGGTGATCGTCGCCTGGATCGTGCCGCTATTGTATAGGGAGGGCACCGTCACGCCTTCGGCGAGCAGGAGGGCCGTCGCCCTCTCGTCATACGTCGTTGCTGAAACCGTGCCGGTCACCCCTATGCCGCCGGGCAGGACGACCGTGCCGTTGCCGCCGCCGATGACGATGCCATAAGCGTCGGTATTGCTGTAGTTGGCGGTGCCCGACACCGTTCCTTCGACCAGCAGCGAATAGCCGCTGCCCGCCAGTTCGCCGATGGTGATGTCCTCGTCGCCCGCGATCAGTATCGCCGGACCATTGCCGTAAGAATAGACGTTACCGGTGCCTTCTTCGGTGTCGACGACACCGTCGTCGTCTTCGTCGGTGTCGGCATCATCCTCGTTCGTCGGCTGCGCGGCGACGATGATGCCGCCCGCGACGTCGCCAGCAATCGACACCGCGGGCGCATTCAGCCGCAAGTCGAAACGTGATAGCGAAACGCTGCTATCGTCATCATAGGCGAAGCTCGTCGACTGCCCGACGATCCCCTGAATGCGGAGCGATCCCCCGATGTCGCCCTCGACCGACAGCGCCGTGGCGCCGCGGCCGGTGACCAGCGTCGAGCCTTCCATCACGAGGTCGCCGCTGACGTCGCTGGTTTTGACGCCCACCGAATAGTCGCCGATCACGCGGATGGTGCCGTCCTGGATCAAAGAGCCGTCGAGCGCCGAATCGACGACGATACCTCCCGAATTGAGTCCCTCGACGGTGATGGTTCCCGTATTCTCGATTGTGCCGGACACGGTCCCGCCGCCCTCCACATGGATGCCGTAGCGATCGCTGGCCGAGGCAATGGCGCTGTCGGCAATGCCGTCCCCATCCTCGTCCGCGGGTTCGAAGTCCTCGAGGACCGAGATCGTGCCGCCGTTGGCGATCGACGTCGTGACACCCGGCCTGATCAATATGCCTGTCGCGCCATCTTCGTCGCCCGTCACGATCTGGCCTGGCTCGTCCTCGCTGTCGTCCTCGTCGTCGTCGGCGATCGTCACGTCATTGTTGCTGTTGACGGTGATAGCCGCGCCCGACCCGACCTCGAGCCTGGCATCCGTCTGGATGGCAATGTCGCCCGCGCTCGATGTGACCAGTGGGGTGGTGCTGTTGCCCGTAACGGTCGTATCGGCGAACGCCGGCGCCGCGGCGAACGCCAGCGACGCAATACAGGTCGAGCCCAGCAGGGTGGTCAATTTCATCACATCAGTCCTCGATTGCAGGGGGCGAAGCAACGCGAACGGGACCGCCAATGCGGCCCAAGGAGACCGAAAGGTCGCGGGCGAAGGTTGCTCATCGTCTGATAAACGAGGGGCGCGGCGGAACCCTTCGCGCCCGTCCAAAAGAATTTTTGGGGTCTGCCGCGTACAATGAACGTGCCAGCTTCCGATGGTTTCGAGCTCCCGGACGTCGGTCGTGATCGGTGTCCAGCTCGCGGGCACTCTCGATTATTCTAGTAAAAACAAAAGCAATCCGAGAGATGTGTCGAAATATGTCTCGTATTTATCGAAATTTATACATGAATATTCTAAAGTATATATTGTTTTCGTCTGTGAAATATTTGAAATTGCAGGATTTAATTTCACTTTTTATTTGACTACTTCAAGTCTCCGTTGAAACCATCCCTCCCGAGCCAGCATCGGCGTTCGCCGGCGACGGCAATCAAATGGGAACAGGGGAGTAGAGATGCGGAGCAATCGCAACAGGTTCGAAGCCGCGTTAATCCGGGAGCGGGATCGGCGGCGGACGGACGATTGTCCGCCGGGTACCATAGCCAGGGCCCCGCACCGAAAATGGACGATAGTCCTGCTCGCCGGCGCGGCGGCTGCAGCCATGGCGCAGCCGGCCGCGGCCCACGACATTCTCAAGACCGCGCCCGCCGGTGACATCATCGTCAACGGGCTCGAGCAGACGTTGCCGCAGGAGCTGTCGCGTTATGGCAGCGATATCGAGACGGTCAGCGAGAAACAGGTGAAAAACACCGGCGCAGTCGATATCGCCGAAGCTCTCGAGGCGGTGCCCGGTCTCTATGTCAAGCCGGGCAACGGCCCCTTCAGCTATGTCGACGTCTCGTTGCAGGGTTCGCGCACGCAGGATGTGCTCTGGACCGTAGACGGCATTCGCATCAACAACCGACTTTACGGCGGCACGTCGCCCAACGACACGCTGCCCGCCAGCATGATCGAGCGGATCGAGGTGCTGAAGGGCGGCGAAAGCTTGTTCTATGGAACGCAGGCGGCGGCCGGGGTGATCAATGTCGTCACGCGGTCGTTCAGCGAAGAATTCGGCGGTCAGCTCAATGCCGGGGTCGATAGCCGCGCCGCGACCAATGTCGACGGCTACGTCCGCGGCAGCATCGGCAATCATCGGTTCGTCGCCTGGGCCTCGCACAATCGGGCCGAAGGATATCAGCCGTTCAGCGCGATGGAGCCGAGCGCGACCGACCGCAAGCGCGGCTACGAACTCTGGTCGGTCGGCGGAAAATATCAATATGACTTCGGCGGCGATGTGCAGCTCAACCTGCAGTATCAGCATATTGATGCGAAGCTCGACAATCTGAGCGCGACACGCACGCGCGAAAGCCGCAACGACCGCAACGAGGAGATCGCCAGCATCCGCCTCGACTATGTCGGCAGCGAAGCGATCCAGCTTTTCCTCAAGGGTTATTATCACGACTGGAACACCGCCTATGTCCAGATCCGCAACGACCCGGTGACCGGCGCGCCGGACGTCGTCTATCCGCCCGGCACCTATTGGGGCTATCGCGACCTCGGCGCGAGCGCGCTCGTCAAGCTCCGGCTGCACCGAGGGCTCGAATATCTGATCGGCTATGATTACCAGAATTTCCGCGGTCGCGACGATGTGCTGCTGATCGGCAAGACGCGCGAGAATGTCCATGCAGGGATCTTCCAGATCCGTACAAACGACGATCTGTCGCATAACGCGCGGCTTGCGGCGGGTGTGCGCTATAATGCGGGAAGCGGGACCGACGCGACGGTGTGGAATGTCTCGGGCCGCTTCGACATCAGCGACGACCTTTATGTCGAAGCCAATGGCGGCACATCCTTCCTGCTCCCCAGCGCCTCGCAGCTATACCAGATCGATCCGTGCTGCGAACGTGGCAACCCCAACCTAGCCCCCGAACGCAGCCTCAATCTCAACTTCGGTGCGGGCGGTCGCTTCGGCGGCGACAGGATCACCTGGAAACTCAGCTATTTTGCACGGCGGATCGATGACCTGATCGACATTGACTTCGACAATCCCGCCTGGCCCGACGGCATCTATGTCAACGCCGACGGCCGGGTGAATGTCGAGGGCGGAGAAGCCCAGATCGGCCTGCAATTTGGCGGCGGCTGGCGCGTGAACGCGAGCGTCACCTATGCCCGCTCGCGCGACGCGGGTTCGAACCGCCAGCGCGACCGGACGCCCAAAGCCTATGCGAACGGCGCGATCGCCTATGCGCCCGACAACCGGCCGTTCGGCGCCAATCTGTCGGTCAATTGGGTGGGCGATGCCTGGTCGAGCCCCGCGGGTTTTGCCCGCCAGAATTACGGTAATTATGCCGTGATCGATCTCGGCTTGCATCTTTATCCCGATGGCGCGGCCCGACGTCACCGCCTCGGGATCAACGTCGAAAATCTGCTCGACACGGACTATGCGACGCGCGGCTATGGCTCGGCAGTGCCCGACGACGGCGGCGCGCGCTTCCTCTATTATATTCGCGGCGTGCCGCGGACGCTGCGGGTCAGCTACGGCATCAGTTTCTGACGCCATGCTGCGCTCCATTCTCTTCGCCCATCGCTGGCTCGGCATCGTCGTCGGCATGGTCATGACGATCTGGTGCCTGTCGGGCTTCGTCATGATGTATTCGCCTTACCCCTCGCTCGATCCCGGCGAGCAGCTGCGCGGCCTGCCTGCGCTGCACCTTCCGGCGGGAGCCGACATATGGCAGCGGGCGGGGCTGGCCGATGACATGGAACTACGCTCGGCACGGGTCGAACAACTGGGCGACCGGACCGTGCTGCGTGTCGTGCCTGCGGCGCCCGCCGACCGCGCGATCGCCCAGATGCGCGCGTCGCCGGCGAGCATCGACCTGGCAACCGGAGATGTCATTGAAGCCCTCTCTGCCGACGCGGCGCTCGCAATAGGCAAAGGGTTCGGCGAGCGGTTCGGCATCGGCGGAAAGGCACAGACGGCCACGCCGGTCGCAATCGACCAATGGACGGTCCAGACCGCATCGCGCCATCAGCCCCTGCACCGGATCGACTATGCGAACGGCGCCTCCGCCTATATCGCCGGGTCGGGCGAGGTCGTACAGCAAACGACGCGCGCCGAACGCTTCTGGGGCTGGCTCGGCGCCGTGCCGCACTGGCTTTATCCCACGCTGCTGCGCCAGAATGGCGCACTGTGGACGCAGGTCGTGATCTGGACCTCGACGATCGGTTGCTTCCTGACAGCGACTGGCATGTGGGTGGGCATTGCCCGATTGCGGCGCAATCGCCAGGGCAGAATCGGCTCGCCCTATCGCGGCATCTGGTGGTGGCACCATGTCGCCGGTCTGTTTTTCGGCGTGCTGACGTTGAGCTGGGTCGCGAGCGGGCTCTTTTCGATGAACCCCCTCGGATTCCTTGAGAGCGAGGCCGGGCTTGCCGAGCGGGGGCGGCTGGCAGGAACGATGCGCTGGGGCGCGGTGCGCGGCGCCCTTGAACGTCTCCCGGCGCTTCCCGCGGACGTGGCGCGGATCGAAACCGCGCCGCTTGGCGGCACGATCTACCTCGCCGCCGTCAGCCGTAGCGGCGAAAGCAGGCGTATCGATGCCGCGGGAAGAGTCGCGCCGCTCGGCGTCGGCGAGATTCGCGCCGCCTTGGCCGATGGCCCGCGGGTCGCGACGCTCGACCTGCTTCGTGCCGAGGATAGCTATTATTACGGACATAAGGATGCCGCACTGCTGCCCGTGTGGCGCGCGACGCTCGCTGACACCGGCCGGACGCACCTCTATATCGATCCCGAAACCGGCCGGTTGATCCGCGCGGTAGATGCCAATGGCCGCGCCTTTCGCTGGTTGATGCACGGCCTGCATAGCTTGGACCTGCCGGGCCTTCGCATACGACCGGTCTGGGATTTGGTGGTCATCCCCCTGCTCGCCATGGTGACGCTGGTCTGTGCGACCGGCACCTGGATGGGGATCAACAAGGTCCGGCGCGATCTTCGCCGTCACCGCAATCGCCGGCGCCGCGCGGCGCGCGGCGCGCGCAGCCGTACAACCGGCAACCGCATCCTGAACCAGGACGCGCACCGCCAGCGCGCGCCCTTGTTCATGACCATCCGGCCCGGCAATATCCGGCCGGGCTTAGTTCGACGAAATCTTCTTGAGATACGCTCCGACGAGTGCGGTTGCCGCGTCGCCGTTGCGACCCAGATTGTCGTTGAGGCCCATATGATCGGTGCCGTCGATCGGGTGGGTCGATGCCGGTGTGCCATTGGCGGAGAGCGCGTCGGACAGGACACCCGCCTGCCGTCGCAAATCTTCCGAACTGGCATTCAGCAGGAAGAAACTGCGGGCGTTCGGGCTGGCGACATGATTGATCGGCGCCAGCTGTCGCCGAATCTCCTCGGTCGCGAAAGGCCCGCCCGGGCGTGGCGGCCTCGCCGGATCGGGCGCCAGCCCGGCGCCGTCAACCAGAACCACCCCCGCGATCGTCGCGATATCGACCCCGGCCTTCTTCAGAAAGGCGGGATCGGTACCGATCAAGGCCGCCAGATGACCACCCGAGCTATGCCCCATGAGGACGATCTTTTGCCGGTCGATGCCGAGCGCCTCGGCGCGGGCGGCAAGATAGCCAACGGCGTCGGCGGCGTCCTGCACCTGCTCGGTCACCGGGACGTCAGGCACCAGACGATAGTTCACCGATGCGAAAGCGATGCCGTTGGCGCGCAGAAATCCGATCTTCGGCGATGTCCGATCATATTCCTTGTCTCCTTCGGACCAGCCGCCGCCATGAAAGAAAATGACCAGTGGCGCGCCTTTGGAGCTGCGCCAGAAGTCGAGCTTCTGAAGCGGTGCAGGCCCGTAAGTCAGTTCGTCAGGCCGGATAGACGGATTGTCGGTTCCGGGCTGGGCGATGGCCAGTGACGAGACGAGGCCAAGCGTCAAAATGGCGAGTGTCGGCTTGATCATATTCATCTTCCTCATCGGTCCGGATCGGAAAGGCGGGAAAAAATGGGCTGGACGCGCTCATGCAACATCCAGCCCTCACAAAGGCTCACAGCCTGAAGCGCACGCCAACGGTATAATATCGGCCGATCAGATCGTCGCCGGGCACGGTCGGCGCGGATGTACCGGGCGAGCTGGTCCGCAACAGCGCGGGCGAGATGCGCGGATCTTCGTCGAACAAATTGCTGACGTTGAAGAACAATTGCATATTGTTATCGTCGCCAAAACCGATGTCGTAGGCCAGGTTGAGGTCCGTATAGAAAGCCGATCGCACATAGGGGTCGGCGTAGACGACACCGACGGATTCCTGCCGCAACTGCTTGCTCGAATAGCGCATCTGCACGTCGAGCGCGAAGGGCCCCTTCTTGTAGCCGACAAGGCCCGTTATGCGGTGCTTGGACAGACCGACCTGCCCCGCATCATTGTCGAGCACGGCGTCGGCATAGGAGCGCGTCTTCAATATGGGCTGATAGCTGTAAAGCAGCCGCAGGCTCACCTGACCCGGATCGCCCGCGGAGGAGCCACCGAGATCGAAGCTGTAGCTCGCCTCCGCATCAAAGCCTTCGGTAAAGGCCTCCGCGATATTGAGGCTTTGCGTGCGGGTCAAAGTCGGGAAGTTCGCCGCGCTGGTGTCCGTATAGGGCAATGGCCGATCGATCAGCGTGCATAGCGACGACGTGCCGCCCGATGCGGCACATTGCTGCAGAATGGCGGCGTTCGATCCAGCAACCGAGCTGATCGCGTTGTCGATACGAATATTGTAATAGTCGAGCGACAGCGTCAGGCGTGGCAACCAGTCCGGTTGATAGACCACGCCGGCGGTGTAGGTCCGCGCGACCTCGGGCACCAGATTGGGATTGCCACTGGTCTGGACGACCACATTGCCCGTCTGTCCGGTCAGCGGATCGACGATCCGCGTGAAGCTTTGCCCGATGTTCGGAGACAGGTCGGCGAGGGTCGGCGCCCGAATGTCGCGCGATTTCGCGACGCGGAAGCGCAATCCGTCGACCGGCTCGTAAACGAGGCCGAGCTTGTAGGTCACGACCGAACCGCTATTGGCATAATGGGTGTAACGAACGGCGCCGTTGAAATCGAGCGCCTGCGCGAAGGGCACGTCGGCCAGGAGCGGAAAGAGAAGTTCGCCGCCGACTTCCCAAACGTCATTCTTCCCGCTCCGCGGTGGTTCGGTCAGATAGGCCCAGAGTGGCGGAAGGCTCGCCGGCGATACGCCGCGGACGCCGGTGTAGATGCCCGGCGGAAGGAAGGTCGGGTCGTCGCTGGTCGTCTGATCAAGGCTTTGCTTGCGATATTCGGCATTGACCGATGCCTTTACCGGGCCCGCCCAACCATTGAACAATTCGCCCGAGATGCTGCCGCCGACATCGTCCATCTTGTTGACGGCCTGCCACGACGTGTCGCCATAGATATAATCGAGCGCGGCGGGATCCTGATTGCCCGTCCCGAACATATTGATCGGCACGCAACCGGCGGCAAGGGGGCTTGTCGGGTTGGTCAGCGTGATCCGGCAAACCGGAGCGCCCCCCGCGCCGCGCACTGCGTCGAGCGCGGCGTAAAAATTGGGGTAGTTGATATTGTTGACGGTGACCGAGTTCACCTTGGACTCGCCATGGGTATAGTAGATTTCCCAGTCGAACCGGTCGGCGAACTTGCCCTCGATTCCGGTGGTAACACGGAACACCTTCGTCTTTTGCTGCGTCACCGCATCGTCGGCGAGGTCGGCGTTGACGCGCCCCATCAGGAAAGATGGCGCATTGGCGGCGGTGAGCTGCGCCTGCGCGCTCGTCGGCAGGAAGGCATTGCCGCTGTAGATCGTATAACTGGCGACGCGTTCGTTCAGATTGTGCGGCGCGGTCGAAGCTTCGGCATAGGTGGCCTCGACATAGATATTCGCACTGTCGCCGATGTCATAATCGAGGCGTGCGAAAATCTGGCTGGTTTCAAGACTGTTGACCAGCGTGCCGCCGAAATAGCCGCCGTCCCCGCCGCTCGCGACATTGTTCGTACGGCTTGCGGTTCCCGGATCGAACGGCGCGAGGACACCTGTGCCGACGAATTGCTGGCCGGCGAATGGCCCGCTGGTCGCGAGCCCGCCAAGCGCTGTGTTGGAAAGCCGGGCATTGTTGGTCAGCACATAGGGATTGGCCTCGGTTCCGGCCCCCGTATAAACCGGGACGAGCGCGGAAGAGGCACGGTCGCTCTGAGCCTCCAGACCCTTGTTGTTGTAGTGATCGACGCTGAATTCGAAATGGCCGCGCTCGGTAATGTCGAACCCGGCGGCAATTCCGGCCCGCCATGACGGCGAGTCACCGCGCGCCGAGATGCCTGTCTGGAAATTTCCCTTGAGGCCGGTGAAATCCTTGTCGAGGACGAAATTGACGACGCCCGTCACCGCATCGGAGCCATAGACCGCCGACGCGCCGCCGGTCACCACTTCGACACGTTCCACCAGCCCCTGCGGGATCGTGTTGGTATCAACCTGGCCGTTGATCGCGGTCGGCGGCACGCGGCGGCCGTCCTGAAGCACAAGGGTCCGAATAGCTCCGAAGGAGCGCAGGTTGATATAATTGCCGGTGAAGATATTCGACCGGCCGCTGCCCGCGCCATTGCCAGCGCCGACACTAGTGGTCGAACCGGCGAATTGGGGCAGCTTGTTCAGCGCTTCCGGAATGCTCGACGGGGTCAGCTGCATCTGTTCAGTCGAGGTGATCGTCACGGGCGTCGGCGCATCGCGGCCATCGGTCGTAACGCGCGATCCCGTGACGATGATATCGACGTCCGAGGGAGCCGCTTCGCTCCGTTCGCTCGCTTGCGGCGCGGTTTCCGGCGCGGCGCTATCCTGCGCCCAAGCCGATGGCGCCAGTGCGAACAGGCAGGCGCCCGCATTCAAGGCTGCGAAAAGTCTCATAGTCCCCTCCCATAGGCATTTTTGGGTTTACCCGGAACACGCCGTGCATCTCAGATGGATGCGATCGACAGAGGTCCGATACGTTGCCCATTCACATTGTTACAAATGAAACCATCTCGCAATATATTTTGTTATTTAGTTTAGTGTGTCAAAGTTTATCAGTTTCATACTTTTGATACACTTCAACAACTTCACATCAATTGTTGATTTACTTAGAGAATCGTAGAATTATTGCTCCATTTCACTTGACTTGCATTCTGCGCAGACGGAAAAGCGCGCCCTGTAAGCCGCCCTGATGCGGTTACCATTGCGCCTACCCGCCCAAGGCGGCCGGGCGCCGATGAATGGAGGGGAAAATGTTGTGGATTTCCTGATCTGGCTAAAGGGTACGCCGCTCGCCGAATGGGTGCTTTATTCGCCCTGGGCCAACCCGATCCTCCTTTGCATGCACGCCAGCGGCATGGCACTGGTTGTTGGCTGCGGCCTGATGACCAGCTTGCGCGTACTCGGCTATGGACGCACCGTCCCGATCAGCCTCTTCGAACGACTGATCGCCTTTGCCTGGCTCGGCGTCGCCTTGAACGTGATCTCGGGCCTGCTGCTCTTCATGGCCGATGGCGACCGCTATGTCGGCAACTGGACCTTCCAGTTGAAGATCGGGTTCATTCTCTTCTCGGGAATCGCCACATGGTTCTTGTGGCGAATTCTGCTCGACGAGGGCTACACCGCCCCTGTCGCCAGCGAAAACAGCACGGCTGAAGCCGGTAACGAAGCGGACATCGACGCGGCCATCGTCGCCGTGCAAGGCATCGAGACCCGCGCAGAAACGGGAACCGAAATCTTCAGCACCAAGGCGCGTATCGTCGCCGCCCTCACCGCCCTCTTCTGGATCGGCGCGATCGTCGCTGGACGGACGATCGCCTACACGCTTGTAACGCCGGGGTTCGAATGATGAGCGAACATGACATTCTGCAATGGATCAGCGACACCTGGCTGGGGATCGCAACCCGGGACATTCCCTGGCTGTTTCCGACATTTGAGACGCTGCACTTCATCGGGCTGTGCATTTTGCTCGGCGCGATGCTGATCGTCGACCTCCGCCTGCTCGGCCGGTTTCGAGATATTGCGCCCGGCAGCGTCCTCCAGTTCAGCCATGTCGCGGCGTTCGGGCTGGCGATCAATCTCGTCAGCGGCATTGGCTTCTTCTCCGCCGATCCGTTCAACTATTGGTCGAACCCGGCGTTCCAGATCAAAGTCCTGCTTCTTGTTCTCGCCTTCGCCAATGTCGCCTGGTTCGAGCTCGGCGCCCGCAAGCGCATCCTCGCGCTGCCCGTCGGCGAGGACACGCCGCTCGGCACGAAGTTAATCGGCGCGGCATCGCTCACCCTTTGGTTCACAATCCTGATCCTTGGTCGGCTGCTCCCCGACTGGGAAGGTGTCGGAGGATTCATCTGATGATCAGCCAGCCCGCATCCAACCCCGCGCATGTTCTGATCCGCTTCACCGAAGCGGTCGATCAGCGCCGCGCCGATGACGCCGCCGCCTGCTTCACCGACGACGGCCTCTTCCGTCCGGGCGACAAGGCCACCGTCGGCCTCGACAATATCCGGCAGCTCTACCGCGAGCGCTTTGCCGATCCACGTCGGACGACCCGTCATGTCTGGGCGAATGTCAGCGTCGCCCCGATCGACGCCGATTCGGCGCGCGTGACCGCGGTGCTGACAAATTACGCCTTCGAGCCGCAGGTCTCGGAGACCGCGCTGCAAATGCGCATCGGGAACGTCGATTGCCTCGTCGTTCGGGACCCGGCCGGTGAATGGCGATTTGCCGAACATCTCTATCAGCGCGCGTTCGCAACCAGCCTTCCGCTCGACGCCGCACCCATCCAGCAAGGAGCCTGACATGGCCGAACTTACCCTCGAAAAGGCATCGATCATCGTCGATGCCGCGCTCGCACACGCCGCGACGCTGAACCTGAACCCGCTAACCGTCGCTGTGCTCGATGCGGGCGGCCATCTGGTCGCTTTCAAACGCCAGGACACGGCAGGGATCCTGCGGCCCAACATCGCATTCGGTAAGGCGTGGGGCACGCTCGGCATGGGCCTTGGCGGCCGCTCGCTCGCGCAGCGCAGCGAAATGGCACCAGCCTTTTACAACGCGCTCGTCGGCGCGTCGGACGGGCGCGTCATTCCGGTTCCCGGCGGGGTGCTGATCCGCGGCGTCGACGGTGATGTGATCGGCGCGGTCGGGATCAGCGGGGACATGCCCGACAAGGACGAAGCTTGCGCGGTCTCCGGCATCGACGAGGCAGGCCTGACTGCCGATGTCGGCGGCGCGCATTGAAGATGAAACTGGCCCAATATCATGATGGCGTCGCCTGGCATCTCGGCGCCGTCGAAGGCGACGAGGTGATCGACCTCGCCAGCGGCGACGAACCATTGCCGGCGTCGGTGACCGAATTGATCGTAGCGGGAACCGGCGCGCTCGCTGCGGCAAGAAAAGCGGCGCTATCCGCCCGGCGCGTTCCCCTCGCAAGCGTGCGACTCGGCCCGCCGGTCACCCCGCGCAAATTTCTCGGCCTCGGTCTTTGCTATGCGTCGCACGCGCGCGAGATGGAGCGGCGGGGCATGGCGATCCCCGAACACCAGGTGTGGTTCAACAAACAAGTCACCGCGCTCAACGGCCCTTTCGATCCGATCCATATGCCGCGGGTGTCGTCGCAGCTCGACTATGAGGCCGAATTGGCGCTCGTCATCTCCAAGCGCGCACGGCATGTGAAAGCGGCGGATGCGATGTCGGTGGTCGCAGGCGTCATGATCTGTAACGATGTATCGGTTCGCGACTGGCAACGCCGGTCGCCGACCGCAACATTGGGCAAATCCTTCGACACCCATGGTCCGGTGGGCCCGTGGCTCACGACGCTCGACGAAGCGCCCGATCTTGGCAATCTATCGATCCGGTCATGGGTCGATGGCGAGCTGCGCCAGGACGGCAATACCAGCGAGATGATCTGGTCCTTCGGCCAGATGATCGAGGAACTCTCCAGCGTTTTCACGCTCGAGCCCGGCGACATCCTCTCTACTGGCACGCCCGCTGGCGTTGGCCAGGGCTTCGAGCCGCCGCGTTTCCTGACCGAAGGCCAGACCGTTCGGGTGGAGATCGAAGGCCTCGGGCATATAGAGAACCGCGTGGTAGCCGAGCCCTGATGGCCGCGCGCCGCACCAAATTGCCCTCTTCGTGGCAGGACGGGCGGCGCAGCTTCGGCTGGATTTCGATTCTGCTGCACTGGCTCGGTGCGATGGTCATCCTGACCCTGTTGTTCGTCGGCAACTCGATCCCGGCCGCAAAAGGCGTCGACAATGACGCGGCGCTGCGGCTCCACACCAGCATCGCGCTTTCGGCCTACGCGCTGCTGTGTGTCCGCATCGTATGGCGGATCGTCAATCGCCACCCCGATCGCTTGCCTCGCCAGAAGCGCTGGCCCTATGCCGCCGGCAGGTGGTTTCACTGGCTCTTGCTGGCGGCCATCGCCGTCATGCTTTTCACCGGCCCGCTGATGGCGTGGGCGGGCGGCATCCCACTGCGGCTATTCGCGTTCGAAATTCCCGGACCTTTCGGCCCCTCGCCCCGGCTGTTCGAGGCGATGCACAACATGCATGTTTTCGCGGCGTCGGTCCTCGGCTGGGGGACGCTTTTGCACATGCTGGCCGTGGTCAAGCATGTCGCGGTCGACCGCGATGGTTCTTTCGACCGGATGATGACGCCGCTCTTCGACGCCGCCCCTGAACAAGCCACCTCACAATCAGCCGATCCGGCAATCAATGCCGAGGAAAGATCCGAAACGGCCTGCACCTCTCCGCCCTAGGCGGGCGGTCGTCGCAGCACGGCCTTCGCGAGCCATTTTGAAGGACAGACCGCGCGGTGCCGCCGCCGTCGGCGGGCCGCATCGGTGCGTCCCGGGCAACAGCAAAAAAGATGGGAGATAAAGGATGATCGAGGGAAAATATCTTGGCTGGCTGACTGCCGTATCGCTGCTCGGGCTTCCGGCGCCATCGAAGGCGCAGGATACGGACTCGGCCCAATCAGGGAGCGACGAGGAAATCGTCGTGTTCGGCCGCGGCGAAAGCAAGATCGGCATAGCGCAGGCGGCGAGCGAGGGAACGGTCGCGGGCAAGGACTTGCTGGTTCGCCCCCTGCTCCGCGTCGCGGAGTTGCTGGAGGCCGTGCCGGGAATGGTTGCGGCGCAGCATTCGGGCAGCGGCAAGGCGAACCAGTATTTCCTGCGCGGATTCAACCTCGATCACGGGTCCGATTTCACCACCTATGTCGACGATGTGCAGATGAATTTCCGCAGCCACGGTCATGGCCAGGGCTATCTCGACCTCAATGGGCTCATCCCCGAAATCATAGACCGCGAGGATTATCGCAAAGGTCCGTATCGCGCCGATGGCGGCGATTTCGCGCTCGCGGGCGCGGCCTATATGCGCACGACCGAAGGCTATGATCGCCCCTGGACCTCGGCGGAGGTTGGCTCCTATGGCTGGCGACGGATCGCCGCCGGCGGAACGGTCCGGGATCTCGGCGGCGGCGACCTGACGCTTGTCGGACAGGCCAAGGCCTATGACGGCCCGTGGGAAGAGCCCGAACATCTCCGCCATTATTCGGGTTTTCTCAAATACGCTCGTCCCGTCGGCGATGACCGGCTGGATTTCACGGTCCACGCCTATCATGCCACATGGAACCCGACCGAACAGATACCCGAACGGATCGTCGGAACCGACGATTGCGCCGACATTTTCTGTTCGCCCGACCCCACCGCGCGGGGCAAGACGACGCGTTTTATCGCCAATGCCGCGCTGGCTGGCGACAGCTACCGCGGCAATTTCTACGCCCAATTCTACGACTGGAACATGTCGTCCAACCCGACCTACGCCAATCCCGACGGGTCGAGCGCGCAAATCGATCAGTTCGACCGGCGCTGGATTTTCGGCCTGAAGGGCGAGAAGTCGTGGCAGGTTGCCCCTGCCCTTACCCTCATCGTCGGGACCGAGAACCGTTACGACGATATCGGCAATGTCGGCGTGTATCACACCGATGCCGGGGCTTTCGTGAACAGCCTGGGTGCCTATCGCGTGCGCGAGGCGTCGGCCTCGGCCTATGGCGAGGCTACATGGAAGCCGCTTGCGGGCCTGCGTGTCACCGCCGGACTGCGCGGCGACTATTATCATTATGATGTGTCGGCAAAAGATGCCGAAGCGGCCGCGCTCGGCGAAGGGAGTGGCGATGCCAGCCTGATCTCGCCCAAGGCGGCAATCGCCTATCAGCTATCGCCCAACGTCGAATTCTACGCCAATTGGGGCCGAGGCTTCCATTCGAACGACGTCCGCGGCGCAGTCACCACGACGCCGGTGCCGGTGCTCGTGCGCGGCACTGGCAAGGAGCTTGGAGCTCGGCTCCAGTTCGGTTCTTTCACCGCGACCGCAACCTATTGGTGGCTCAACGTCGGCAGCGAACTGCGCTTCGTCGGCGATTCCAATGCGGTCGAGCCCACCGGCGCCAGCCGCCGCCATGGCTATGAAATCGTGGGTTTCTGGCGGCCATTGCCATGGCTGGCGCTCGATGCGAACTATACCGCGAGCCATGCCCGCTACGACAATGGCGATTATATCCCCAATGCCTTTGAAAATGCGGCGCAGATCGGCGTCTTGGTCGTCAAGGATAGGTGGGAAGCGAGCATCCGCTTCCGCCACCTCGGCCCCTATCCGTTGATCGAGGACAACAGCCAGCGCGACAAGGGCAGCAACGTCGTCAACCTGCGCGCCGGATACAAGCCGGGCCGTTTCCAGTTCTATGCCGAACTGCTCAACCTCTTCGACAGCCGCGACAAGGACATCGCCTATTATTATGAATCCTACATCCCCGGCTTCGATGGGCGCCCGTCGAGGACCGGCTGAGCCGGGTGGTCGAGCCGCGCACAATACGGGTCGGCGTCCGGATCGCTCTGTAGACGGAAAAGGCGCGGCGATCACCAGACCGCCGCGCCTTGCCGGAGAGCCCGCACCAAGGTTATTCAGAAGGCGACGGCCTTCGCCGAAAGGCCGGCCTCATTGCCCGCCTCGCCGGCCGGGATGAGCGTGTAGAAACCCGAGAGCTTCAGCCGCACCGTCACCGGCTTCAGCGACTGATTCTGGAAATACCAGCCATGCGCGCCCGCAAAAGGCGCGGTCAGAACACCATTATCTGCGGTGCCGGTCGCCTTGCGATATTCGCCGAGCGTCATCGGCTTTCCGGGTTCCGAGATGTGGCCATGAAACTCGGAGTAAAATTCTTCGGGATTGGAAATCCCGGCCACCTCCCACGAATATATATAGGTTCCACCCTTTTCGAGATGAACCTTATATTCGAGGTCGTTGCCTCCGCTCGGGTCCTCATCGGCCTTAAGCGGAATTTCGATCACGTCGCTGCGGAACGTGGCCGGGTAGCTGCGCGACGCCGTTGCCGCCCCTGGATCAATGACTGTCTCCCGAGGCTCGGCCGCTCCGGCCGACGCAAGCCCGGCAACCAGGGCGGCGAGGCCGGCGCCGAGCGCGACACGCCGGACGGTGCCGCGTGGACGCCGCGCAGTGATTTCGATCTCGGTCGAACAGGTCAATGTGAAACTCCCAATATTGCGATTGATGCGCACCGGCGCGCATGGCCTTCTTCAGTTGCGGCCGCGCGCCATGCGCAGCAATGTCCCGTCGCGAAAGATGAAATGGTGAACCATTGACATCGCGACATGGCCGACGATGAGCAGCAGCAGCAACCAGCCAAGCGGGCCATGCAGGCTGTTCGCGAACTCCCGCAGCCAGCCCAATTCTACCCCGGTCGCGACTATGATCTCGATGCCTGCCCAGGTGAAGCCGCGTCCCGAGGCATAGGATCGCACCAGCGCGAGCGCCGGGACAAGGATCATCAAGGCATAGAGTGCCAGATGCCCCAGATTGGCGGCGGCACCGAGCGCGTCGGGTCGGTGGCCGGGACGGCTCTGAAGATTGGCGATGCCCCAGCCGCCGCGCAGGAAGACGAGCAGAAGAAGCAGGAACCCCGTCGTGCGGTGGCTCCAGAAAAGGCTGTCGACGATACCCGATTCCTCGTCGATCCAGTGAACGACCGCGGTCGCGAATTGCCAGAGGAACAGGCCCGCCATCGACCAATGGAAGGACCGGGTGACAAGCCCGTAGCCTGTCGGCGTATCCCGCCACTGTACTGGAGCGCCCGTCGCCATGATCAAACCTCCGTCGTTGATGATTTCTTCAGGACGAACGCGCCCATGGCGAACACCCCGGTCGCGGCGAGAAGCGACACGCCGCCGGCGATGACGAAGAGGCTGGGCGCCGATACGCCCCCCGCGATGAGTACGGCGCCAAGGATCGGGCCCAATATGGCGCCGATGCGGCCGGTCCCCATGAGCCAACCCACGCCGGTCGCGCGGATCGCGGTTTCATAGAAGATCGCGCCAAGCGCCACGACGCACATTTGCGCGCCGATGCTCAGCGCACCCGCAACGAAGCACATGAAGAGCATGAACGGCGCCGAATCCGCCGAGATCCCGATCATCGCGATCGCGGCCGCACCGAGGGCATAACTCCAGCCGATCGGGCCCGCAGGGCCGAGACGGTCGGCGAGGCGCCCGATAATGAGGCAGCCGAAGATTGCACCGAGATTGAGCGCAGCAACCCCGAGCACGGCGCCTTTCATTCCCACGCCCGCCTGAAGCGCAAGAAGCGGCAGCCAGTTTACGAGAAAATAGGCTAGCATCAGGCTGAGCAGGAAGGTGACGGTGAGAATCCAGGTGCCGAGCGCCTTGTCCGCAGCGAAGAGCGCGAGAATCGAGTTGCGCGGTGCCGACGCATCGGCGCGCTCGGCGACCTCAACGGGAACCTCGAAACCCATGCGCTGGCGGATCTTTTCAATCGCGCCATGCTCGCCCTTCAGGGCGAGAAAGCGAACCGATTCCGGCAAGAGCATTGCGATGACAGGAAGTAACAGCAGCGGGGCGATACCGCCGATGTAGAAGAGGCTCTCCCAGCCATGGCTGGGAATAAGCTGCGCCGCCGCGACCCCGCCGATCACCGCGCCGAGCGGGAAACCGCAGAACATCAGCGACACGATCGTCGCGCGCCGGTGCGGCGGCGCATATTCCGACGTCACCGCGATCACGCCGGGAAGCGCGCCGCCGAGTCCAAGTCCCGTCACGAAACGGATGATGATGAGGTCGCTCAGCGAGGTTGCGAAGGGCGTGAGCAGGGTCACCGCGCCGAAGAGCAGAATCGCGATCAGCAGACTGGGCTTGCGCCCGAACCGGTCGGCCGCGACGCCAAATCCGAGCGCACCGAACAGGGCACCGACAAGCCCGGCAGCGAACACGCCGCCGAACATTTCCGGCGCGATATCCCAGGCGCGCGCGATCTCCGGCGCGGCAAGCGCGATTGCCTGGGTATCGAAACCGTCGAGCAGCGCGACCGTGGCGCAAAGCAGGAAGGTCGCGATCTGAAACCCGCTCAATCGCGATGTGCCGGCATTCGCAACCGGTTCTCCGGCTTCGAGGGAACTCATCATCGGCCGCTGGCCCTTTCTATGCTTTGATCTTTGAGCGAGGGGCGCGTCAGCGGCCGCTATAGGTCAGCGTGCCGTCGTCGTTGCGGCGCCACTGTTTGAAATAGTCCCATTCGAGCTGCGCCGTCCGCGGATCCTGACCGTGCGACATGTCGGTCACCCAGACGAAGCTCAAGAGGTTGAGCGGCTTGGAATCGGCGCTCATATAGGCGCTGATCTGGAAGCGGCCGTCCTTGTAGCGCTTGTCGACGCCCTGCTTCACCAAGCGGGCGCCCGGCACGAGCACGTCATAGGTCATCGCATTGGGACTGTTGTAGCTGACGACCTGATCGGGGGCCGTGATATTATTATAGGCCTTCATCTCATCGATCGCGCCGCGCAGCACGCCCTGCGCCGGTATCTTTGCATCAACAGATCCCGCATTGTCGACGTCGCCATAGACGATCATCATCGGAACGCGGACGTCGCCCGCTGCCTTGAGTTCGGCGACCTTCGCCTTGACCGCTGGCGCCATCGGACCGATGCCGTTGTTCGGTGACACGGCGGCGAACAGCCGCGGATGGGTGATCCCCATCATGTAGCTGATGCCGCTGCCCAGCGAGAAGCCCTGCATATAGACGCGGCTGCGGTCGATGCCGTAGCTACCAGCGAGTTCACCGATCACGCCTTCGATGAATTTCGCGTCGGCCCCGGCCGGATCGGTGAAGTCCCACCGGTTCTGCTGGCCGTTCACATAGACGGTGATGAAGCCCTCTTTCTCGCCGACATCGTGCATCCGGATCTGGCTGGCATAGAGCCATGCCGGCAGGAAGGCGCCGTGCGCCGCGATCACGAGCGGGAGCGACTGGCCCTTCTGGTAACTCGAGGGTGCCTTGACATAATATTGGTAGCTCTTGTCACCGACCGCGAAGCTGCGCGTATCAAAAGCCGCGCGGGTTTCGGCTTCGGTCAGCATGGTCCCGAGATCACCGTTCGGCGATGAGGTCCAGCGCGCGGTATGCGCGAAGAGATCGTTCCAGATCGCCGTGGCCATCTTGTTGTCATATCCCGCGGTTTCGCCGAGCTGGGTGGTGCGGACCTGCTGCGCCGGATTGCCGGGGTTGCGGAACGCGCTCACCGCGAAACCGTCGATCGTGGCGGCCTGCGCCGCAGGCGCGACGGCGCTGCTGCGTTTCCAATAGTCGACCACCTTGGTTTCGGCCGGCGTCGGCTCGCCGGTCGTGAACAGCCAGGCGGCAACCGGCACGTCCTTCTTGAGCTGCTTCCACACCGGTGGCGCGTTCTTTCCGGGGCGCATATTCTGGTAATAGCCTTGTGCGGGTTCGGCGCCCTTCGCGTAGGCAGCCTCGAACGGCGCGCCATCAAGCGTCGCGATCGCGGCAAAGACGCCCGGGTTGTTGATCACAAATTCCTGCGCGACGGTGGCGCCGGCTCCTGCGCCCGTTACGAAGTGGAAGGGAACCCAGGTCTGAGCGCGCGGCGCGCGCGGCGCCCCGCCGCCCGGTCCGCCACCGCCGGGCGCACCTGCGCCCCCCGCTGCGGGCTGACCGCCGCCGCGACCCGCTTCGCCGCCGGCCGCAGCTCCCTCACCGCGCGGCGCGCCGCCAGGTGCGCCGGGAGCTGCTGCCCCGCCGCGACCGCCCGGCCCGGCCGGCGCGCCGATGGTCAGATGCCCGATTGCATGATCGTAAACGGCCTTCACATAGGCATCTTCACCGCCGCTGTTCGGTGCCCAGCCCTCGCCCTCCGGCTGCAGGAACACGACAACGAAATTCTGTTCGTCCGCAAGCTTGCGCCAACCTGTCTGCCGGTCGAATGCCTCGGCGTTCTGGCCGTTGTCGGGCAGAACATAGACGACGAAGTTGAAGCCATCGCGGCGATAGTTTGCTGGAACGTGATAGAGATAGGAGCGGTCACGACCGTTAACGCTCACCATGTTCCGTGCCAACGGCGCGGCTTCCGCCGCGAGCGCCGGCGCCGGCATCGCCGAGAGCATCGGCACCGCCAGAGCAAAACCGAGGGCCGCGACCAGGCTCATGGGCGCACGGGAGACCCGACGCTCGCGTAGGGCGTTCGAACTTGTGAAAATAAGCACCTGCTTCTCCTTGATCGTCTCGCTGATGTCCGGGCGGCCGCTCATGGCCGTTCGCAGGACGGGTTCTGGAAATCGGCATCGGCCGAGCAGAAATATTTGTTCGAGCGCGTCGTCGCGGTCCATTTGATGCCGGTCTTGCTTTTCTGGACCTCCGCCACTGTTACGCTTTCCCAGGCGAGGTTGCCGATTGCGAGGCTCGTCGCGCGTTGCAGCGATTCGGTCTGGTCGGGCTTGTGCGGCTCGGTGAAGAACAAGCGGCGGTCGCTGGTGACGGGCCCTGCCGCCTGCTGGATCAAGACCAGCGCGGAAAGCGCCGCCGAACCCAAAGAAGAAAATAGCATTGGAGTGACTCCTGGAAAATTGCTGCTGATGCGATTATTCGGCCGGCGGCCTGCCGCCGGCCGCCGGCCGATCGCGGTCATTTTCCTCGCGGTCATATTCGACCGGCTCCCAATCGGGGCGGCGATGCCAGATCTTCTCGGTCGTCCACGGCTTGGTGAATGCCTTCGGATCCTCGACGGTCACCTCGGTCACGAGCGTCTTGCGGTCGCGCAGATACCAGCGTTCGGTGATGCGCATCGCGTCGCTATGCGGGCCGTTGCCCGGCAGGCGGGTGTCTTCGCGGATACAGCAGGTATCGACATGAAGCTCGCCATTGACCCACCGCCCGATCGAATGACCGTTCGAACTGGGAAGCGTCTCGGGTGTATGGGCGCGGCCATCGGTGTAAATCCGCCGGTAATTTTCCTTATTCTCCGACATGATTGTCACCTGCATGCGGCTAACCTGGATTTCCATCGGGAAGAGCATGCTCAAAAAGCCCGGCATCGAATTAAATGCCGAACCACGCGGCCCGGGGGGGCCGTTCTTCGCAAGGTCCTGATATTCCGCATTATAGGGCGGCGCCTGTGACGCGCCGACGGGGAGCCGATTGTCCCAGACATTATCCTGGTCACGTTCCCAGAGCCCGTCCCAGTCGGGAAGCGTCGCAAGATCGGGAATCTCGGGCGCGCCGCTTGGATAACTGGCGGTCTGGGCGGCGACGGGCCCGGAGATCAGCACGCCCGTCGAGACGGAAAGCGCCAGAATTGCGCAGCCGAATGCGCGCAGATGAATGCGATGTGTCAAAAATACCTCCCCTGGTGCCGCGGACGTCGGCGCCCGCATGCGTGCATGGCCATGTCAGTTGGGCGTGATGCCCGAGCTGATCGTCTTTCCGTCGGCGAAGGTCGCGGAGAGGAAGGCGCCGCCCTTCTTGCCGTTGAGAAGCGGGTACATGACGACCGCGATCTTCTGGCCGGGTTTGAAGGTTTCGCGGCCCCAGCCGCGGCGGATCAGCGTGTTCACGCTCGCGCCCTCGAGGCTGTATTCAACCTCGCGGCCATTCTCGACGACGTTAAGCTGGAGCCAGCTGTGCGGGTTGGTGAACTGCCATTGCTTGACGGTGCCTTTGAGCGTCACCTTGCGGCTCTTGTCGAAACCCGCGAAGGAATGATGCGCCTGCGCCGGCTCGGCAAAGCTCGTGGCGATCATAGCGACCGTCGCGGTGCTGGCGATCATCGCCAGGCCCGCAACGCTTGCCCGCCAACCTTTGGACAGCGCCTTGGGGCGCGACAGCTTCTCGATGCTTTCCATAGATCTCTCCATCCTTGAGCGACCGATCCGTCGTTCGGTTCGCAATATTGATGGGAAGTTTCTACTCATATATTCAAGAATCAAAAGTTATTTATTACATTTGTCCCTATTGTCACAAGTTATCACAAGAATAGATTTCGATTAACGTTGACACACTTTGATATAATTCAATCTGTATTTGGAATCTGGCTCGATATAGAGCTCCACGAAACAGTTCGGCCTTGGAAATGCAGCGATCCATGATAGGATTGCGCAAACGACAATGTACTAGGGCCATCGGCCATGGGGAGAGATATGACCGCGCACGACCTTCGAACGGCGAGCCCTCCGGAGGGCGCCGTCACGCCGGTTCATCAGCAGACCTTGTTGGTGGTCGATGACGACACCGAGATTTCGGCGCTGGTCGCGGAGCAGCTCGGTCAGGCCGGTTATGCCGTACTGACGGCCTGCGACGGCCCGACGATGCGCGCGGCGCTGGCCGTGCATGAGGTGGACCTCATCATCCTCGACCTGAACCTGCCGGGCGAGGATGGCCTTTCGCTGTGCCGCGAAACGCGCACCAAACGGAACACGCCTATCATCATGCTCACCGCGCGCGGCGAGTCAATCGACCGGATCATCGGCCTGGAAGTCGGTGCCGACGACTATATCGCAAAGCCCTTCGAGCCGCGCGAGCTGATCGCGCGCGTCCGCAGCGTGATCCGGCGCGCCTATAATCCGATGAAGGCGCCCGAACCGCCGCCGGCCAAGCGGGCGATGTTCCGCGACTGGACGCTCGACTTCGAAAGCAGGCGCCTGTTCAAGGCCGACGGCCGCGTGGTCATGCTGTCGGGTGCCGAGTATAGTCTTCTCAAATTCCTGCTCGAGAATGCCAATGAAGTGCTCACCCGCGAACATATCCTGACGCTGACGACCGACGACGAAGACCATGGCAGCCATTCGGGACAGCGTATCGCCGATCTCCAGATCAGCCGCCTGCGCCAGAAGCTCAACGACAATGCCCGTGCGTCGGACCTGATCATGACGGTCCGCGGTCAGGGCTATGTACTGGCCGCTGCCGTCACCTTCGAATGAAACTGCGCCATTTCTTCTCGACGATGGCGGGACGCCTGTTCGTGTTCCTGCTGATCGGGGTGGTCGGTTCGGCGACGCTTGCCCTGGCGCTCGCCGATCGCCAACGGCAATCCGACCTTCTCCGCATCCGGTTCGAACGTCTGGTCGACCGGATGAGCGACTTTCTGACTGTCGCCGATAACGCGCCCGAACCGCTACGCATCGAACTGCTCGCAAATGGTGTCACCGGAATACGGCGCGCGACGGGCACCGAGCATATCGAGCGGCGCGACAACGAACTCACCAAGAGGCTGGCGGCACGATGGGAAAGACCAGTGAACGCCGAACGCGCAGCGCCAAACACCTGCTTCGTCCAGCCGCCGATATCGGGAGCGCGGAAGGATTTCGACTGCTGGGTGGTCACCGCCCGCCTGTCCGATGGCGGGCTGATCAAGCTCCAGTTGCGAGGTCATGTCCAGGCTGACCCGATTTCGCTCAACCCCATCGTGGTGTCGGTGCTCGCCATTTTGATGGCAACGCTGGCGTTTATCGCAGCGCGCATGGCGGCCGCACCGCTCGGCAATCTCGCGCGCGCCGCAACCGCACTTGGCGACGATCTTGACCAGCAGCCGCTGCCCGAACGCGGCCCGCGCGAAGTGCGCGATGCGGCGCGGGCCTTCAATACGATGCAGACCCGGCTTCGCAGCTCTGTCGTCGAGCGGACCCAACTCCTCGCCTCGATCACCCACGACCTCCAGACACCGATGACGCGGCTCCGGCTGCGGCTCGAAAAGGTCAGTGACGCCGCACTTCGCAGCCGCCTCATTGACGACCTCGGTACGATGCAGGCCCTTATCCGCGAAGGGCTCGACTATGCGCGCAGCAACCAGACGACCGAACCCTTTGCCAGTCTCGCAATCGACCAATTGCTCGATCTCGTCGTCGAGGATGCGGCCGAAGGTGGCGCACAAGTGCGTTTCGATGCCCGCAGCGGCTGCGACATCGAGGCACGGCCACGCGCGCTTCAGCGCTGCCTCGACAATCTGATCGACAATGCGGTCAAATATGGCGGGTCGGCGGACGTCTCGGCGGCCCACGTCGGCGATACGGTCGTCATCCGGATTCGCGACCAGGGTCCCGGCATTCCCGAGGAACAGCTGAGCCATGTCTTTGAACCCTTCGTGCGTCTGCAAACCGGGTCTGGACCGTCCGGGGACGGAATCGGGCTCGGCCTCGCTATTGCACGGACACTTGCAGAAAAAAATGGTGCCTCACTGGTCCTGCACAACCATCCCGAAGGCGGTCTGGAGGCCCTGTTGACGCTCTGTCGAGGCGTCACTCCGCACCGGGACGACGCGCTCACCAATTCAGGGGCGAATTAGGCCGCCTCGCCGGTTACAATCGATCCATTCGCTACGTGGACCGGCCAAGCGGCAAGCCGCGCACCGCTGCACGGTCCACCGACACAATGGCCGGTCTCGACCTCAAACAGCGCCGCGTGCCAATCGCAGACCAGGAGATCGCCGCGTGGCGTCAGATAGTCGTCGAGCGTCCGGGCAAGTGGCAAGCCCATATGCGGACATCGATCGACATAGCCGTAAACATCATCGCCGCGCCGGACGACGAAGCCATGGAAACGTCCTGCCTTGAGCTGGACAACGAAACTGCGGGCCTTGTCCGGTGCAATCAGACCAAGCGGGCCAAGATCGATGCCCGCCGGTGTCTTGTAGACCCGCGCATCGCTGGTCATGTTGTTTCCGCCGGCGATTTTTCGCGCCGCGAGCCCCGCGGTACCATTTCAGGCAATCGCCGGGAGAACCACCGCGCGGCAACTTCCGAAACCGATCGGAACCTGGCCCTCCTTCCGGGCGCGAGCCGACAAAAATATCTCGTCGCCATCTTCGACAAAACGCCGCATTTCGCCGTTCGGGAGCATCACGGGTTCGCTACCGCCGCGGGTAATTTCGAGCAGGCTGCCGTAGCCGTCCCTGTCAGGCGCCGAGATCGTCCCGGTGCCGAGCAGATCGCCGGGATTGAGATTGCAGCCGTTCGAGGCGTGGTGGGTGACCATCTGTGCGACGGTCCAGTACATGTTGGATGCCGGACCGTGACTCAGCCGCGCGGGTGCCATGCCTGCCGCGCGCATTCGCTCGGTCAGCAGATGCACCTCGAGTTCGAGTTCGAGCGCGCCCGTTTCCTGATCGGCCGCATCCCACAGATAGGGCAAGGGCTGCGGATCGCCGGCCGGCCGCGCGGGTTGCGCGCCGCGGAACGGTGCAAGGGCTTCGGCGGTCACGACCCAGGGAGAAATCGTCGTCTGGAAATTCTTCGCGAGAAATGGGCCGAGCGGCTGATATTCCCACGCCTGAAAGTCGCGCGCCGACCAGTCGTTGAGCAGGCAGAAGCCGGCGATATGCTCGGCCGCCAAACCGATCGGGATCGTCGTGCCGAGAGCATTGCCCTCGCCGATCCAGACGCCGAGCTCGAGTTCATAGTCGATCCGCTGCGACGGACCGAAGCTCGGCACCGCGGCGTCGGGCGCCTTGTGCTGCCCAACCGGCCGCACCACGGGCACACCCGATGGCCGGACCGACGAGGCACGGCCATGATAACCGATCGGTACATGCTTGTAGTTGGGGAGCAATGGATTGTCGGGCCGGAACAATGTTCCGACATTGGTGGCGTGATGAATACCAACATAGAAATCGGTGTAATCGCCAATCGCAGCAGGCAAATGCAATTCGCAATCTGTCGTGGGATGCAGTGCGGGCTCGATGGCAGCCCGATACTGGCCGTCGGACAGCAGCGACGATAGTCGCCGGCGCAGCACCAACCGCTTGGCACGCGGCAGCGCGAACAGGCTGTTGAGCGTCTTTTCATCAAAGACATGCGTCATGTCGGACGGCAACAGCGCGGCAATCGCCGCGAGGTCGAGAATATGATCGCCGATCGCGACGCCCGGACGCGGGGCACCGCTTGGCGGCGAGAATATTCCGAACGGCAAATTCTGGATCGGGAAGTCGCGATGGCCATTGGCGTCGGCGACCCAGCTCGTCCGTTCGAGCCGATGGGTTTCGTCGATAATCGGAAAAGTCATGCTTCACTGTCTCCCACCGGGACCTGCGCCTTGCGGAATCCGCTCCAGCAATCATCATAGTCGAGCTGCGCGATCGGCGTTTCGGTCGCGAAGCGGGTCGGACGCAGCACCATCCGGCTTTCGAACATGAAGGCCAGGCTGTTCTCGATCTTGTGCGGAACAAGCGCGGCGGTGACCGCACTCTCATAGCTCGCCTGATCGGGGCCGTGTCCCGCCATCTGGTTGTGCAGCGAGGCGCCGCCCGGAGCGAAACCACCCGCCTTTGCGTCATAGGCGCCGGTGACCAAACCCATGAACTCGCTCATCACATTGCGGTGGAACCATGGTGGGCGAAATGTGCTTTCGGCGACCATCCAGCGCGGTGGAAAGATCACAAAGTCGCAATTCGCCGTACCGGGCGTATCGCTCGGACTGGTCAGCACCGTGAAGATCGACGGGTCCGGATGATCATAGCTTACCGTATTGATCGTGTTGAAACGCCGCAGGTCGTATCGACAGGGGGCGAGATTGCCGTGCCAGGCAACGACATCGAAAGGCGAATGATCGAGCATGGTAGCCCACAGGCCGCCCTGAAACTTTTGGACGATTTCGACGGGCTCGTCGCGATCCTCAAACCAGGCGACGGGCGTCTCGAAGTCGCGGGGGTTGGCGAGGCCGTTCGAACCGATCGGGCCGAGATCAGGCAGACGGAACAGGGCGCCGTAATTTTCGCAGATATAGCCCCGCGCCGCCGCGTCGAGCAGCTCGACCCGGAAACGCAATCCGCGCGGGATGAGGGCGATCTGCTGGGGCTCTACTGTCAGCACGCCCATCTCGGTCACGAGGCGAAGCGCGCCTTCTTGCGGAACGATCAGAAGCTCGCCGTCGGCATCGTAAAAGGCTCGTCCGACCATCGACCGGTTACAGGCATAGAGATGCACGCCGATCCCGACACCCGCGCCGACGTCGCCATTGCCGCAATAGGTGACGAGGCCGTCGACAAAATCTGTCGGCGCGGCGGGACAGGGAAGCGGGTCCCAGCGCAGTCGGTTGGGCGATGGCGGCAGTTCGTCGAACGGCGCCGAACGAAGCTGCGTCGACCGTTCATAGGGCTGATAAGCCGGATGATTGGCGGTCGGGCGCAGGCGGTAGAGCCAGCTGCGCCGGTTCTCCGCCCGCGGCGCGGTGAAAGCTGTGCCGGACAATTGCTCGGCATAGAGTCCATAAGGCACATGCTGCGGCGAATTACAGCCGACAGGCAGCGCCCCTGCCACAGCCTCGGTCGCGAAGTGATTTGCAAAACCGGACATCGTCCGGGGCTCGGCTTTCGCCGGCGCAGATTCATGGACGGTCATATTTTCTCCCCCCGCGCCGGTCGCTCACTCGTCGATCGTGACCACGCCGCGACGAATCTGGTCGAGTTCGATCGACTCGTAAAGCGCCTGAAAATTGCCGTTGCCGAAACCCTCGTTACCCTTGCGCTGGATGACCTCGAAGAAGATCGGTCCAAACATATTCTCGGTGAAGATCTGGAGCAGGATGCCTTCGCTCTCGACGTCGCCGTCGATCAGAATGCGGTTCTTCTTCAGCCGTTCGAGGTCCTCGCCATGCCCGGGAACGCGCTTGTCGACGAGTTCATAATAGGTCTCGATCGTGTCCTGCAGACGGACGCCGCGTGCGCGCAATTTTTCTACGGTCTCGAAGATATTGTCGGTGGTCAGCGCAAGATGCTGGATGCCTTCGCCGTTATAGTCGCGGATGAATTCCTCGATCTGGCTCTTGTCGTCCTGACTTTCATTGAGCGGAATACGGATCGCGCGGTCGGGGGCGATCATCGCCTGGCTGAACAGGCCCGTCGCCTTGCCCTTGATGTCGAAATATTTCTGCTCCTCGAAACCGAAGAGCCTGGCATAATAGTCCGACCACACACGCATCTGCCCGCGGCGGACATTGTGCGTCAGATGATCGAGAAGATCGAGACCGACCGATTGCTTCGCCGACTCCTCGCGCCAGCCGGGAACTTCACTCCAGTCTGCGAAGGGGTCGCCCTCAACGAGGTAGAGTAGCGCGCCGCCGATCCCTTCAATCGCTCTCGCGCCGGGCAGCGCGCTCGTGCTTGTGTCGGCTGCCTTGGCACCGCGCTCCAGAGCAAGCGCATAAGCCTTTTCGGCATCATGGACGTTGAACGCCATGCCGTTCGCCGACGGGCCGTGCAGCGCGCGAAATTCTGCCGCCTGGCCATCGCCCGCGTTGAGGACGAAGGCGATCCGCCCCTGGCGATAGAGGGTCAATCCCCGGTCTGGAATCTGCGCTGCCGCGACAAACCCGAGCCGCTCGAAATGTGCCGCCATCGCCGCCGGATCGGGCGAGGTGAACTCACCGAAGGCAAAACCATCGAGGCCGAGTGGGTTATTTTCATCGTTCATGCGAAGCTCCCAATTGGTAACAATTGAAACCACATAGACTGGTTGCAAAACTAGTGTCAATTGATACTATCTCCCATGGACAAACCCTCGCTGCTGCTTGACAGCTTCCTCCCGTACCGGCTCTCCTTCACGACCAACCGCGTCAGCGACGTGATCGCAAGTGCCTATGAAGCGCTGTTCGCGCTACGCGTTCCGGACTGGCGCCTGGTCGCAGTAACTGCAGAGAATCCCGAGGGAATCACGCAGCAGGAGATCGGGATAAAGACCCGGATGGACAAGGTGACGGTGAGCCGCGCGGCGATCGCGCTTATCGATCGCGGCCTGCTCGCGCGAAAACCGATCAGCGGCGATCGGCGCTCGCACCTGCTCCAGCTAACTCTTGCAGGCTGGGAGCTTTATGGCGCCGTGGCACCCAAAGCGCTCGAACTCGAAAAGCGGATATTCGACTCCTTCCCGAAGGAAGACCTGATCCGGTTCGAAGAGATGCTGCGCGATATCGACCGGATCGTGTCGGAAATCGAGATCGAACAGGGCTGAGTTGGTCCCGCGATGGATGATCATCGGCACCCTGAATAGCGGAACCCCGCCAGGATCGCAGGCTCAAGCGACGTGCCTGTCGGGCCCTATCCGCGCGGCAGGGCGTCCGCACCGGGTATCTCGAGGCTGACGACCAGCCCGCCGCCTTCGCGATTGCGCGCACTGATCCTACCCCCATGGAGCGCGACGCCGCGCTTCGCGATCGCCAGGCCGAGACCGAAGCCGAGACTTCCGTCGTCACCGCGGGCGAACGGCTCGAACATCGCATCGATACTCGCTTCGTCTATGCCGGGGCCGCCGTCAGTTACGCTGATATGGTGGATGCCAGACTCCCACCTGTAATCGACATCGACCGCCTGCCCGGCCACCGAGAAACGCAGGGCGTTGCGGACGACATTGTCGATCGCCCTCCGGACCGCCTCGGCGTTGCCACGTATCAGCGGCGGCTGGTCGCCGGACAATGTGGCGTCACCCAGGCGGATCGAGACATTGTGCGACCTTGCCTCGAACTCTGCATCCCCGATCACACTGCGCAATACGCCCGCGAGATCGAAATAATCATCGCCTTCCCCGGCGCGATGCTCGGACCGCGCAAGACCGAGCAATTCGCCGACCAGTGCGTCGAGGCGAGCGGCTTCGCGATCGATCCGGTCGAGCGATACTTCGGTCCGTTCGGGCGATTGCCGCGCGAGGCCGATCGCCAGCTGCAGCCGGGCAAGGGGAGAACGAAGTTCGTGCGAAACATCATGAAGAAGCCGATCCCTCGCGCCGACCAACTCTTCGAGCCGCTGCGCCATCCGGTCGAAATCCCGTGCAAGATCGGCAATCTCGTCGCGGCGGTTACCGATGACCGGCGTGAGGCGCTCGGCGAAGCGCCCCTGCGCCAGCCGCTCGAACCCGCGACGCAGCTGACCGAGCGGCCGGGTGAGATACCAGGCGAGCGTTGCGGCAAAGAACAGTCCCCCGATCAGACCGAGCGTCAGAAGCGCCGGCGGAACGTTGAAAATCTCGGCGCGACGGGATGGTTCGCGATACCAGTAGCGGAGCACCAGTCCCTGCCGTCCCGGCACGCTCACCTCGCGCGCCACCGATCCTGCAAAATCCCGCGCGGGCGCGACAACAGGCTCGCCAATGGATTGCAGCTGCAACCGCGCCCGCTGGCCGGGCGGCAGGGCTGCGACGAAGCTGTCGAAACCGGCCTTGCCCGACCGCCTCACTTCCGCTTGCGCTGCCGAAAGCAGCGTCGGCGCCATCTGTTCGATCATGAATCGCTCGGGCGGCGGCCGGTCATCGCGGCGCAGCTGGAAGATCAGCCAGACACCTTGCGTGATGGCAAAGAAGGTCAACCAGAAGGCAAGCAATATCTTCCAGAAGAGCCGCGTCTTCATGACTTGCTCCGTAGCCGGTAGCCGACCCCGCGCACGGTTTCGATGCCGATGGCGCCGGCCGATATTCCTTCGAGTTTCAGACGCAGATTGCTGATGTGCACATCGACGCTGCGGTCATAGGACTGGCGCGAACGGCCGAGGGCGCGTAGCGAGAGTTCGTCCTTGGTCTGAACATCGTCGCCCGCGCGAAGCAGGGTGACGAGCATGTTGAATTCGGTCGCGGTGAGATCGACAACATCGCGGTCCCAATTTGCCCGCCGTTCCGCGACGCGGACCTTCAGATCGCCAAGTTCCAGAATCGATCCGCGCAAGGCGGCGGCGGGGGCCTGTCGCCGGAGGATCGCGCGCAGGCGGGCGACGAGTTCGCGCGGATAATAGGGCTTTGCGACATAGTCATCGGCACCCAGTTCGAGCCCTACGACCCGGTCCACCTGATCCCCTTTGGCCGTGAGCATCAGGACCGGCACATCATTCGCCTGGCGGATCTGGCGCAAGACCTCGATCCCGTTGAGCCGCGGCAGCATGACATCGAGAACCACCGCATCAAACTCCCCCGACAGCGCGCGCACGACGCCGCTCGCGCCGTTGAAGACGGCTTCAACATGAAAGCCCTCGCTTTCCAGATATTCGCGCAGCATCGCGCTGAGATCGACATCATCGTCGATGAGCAGGATATGCCGGAGGGATGGCTCTTCTTCCACAATCGGGGTCATCGCGCGGCGCCCCTACGATGTCATCCCGTCTTTTCACAAACTTTACACTCCCCTTACGAACTCTTGACCCTCCGCGCTCCCCCGATGGTCCATACCGGATAGCGAAATGCGTCCCGCCCGCATCGGTCCGCTGATCGCGGCGGGCCGGCAAATTCGAGGAGTAGTGCCGTGAAATTTCTGATGAGCTGTACCCTTGGCGCCGCGATGATGATTGCAGCCCCTTCGATCGCCGCCTCCCGGCCGGGCGAGTCAGGTGCGCGTCAGGATCGCCCGGCTGCCGCCGCTGCCAAGAAGACCGCTCCCGCGCCGAAGGGCCCCTATGGCCAATGGAACAAGAGCTGGGGCGCCCAGCCCCCCGCACCGCCGAAGCATTGGTCGAAGAAGAGCGACTGGTATCGCCACGTCCGGGCCTGCCAGCAGAAATATCGTTCCTACAACGCGCGAACCGATACCTATCAGGCAGGCGCTGGAGCGGCACGTCGCTGCTCGCTCTGACCCGCTTTCCCGGATCAGCTTTCCCCATCCTTTCCGTCCGGAAGACCGATCGATGAACAAGGCGCTGCTCGGCGTTTGCCTCCTTCTTGCCTGCGTTCCCGCACATGCCCAACACGGCGGCGGCCGCCAGGGCGGCGGCCCGCCGGGCGGCAGGGAAGGATCGCGGGAAGGTCCCCCCCGGATGCGGGAGATCGAGCCGGTTTCGCGCGCGAAATTCGACAAGATCGTCACGGCCATGTTCCACGACGCCGACCAGAACCGCGACGGTTTCGTGACGATCGAGGAAATCCGGGCCATCGCGGCTATGCGGCGCGACATATTGATCGGCAAGCGCTTCGAGCGCATCGATACGAACAAGGACCGGACGATCAGCCGCGAGGAGTTTTTCGCCTGGCAGCACGGGCTCGGCTCGGTTGCCCAATCCGACGAAGCACAGACGATCGGCCCTGCCGGGCTGATCCCCGAGACCGTGGCCCCCGACTATGGTGACGACGCGCAGGCGCGCCTCCTCGCCGGTCTCATCGAGCCGCTGAGCACGGGCCTCGTGACAAACGCCAATGTCAACTATGACGCCGGCCTCTCGCTCGAAGAATTGCTCGCCTATGAAGGCAAGCGTTTCGATGAGGCCGATCGCGACCGAAACGGGGCGATTTCGATGGGCGAAGCCCCTCAGCCCGAAGGACGTCGCCGAGGCGGCCGCCCCGGACCTTCTCCCGGCGGCCCGGCCGAGCCTCCTCCCGGAAGCGAATAGGGAGCCCGGGAATGAAAGCCGCGGCCTCCAGACAAAACTCGGATTGCGGCGCAGCTGGCATCCACAGCCCGCCGGTGGCCGATATCGCCCGGTGGCGCTGTCTCGTGACACTCGCAGCTTCGCTCTCGCTGGCAGCCTGCACCGTCGGTCCCGACTATCGGCCGGTGGCCCCGGGCGATCTCGGCGTCCCCGCCTCCTACAGCGACGACAGCAGCGCCGCCGCCGACCCCGCGGAGCTCGCATCCTGGTGGAAGCGCTTCGACGATCCGGCGCTCGATCAACTGGTCGACCGCGCGATCGCGGCCAATCTCGACATCGCACAGGCCGAGGCAAGGCTGCGCCAGGCGCGCGAAGCCTCGGTTCAGGCCGGCGCCAGCCTGCTTCCGACCGCCACCGGAAGCGGCGGCGCCGGCCGCAACGTCGACAGCCAAGGCCCAGACAACAGCAGCTTTTCGCTGGGGATCGATGCCGACTGGCAGCTCGACCTGTTCGGCGGCGGCCGGCGCGGGATCGAGGCAGCGCGCGCCGACGAGGCGGCGAGCGGCTATGATCTCGCCTCGGTGCACGTCGCGATCATCGCCGAGCTCGTGAGCAATTATATTCAGCTTCGCCTCGCCCAGCAGCAACTCGGCATCGCGGAGGACACGCTCCGCTATCAGCGCGACAATTATGATATCGCTCGCTGGCGTACCCAGGCAGGGCTCGCTTCCTCGCTCGACGAAGAACAGGCGCTAACTCAACTTGCGCAAACCGAAGCAAGTCTCCCCGCGTTCAGGACGAGCATACAGGGTGCGCTCAATCGCATCGCGGTGCTGATCGCCGAGGCCCCGGGCGCGTCGACGGCATCGCTCGAAACCGCAGGACCGGTCCCGGTTCCGCCTTCCAGGGTCGCGGCAGGCTTTCCAGCCGATACGCTGCGCCAGCGGCCCGACGTGCGGTCGGCGGAACGAAGCCTTGCCGCAGCGACCGCGCGCGTCGGGGTCGCCAAGGCGCAGTTGCTGCCCGCCTTCACCATCAGCGGCTCGCTCGGCACGAGCGCGGCCAAACCCGGTGGGCTCTTCGATGCGATCACCGGATCGCTCTTCGCCGGCCTTTCGCAGATCCTCTTCGACGGCGGCGCACGCGCCTCGCAGGTGCGATCGCAGCAAGCCGCGGTCGACGGCGCCTATGCCGCCTATCATCAGGCGGTCCTGACTTCGCTCGAGGAGGTCGAAAATGCGCTGACCGCCGTTACTTCGGCACAGACGAGCAGCGCGCAATTTGCAATCGCCCGCGAAGCCGCAAGCAACAGCGCGATCATGGCGCGGCTTCAATATCGGTCGGGTCTCACCGACTTCCAGACCCTGTCGAATGTCGAAACCTCGCTTCTCTCGTCGAGCAACAGTCTCGCAAGCGCACGGGCGACGCAGGCTCTGGCGATCGTGCAACTCTACAACGCGCTCGGCGGCGGTTGGCAGACAATGGACATGGATGGAAACGGCGAATGACCGAAGCTCAGGCTGCTCATCAGAAGCTCGACGACTTTCTGGGCGTGAAGCCCCAAAGTCCCTGGATGCGCCGCGGAAAATGGGCCGGTGTCGCAGTCCTTGCACTGGTGATCCTTCTCGTCCTCTACCGCTGTTTTGGCCCGGCGAATGAAGTGCGCTATTCGACCGAGGAGGTGCAAAAGGGTGCGCTTACGGTCACCGTGTCGGCGACCGGCAACATCAAGCCGATCAACCAGGTCGACGTCGGTTCAGAGCAATCGGGCCTCATCACCCATGTCTATGTCGATGTGAACGACCGTGTGACCAAGGGGCAATTGCTTGCCACGCTCGATGCCGCGCGCCTTCAGGATTCTGTGGTCCAGGCCCAAGCAAGTGTCGCAGCGGCGCAGGCGAATGTCGGCGAGGCACAGGCGACGCTCGCACAGGCGAACGCGACGCTCGCGCGCCAGGAGGAGGTGTCGCGCCTCTCGGGCGGCCGCGTGCCGTCGAAGACCGAACTCGACGCCGCGCGCGCCGACCAGCAACGCGCGGTCGCCTCGCTCGCCGCCGCGCGCGCACAGGTCGCCGAGCAGCGCGCGGCGCTTGGCACCGCGCAAACCAATTTGTCGAAGGCGCGTATCTATTCGCCGGTAATTGGCGTGGTCCTGTCGCGCGACATCGAACCCGGCCAGACCGTGGCAGCCTCGCTCAATGCGCCCGTTCTCTTCACCATCGCCGAGGATCTGAGCCAGATGGAACTCCAGGTGTCGGTCGACGAAGCCGACGTCGGACAAGTGAAGGAAGGGCAGGACGCGAGCTTCACCGTCGATGCCTTCCCGGGACAGCGCTTTCCCGCGAAAATCACGCGCGTCAACGTCGGGTCGAACAACAGCTCCTCTTCGTCGACCTCGACCACCACCACCGCGACCACGGGGGAAGTCGTCGCCTACACGGCGATCCTGTCGGTCGACAATACGAAGCAGACGCTGCGCCCGGGAATGACCGCAACTGCCGACATCGTCACGACGGAAAAACAAAATGCGATGCTCGTCCCCAATGCCGCACTACGCTATCGCCCCGCGACGAACGCTGGCGGCCCGGGCGCGGCCACGGGCGGGATCACCGGAGCGCTTGTCCCCCGCGGAGGGCGACGCGGCGGCAACGCGGCTCCGCAAAATGTCACGACCGAACGCGGCGCGCAGCAGACCATCTATATTCTCGGGAACGATGGCAAGCCGCAGGCTCTCCAGGTTACGACGGGCGATACCAACGGTGCGCTCACCGAGGTCACCTCAGGCAAGCTCAGCGCAGGCATGAAGGTCATCACCGGGCAGCTTTCGGACGACGCGCCGGCATCGGGCGCCGCCGGCGGAGCGCGGCCGTCCGGAGCACGGAAAGGCGGCTGAGCCATGCCCGACCCGATCATCCATCTCAGTGGAATCGTGAAGACCTACGGCGAAGGTCCGACCGCCTTCCAGGCACTGAAGGGCGTCGATCTCGACATTATGTCGGGCGATTTTGTCGCGGTGATGGGTGCATCGGGCTCGGGAAAGTCGACGACGATGAACATCCTCGGTTGCCTCGACGTTCCAACTCTCGGTGAGTATCGGTTCCGCGGTCATCATGTCGAGGCCTTGACGCGCGACCAGCGAGCGCTCCTGCGCCGCAAATATTTCGGTTTCGTCTTCCAGGGCTTCAACCTGCTCGCACGCACGAATGCGCTCGAGAATGTCGAGCTCCCGCTCCTCTATCGCGGGGATCCCAAGGCCGAGCGGCGCGAAGCCGCACTTGCCGCGCTCGACAAGGTCGGACTCAAGGATTGGTGGGACCACACGCCCGCCGAGTTGTCGGGCGGGCAACAACAACGCGTCGCCATAGCGCGCGCGATCGTGACGCACCCTGACGTGCTGCTCGCCGACGAGCCGACCGGCAATCTCGATTCCGAGCGTTCGGTCGAGATCATGGAACTGCTCACCGCACTCAACCGCGAGAGCGGGATCACGGTGCTGATGGTGACGCACGAGCCCGAGATGGCCGCATTCGCGCACACGCTTGTGCATTTCAAGGACGGGCTGGTCGAGAGCATCGAGATCAACGCCGCGTCACGCAGCCGCATGGGACCGCGCGCATGACCGGCACGACCTTCCTTCTCGCGCTGCGCTCGATCCGCCGCCATGTGCTGCGCTCCTTCCTGACGGTGCTCGGCATCGTCATCGGCGTCGCGGCGGTCGTGACGATGGTGACGCTGGGCAACGCAACCACCGCAGCGGTGCAGAGCCAGATTTCGGCGCTCGGCACCAACATTCTCCAGATCCGTCCCGGCCAGGGCTTCGGCCGCGGCGGCGGCGGCCCCCGCCCGCCCGATTTCAAGATGACCGACCTCGATGCGATCGCGCAGCAGATCGCGGGCGTCACCGCGGTCGCACCCCAGGCGCAGAGCAGCGGAACGGCCATCTATGAAGGCGCAAACTGGTCGACGACGGTCAACGGCACCACCGACGCCTATTTCACCGTCCAGCCCTGGCCTCTCACCGAGGGTCGCACCTTCACGCCCGCCGAAGAGCAGGCGGGCAAGGCGGTGTGCATCATCGGCAACACCGTACGCCAGAACCTCTTCCGCGGCGGCCAGGCGGTCGGCGAACGCTTCCGGATCAAGGGCATCAGCTGCGACGTGATCGGCATATTGTCGACGCGCGGCCAAGGCGGCTTCGGCGGCGACCAGGACGATGTCGTCATCATGCCGGTCAAAGCCGTCCAGCGGCGATTTACCGGCAACCAGGATATTTCGGTCATGCTCGTCGGCGTCGACCAGAGCTTCGCGACCGCGCAAGTCCAGGCATCGATCACCGACCTGTTGCGCGAGCGCCGGAAAATCACCGATGGCAAGGATGACAATTTCAACATCTTCGACACGAAGCAGATATCCGACACGCTGACCGGGACGACCACACTTCTGACGCGCATCGTGGCCGCGGTCGCCGCGATCTCGCTGCTCGTCGGCGGCATCGGCATCATGAACATCATGCTCGTCTCGGTGACCGAGCGCACGCGCGAGATCGGAATCCGGCTCGCGATCGGCGCTGTCGCCCGCGAAGTGCTGATGCAGTTTCTCGTCGAGGCGATCGTCCTCTCCTGCCTTGGCGGTCTCGCCGGCCTCCTCATCGCGCAGCTCGCCATCGCGTTGCTGTCGCCGATCATGCAAGTGAGCTGGATGTTCGACGCTCAGATCAACATCGTCGCCTTCGTTATCTCGGCGTTGATCGGCGTCGTCTTCGGCTATTTTCCGGCTCGCCGCGCAGCAAGCCTCAACCCGATCGACGCATTGCGACACGAGTAGACGCTGCGGGCAAAGGCCCCCGGGGCGGGATGCTGAGGTGGCACGCTCACCGACGCAGCAAAGCTTCCTGTGCGATCGCGCCGAAGCGTCCGCTCCCAGCAGCTAGAGTGCGCTCGGTATACTGGTAGATTTCCCCGCCGGCAGCGCCGGCGGGGAAGACGGGATCAGCCGTTGAGGCGATCCTTGACCGCTTTGGCCGCGCCGAAGCTCAGCTTCTTCGATGCAGCGATCTGGATCGCCGCGCCGGTCGAGGGATTGCGCCCTTCACGTGCGGCCGATTCCTTGACCTTGAACTTGCCGAAGCCGTTGACCGAGACTTCGTCGCCCTTGGCGGCGGCATCGGTGATCGCGGCGAAGACGGCGTCGACGGCCTTCTTGGCGTCAGCCTTGCTGACGTCGAGCGAGGCTGCGACGCTGTCAGTGAGTTCGGCATGGTTCATATATTTTCTCCTGGCGCGCCCGGGCCGATCCCGAACGGTAAGCCGCTATAATGAGCAGCGCCCGGCGGCGCCAATATCTATCCTCCTGGCGATCACAGCCCACCATCGGATGCACTTCAGATACTGTTTCTGGTCGACGTTTATCGTGACGCGGTGATGCCTCGTAGCTTATGCCCGCGCTGAGAGCCTGCACCCTCGCTCCAATCGTGACCTCGTTGCAAGATCTCCCTTTCCTTTCAACCTGGAAAGTGGGCGTCGAATACGTCGCGCGTCGCGACGTGCCAAGGTGATTGCTAAGTGATTGCTAGAATCTCTGACCCTTGACGAATGCACACATAAGTCATTGAAAAATGGTGCACCCGGCGGGATTCGAACCCACGGCCCCCAGATTAGGAATCTGATGCTCTATCCTGCTGAGCTACGGATGCGCCGCCGCTCGTGTAGCGGCGCGAGACACAAAGCGTCAATCAGGATGGATCAATTGACCGCCTCGGGCGGAACGATCGGTACCAGTAAAGGCATCGCGGCGATTCCGTCGTCGCGGAGCGATTGCGCCTCTTCGGGCGAGGCCTGGCCGTGGATCAGGTCCTCTGCCGCACGCCCCTCGTGCATCGCGCGCGCCGCGTCGGCAAAATCCCGGCCGACCCAACGCGACTGCGGCAGCATTTCAGCCTGTTTTGCGGCAATATCGGCGAGAATCTTGCGCACCAGTTCGGGCGACGGCTCGCTTGGACTGGGCGGGTTGGCGGGCGCCCGATCAATAGTCTGCCGGTTGGATTTGGCCCCCACCCGCGGCGCCATCACTGCTTTGCGGACGGCATCGTCACCGCAAACGGGACAGGCGATCAGCCCCCGCGCCTGCTGGTCGGCAAAGCTGTCGCTGCTCGCAAACCAGGCTTCGAAGCGATGATCGCCCGCGCCGCAACAAAGGTCGAAAACGATCAAGATCAGGCGAGCCCGAGCAACGGATCGAGCCCGCCGCGCGCGTCCAGCGCGGCAAGGTCGTCGCTGCCGCCGACATGCTTGCCGTCGATGAATATCTGCGGGACGGTGCGCGCACCACCGGCGCGTTCGACCATCGCGTCGAACCCGGCACGATCCATCGTCAGGTCGATTTCCTGATACTCCACGCCCTTGCGCTCGAGCAACGCCTTCGCGCGCGAGCAATAGGGGCAGAAGAATTTTGTAAAAACTTCGATCTTGGCCATTCGGCTATCCTGTCATCACTTGGTCCGTCATATCGGAATCCAACGAAGCAAAGTCAAATATGTTGCCCGTCATCAGCGCATCGGGAACAACGCGTGCCCAAGTGAGCGCCGACACATGCGCAGCGCCGCTGCGTGCCAGCACCCGCGCCGCTGCGCGCAGCGTGGCGCCGCTGGCATGGACGTCGTCGACCAGCACCAGATGCCGCCCCGCCGCGCGCGCCCTGCCATCGGGGGCCAGTGCGAATGCCCCGGCAACGATGCGTTCGCGCTCGCGCCGCCCCTTGCCGCGCAACGATGCCGTCGACTTGATCCGCAAAAGGAGATGATGGTCGCGCGCCGCGCCGGTCAGCCGCGCCAGTTCGTCGGCCACCAGTGCCGCCTGATTGAACCCGCGCGACCAGAGCCTCCAGCGGTGCAGCGGTACCGGCACCAGCAAAACCGGATCGACGGCGCCCAACGCGGCCAAGTGCCGCGCCATCAACCGCGCCATTAGCCGCGCATGCCCGGTCCGTCGCCCATATTTGAGGCGCAGCGCGACCGTCCGCGCAACGGGACCATAGGCGAGCGCGGCAGGAGCGCCAGCGAACGGTGGCGGGTTTGCAAGGCAAGCGCCGCACGCGACCCGCTCGCCCGGCAGCCCGGTCGGCAGCGGAATCGAACAGCGAAAGCAGGACGGTCCGTCGAGGAAATCGAGCGACGACCAGCAGGTCAAGCAGAATTGCCGATCTTCGCCGACGATGATGCCGCAGCCGGGGCAACGCGGCGGCAGCGCATAATCGACGATCGCGCGCGCCGCGACGCGCCATGCACCGAGCCATGCGCGCGCTGGCGCGCTTTCTTCTTCGCCATCCCCCGCACTTGTCGCCATCACCGACTTGTGAAGCATCGCCGGGGACGGCACAAGCGGCGCATGTCGCAGTCACCCCGCCCGCTCTTTTCCTCTGCCCGCCACCGCGCCCAGCGCGACCGTATGGCGCGCCTCCCTGCATCGGCCAATTTCCTCGCGCCGATCATCGCCGAAACCTTGCTCGACCGGCTCGCGATGGTGACCCGCGAATTTCCGAGAACGCTGCTCATCGGGGCGCATGATGCGGCGCTCGCGGACCATTTGCGCGCGATCGGGACCAAACTTACCATTGCCGAAGCCGGACCACGCCTCGCCGCCGGGAGCGGCGCCGTCGCTGTCGAAGCCGATGCCATCGACCTGCCCTTTGCCAGCTTCGACCTCATCCTCTGGCCCGGCGGGCTCGACAGCATCAACGATGTTCCCGGCGCGCTCCTTCGCCTCCGCGCGCTGCTCGCGCCCGACGGCCTGTTGCTCGGCGCCTTTGTCGGCGACGGCAGCCTGTCCCGGCTCCGCCGCGCGGTGATGGCCGACGGAGTGCGCTCGATCGCCCGTTTGCATCCGCAGATCGATCTCGCCGCGATGGGCAATCTGCTTCAGCGCGTCGGCTTCACCATGCCGGTCGTCGACGTCGATGCACTGACGGTGCGCTACGCCGACTGGTTCGGGCTCGTCCGCGATTTGCGCGCCGCGGGCCTGTCGAGCCGGCTTGCGCCGGTCCCGCCGCCGCTGACCCGCGAGGAAGCAGCCCGGATCGCGGCCGCCTTTGCGGCACTCGCCGACCCCGACGGGCGCATCGGTGAAAATTTCCGCGTCGTGCATTTCAGCGGTTGGGCGCCGCATCCCGATCAGCCACGGCCGGCGCGCCGCGGCAGCGGTACTGCCTCGCTCGCCGACGTGCTGAAGCCGAAGCGCTAGATCAGCGCCTCGAGCAAACCGATGAGCGGTTTGTCGGCCGGCGGCATGTCGAGCGCGTGCAACTCCACCGGCCGCACCCAGCGGAGCGCGCTCGCATGCTGTGCCACCGGCGTTCCGCGCCATTTTCGGCATACATAAAGCAGCAGGAGCAGATGCTTGTTCCCCAGCGGCTCGCTCGCAAAACAGGCTGGCGCGAGGCAGGCATGATCGACGTCGATCGCGAGCTCCTCGGCCAATTCGCGGATCAACGCCTGCTCGGGCGTCTCGCCAGGTTCAAGCTTGCCGCCCGGAAACTCCCACAGCCCCGCCATCGGCAAGCCTTCAGGCCGCTGCTGGACAAGCAGCCTCCCGTCGCGGTCGACAAGCGCCGCCGCCACGACAATGAACGGAATTTCTGGCAGTTTTGCGGGGCTAGACGCCGACAAATTGTTAACCTTCCTATGCGAATATGGGAACCTTCGGGAACTATAGATTAGTCAGGGGTGGAACAATGCGAAGCTTTTACAGGCTGATGCGGTCGACCAGGGCCGCCACGGCCGTCGAATACGGGCTGATACTGGCCTTGGTCTTTCTGGCGACCGTCGTTGCAGTTGGCAATGTCGCAAACTCCACAAGAGCTATGTGGAACAAGGTCTCATCCAACGCCGCGACGAATATGTAGGACGGCCAGAGCAGCCGTCCCTTTTTTGGACGACGGCCCGGCAACCGCGCCCGCCACCGTTAAGATTTTCAAAACCTATTCACCCTAAACTTCCAGACGTTGACCCAGACCAGACCGTCAACAGGGTAAGTGAAATCAGGAGACCAGTCATGAAGTTCATCAAGAAGTTCGTCCGCAACACCAAAGCCGCCACTGCTATCGAATATGGCCTGATCGCCGCTCTGATCGCTGTCGCCGGCATCACGGCTTTCAAGAGCGTCGGCACCGCCATCAGCGGCACCTTCAACAATGTTTCCGCCAACATGAAGTAATCGGGTTACGGCTTTCGCGCTTCAGGGCGCGGGCCAACCAGAAAGGGCGGCGAGGCAACTCGCCGCCCTTTCCTGTTTTCGATCGCTATTATCTGGTGGCGTAAACGACGATTTTCACCTTCTGCCCCGGCGTCAGCCGGCTCGACGCGGTCAGGCGATTGAGAACCTGGAACCGTTCGGCCTGATAATTGCTGTATGCCATGCGCCGCGCGAGGCTGGCCAAGGTGTCGGAGCGGCCCGCCGTCACCACATCGACCCGCCGCGGCTTGATCGCTGCCGCTTCCGCTGCACTCAGCCGCCGGACGCTGTTGAACATCGAATTGAACACGCCGCCGCCGCCGGCCTGCGTCAATGTAACGAAGTGGAACGCGCTGCTGCGCGAAAATTCATAGGCAAAGACGGTGACGTCAACCTGACCCGACTGGCTGTTCACTCGTGCGGTCGAATAGAACGCCGGAATGCCACCCACCGTCGTGCGCTGGATCGAACCGGGGCTGATCGCCGCGTTGCCCGCGACCGCCTTGAAGGCGGCGGCGATATAAGCGTTCATGTCGCCGCTGTACGCGCCGGTGGTAAACTGCGCCTGTCCACCATTGCCGCTGATCGACACCGCGTCGGCACCGTTTTGCATCCCGTAGCCGTTCGGTACGGCGAATTTGAGCCGCAGATCAGGGTGCAGAAATTCATTGCCTTCGACCACGCCCTGCGCCGGGTCGTCGCCATAAAGGATGTTATCGACCGAAGCGAGAAACGCATCGGCGTTGCGTGTCCCGCCGCTTCCGCCGACGCGGCTCGCCAGTGTCTGCGCATTGCGGACGCGCGACGCGGGATCGGGGTGGGTGCTCGCCCATGCGGGAAGCGAACGCGCGTCACCACCCGAAAGGCGCGCATCGAGGGTCGTCTGGTTGGCCAGGCTGGTCAACATCGTCGATAACGCGAGCGGGTCGTATCCCGCACTGCGCAGATACTGGACGCCGAGCTGGTCAGCCTCGAGTTCCTGTCCGCGCGAGAAGCCCAGCGTCGCCATCTGCGCGACCTGCATCGAATTATTCTGGAGTAGTCCACCGAGCCCGCCGAGCAGTCCGCCATTGTCGCCGATCGCGCCGCCCAGCACGGCGCCAAGCACGCCGAGGATCTGGTTGCGCGTCGCCGCCGACTGGCGCTTTTTGCTGTGCTGTGCCGCGACATGGCCAACCTCGTGCCCGAGCACCCCGGCCAGTTCGGCTTCGTCGTTCATCAGCGCCATCAGCTGTCGGGTGACGTAGACATAGCCGCCGGGGATCGCGAAGGCGTTGTTCACGGGCGAATTGAGCAAGGTGACGGTGAAATCGCTGGGACTGCGCGACAGGCCCGACTGGACCGCAATATTCTGCCCGATGCGGTTCACATAGGCAGCCTGCGGTCCGCTGTAAGCACCGCCGAATTCGGCCATCAGCTGCGGGTGCGCATCGGTGCCCTGCTTGCGTTCGGCAGGCGAAATGCTCGTCACGGTTCTGATCGCCTTCAACTGTGCGTCGGCCACCCCGGTCACGGCGACGCCGCCCATCGCCAGCACGGCCGCCAGTGTCTTTCCAGTCTTCCAGCTCATCGAAATGCCTCCCACTTAACTCTTTCGGTCAGGGTATCCCCGTCACACGACAAGGCAAGCCGTACGATAAACCGCGGCTTGCATATTTCGAAAATGGGAACGCAAGATCCCGCAATCGGGTTCCGCGGGAACGTGCCTAAGCGCGTCCCATCGCCAGGAATTTCTCTTCGCGCGCGGCCAGCAGCGTGTCGCGCGGCAGGCCCGACAATGCGCCCAGTTCCTGCTCGATCGCGTCGCCCAGCGCCGCAATCGCAGCGTCGGGATCACGATGCGCACCGCCGACGGGTTCGGTAACGATCCGGTCGATGACTTTCAGCCCCAGCAAATCCTGCGCCGACATTTTCATCGCCGCTGCCGCATCGGCTGCCTTGTCGGACGTACGCCACAGGATCGATGCGCAGCCTTCGGGCGAAATCACCGAATAGACGGCATGTTCGAACATCAGCACGCGGTTCGCAGCTGCCAGCGCGATCGCCCCGCCCGACCCGCCTTCGCCAACCACGGCGGCGATCATCGGCACGCCAAGTGCAAGGCATTGTTCGGTCGAGCGCGCGATCGCTTCGGCCTGCCCGCGTTCTTCGGCCTGAATACCCGGAAAGGCGCCCGACGTGTCGACCAAAGTCACGACCGGCAGGCCAAAGCGGTCGGCGAGCTGCATCAGGCGGATCGCCTTGCGATAGCCCTCGGGCTTCGCCATTCCGAAATTATGCTTCATGCGCGATGGAATATCGTCGCCCTTTTCGTGGCCGATCACCATCACGCGGCGCCCACGGAAACGCGCCATTCCGCCCAAAATCGCCTGATCGTCGCCAAAATTGCGGTCGCCCGCGAGCGGCATCCAGTCGTCGAACAGCCCCGCAACATAATGTTTGAAATGCGGGCGATCGGGGTGGCGGGCGACCTGCGTCTTTTGCCAGGGCGTCAGCTTCGAATAGATTTCGCGCAGCAATTTCGAGGATTTATCCTCCAGCCGTGCGATATCATTGTCGATGTTGAGCGTGGGGTCGTCCCCCATTTCGCGCAGCTCGGCAATTTGCCGATCGAGCGCCGCGACCTGTTTTTCGAAGTCCAGAAAGGCTGTCATGGCGTGAGCGCTAGGACGATGACGCCTTCAGGTCAACGCCATCCATCCGTGCCAACGGGTGACGGCGGTTGACCAGTTCGACAAGGCGGCGGCTGTCGACATGCGTGTAAATTTCGGTGGTCGCAATATCGGCATGGCCGAGCATCAGTTGCAACGCGCGCAGATCCGCCCCGCCCTCGAGCAAATGAGTAGCAAAGGCGTGGCGCAGCACATGCGGACTGACCGCGGCCGGATCGATACCCGCCCGGCCCGCCAGGTCGCGCAGCATCTGGAACAGACGGACACGCGACACATGGCTTTTGCCCGACGGAAACAGCCACAACGCACCATCGGCAAGCAGCGGCGTCCAGCGATCGAGCGCATCCCGCGCGCGTTCGGACAGCGGCACCAGCCGTTCCTTGTCGCCCTTGCCGCGTATGATCAGATATTCGCGCTCGCCGGCGATCGCCCGCCGCGGCAACGACACCAGTTCGCTCGCCCGAAGCCCCGATCCATAGAGAAGTTCGAGCAACAGCAGCATACGCACGGCGGCGGCAGGCGGCACCTCTCCCACGGCTTCCTCTTCGGCCTGTTCGAACAGCCGCGCGACATGCTCATGGGTCAGAATCCGCGGCAGCGGCCGCCGCGTCGCGGGGCGCGCGATATCGAGCGCAGGATTGTCCGTCCGCTCGCCCTCATCAAGCAGAAAGGCAAAAAACTGGCGTAGCGCCGACAGCTTGCGCGCCGCGCTGCTTGCCGCAAGCGACTGATAATCCGCCATCAATTTGCGCAGGACCGCCGCATCGGCATCGGCGAGGGGCCCCTTTACCCACTCGACCGCCTGCTCCAGATCGCGGCGATAGGCGGCAAGCGTGTTCCGCGAAGCCCCCCGTTCGGCCGCCATCATTTCGAGGAAGCGATCGATCAGAGCCCGGTCAGACATGGTCTGACTGCAACATCAGCCCCCCTCAGACACGCACCAGCGCTTCGGCGGCGATCATCCGCGCTTCGGAGGGCAGGCCCACTTCGCGCAGCGCCCGGACGATATAATAGAGATGATAGGGCGGCACCTTCGACCATTCGCCCTGCATCCCCGCCGCCGCGAGCAACGCCACCATGCCCTGTTCGCGGCGCTCGGCTGCCTCCATGATCGCGCGCGACCAGCGCGTCTGCTTGCCGAGATCGACATCAAGGTCGCTCGCCGCCGATGCGGCCGCGCTCGCATCGAGCCGTCCAAGGCCAGCAAGGCCCGCAAGCAGGAATTTCGACCGCAACGTATCGGCGCTGTCGTCGTCGCCCGAAAACTGTCCGACGGCACCCGCGCTCATTCCGGTGAGCGGCCGCGGCGAACCGACGGCGAGCACGCCCCATGCTCGGCTGCCGACCGAGACGGTCGGGACCCACGCAATGGCATTTTCGTCATAGCCGCCTGCCAACATCGATCCCACCAGCTGCCACGGATCCTTGCCGACGTCGGTATTGGCCGGCAGCGCCGCCGCCGCACGGGCGGTCGCCACCATGGCGGCATAGCGCTGCGTCGGGCTGGTGCCTGCGCCCCACAGTCGTTCCATCGCCGCATAGCGGTCGGCGCCGCTGGCAAAGCGAAAGGCGCCGCGAAGCTGATCGGTCTGGACCGCCAGCGCTTCGGCGGGTTCTTCCTCGCTCGCCGCTGCGCTCAGCAACGACACATAGGCCTCGCTCGACAGCACACCGCGTGCCGCCGCTTCGGGCGCCGCAGCGATACGGCTGGCCATGTCGGTCATCGGCGCGAGCACCGTCCAGCTCTTGATATTGGACGGCGCCGACGTGCGCAGCGCTTCGGGAACCGGGATTGCCGTCGCGGTCGCCATGCCGAAACGCCAACTGGTCAGCCGGTCGACATTGTCCCATTCGATCGTCGTCGAGCGGCGTCCGCTGCCCGTCGCGCCGAGCACGCGTTCAGCCAGCAATATGTCGAAGTTCGAGATTTTTCCGCTCGACCGCACGCGGCCGATCGCCCAGCCTGCAGGGCCCGCCTCGCCCGACAGGCCCGAACAGATGGCAGCCGACAGGCGCCATGCCTGCTCGTCTCCATGGGCAAGACCTGCGGGAACATAGGGGCACATGCCCGCCGGGTCGGCGTTGGCAAGATAAGTCTGCTGCGCGACCGCGACGAGACGCGGGCTCGCGCGGTCATAATCGACCGCCTGAACGATCCAGCGCGCCGCGATCGATTCGCCCATGCGAAGCAACAGCGAGGCGCGATCCGCGGCAAGGTCGGCGCCGTTGATCGTGTCGGGCGTGTCGATTGCCGAGGCGAGCGAACGGCGGAGCAATATCTGGCCCCAGCGCGACGCGAACTGGCCATTCGTCTTGCGCATGATCGCAGCGGCATATTGACCACGCACACCAAATGCATCAGGCGCAAGCCCGCCGGTTTCGGGGGTCAGCGGCCCGATGCGCGTCAGCAGGCGGCGCGCGCCGGGGGGAAGGTCATATTTCAGCCCGCCGGACGCGACCTCTTCGCCGTCCTCGGCCTCTTCCCCCTCTTCGGCCGCTACGCTCGTGGTCGTCGGGCTCAGCGTCGGGGCAACCGGCGGCGGGGCCGCGCCGTTCCTGGGCGTAGAAGTGGGCGTCGGCGTAGAGGTCGGCGACGGCGTGGGCGACGGCCGCGGCGCGGGCGTGTCGGCGGGGTTGCCGAATCCTTCGGGCAGCAGCGATTCCTGCGCAAGCGCGGGGAGCACCAGCGCAGCGGCAAGAGCGGTCCCCGACAGGCCCAGCGTGAGCGATAGCGTTTTCATCTTCATTGCGGTGCGCTTTCGGCAATCTTGTCGGTCACGTCCACCTCAATCATTCGCGGCTCGATCGGTCGGCCCAGGAACAGCAGGAACAGAAAGAAGGCAATCAGCATCAGTGCCAGCACGATCAATCGTGCAATCCAGCGGCCTTTTCCCGATCTGCCCCGTGTTCGCAATATCCGATGCCCGCCGTTCGTCCCATAACGCACGCGCAGCAAAACCATTGTCCCGCGCGGCTTGGGCGGTATAGCCGCCCGGACCATGTCGCGAAACCCGAAAAGCCCGGGCCCAACTTCATCTAGGGCCATCCCCGCGTCGATCCGCGACCGGTCGATCGTGCTCGTCGGTTTGATGGGATCGGGAAAATCGACGATCGGCCGCCGCCTCGCGCAGCGACTGGGCATGCGGTTCGCCGATGCCGACGACGAGATCGAACGCGCCGCCGACACGACGATTTCCGACATTTTCGAACGATTCGGCGAGGCGCATTTCCGCGATGGCGAACGACGCGTGATCGCGCGGCTGCTTGCCGGAAAGCCGATGGTGCTGGCGACCGGCGGCGGGGCGTTCATCAACGAGGAGACGCGAGCGCTGATCCTGAAGGACAGTCTTTGCATCTGGCTCGACGCCGACATCCCGACATTGGTCGAACGCGTCGGCCGCCGCAGCCATCGCCCGCTTTTGAAGAACCGCGATCCCGGCGAAGTTCTTCGCGAACTGGCGGTGGTCCGCAACCCCATCTATGCCGAGGCGCATCTGCGCGTCAGTTCGGCGAGCACCCCGCACGACCACACGGTGCGCGACATAATGGAGGCATTGGCGACATGGAACAGCTGACTGTCGAACTCGGCGACCGCAGCTACCCGATTCTGATCGGCGACGGGCTGATCTGCGGCGTCGGCGCGCATGTCGCACCGTTGCTGAAGCGTCCGCGGACGATGATCGTCACCGATACGCATGTCGCCGAACATTATCTGGCCCCGCTCGGCGCCTCGCTGGGAATGGAGGGCATATCCTTCTCCTCCTTCGTCCTCGAGCCCGGCGAAAGCACAAAAAGCTGGGCCGGCCTCGCGCGCCTCACCGAATGGCTGATCGGCGAAGGCGTCGAGCGCGGCGATCATGTCATCGCCCTTGGGGGCGGCGTGATCGGCGATCTCGTCGGTTTCGCGTGCAGCATCGTCAAGCGCGGCTGCCATTTCATCCAGGTGCCGACCACCCTGCTTGCGCAGGTCGACAGCAGCGTCGGCGGCAAGACCGCGATCAACGTTCCCGCCGGCAAAAACCTCATCGGCGCTTTCCACCAGCCCGCGCTCGTCGTCATCGACCCCACGACGCTCGAAACGCTATCCCGCCGCGAACTGGGCGCGGGTTATGCCGAAGTCGTCAAATATGGCCTGATCGACGACGCGGATTTCTTCGCCTGGTGCGAGACGCACGCCGCCGCGCTGCTCGCAGGGGACAGCGAGGCCCGCCACAAGGCGATCGCGCACAGCGTCGCCGCCAAGGCGCGCATCGTCGCCGCCGACGAACGCGAGACGCAGGATATCCGCGCCCTCCTCAATCTCGGCCACAGCTTCGGCCACGCGCTCGAAGCCGAAACCGGCTATTCGGACCGCCTGCTCCACGGCGAAGCGGTCGCTGCGGGCATGGTGCTCGCGCATCAATTCTCGGCCGCAAACGGCCTCTGCCCGGACGAAGATGCCGAACGGGTGCGCGCGCATCTCGCCAGCGTCGACCTGCCGCACAGCCTTGCCAGCGCGGGCATCAACACCGACGGGGCGACGCTCGCGGCGCATATGGCGCACGACAAGAAAGTGCGCGGCGGCAAACTGCCGCTGATCCTGACCCACGGCATCGGCCAGAGTTTCGTCACCGAAGACTATGGGTTGGATACCGTCGCAACCTTCCTCGATGGCTAAGTTTCCGACGTTGCCACTTCCCGGAGGATCGGGACGAAGAAGAAAGAATAGCAGCAAGCGACCAATTGCCTCCTATTGAACATCGTCACCCCGGACTTGATCCGGGGGCTGCCTTCTTGACGGAAAAGGCGGGTCCCGGGTTAAACCCGGGATGACGGAAGTCGGTGAGGTAACGTCCGCTTCCCACCCCAAAGCGGACATCCGCGGCCTCCCTCAAACGCGCGCGTTAGCTCGCGACACTTTCCGCAGCGGCCGCTTCCGCCTCTTCCTTCGCCAGTTTCGCAGCCCGGCGCCGTTCGCGCAGTGTTTCGAGTACGCTTGCCGCCTGCCGCCCGCCGCCGGCGATGAAGCGGTGGTCCATGCCCGCAGTCAGGTCGCCTTCGCTCAACTGCATGTGGAGCCTTTCCGCGTCGAGGTGGCGAAGCGCGAGCTCGACGTCGGCGATCTCTTGCTCGCTGACATCGATCTGCTTGAGCGCCATCATCCCCAGCGCGATCGAGCTTTCGAAGGTTTCGCGCACCGCGCCATCGACCCCCGCGCCATCGATCGCCATCAACTGGCGGCGGTCGAACACGCGGGTGAGGATTTTCGCGTTGGGGAACGCCTTGACGATCGGCGCCAGCACATTGGCGTCGACGGTGCAGTCATCGGTACAGAAAATGATCAGCCGCGCGTCTTCGGCATCGGCGCGGCGCAGCACGTCGACGCGCAGCCCGTCGCCATAATAGACCTTGGTATCGAAACGCCCCGAGCTTTCGATCTGGCTCGGCTTCTTGTCGATCAGCGTCACCGAACAATCGACTGCGTTCAGCATTTGCGCGACAATCTGCCCGAACCGGCCATAGCCGACGACGATCGCCGACCCGCGCGGCGCATGTTCGGGCCCGTCGAGGTCCGCTTCACTGCTTTCGGGCGCGAACTCCAGGTTGCGTGCGAACAGCATCAGGAAGGGCGTCGACACCATCGACAGCGTCACGACCGCGCTGAACAGGCTTGCCGCCTCGGGGGCGATCAGCTGCGCCTGCGTTGCCTGCGTAAACAGCAGGAATCCGAACTCGCCGCCCTGGCTGAGCAACAGGCCGAGGCCGAGCGCGACACTCCACGGTTTGCCGAACAGGCGCACGATGCCGGTGAGCACCGCGACCTTTACCGCGACCAGTCCGGCGGCGAGCGCGACGACGCGAAGCGGGTCCTGAAGAATGACATTGATATCGAGCACCATGCCGACGGCGAGGAAGAACAGTCCGAGCAGCACGAGACGGAAGGGCTCGACGTCAGCCTCGATCTCGTGCCGATAGGGCGAATCGGCGAGCATCACGCCCGCGATGAAAGCACCGAGCGCGGTCGACAGATGCAGGCTGTGCATGAAGGCCGCGCTCGCAAGGACGACGAGCAGGCCGACGACAACGAACAACTCGCGCTCGCCATAGCGCCCGACGATCCGCAACAACGGGTTGACGACGAAACGCCCGGCCAGAACGAGCACGATGATCGCCCAGACGGTGAAGAAGGCGGTCTGCCACCCCGGCGGGGCGTCGGGATTGGCGGGCGCACGCGACAGCGCGGCGACGATCGTGATCATCGGCACGATCGCCAGATCCTGGAACAGCAGGATCGAAAAGGCTTTTTCGCCGAAGGGCGAGTTGATCCTGCCCGAGCTTTTGAGGCTCGGCAGGACCTGTGCGGTCGACGAGAGGGCCAGCGGCAGGCCGAGCGCCAGCGCCGCCTGCCAGCTGAAACCGAGCGTCAGGATAAGCAGGCCGGTGAGGATCAGCCCCGTGACGACGACCTGCGCGAGACCAAGGCCGAAGATCGCACGCCGCAGATCCCAGAGCCGCCGCGGATGCAGTTCGAGCCCGACAAGGAAGAGCAGGAAAGCGATGCCGATTTCGGCGAAGGCCAGCTTCGATTCGCCGCCGCCGACGAGCCCCAGGCCGTGCGGCCCGACCAGCGCACCCGCGATCAGATAGCCAAGCACCGCGCCGAGGCCCAAACGGCGGAAAATCAGCACGAACAGGGTCGCGACCCCCAGCAGGATCGCCGCCTCGGTCAGCGCGGTATCGGTCGCCGTTTCCGCCACCGCCCCGGCTGCCCCGGAGGCTGCCGCGGTGAGCGCCAGCAACGTCATGCCGCCGCGGCCCGATCCTCGAGTGCCGCGATGGCAGCGTCGAAGGGCAGCAGGATCGCGCCGTGCCGTGCGGGATAGTCGCGCGCCGGCGCGAGCAGTTCGAAACCCGGCCAGTCGGGATGGTCACCGGTGCCGTCGAACCAGCGCGCAATGCCATCGCGCGCGCTCCGCAGATCGGCGAGGACCAGCCCCGGCGCATGGCGGGCGAGCAGCGCCGCCGATGCCTGGCCAAGCGCGCAGGCCTCGACGTGCATGCCGACGCGGGTCACGCGCCCGGAGTCATCGGCGTCGAGGTCGAGAATGATCGCGCTGCCGCACAGCGGCGCCCGCTTGCTCACCCGATATTGCGCGTCGGGGTTCGGCAGATATTCGGAGGTCGCGACCGCCAGCGCCAATATGTCGCGATTATAGAGCGTCGCGGTCATGATTTGTCGGCCTTGGCGGCTTCGGCCTCCGCTTCGCGCGCCTGCGCGCGGCGTTCGGCGATTACCTTGCTCATCGCCGCGCTCGTCGCGTTGAGCGCCGGATAGGTCCGGCTGTCGGTCATCCACGCCGGGCGCTGCGCATTGCCATAACCGATATCGTACAAGAGGGTCACGAGCAGGAAGCCGATCGAGGCGATCAACAGGCCTTTGACCGCGCCGAATCCCGCACCCAGCCCGCGGTCGAAGCCGCCGACGAGCGAGGCCCGGCTGCGTTGCCCCATCGCCCGCGCGCCCCATTTCGCGAGCGCAAACACCCCGCCGAAAAGCAGAACGAAGGCCAGCATCGCCGCGCCGCCCTCGGTGCCGACCCAGCCGGCAAGCAGGTCGGTCGCCAAGGGATGAAAGAAGCGCACCGCCGCGATCGCCAGGATCCAGGCGAGCAACGTCGTTACCTCCTGCACGAGCCCGCGCGAGAAACCGAGTACGGCGCCGCCGCCAACCAGCGTCAGCACGACGATATCCAGAGCTGTAAGACTTCCCATTGGGCGAGCGCTAATCGCGCCCGAGCATCAGGTCAACGAGTTCGCCGAGGCGTTCGAAACCGGTAACCGAAATCCCGCCGACCGCTTTCATGCCTTTCGGCCCCCAGCCCCGCGAAAAACCGAGCTTCGCGGCTTCGCGAAGGCGCAGCCCGTCGTGCGAAACCTGCCGCACTTCGCCCGACAGCGACAGCTCGCCGAATACGATTGCGTCGGCGGGCACCGGCCGCTCGCTGAATGCCGAGATCAGCGCCGCCGCCACTGCCAGATCGGCGGCGGGATCGGTCAGCCGGTAACCGCCGGCGATATTGAGATAGACTTCGGCGGCGCCCATCTGGAGCCCGCAACGCGCTTCGAGGACCGCGAGCACCATCGCGAGCCGCCCGCTGTCCCAGCCGACCACAGCTCTGCGGGGGGTCGCCCCGCTCGCCAGCCGCACGGTCAGCGCCTGCACCTCGACCAGCACCGGCCGCGTGCCCTCCAGCGCCGGGAACACCACCGACCCCGGCACGTCGCGGCTGCGATCGGTCAGGAACAGGCTCGACGGGTTGGACACTTCGCCCAGCCCTTCTTCGCCCATCGCGAACACACCGATCTCGTCGGTACCGCCAAAGCGGTTCTTCACCGCGCGCAGGATGCGATATTGATGGCTGCGCTCGCCCTCAAACGCCAGCACCGTGTCGACCATATGTTCGAGCACGCGCGGTCCAGCGATCGTCCCATCCTTCGTCACATGGCCGACCAGCACGATCGCGGCATCGCTGTCCTTGGCGTAGCGGATCAGTTCCTGCGCACTCGCGCGCACCTGGCTCACCGTCCCCGGCGCACTGTCGATCAGGTCGCTGTGCATCGTCTGGATCGAATCGATCACCACGAAATCGGCGGTTTGCCGGTCGAGTGTCGCCAAGATATCGCGCACCGACGTCGCACTCGCGAGCGCGACCGGCGCATTGCCAAGCCCGAGCCGCTGCGCGCGCAGCCGCACCTGCGCCGCCGCTTCCTCGCCGCTGATATAAACGACCGACTTGCCTGCCTTCGCCAGCCGTCCCGCCGCCTGCAACAGCAAGGTCGACTTGCCGATCCCCGGGTCGCCGCCGATCAGCGTCGCCGATCCCGCAACGAAGCCGCCGCCCAATGCGCGGTCGAATTCGGCGATGCCGCACAGCATCCGCTCGGGCATCTTGCTGTCGGCATCGAGCGTTTCGAGCGCGATCGTCCGCCCGCCCTTGCTCAGGTCGTGCTTCGCCGAAAAGACCGTCTCGCCCGCTTCCTCGACCAGCGTGTTCCACTCGCCGCAATCGGCGCACTGCCCCTGCCAGCGATAGGTGGCGGAGCCGCAATTCTGGCAGACATATTGGCGTTTCGTTTTGGCCATCCGATCCGCATAATGGGAACAAAGATGGAACGCTAGAGGTTTCGAGCTCACATACGATCGAAAATCAAGACCCCGCCGCCCCCGATGACCATCAGGCCCTGCACCGATCGATCCGCTCGCCGATCGAACGACAATTGCAACGTCCCGGCCGGGATATAGGCGTCGGGTACCACGTAACGATGGCTCGTTACGGCGACCAGGGCGCGCGATTTTCCTTTCGCGGTCATTTGCAGACCCTCGCCAGACCGGATGATCTCGAGGCTTTCGGCGCTGAACACCGTGTCGAGAAGGCCGGCGAGTGCCCGGTTCTGATCCGCCCGCCGTTTATAGCTGCCGACAAAGCTCTCGGTCAGACTGGTCGCCGCAATCGGCCCCGTCCGCACCGACCAGTCGCCCGGCCACGACAGCGCATCGGAAACCGCGTTGCGGATCTCATCGCCCAGCACATCGCCGTTCGTACCGTTGGTCAAAATCACCAGTCCGTCGCCACTGGCCAGATTGCCTTCGATATAAGCCTTGTAGCTGTCGTTCGCCCCGGCGTGATGGAAGATATGCGCGGCGCCTTCGCCGGCCAGGCGCGGTCCGAGCCCGAAAGGCCCCGGCGACACGGCGGTCATCATATCGATCGCCAGCTCTTGCGGCAGATAGCCGCCCGGCGCGCGGGTGCTCGCGCCCAGCGCCAGGACGAGACGGGCCAGATCGTTTGCCGATGTCCAGAGGCCCGACGGCGCGAGTTCGGGAAAGCTTTGCCACCCCCGGGGTAGCGCAACGGCCTTTCCATCGCCGTCATGGGCGTGCGCGATGTCCGCTGTATCGGCCGCCGGGGCGGCATCGAACCGGCTTCGCTTCATACCCAGCGGCGCAAACAGATGGCGCGATGCCACGGCGGCAAGCGGCGCGCCCAGCGCATCTTCGATCACCGCCTGTACGATCATGTACCCACCGCCCGAATAGCGCGACCGCGTCCCGGCCGCATCGATCCGCGCCAGCGGCTTGTTCAGCGCCGGAGCCGCGCCGTCGAGCGTCTGGACCAGCGTCGGCATCGGCGCACCGGGGGCGATATCCTCAAAGCCGTGCACGTTGAAACCTGCGGTGTGCGACAATAGCATACGCAGCGTGATGATGCCGCTGTCACCCGCGGGGCCCGCAGGAACCCGCCAGCGCTTCAACCAGCGATCGACATTCTGGTCGAGGTCGAGCCGACCCAGCGCCACGAGTTTCAGGCACAGCGCTGCGGTCGCAACCTTGCTGACCGATCCCACCGAAAACAGCGTGTCGGGTCCGACGGGAGCGGCCTGCCCCGCGCTCCGGACGCCATGACCCGCAGCGCTGTCGATCCGGCCATCGCGCAAGATCGCGATCGCCGCGCCCGGAACGCCGCGGTGGGTCATCCGGTCGGCCAGCGTCCATTGTTCGCTGCCCGTGTGGATAGTTGGCCGAAGCAGGAGTGGGCGCGATTCGGCGGCGGCAGCGGGCGCCGACGGCAGAAGACCGGCAAGCGGCAGGGTCAGGCTTCCGGCGAGAATTTGGCGTCGTTCGAGAAAGGGCATGGAATCCACCGTGTGTCGGCAGCGCCCGCCTGCTGTCGTTCCAACGCCGATCCGGTGCCCTAATCGACGCGTTTGGTGCATTCACCTGTTCATTCGCCAACGGCAATGCACCCCGGTTCCATGCACAGCGGCACGCCGTCCGTCAATTGGGTGCGATCGCGCATCGGCCTGTTTGGTCTCGACCGCGGGAGGGCTATAGGCGGAACGACGAATCGCTCGCATAAGGAACGCCCCGCGCCATGAAATTCTTCGCCGACACCGCCGAAATCACCGACATCCAGGAACTCGCCGCGACCGGCCTGCTCGACGGGGTCACCACCAACCCGTCGCTGATCGCCAAGTCGGGCCGCGATTTCAAGGAAGTGACCCGTGAAATCTGCGCGCTGACCACCGGTCCGGTATCGGCCGAAGTCGTCGCACTCGACCATGCGACGATGATGAAAGAGGCCGAAATCCTCCGCAAGATCGCGCCCAACGTCTGCATCAAGGTGCCGCTGACGATCGACGGGCTCAAGACCTGCAAGGCGCTGACCGGCGACGGCACGATGGTCAATGTCACGCTCTGCTTCTCGGCGGCGCAGGCGCTGCTCGCCGCGAAGGCCGGCGCAACCTTCGTCTCGCCTTTCGTCGGACGCCACGACGACAATGGCTTCGATGGCATGCAGCTGATCTCGGACATCCGGCTGATCTACGACAATTATGGCTATGAGACCGAAATCCTCGTCGCGAGCGTCCGCCACGGCATCCATGTGCTCGAAGCGGCCAAGATCGGCGCCGACGTGATGACCGCGCCGCCGTCGGTGATCAAGGGCCTGTTCAAGCATATCCTGACCGAAAAGGGCATCGAAGGCTTCCTCGCCGACTGGGCGAAGACCGGGCAGTCGATCTGATCTTTTACCGTCGTCCCCGCGACCCCGGAGGCACCGATGTTATAACTCGGCTAGCCTCGGGTCGCGGGTTGTCGTTTGCGAAGCCCACAATACCCATCAATGATCCATGAAGGGTGACATGAACCTCGCCGCGCCCGTCACCGGACTGCAGAGCGATCTTGCCGACCAGGGAACGGATATCGCTTGAAGCATCAAGGCGCGTGTCGGGGTTTTCGACGATTTCGGTATGCTGTGCGACCTGATGACAGTCTTTGTGGGTCCAAGCTCGATATCTTCTCGCGCAGCGGCAGCACGAAAATCCTCAGCGGAATTGCGATCGCACGCACGCCGAATCGCGACCGTCTTTGCTGTAGCGTCCGTCAGGCAACTGGATGGCCCAAAACGCGTCGTGTGCTCGTCCACCGCCATAGTCCGTCGGTTTGTTTGACGGTCATCGCTCCCTTCCGGCCTCGTCAAGCGCCTGTGTGATCGGCGACAACAAATATTGAATAATCCGCCGATCGCCCGTCTTGATTTCTGCCTGGACGGCAAGCCCCGGCCCGATCGGCTGATCGCGCCCGGCGACACGGATGCTGCGCCGTAGCAGGCGGATGCGCGTCGTATAGATGAGGCCCGGCTGGACGACGCGACCGTTGCGGTCGCGCTCCTCGGCGGCGCCGGGTTCGCTCGTATCGACGGCATCGCGGCTGATGCTTTCGACGACACCGGGGACAATGCCGTAGTCGGTAAAGGGATAAGCCTCGAGCTTCACGCGCACCGGCTGGCCCTCGCGGATGAAACCGATGTCCTTGTTGAGGATGCGCGCCTCGACCACCGGCGCGGCGTTGTCAGGCACGACGATCATCAGTGTCTGCGCGGGCTGGACGACCCCGCCGACGGTCGCGATCGAAAGCTGCTGGATGGTCCCCGAGACCGGCGCGCGGAGCTGCATAAAGGCTTGCCGGCGCTGTGACTTGGTCACTTCCTCACGCGCCAGCCCCGTTTTTTGCTGACTTTCGGCAAGCTCGGTCGCCGCCGTCTTGCCAAAGCTGCCGCGCAGCCGTGCGAGCTGGGCGTCGATATTGGCGATCGCCGCGCGGGCACGCGCTGCATTCGCCTTTTGCACCGCGATATTCTGAACATGCTCGATCTTGAGCTGCTCATATTCGAGTAGGCGGATCTTCGAGAAATAGCCCTTGTCCGAAAGTTCGCGCCGCGCGGCGAGCTGCTGCTCGACGATCGGCAGCGTCTGCTCGAGCTTCGCGATCTCGGCGCCGACGCTCGCGAGTTCGGCGGCGTTTTCGGCGCGTTGCTGCGTCAAGCTCGCGCGCTCGCCCTCATATTCGGCAATCGCCGAGCGGACATATTGCGACTGGGTCGTCGCGATATCGGACGAGGTCCCCGCGGGCGCAGCGAAACGCGACGATCCGCTGCCGAGATGGCCGAGCAACGCCGCATTGCGCGCGGCATCGACTTCGGCATTGAGCAAACCCTTGTTCGCCTGTTCGGCTTCGGCGCCGACGAGCGTCGGGTCGAGTTCGACGAGGAGCTGCCCCGCTTCGACATGCTGGCCGTTCTTCACATGGATCGCGCGGACATAGCCGATCTCGATCGGCTGAATCTGTTTGATATTGCCCACCGGCACAACCTTGCCGCTCGCGGTCGCAACGACATCCACGCGCCCGAAGATCGACCAGACGAGCGCGACGAGCAGCAGCCCGCACAGCGACAGCATCAGCCAGCGCAGCCCGGGGCTCGGCGGCTTTTCCATGATCTCGAGCGCCGCGGGCAGGAATTCATGGTCGGTGCGCGGCCGCGCGAGCCGGTCGGCCTCGTCTTGGCGGCGCCAGCTTTCGCCGAGGATCGCGATGTGCCGCGCGGTCCCTGGAAAGCGCTGCGACAGGCGTTCGCGCCAGCTCATACGGTTGCCCCGCCCATCTGCTTGCCGTGGAGCTGCGCATAGCGCCCGCCGGCGCGAAGCAGCTCGGCATGGGTCCCCGTCTCGGTCACTTCGCCTGCCTCGACGGTGATGATGCGGTGGCACTGGCGCACGGCCGACAGGCGGTGTGCAATGATGATGACCGTCCGCCCCGTGGCGATCTTCGCAAGATTATGCTGAATAATCTCTTCGCTCTCGGCATCGAGCGCCGAGGTCGCTTCGTCGAGGATCAGAATACGCGGGTCGTTGATCAGCGCGCGCGCGATCGCCATGCGCTGGCGCTGGCCGCCCGACAGATTGCCGCCGCGTTCGTCGATCACCGTGTCATAGCCATGATTGAGTTCGAGGATGAACTCGTGCGCGCCTGCCAGCTTCGCAGCCTCGATCACCGCGTCCATCGGCCGCGTCGGGTCGCCGAGCGCGATATTTTCGCGCACCGTGCGGTTGAAGAGGATATTTTCCTGGAGCACCACGCCGACCTGCCGCCGCAGCCAGGGCGGATCGACGAGCGCGAGGTCGACGCCGTCGACGAGCACGCGCCCCTGTTCGGGCACATAGAGGCGCTGGACGAGCTTGGTGAGGGTCGACTTGCCCGATCCCGACGGGCCAACGATCCCGAGCATTTCGCCCGCCGCAACGTCGAGGCTCACCCCGCGCAGCGCCTCGGGCGCGTCGGGCCGATAGCGGAAGCGCACCTTGTCGAAGCGGATCGCGCCCGCGATGGGCGGCAGGCTGGCGCGATTGGGGTTATATTCGGGCTCGGCGGGGGCGTTGAGCACGTCGCCTAGCCGCTCGACCGAGATACGCACCTGCTGGAAATCCTGCCACAGCTGCGACAGGCGCAGGATCGGCGCCGCGACGCGCCCCGACAGCATGTTGAAGGCGACGAGCGACCCGACGGTCAGGTCGCCCGCGATGACCGCCTTGGCGCCAAAATAGAGGATCGCAACGGTCGTCAGCTTCGATACGAGCTGGATCAGATGGCTACCCCAATTGGCGAGCTTCGCCACATCGAAGCCGGTGTTGGTATAGCCCGCGAACAGCTTTTCCCAGCGGTCGCGCATTTGCGGTTCGACCGCCATCGCCTTCAGCGTGCCGATGCCGGTCACGCTTTCGACAAGGAACGACTGATTCTCGGCACCGCGCTGGAATTTTTCCTCGAGCTTGCTGCGCAGGCCCGGCGAGATCAGCACCGAGATCAATATGTAGCAGGGGATCGATAGCAGCACGATGAGCGTCAACAGCGGCGAGTAGAGATACATGACCGCGAAGAAGACGATGGTGAAAAACAGGTCGATAACGACAGTGACCGCATTCGACGTCAGAAACTCGCGGATACGCTCCAGCTCGCGGACGCGCGCCACGCTGTCGCCCACACGCCGCGCCTCGAAATAGGAGAGCGGAAGGTTCAAAAGATGCCGGAACATCCGCGACGACAGCTCGCTATCGACCCGATTGGTCGTGTGAGCGAAGAGCCAGTTGCGGAGCCCCGACATCAGGGTTTCGAAGATCAGCACCGCGGCGAGACCGAACGCCAGCACGTCGAGCGTCGTCATCGATTGGTGCACCAGCACCTTGTCGATCACCAGCTGAAAGAAGATCGGAGAGACCAGCCCCATCAGTTGAAGGAAGAAGGAGGCGATCAGCACGTCGCGAAGCGGACCGCGGTACCGCACAAGCGCCGGGATGAACCACGCGATATCGAACGGCCGCGTTTCGCCCACCATCTTTTCGCGGCTCGTCATCAGCAGGAAGCGCCCGGACAGGCGCTCGGCCACCTCGGCATGGCTCCAGATCTCGGGGCGCCCTGCCTCGCCGCGCTGGACGAGATAGCGCGGATTCAGGCTGGCATCTTCGACCTTGAGCAAAATGACAGCATCGTCATCGACGGTTTCCGCGAGGGTCGGCAGCGGCAGCTTCGCGAAGCCTGCCACCGGCACCTGACGGACGCGCGCGGTCAGCCCGAGACGTTTGGCAATGCGAGCGAGGTCTTCCAGCCGAAAAGCTTCGTCGCCAGCCCCGCGATCATGGACGATCTGACCGGCATCGGCCGGTACGCCAAGGAACTTCGCCAGCAAAATGAAACATGCCAGCGATCGGTCCACCCGGACGCCGCTTTCCTTGTTCGGGCTGCCCGGAGAGGATGAATCGATCGGATCAGACATGTGGCGGGAGACACTCCTCAATTAGCTCTTGATGGGACCGCCCTTGTCGAGCGGTCCGCTTTTACTGGATATCAGCCCTGATAGAGTGCCGCAGTCAATCCGCCAGACCGCTCGTGCAACGCTTCAGGCGGCACGCAACGACATCGGGCGCCTATCGAAGCTTGCCTCGACGCACGAAACGCCCGGAACACATTGTTCCGGACGTTTCCGATGCATTCACCCAATTCCTAGGCGGCAATCATATAATCATAACGATAGGCGCGATCGCCGCTCCCGAACGCCGACATTTCGCCCGAGCTCGCACCGAATGCAGCCATGTCCTGCGTCATGCGAAGAACCTGCATATCGGTAACACTGGCGATGGAGGCCGAAGACGAAGGCGTAATTCCCTTCTTTCCGACGCTGTAGGTTTCGCCGTTGGCAAAGCTGATCTTCTCGATCCCCGTCAGCGTATCGGTGCCGTCGTCGCCATCGGCCGTCGCATCGAGATCGACGATGGTGACGACCCCGCCATTGACGGTGATCTGATAGGAGGATCGCGCTCCGGCAAAGATCGCCACGTCATTGCCATTGCCGCCGCCAAGGCTGTCGTTCCCCGCGCCGCCGGTCAGCCTGTCGTCGCCATTGCCGCCACTGAGGTTGTCGTCCCCGGCACCGCCGGTCAGCCCATCGTCGCCATTGCCGCCGCTAAGGTTGTCGTTCCCGGCACCCCCGGTCAGCATATCGTCGCCGTTGCCGCCGTCGAGCGTGTCATTGTCGTCGCCGCCGTCGAGCACGTCATTGCCGTTGCCGCCGTCGAGCAGGTCGACACCTGCACCGCCGAAAAGCGTATCATTGCCGTTGCCTCCGGTGACCCTGTCGTCGCCACCCAAGCCGGATAGCCAGTCATTGCCGTTGCCGCCCGTCAGCGTGTCGGCATGATTGCTGCCTTCGAAGCGCTCAATGCTGATATATTTGTCGCCGGCGGCGTCCCCGGTACCCGTAACCGAGTTCGTGCCGACAACGAGCGTGATACCCGCCGCCGCACCGCGGTAGCTGGCGGTATCGATCCCCGCACCGCCATTCAGCTTGTTGGTCACTGCATTGCCGACCAGGACATCGTTGCCCCCGCCGCCAACCGCATTCTCGATCCATGCACCATAAGCAATGCCGACATTGTCGACGAGCCTCCCGAGAAGCGGGTTGGCAGCCAGCGCCGCCATATTGGCGTCATAGGCCGCCTGCGCGATCGGCGCATATCCCATCGCCGCGCGATTGGCGTTGACTTGGGCGAAGCTGAGCCCCGCCTGCGCCTCGGCGAGCGTGACGCCGCCGATGCTGCTCAGCGAACCCGGATTCAGATCGATGATCTGATCGGTATTATAGCCCGACGCATCCAGCGTATCATTGCCCCCGGCATCCCAGATAGCGACGGTGGGCGCCTTGTTGATGGTAAAGTCGAAGGCGTCACGACCGGCGGTGCTGTTGAAACCATAGACCGTGTCACCGGTCCGCGTCGTCATGTCGGCGCCATAAAGACGCTGAATGGCCAGAATATCATGGACCATCGGCGTCGAACCATAAGCGACCGCCATCACGTTAAAGTTGAAATCGCGCGCACCGATGTCGCGCGGGTTCCAATAGGACATGATCGTATAGTTGCGCGCGTCCTGATAATATTCCGCGCCATTGGCGTAATTGACTTGGAAACCCGGACCGAAATTATAGTTGCCCGGATGGGAAAGGCCGATTGCATGACCGATTTCGTGAACAAGCGTGTTCAGACCGTAGCCGCCGGGCGTAAGCTGGAAATTGCTTGCCTGGCTGGCCGACACCCAGACGTCACCGGCAATCCCCTGAACCTGCTCGTTAACATGGGCATTGCTGGACAACGTGCCTAGCGGCAGCCGCGCATAGGCCTGCGTATCCGGAGCGTTCGCGAGATTACCGAAGTTGATGTCGGCCTGATCCGAAGTCGTTTCGCGGAACGACACCGCGGCGACGTCGTCCCAATATTGCATCGCCTGTCGCGCGGTTGCCATTTGGGCGTTCGAAAAGGCGGCGAAATTGAAATATTCGGAGAGACCGTAATAGTTTCCACCGAGCTCATAGACATAGCCATTGTCTTCCAGGCTCTGCTGATCGAGATGAAAGCCGAAAGTGATTTCCTGCAGATTGGCATCCTGCTGCGGCGCGGGATCCGGCCCACCGGTCCAGCTCGCGCCCGAACGATTGAGATATGCTGCGATCTGGGCCGGAGTCCAATAGGCCTTCCCGTTCGGCGCGGTCCCCGTCATGCCATCAACCGACGCCGACTCGGTGGAGGGATCGGCCCCAGAAGTCACCCTGTCGATCATGACTTCAGGTCCGCGGCCTCCATCGCCAGTGTGATCTTCGTCAAACTCCCCGGTACGAAGAATATTCATCTCTGCCCTCTCCTGCTGCTTCATGATGCCCTATGTTCCGGGCGCTTGATCTCCACTCATCGGCGTTGCGCCCGCATCGGCTTTTCGCGCCTTCCAAGGCAACGTGTCGGCCAGCGCGGCGGCGAGTTCGGGCGTGATCGCGGCAAGTGCCGCGCGATCGCTTGCTCCTACCCGCGCGGCGCGCGGCGCGGCGCCGAACAGCTGGCCGCCATTGTCGGAAGCGTTGCGGAAGGGTCGGACGCTCAGTGCGGCAAGGCGGTCGGCACCGTTGCCGGTGATCGCGACATGGACGAGAATCGTGATCGTGTCGGACTTCAAAACCTCCGGGTCGCCCAGTCGAATGACCGAAACCGGCACCGGCGCGACATGCGCGACGGTAGAGCGCGCGTGCTCGCAAACGCCTCGATGCAGTTCGCCCGCATCGACCCCGCGCGGTGTATTGACCAGGCAAAGGACACTGACCTGACGGACATCGGCCCAGAACAGGGGCACATTCGCACCCGGGCGCGGCGCAGAAGCCTCTCGCGCCCCTTCGCCCGGCCTGGAATTTCCGGTTTCCGACTGGCTCACTGTTGTCCCGCCCCCACAGCTACCCAGGATGGCAAAGACGGCAACGATACGAAAACCCCGAGTCCATACCATGCCTGATCCTCATCCGTTTGAGTCGAAAGGATATAGCGATTTCGGTCTTCTGGTCTCAAGGCTATGGGGCTCCGCCACCATGGTCAACATGTTTTCCGATGAAACCATCTGGCGGACAGTTTTTGGTGTCATAGGAGGACATATCCCGCTGTTGATCGTCACGCGCTTTCAAATAATCACTGCCGCAAGCAATAATATAGGTGCGCCCGGGAACGGGGCTGACGATCTCGTTTCCGACTCCGCTCACTGCCCTTTCCAGTTGACGTAAACGTCAACTCACCGCGATACTCTTCCGAAAGGGAGAGATTCGCATGACCGATACGACCATCCTCACCGAGCGCCGCGGGCATATCCTGATCATCACGATCAACCGGCCCGAGGCGCGCAATGCAGTCAACGCCGCAGTCCATGTCGGCATCGGCACCGCACTCGAAGCGGCCGAGGCCGACCCCGAAATCCGCGTCGTTGTCATCACCGGCGCGGGCGACAAGAGCTTCTGCGCCGGCGCCGACCTCGTCGCGCTCTCGCGCGGCGAGAGCCTCTACCCCGATGATCCGGCGCAACAGGCATGGGGATTTGCCGGCATGGTGTCGCACCCGATCTCGAAACCGATCATCGCCGCAGTCAACGGCTTCGCCTTTGGCGGCGGCTGCGAGATCGCGCTGACGAGCGACATCATCGTCGCCGCCGATCACGCGCAATTCGGGTTGCCCGAGGTGAAGGTCGGCCTGTTCGCTGCGGCGGGCGGCGCCTTCCGTCTCGCGCAGCAGCTGCCGCGCAAGCTCGCGATGGAATATATGCTCACCGGCGACCCGATCCCCGCCGCGCGCGCCGCCGAATTCGGGCTGGTCAACCATGTCGTCCCGCTCGCCGACCTGCTCCCCGCCGCGATTGCGCTGGCGGAAAAGATCGCCGCCAACGCGCCGCTGTCGGTCCAGGCGTCGAAACGCGTCGCGCTCGGCATCGACGAGGGCCGCATCGCCGCCGACGCGCCTTTCTGGGAGCATAACACCCGCGAACGCGGCGTGCTGATGCGCAGCGAAGACGCGCGCGAGGGGCCGCTCGCTTTCGCACAGAAACGCAAGCCCGAGTGGAAGGCGCGCTGATATGGCCCAAGGGACCCAGATGACCGATCCCGAGCGCATTCCCGTCATCATCGGTGTCGGACAGGTCAACGACCGGCCCGAAGATCCCGATCAGGGGCTCGATTCGCTCGGGCTGATGGTCGCCGCGCTACAGGTTGCGGCGGACGACGCGGGCGTGTCGCTGACCGAAATCGACAGCCTTGCGATCGTCGACCAGATCAGCTTCCACAGCCTCGGCAAGCTTCCCGAACCCCTCGCCGCTGCGATCGGTGCCAATCCCGCAATCAACTATCAGTCCGCCGCCCCGCACGGCGACACGCCGGTGCGTCTGCTCAACGAAGCCGCGAACCGCATCGGCGCGGGCGAGGTCAGGCTCGCCGCGATCGTCGGTGCCGAAGCCTTGCGCACCGCTGCGGGCCGCGCCGCCAAGGCCGCGAGCGGCGAAGACAAAAGCTATAATGCGATCCGCAAGGTCGCGACGCGGCGCGAGCCGAATTACGCTCAGCTTCACGGCCTCGCCGCACCGGTCGATGTCTATCCGCTCTATGAAAATGCAACACGCGCCGCGTGGGGCCAGAGCCTTGCCGAGGCGCAGTCCGAAAGCGCCGAAATCTGGTCGCGCTTTTCCGAAATCGCCGCCGCCAACGACGGCGCGTGGATTCGCAAACCCGCCTCGCCCGCCGATATCCTCACAGTCGACGAACGCAATCGCCCGATCGCCTTTCCCTATTCGAAGCTGATGGTCGCGAACTCGTCGGTGAATCAGGGCGCGGGCTTCATCGTCGCCAGCCTCGCCGAAGCGCGGCGCCGCGGGATCGCCGAGGACCGGCTGATCTACGTCGGCATGGGCGCTGCGGCAAAGGAACCCGCCAGCATCCTCCACCGCGACCGCTACGATGGCAGCGTCAGCATGGAGACCTCGATAACGCGCACGCTCGAACTGAACGCGATGACCGCCGCGGATTTCGACTTTGTCGAACTCTACAGCTGCTTCCCCTGCGTCCCCAAGATGGCGCGGCGCATCCTCGATTGGCCGTCGGACCGCCCCGCGACGGTCTTCGGCGGGCTGACCTTCGGCGGCGGCCCGATCGCCAATTATATGAGCCATGCCATCGTCTCGATGGTCGACAAGCTGCGGCGCGAAGGCCGCACGGGCTTCCTCTTCGCCAATGGCGGCTTCGCGACCGACAATCATTGCATCGTGCTGGGCAAGCAGCCGATCGCGGCGGCAAGCTTCCCGCAGAATTTCGACTATCAGGCCGAAGCCGAAGCGAAGCGCGGACCGGTGCCCGACCTGGCCGAGGATTATGCCGGATCGGCGACGATCGAGAGCTACACGGTGTTTTACGGCCGCGACGGCGGCGCGAAGGCGGGCGTGATCGTGGCGCGGACGCCCGACGGCAAGCGCACGCTCGCGCATGTCGATGTGAGCGACGCGGCGATGCTGGCGTTCCTGACCGACGGGACGCGCGAACCCGTCGGGACGACAGGGCAGATCGTGGCGCAAGAGGAAGGTTTCGGCTGGCGCACATAATCCTCCCTTCCTCCCGCAAGCGGGAGGAAGGGAGCCAGGTTAAATATCGAACGAAACCCCCTGCGCCAGGGGCAGCGTATCCGAATAATTCACCGTGTTCGTCGCGCGCCGCATATAGGCCTTCCAACTGTCCGACCCGGACTCCCGGCCGCCGCCGGTTTCCTTCTCGCCGCCGAACGCCCCGCCGATCTCGGCGCCCGACGTGCCAAGGTTGACGTTGGCGATCCCGCAGTCACTCGCGACCAGAAACCGCTCGGCCTCGCGCATGTCGGTCGTGAAGATCGCCGACGACAGCCCGGCTGCGACGTCGTTGTGCAGCTCGATCACCGCATCCAGATCATAATAGCGCATCACATAAAGGATCGGCGCGAACGTCTCTTCGAGCACCGGCCCGGTTTGTGACGGCATCTCCACGAGCGCGGGTTTCACATAAAAGCTCGCGCCCTCGCCGATGCGCGTCCCGCCATGAACGACCCCACCTGCAACACGTGCTGCCACCAGCGCTTCCTGCATCATCTCATAGGCCGCACGGTCGATTAGCGGCCCGACGAGCACCTCGCCCTCGAGTGGATTGCCGACGCCCACGCTGGCATAGGCGGCCTTCAGCTTGGCAACGAAACCGTCGTAAATGCTGTCGTGCAGGAACAATCGCCGCGTCGTCGTGCAGCGCTGCCCCGCCGTGCCCATCGCGCCAAAGGCGACACCGCGCAGCGCAAGATCGAGGTCGGCCGACGGCGCAACAATCGCGCCATTGTTGCCGCCCAGCTCCAGAATCGCGCGCGCGAACCGGCCGGCCAGCCGCGGCGCGATCGCGCGGCCCATGCGCGTCGATCCCGTCGCCGAGACGAGCGCGACACGCTTGTCGTCGACCAGCGCCTCACCCGCTTCGCGCCCGCCGATCAGCAGTTGCGCCAACCCTTCGGGTGCATCGCCGAAACGCGCCACCGCGCGCTCGAACACGGCCTGAACGCCGAGCGCGGTCAGCGGCGTCTTTTCCGACGGTTTCCACAAAACACTATTGCCGCAGACCAGCGCGACCGCCGCATTCCATGCCCAGACCGCGACCGGAAAATTGAAGGCCGAAATCACCCCGACGACGCCGAGCGGGTGCCAGACCTCCATCATCCGGTGCCCCGGCCGCTCGGTCGCGATGGTGAGGCCATAGAGCTGGCGCGACAGGCCGACCGCGAAATCGCAGATGTCGATCATTTCCTGCACTTCGCCCGCCCCCTCGGACGGAATCTTGCCCGCCTCGATCGTCACCAGCTTGGCCAGATCGTCCTTGGCCGCCCGCAATTCCTCGCCCCACAGCCGAACCAGCTCGCCGCGGCGCGGCGCGGGGACATGGCGCCACGCGCGAAACGCCGCGGTTGCGGCATCGAGCCGTTCGTCGATCGCGGCGGTGTCCGCGACCCGCACCATGGCCAGCCGTTCGCCGGTCAGCGGCGTCACCGATGGCATCGACCCATCGGCCCACAACGCCCGGTCGACCCCCAGCCTGTCGAGCAATGCGCCTGCCTCCTGGCCCGGTTGAACCATCGTCTGTCCCTTCATAAACGCCTTCGCGCCTTGCAACTTGTGGCTCGCGGGTTATCGCAGCGAGCGAACAATGAAAACCCGAATGGGAGAGTCGTCTGTGTCCGAACTGCCGCCGTCTGAGCCTTTTGTTCCCGTTCCCGCCGAGGCTGCCGCCAATACGCATTGCAGCGCCGCCGATTACGATCGGCTTTATGCACAGAGCATCGACGATCCCGACACGTTCTGGGCGGAACAGGCGAAGCGCATCGATTGGATCACCCCGCCGACAAGGATCGGCAACTGGTCCTACGATCCGGTCGAGATCAAATGGTTTGAGGATGGCGTCCTCAACCTCTGCCACAACGCCGTCGACCGCCACGTCTCTGCCGGACATGGCGACCGCACCGCGATCATCTTCGAACCCGACGCTCCCGACGGCGAAACGCGGACGATCAGCTATGCTGCGCTGCTCGCCGACGTCATCCGTTTCGCGAATACGCTCAAGAAAATGGGCGTCCAGAAAGGCGACCGCGTCACCATCTATATGCCGATGATCCCCGAAGGCGCGGTCGCGATGCTCGCCTGCGCGCGCATCGGCGCAGTCCACAGCGTCGTCTTCGGCGGCTTCTCGCCCGAGGCGATCCACGGCCGGATCGAGGATTGCGCGAGCGACTGGGTGATCTGCGCCGACGAAGGGCTTCGCGGCGGCAAGACCGTGCCGCTCAAGGCCAATGTCGACAAGGCGCTCGAGCGCGTCGATGTCAAAGCGGTGCTGGTCATCGCGCACACCGGCGGCGATGTCGCGATGAAGGAGGGCCGCGACCATTGGTACGACGCGCTGTCCGCCGATGTCGGCGACAGCTGTCCCTGCGAGCCGATGAACGCCGAGGACCCGCTGTTCATCCTCTACACCTCGGGCTCGACCGGCAAACCGAAGGGCGTGCTCCACACCGTCGGCGGCTATTCGGTGTGGACCGCCAGCACCTTCTATTATGGCTTCGACTATCGCCCCGGCGAGATTTTCTGGTGCAGCGCCGATATCGGCTGGGTCACCGGCCACAGCTATGTTGTTTATGGCCCGCTTCAGAATGGCGCGACGACGTTGATGTTCGAGGGCGTGCCGAATTACCCCGACCACGACCGCTTCTGGCAGGTCGTCGACAAGCATAAGGTCAACATCCTCTACACCGCGCCGACCGCGATCCGCGCGCTGATGCGCGAGGGCGACGATTATGTGACGCGCCACGATCTCAGCTCGATCCGCCTGCTCGGCAGCGTCGGCGAGCCGATCAATCCCGAGGCGTGGCGCTGGTATCACCAGCTCGTCGGCAAGGGCCGCGTGCCCGTCATCGACACCTGGTGGCAGACCGAAACCGGCGGCATCATGATCACCACCTTGCCCGGCGCGCATCCGATGCAGCCCGGCAGCGCGGGGCGTCCCTTCTTCGGCATCCGCCCGCAACTCGTCGATGCCGAGGGCGGCGTGCTCGCCGACGAACAGATCGGCGGTGCGACCGAGGGCAATTTGTGCATCACGCACAGCTGGCCGGGTCAGGCGCGGACGATCTACGGCGACCACGGCCGCTTCGCCGAGACCTATTTCTCGACCTACAAGGGCAAATATTTCACTGGCGACGGCTGCCGCCGCGACACCGACGGCTATTGGCGGATCACCGGCCGCGTCGACGATGTCATCAACGTGTCGGGCCACCGCATGGGCACCGCCGAAGTCGAAAGCGCGCTCGTCCTCCACGATCTCGTCGCCGAGGCCGCCGTCGTCGGCTTCCCGCACGATATCAAGGGCCAGGGCATCTACGCCTATGTCACGCTCAACGCCGGGGTCGAGCCGACCGAAGAGGTCGCCGCGGCGCTGAAGCAGCAGGTGCGTAAGGAAATTGGCCCGATCGCGACCCCCGACCATATCCATTTGACCCCGGGGCTTCCCAAGACGCGTTCGGGCAAGATCATGCGCCGCATCCTGCGCAAGATCGCGGAGAATGATTTCGGTTCGCTAGGCGACACGTCGACCTTGGCCGACCCAAGTCTGGTCGACGGGTTGATCGAAGGACGGAAGAACCGCTGACAACGGCGCGCACCGCATCAGCATAGGCTCTATCATGCTTTGGTATGATTGAGCGCAAAGCCGTCAGGCCCCATATAGGAGGCACCCCCGAGTTCCGGTGGCCCCTCCCCCTCCCTGGCGGCCGGAGCAACATGGCCCGGAAGGTTACGTACCTTCCGGGCCCTCCCTTTTCCAAAATGGACTTTAGCGGTTCGAGCCCGCCAGCGCCTCGCACAGGCCATCGGTCGCCAGCGCGATCCGCGATTCCGCCGTTTTGCGATTGGCGGCGCTATTCTCGACCCCGCGCGTTTCCGTGTTGAACGCCAGCAGGCTGCCGACGCCTTGGTCGGGGCAGAGGCTGAGGTAAGCGCGAAAGCCGTTCTGATCGCCATTATGTCCGACGAAGCGCACCGCCGCGCTGCGGTCGATGAAAAACGACAGGCCGCTCTGCGTCGTCTTCGCCATGCGCCCCTGCGTAAAATCCTCGCCCGCCGATATTTGCGGCGCCCACATTTCCTCAAGCGAAGACCGTTTCAGCACCCGATCATAGTCGGACTGGCGCGCCGGATCGCCGAGCAGGAACGCCGTATATTTCGCCATGTCGGGCATCGGCGCGTTGAGCCCGCCGTTCGACACCGTCACGCCTGTATCGACATCGAAGGGTGCCGCAACGCGCTTGCCATCGCGAATATAGTAACTGTGCGACCGGTGCGGCAGCAGGTGCGGCGGGGTGCGGTCGAAATAGCTGCCGTGCATGCCGAGCGGCTTCAGGATATTCTTGTCGATATAGACTTCATAATCCTCGCCCGACAGACGCTCGATGACCTGCCCCAGATAGACGATGCCGGGGTTCGAATAGCCGAAGCGGCTCCCCGGTTTGAACTCGACCTGCGTGTAGGGCAGCATCGCCACGAGCTGCGCCCAACCCTTCGGCTCGAACGGCTGCCAGTCCTGATCGCGCCATGGCCAGGTCCCGCTGCGGAATCCCGCGCTGTGGCTCATGAGTTGGCGTAGCGTGATCGCGCCCGTGTCGCCATAGGGGTTATGGACGGCGGCGAGTTCGGGGACATAACGAACGATCGGGTCGTCGAGCGATAGCAGGCCGCGATCACGCAATTGCATGATCGCAATCCCCGTCATCGTCTTGGTGATCGAGGCCCAATGATAGATGGTGTCGGCGTCGACCGGCACATGCGCATCGGCATCCTGCTCGCCCAGATGGTCGGCAACGACGGTCCGGCCATCGCGTACGACATAGAAGCTGCTCCCCGCGATCTTCGCGCGGCCGGTCTCGCTGCGATGCAGCTCACGAAAATCGCGCAGCGCCTTGTCGAAGCCCGTCTCCTCGGCCGCCGCCGGATTGGCCATCAGAACAAGTGCAGCAGCTATCCAGCGCAACATCGCGATCCCTCCCGTTCCATTGTGTCGGGACGGTGGCCGAAGGCGATCAGAAATGAAAGTCGGGACGGTGGCCGAAGGCGATCAGAAATGAAAGTCGGGAAGCTCCGCGAGCGCGATCCCGAGCGCCTCGGCCCAGCCGTCGGCGACGCTTTCGAAATAGGGATCGTTGCGCTCGAACCGCCGTTCGCGCACGCCGACGAAATCGTCGCGCTCGTGCACCTTGAGGTCGATCGGCAGGTCGACCCCGGCATTGGCGCGGATCGTCGAATCGAACGATACGCAGAGCAATTTCACCGCATCCTCGAACGACATTGCTGGATCGTAGGAGCGGACGATGATCGGGCGGCCGTATTTCGTTTCGCCGATCTGGAAGAAAGGATTGTCCTCGCCCGCCTCGATGAAATTACCCTCGGGATAGATCAGGAACAGTCGCGGGTCAGATCCCTTGATCTGCCCGCCGACGATCAGCGAGGCGCGGAACAGCGAATCCGCCGCCGATTGGCCCTCGTCATTGTGGCGCATCACGATGTGACGCAGCGTCTCGCCGATGATCGTCGCGACCGCGAACATCGACGGCGCGGCGAGGATTGACGGATGCCGCTCCTCGGGCGCCTTGGTCCGCTCGTCGAGCAGGCTGACAACCGCCTGCGTCGTCGCAAGATTGCCCGCCGACATCAATGTGATCACCCGCTCACCCGGCACATGCCAGCTGCGCATTTTGCGGACCTGCGAAATGTCGTCGACGCCCGCGTTGGTGCGGGTGTCCGACATGAACACCAGCCCTTTGTTCAAACGCATGCCAACGCAATAAGTCATCGAATCCCGTTTCCCCGCCCGGAGTATCTAGATCGTCCCGGTCCGCTTATTGCTGGACCTGCAATTGAACAACCAGATTTTCCCGCGCCGCACCATAGCGCATGCCGCGAACCGGGGCGGCATCGCGATAATCGAGCCCCGTCGCGACGCGGATATAACGCTGATCGGGCGAATGGCCGTTGCTGACGTCAAAGCCGATCCAGCCGATATGCTCGAAATGCGCCTCGGCCCACGCATGTGTCGCGTCTTGCTGCGTGCGATCGTTCATCATCAGATAACCCGACACATAACGCGCGGGGTGCCCAAGGTGGCGCATCGCGGCAATGAAGATATGCGCATGGTCCTGGCACACCCCGCCTTCGCTGCCGAGCGCCTGTTCGGCGGTCGTTTCGGCATCGGTAAAGCCGATCCGATACGCCAGCCGGTCGATGATCAGCGCCGACAGCGCGTGCGCGCGTTCGATCTCGCTCGCATGGTCGCGGCCGAGCTGTGCGGTCAGCGCGCGCACCTGCCGCCCAACGCGCGTTAGCGGCGTCGGGCGGAGGAAGGTCCACAGCGGCATCGCGCCGCGATGGACTCCGATCACGCCGTCCCACGTTTCGAGTTCGATCGTACCGTGACAGCGGACGACAAGCTCGCTCGTCCCGCCATGCACCGCGATCAAATCGACGCCATTGCCGTGATGGTCGGTGTAGTGGAGCTGCTGCGCGCCCCCCTCGACCTCGATCACCCAGTCGAGAACGCGCTGCTGCCCCGGACGGTCTTTCGGGGTCAGCTTGAGCTGCTGCAGCGCATAGCTGACCGGCGCATCATATTGATAACGGGTGGTATGGTCGACGCGCAGTTTCATTCGACAAACCTGTAATCGCGCTCGACCTGCCGCGCGAGCGCCGCGGTGTCGCGCAGAAAGCCGGTCACATATTGGTGAAGGCCGCCATCGAAGATCGACTGGATCGGCCCGGCTAGCTTTTCATGAGCCAGCGTGTGCGCTCGCCGCCACGCCTCGGTCTCCTCGCCATAATGCCGCTGCAGTTGCGCCAGATTATCTTCCATCCGCTCGCAGCAGAAAGCAAGGCTGCGCGGCATTTGGCGATAGAGGATCAGGAATTCGGCGATCTTCAGCGCGCTAATCTCGGCACCATAGAGCCAGCGATACGCGCGGTGCGCCGACACCGATCGCAGGATCGTCTCCCACTGCACATTGTCGATCGAAGTGCCAATATGCGCGACGGAGGGGAGCAGGAGGTAATATTTGACGTCGAGGATGCGCGCAGTGTTATCGGCGCGTTCGAGGACGGTGCCGAGTTGAACGAAATTATATCCGTCGTTGCGCAGCATCGTGCCGTTCAGGGCCCCGCGGACATGCGCGCTCTGCTGGCGGATCGTCGCGAGCACGTCGGGCAGATCATCCTCGCGCACCGGGCGTTTGAGCAGCGCGACGAGCGTCATCCAGCTCGTGTTGACCGCCTCCCACGTCTCGCGCGTCAACGCGGTGCGCGCGGTGCGGGCATTGTCGCGGGCGAGCTTGATCACCGAGAGGATGCTCGACGGGTTGGCGGGATCGCGGAGCAGGAAATCGATCACCCGCGCCGAGCTATAATCGCCATGCGCGGCCTGAAACGCCTGATTGACCCCCGCGGTCACCAGCACCGATTTCCACTCGGCAGCGGCGGTGCTCGACCGGGTGAGCGCAATGCGGAACCCCGCGTCGATCAGACGCGCATTATTCTCGCTACGCTCAAGGTAACGCGCCATCCAGAAGAGCGAGCCTGCGGTCTTGCCCAGCATCAGTCTTCCAATACCCAGGTGTCTTTGGTGCCGCCGCCCTGGCTCGAATTCACCACCAGCGATCCCCGCGTCATCGCGACGCGCGTCAGCCCGCCGGGAGTAATTGTGATCCCCTGCGGCGACATCAGCACGAAGGGGCGCAGGTCGACATGCCGCGGCGCGAGGCCCTTCTTCGTAAAGATCGGCACGGTCGAGAGCGACAGCGTCGGCTGCGCGATATAGTTGCTGGGGTTCGCCTCCAGCTTGGCGCGGAACGCCGCGAGTTCCTTCTTGCTCGCCGCAGGGCCGACGAGCATCCCGTAACCGCCCGACCCATGGACTTCCTTGACGACGAGTTCGGGCAGGCGGTCGAGCACTTCGCGCAAATGCTCGGGGTCCGAACAGCGCCACGTCGGCACATTGGGCAACAGCGCCTTTTCGCCGGTGTAGAATTCGATGATGTCGGGCATGTAGCTATAGAGCGCCTTGTCGTCGGCGATGCCCGTGCCCGGCGCATTGGCGATCGTGATCCCGCCGGCGCGATACACATCCCAGATGCCCGGCACGCCGAGCATCGAATCGGGGCGGAAATTCAGCGGATCGAGGAAATCGTCATCGACGCGGCGATAGATGACGTCGATCGCCTTATAGCCCTGCGTCGTCCGCATCGCGACGCGCCCGTCGACGACGCGCAGATCGTGCCCTTCGACCAGCTCGGCGCCCATATGGTCGGCGAGGAAGCTATGCTCATAGTAGGCGCTGTTGTGAATCCCCGGCGTCAGCACCGCAACCGTCGGCGTGCCGCCGCACGCGGGCGGCGCGCACGCCGCGAGCGACTTCAGCAGGTTGATCGGATAGTCGCTGACTTCCCGCACCGGCACTTTCGCGAACAGCTCGGGGAACATCTGGAGCATCGTTTCGCGGTTTTCGAGCATGTACGAGACGCCCGACGGGGTGCGTGCATTGTCCTCGAGCACATAAAATTCATTGGCGCCGGTCCGCACGATATCGGTGCCGCTGATGTGCGTGTAGATGCCGCCCGGCGGATCGAGCCCCATCATCATCGGCAGGAACGCCTCGTTCCCCGCGATCAGTTCGACCGGCACACGCCCGGCGCGCAGGATCTCCTGCCGGTGATAAATATCATGGAGGAAGGCGTTCAATGCGCGCACGCGCTGTTCGATCCCGCGCGACAGGCGGCGCCATTCGCTGGCGGAGATGATCCGCGGCACGACATCGAAGGGGATCAGCCGCTCGTCGCCGTCGGCGGCGCCATAAACGTTAAAGGTGATCCCGGTGGTGCGGAACAGCGCTTCGGCCTGCTGCGTCTTGTGCTGAATTCGTGCCGCATCCTCGGCCTCGAACCACCCGCAATAGTCTCGATAGGGCGACCGGGTTTCGCCCTCCTGGCTCGTCATTTCATCGAAAAAGGAAATGCGCCTGCCCTTTCCACGCAACATGCCGTCCTCTGCCGCGCGCCCGATGTTTTCGGCCTGCGCGGCGCACATGTTCCAGCTGCTGCGTCGCCCGCTGGCTACATGGCCACCAAGCTTATGGGGGCGATGCTAATCGCGCTCGCGCGCCTTGGCAAGCGGGCTCATCGCTCCGATTGATACGGTAACATCAAGGGGTTGGCTTACCCTTCCTTCGTCATGCCGGACTTGATCCGGCATCCATCCTCGCGGCGGAGGCATGGACCCCGGATCAAGTCCGGGGTGACGAAGGGAAAAGCTGTCGGCCGCCGGCGTCAGATCGCCCCGTGACAATGCTTGTACTTGCTGCCCGAACCGCAGGGGCACGGCGCGTTGCGGCTGATGTCGAGCGCCGCATAGGGATTCTCGCCCTCGGGCAGGTCGGGGCGCGGCGACTGCATCGGCGGCAGCGTGTTCGCAATGACGCCCAGATCGCCGCCATCGATATCGGCGCTATTGTCTTCGCCCGTGAACGGATCGATGTGCGTCGTCAGGAAATCGGGGAGGTCGGGCAACGGCATCGCCTCGGGCTCTTCGAAGCGCAGGTCGATCCGCGCGACGGTGCGCGTCACATCCTCGCGGATGTTCGACAGCATGCGTTCGAACAGCGCAAAGGCTTCCTGCTTATATTCGTTGATCGGCTGCTTCTGCGCATAGGCGCGCAGGAAGACGACCTGACGCAGCGCGTCGAGCGTCGCGAGATGCTCTTTCCAGTGATGGTCGAGCGTCTGGAGCAGCACCGACTTTTCGATGCCCTTCCATGTTTCCTCGTCGACCAGTGCCGCCTTTTCGGCCGCAACGGCGTCGGCCTGCGCCTGGATGCGTTCCTCGAAGATTTCGGCGTCGACCGCATCTTCTTCCATCCAGTCGTCGATCGGCGGATTGAGGTCGAGGATGTTGGCAACGCGCTCCTTCATCTGCTCGATATTCCACTGCTCGGGATAGCTGCCCGGCGGGCACGCATCGGCAATGATCGCGTTCACCGTCTCGGCGCGCATCGCCAGCATCACTTCGTCGACGGTCTCGCTGTCGATGATCTCGCCGCGCTGTTCATAGATGACCTTGCGCTGGTCGTTCATGACATTGTCATATTCGACGACCTGTTTGCGGATATCGTAGTTGCGCGCTTCGACCTTCTTCTGCGCGGTCTCGATCGCCTTCGACAGCCATTTCGACCCGATCGCCTCGCCATCCTCGAGATTCTTGTTCATCATCTTCGAAAACAAGGTGTCGGGGCCGAAGATGCGCAGCAGGTCGTCGTCGAGGCAGAGGTAGAATTTCGACAGGCCCGGATCGCCCTGGCGCCCCGAACGGCCGCGCAGCTGATTATCGATGCGGCGGCTTTCGTGGCGCTCGGTCGCGAGCACGAACAATCCGCCGGCGGACTTCACCGCCTCGCGCTCGGCCGCGACTTCGGCCTGGATGCGCGCGATGCCCGCCTCGCGCTCGGCGCCTTCGGGGACGTCCTTCAACTCGTCGTCGATGCGGAATTCTTCGTTGCCGCCCAGTTTGATGTCGGTGCCGCGGCCCGCCATGTTGGTCGCGATCGTCACCGCGCCGGTGCGGCCCGCCTGCGCGACGATATGCGCTTCACTTTCATGGAAACGTGCGTTGAGAACGCTGTGCGGGACATTTTCCTTTTCGAGGAAGGAGGACAGCAGTTCGGACTTTTCGATCGATACGGTGCCGACGAGCACCGGCTGGCCGCGCTCGTTCGCTTCGCGGATCGTCTTGGCGATCGCGCCGAACTTGTCGGTGATATTCTTGTAGAACTCGTCCTCGTCATCCTTGCGCGCGATCGGGCGGTTGGTCGGGATGGTGACGCAGTTCATCTTGTAGATGTCGAAGAATTCGGCCGCCTCGGTCGACGCGGTGCCGGTCATCCCCGACAGTTTCGGGTACATGCGGAAGTAATTCTGGAAGGTGATCGACGCGAGCGTCTGGTTCTCGGGCTCGATCTGGACGCCCTCCTTCGCCTCGACCGCCTGGTGCAGGCCATCGGACCAGCGGCGGCCGTCCATCATACGGCCGGTGAATTCGTCGATGATGACGACCTTGCCGTCCTTGACGATATAATCGATGTCCAGTTTGAACATCTGGATCGCCTTCAGCGCCTGATTGACGTGATGAACGACCTGCGTGTTTTCGATATCATAGAGGTTGTTGCCCTGGAGCAGGCCCGCCTCTTCGAGCAGGCGTTCGACATGCTCGGTGCCATCCTCGGTCAGGTTGATCGACTTCGACTTTTCGTCCTTCTCATAATCATCCTCGGTCAGATGATGGACGACCTCGTTGACGCGAACATACATTTCCGACTTGTCATCGGTCGGACCCGAAATGATCAGCGGCGTGCGCGCTTCGTCGATCAGGATCGAATCGACCTCGTCGACGATGCCGAAGTTGAAGGTGCGGTGGACCATCTGCTGGCGGTCGAACTTCATATTGTCGCGCAAATAATCGAACCCGAGCTCGTTGTTCGTCGCGTAGGTGATGTCGCTGTTATAGGCGTCGCGGCGCTGCAATTCGTTGAGGTTGGGGACGATGATCCCGGTGGTCAGGCCGAGGAAGCCATAAACGGTTCCCATCCATTCGGCGTCACGCGTGGCGAGATAGTCGTTCACCGTAACGACGTGGACGCCCTTGCCTTCGAGCGCGTTGAGGTAGCAGGGCAGCGTCGCCATCAGCGTCTTGCCCTCGCCCGTCGCCATTTCGGCAATCTCGCCGCGGTGGAGGACGATGCCGCCGACCATCTGGACGTCGAAATGGCGCATGCCGAGGGTGCGGACCGCGGCCTCGCGCACCGTCGCAAAGGCTTCGGGAAGGATATCGTCGAGCGACTCCCCGGCAGAAAGCCGGTCGCGAAATTTCTGCGTCTGCGCTTGCAAACCCGCATCATCGAGCGCTTGCATCGCGGGCTCGAAAGCGTTGATCTTGTCGACGATCTTGCGGATCGAGGCGACATAACGGTCGTTGGACGAGCCGAACAGGCTCTTGGCAAGGCCAGCAAACATGGATTTTCCTTGGAATTAGAATGAAATGGCGGCGCTCTAGTGCCGCGAACATATGAAAAAGGCCCCATAGCGGGGCGGCGCCTTCGGCAAAGGCGCTGGAGCGCTACGCGCTATTCGAGCGCGCGGTCGCTGCCGGTAAGAAGGCCGGGAAGGTGCGGCGGAGGGGCTTTGCGCGGCTTGCCGCTGCCACTCGATGTCCGCCGTGTCGGTACGGTCGTTGCCGGGCGGCGTTCGGTATCGCTTGCCTCCGCCTTGCCCGCCGTTTCGGCGAACATTACCAGAGCCCCCATCGCCGCCGGAACGGCAGGCGCGGCAACGGCCCGGTCGGCGGTCGCCAGGCCGGTCAGCAATGCCAAAAGGGTCAACAATAACCGCAAGAATCGCCCCTCTTTACGTCCGGAACGACAGTTATTGCGCCCCGTTCCCTGAACATAGGGTGAAAGGAGGGCGGCGTCTAGGGGGTTGGCTCCGCTACGGGTGCCGCCAGATCGGGGTTCAGCCCCTTCACTTCCATGAGGAAGCTCTTGGGCTTCTTGAACAATTTGCTTTTGCGGTCGACTTTCAGCCCCGCGACTTCGGCCAGTTCCATCACGAAATGGACGCAGTTGAACTTGTTCAGACTATAGCTTGGTTGCTCGCGGTCGCGCCATTCGGCGACTTTCGCCATCAGCCGCGCATAAGTCGCATCGTCGATGGTCACGTCGAACTGGCGGTCGCTCTTCGCGATATAATCGGGTTCGGACGATTCCACTTTGCCCTTCACCGCGCCGAACAGGATCGCGGGGCTGACCGACATCGCCGTGAAGCCGTAATTGGCATCGACGACTTCGCCCGTTGCGTCGACCTTGCCCTTCAGCACGATAAAGGCGTGTGGAAAACGATCCCCGAAATCATGGCTGTAAAAGCTCACGACCACCTCGGCGCGCGCCGGGGCGGTCAGTCCGGCGCAAAGAAGCAGCAGGGACAGGAGGATCAGGCGCAGGCCGCGGGTCATCGCTGCTCTCTTAGCCAGCCGCTCTTCCCCTTGCCAAGCCACGATTGCCACTTGACGCGAACGTCAGCTTCGCACCATGTCCCGCTGACATGAATGTAAGGAGGGGCCCCATGGCACGGAAGGCGATTTTCATCACTGGCGGCGGATCGGGCATCGGCCGCGCCGTTGCGCGCCATTTTGCCGGACAGGGCTGGTTCGTCGGGATCGCCGACGTCAACAGCACGGGGATCGACGAAACCGCCGCGCTGTTGCCCGATGGCGCCTCGTCGCGCCACGTGATGGACGTGCGCGACCGCGACCAGTGGAAAGCCGCGCTCGATGCCTTCGCGCAGCAAAGCGGCGGCCGCCTCGACGTATTGTTCAACAACGCGGGCATCGGCACCGGCGGCCAATTCGCCGAGATGCCGCCAGCCGAGGCCGACCGGCTGATCGCGATCAATTTCGGCGGTGTCGTCAACGGCATTTATGCCGCGCTGCCGCTGCTCCGCGCGACGCCGGGATCGACGATCCTCAACACCGGGTCGGCGTCGGGATTCTACGGCGTCGCGGGGCTCGCCATCTATTCGGCGACCAAATTCGCAGTGCGCGGGCTGACCGAGGCGCTGGAGATCGAATTCGCGAAACATAACATCAAGGTCCGCTCGCTGATGCCGGGCTTCATCGACACGCCGCTGCTCGATCAGGTCAGCGCCGACAGCAACGAACCGGCGCGCACCCGCCTGTCCGACAGCGGGTTCGAAATCGTCCCCGTCGAACAGGTCGCCGAGGCGGCATGGACCGCGGTGCACGGAACAAATGTCCACACGACCGTCGGCAAGATGGCCAAGCGGCTGTCGCGTCTCGCGCGCTGGTTCCCCGGGCTGATCGTCCGCCAGTCGAAGAAGATCGACGGACTGGGTACGGCTGGGCATTGAGCATCGCTTCCACCGAGGTTCGGTCGGGGTGGGAAGCGAACGTTGCCTCACCCACTTCCGTCATCGCGGGCCTGACCCGGGACCCGCCTTTTCCGTCAAGAAGGCAGGCCCCGGATCAAGTCCGGGCTGACGATAATCGATAAGCCGCCTTCCGGTCGAAAGCCGCCATTTCTTCGGCGCCCCCTATTTCCCCGCCCCGCACGTCACCGAGGCATTGCCGATATTGCGCACGGTACAGACGGGTTTGCCGAGCACGACCGTCTTGCCGATACCGCGTGCGGTGACTGCGGCGGTCTTGACCGCGCGCACGACATTGTCTCCGGCCCCTTCGCTTTCGAAGGTCAGTTCGCCGACCGCCAGCGCGCTGGCATCGAACACGCCCGCTCCCGACAGCGTCATCTGCGCAGTCTTCGCGGTCCCGCCCAACGTCATCGTGCCATTGCCGATCATCACGGCCGACAAGCGGTCGGTTTCGATCGCTCCGACCGACAGACGGCCGGGCCCGCGCAGGCCGATCGTTACGCGCGTGCCTTTCAGCCGGTCGATCTGCAGCGACCCCGCGCCACCGATCGTCGCGGACCGCAAATTCGCGGCATTGACGCGGACCGTCACGGCCCCACGCGGGGCGCGCCGCTTTTCGTCGCCAGGAAATTGCCGCTCGCTGATGATCAGCCGGCCGTCGCGCGCCTCGACGCTCAGCCGGTCGAGCGCGTCGGGCGATCCACTCGCGACCGCGCTGACGGGGGCGCGGGTCACGACCTCGACCGCGACATCGGCGTTGACCTCGATCGCCTCGAAGCTGGTGAGGCCATAGCGTTTTTCGGCGGCCGACGCCGGACCGGCGGCTAGCAGGGCAGCGGCCGCGATCGCGGCGCATCGTGTGGCAAGGGTCATGGCGCCGTCTTACCCCGTCCCGGGAGACGGCGCCAGCGACGTCACTTGCAGGTCGCGGTACCCGAACCCATCTGTTTGGTCGTGCAGGTCGCGCCGCCGGTGATCTTGGCGTCACCCGATCCCAGGATGCGAACGTCGGCCGTGCCGGTCGCCTGCGCGTCGACATTGCCCGATCCGGTGATCGCGACTTCGAGCGTCGTCGCGACGAGCCCGTCGGCGTCGATATCGCCCGATCCGGTGACGCTCAGCTCGCCCGATCCGGTCGTGCCGCTGCCGATCTCGATATCGCCCGACCCCGAAACGGTGATCTCGGCGCGCTTGCCGGTCAGCTTTGCGACCTTCAGATCGCCCGATCCGGTCACGACGGCCTCGACCGCATCGCCATCGACGATGTCGGCATCGATCGTTCCCGACCCGGTCAAGCGGACCGCATCCAGTTTCGGCAGGGTGATCGCGATGTCGAGATCATCGTCATCGCGGCTTGAAAAACTGAAGCTCCCGCGCTTGCGCCCGATCACGAGCTTTGTGCCGTCGAGCTTGATCTCGAGCTGGTCGAGCGTTTCCTTGCGGCCCCGTGCGGTGATCGAGAAGTTGTTGCCCTGACGGATGGTGACATCGTCGGGACCCGCGACCTCGACGCCCGTGAAGCCGGTCAGAGCAAAGCTCTGCGTCGTAATCGGGCCAACGCTGGCCGGCGCACCCGTTTCGCGCTTGGCCTGCCGGTCACCGTCCCCGTGATCGGCGCCGTTGCACGCCGTTACCGTCAGCCCCAACGCCAGCGGCAAAATCGCCATCGTCCAGTTACGCATCGCAATCTCCTTTGTGTATTGCTTGTATAACACACGATCGCTGGCGCTGTCCAGCGGTCCTGCCATCTTGTCGCCACCTTCGGCGTGCAAAGCGCCGTTCCTCCCCCCGATCCGAAAGCCAGACCATGAGCGTAGCCTTTCGCCGCGAGAGCGACGACGAGCATAAGGAACCCGAATTCGAGCTGCCCATCGCGGTCGGCCCGAACCTGGTGACTCCGCGCGGGCTGCGCCTGCTCGGCGAAGAGGTCGCGCGGCTCGAGGCAGAAATCGAGGACACCACCGACGAGGACGCCCGCAAGAAATTGCAGCGCCGCCTGCGCTATTTCCATACCCGCCAATCAACCGCCGACGTACAAACGCCACCCGAGGGCGGCAGCGTCGGGATCGGCAGCCGCGTGACCTATCGGCTGAACAAGGCCGAAAAGGCGATCACCATTGTCGGCGGCGACGAGGCCGATCCGGCGCGCGGTCATATTGCCTTTTCTGCCCCGCTTGCGCGCGCGCTGATGGGTGCCGAGGCTGGCGAAAGCGTCGAATATCAGGACCGCGAGGACGCGATCACCATTCTTGCGGTCGAAGCCGATCCGGAGATGCAGGCATGAAAGACAAGTTCGAGCGCCACAAACAGCCATGGACCCCGGCCGAAATCGACAAGCTCCATACCCTTGCCAAGAAGGGCATGCCGCTGAAGTCGATCGCCAAGGCGCTGACGCGCAGCGAGGAATCGGTGAAGATCCGCGCCAAGGCCGACAGCCTGCCGATCGCAAAGCTGCACTGAGCCATCATGCCGATCAATGAATTTGATGCCATCGTGCTGGGTGCCGGCGCGGCCGGGCTGATGTGCGCCGCGGTCGCAGGACAGCGCGGCCGCCGGGTGCTGCTGCTCGACCATGCCGACCAGGTGGGCAAGAAAATCCTGATCTCGGGCGGCGGGCGCTGCAACTTCACCAATGTGAATACCGCGCCCGACCGCTTCCTCTCCGCGAACCCGCATTTCGCCAAGTCGGCGCTCGCGCGCTACACGCCCGCCGATTTCATCGCGCTCGTCGAGCGCTATGGCATCGCGTATCACGAGAAAACATTGGGCCAGCTCTTCTGCGACGGCTCGGCAAAACAGATCGTCGCGATGCTGCTCGACGAGTGCGCAAAGGGTGGCGTCGACATCCGCTGCGGTCAAGTTGTAGGACAAATCGACCATGCCGACGGTACGTTCCGCGGCACTTTCGGCAACTTCCACTTCGCCGCTCCCGCGCTCGTCATCGCGACCGGCGGCCCGTCGATCCCGCAGATGGGCGCAACCGGATTCGCCTATGATCTCGCGCGCCAGTTCGGCCTCAAAGTCGTCGAGCCGCGCCCCGCGCTCGTCCCGCTGACGCTCGGCGGCGACGATGTGCTGTTCCGCGAGCTATCTGGAATCGCCGCGCCCGTCGAAGCGCGCGCGGGCAAAGCCGCCTTCCGCGAAGCTGCACTCTTCACCCATCGCGGCCTTTCGGGTCCCGCGATCCTTCAGATCAGCAGCTATTGGCGCCACGGCGAACCCGTGACGATCGACCTGCTGCCCGATGCCCCACAAGGCTGGCTGCTCGACGCGAAACGCACCCGGCCGCGGGCCACCGTGCGCGCTGCGCTGGGTGCCTTGCTTCCCGACCGCCTCGCCGAAACGCTCGCCGAACGCCTCGCGCTTCCCGGCGAACTCGCCGCCCAGACCGACCGCAAACTCGCCGATGCCGAGTCGCGGCTTGCACGCTGGATTTTCCACCCCAACGGCACCGAAGGCTTCGCCAAAGCCGAGGTCACAATCGGCGGAATCGCCACAGCCGGGCTGTCATCGCAAACAATGATGGCCAAAACCGTCCCGAACCTCTATGCGGTCGGCGAGGCCGTAGATGTCACAGGGTGGTTAGGCGGCTATAATTTTCAATGGGCATGGGCCAGCGGCAACGCCGCGGGCCAGGTGATTTAGGCCCATTGAGCCCCTTTTCTGTCGGCCCGTCACCGCACCGGTGACCGCCAAACCTGTTGAGATAAAAATGCCTTTCGAGAATCTTTCCCCCGTCCTTTCGGACGCCCTTACCGCGCGCGGCTATGAAGCGCTCACCCCCGTCCAGACGCAGGTCAGCGAGGACCAGGCCAAAGGCCGCGACCTGCTCGTCTCCGCCCAGACCGGGTCGGGCAAGACCGTCGCCTTCGGCCTCGCGATGGCCGACGAACTGCTCGAAGACGGCCGTATGCCCTTCGCGACCTCGCCGCTCGCGCTGATCATCGCCCCGACGCGCGAACTCGCGTTGCAGGTCAGCCGCGAACTGAGCTGGCTTTACGCCAAAGCCGGTGCACGCATCGCAACCTGCGTCGGCGGCATGGACGCCAGCAAGGAACGCCGTGCATTGGGCCAGGGCGTCCAGATCGTCGTCGGCACCCCCGGGCGCCTGCGCGATCACCTCGAACGCGGCGCGCTCGACCTCACCGCGCTTCGTGTCGCGGTTCTCGACGAAGCCGACGAAATGCTCGACATGGGTTTTCGCGACGACCTTGAGGAAATCCTCGACGGCACCCCCGCGACGCGCCGCACCTTGCTCTTCTCCGCTACGATCCCCAACCCGATCGTTCAGCTTGCCAAGCGGTACCAGAAGGACGCGCTGCGCGTCTCGACCGTTGGCCAGGATCGCGGCCATGGCGACATCGCCTATCAGGCCGTGACCGTCGCCCCCGCCGACATCGAAGGCGCGGTCGTCAACCTTCTCCGCCTGCATGACGCCGAAACCGCGATGCTGTTCTGCGCTACCCGCGACAATGTCCGCCGCCTCCACGCCAGCCTCGTAGAACGCGGTTTCGCCGCGGTCGCTTTGTCGGGCGAGCATAGCCAGAACGAGCGTAACGCCGCGCTGCAAGCGCTCCGCGACCGCCGCGCCAAGGTCTGCGTCGCAACCGACGTCGCCGCGCGCGGTATCGATCTGCCGACGCTCAGCCTTGTCATCCACGTCGAAATCCCCCGCGATGCAGAGGCGCTCCAGCACCGTTCGGGCCGCACCGGCCGCGCGGGTAAAAAGGGCACTGCGGTCATCATCGTCCCCTATCCGCGCCGCCGCCGCGTCGACGGCATGCTGCGCGGTGCCCGGATCAACGCCGAATGGATGGACGCCCCCACCGCCGCCGACGTGCGCAAGCGCGATCAGGAAAGGCTGATGGAGAAGTTGCTCACCCCCGTCGAGCATGAGGCCGAAGATCTGGAACTCGCGCAGCGCCTGATGGCCGAGCGCACCCCCGAAGACATCGCGGCGTCGCTTGTCCAGGCGCACCGTGCGCTGATGCCGCCGCCCGAAGATCTGATCGACAACAGCGCACGCGGCCGCGACAGCGCCGGCCGCCCCGAACGCGGCGAACGTTTCGAGCGCCCCGAACGCGGCCCCGGCGGCGATCAGCGCGAAGGCTTCGAGGACAGCGTCTGGTTCCGCCTCAATATCGGCCGCCACCAGAATGCCGACCCGCGCTGGATCCTGCCTCTGCTCTGCCGCCGCGGCCATGTCAGCAAGAACGAGATCGGCGCGATCCGCATCGGTCCCAAGGAAACGATGTTCAACATCCCGCGCGCGATCGCCGATCGCTTTGCCGAAGCGGTGGTGCGCAGTGCCAACGAGGACGGCGAGGATGATAGCGGCGTGTCGATCACCCCGGCACCCGACGGCCCGACCTATCCGCCGCGCCGCGACAAGGGCGGGCATGGGGGCGGCCATAGCGGCCCGCGCGATGGCGCCCCGCGCAGCACGCTCGGCCGTGCGCCCGGCGGCGATCGCGGTTTCGGCGATCGTTCGGGTCCGCGCGGCCCGCGTGGCCCGGGAGGCAACAACGAACGCTACAAGCCCAAGCCGTTCGGTCAGCGCAGCCCGCGCCGTCCGAGCAAATGAAGTCGCCCCCTCCCGTTAGGGCACAGCCGCCTCTCAGTGACGATGAGACGGGGCTTCTCGAAGATTGCTACGAAGATTGGCGCGGGCTTTGGGAGCTGACTTGGGGCGACCCAAAGAAGCCGGTTGAGCAATGCATCGCATTTCTCAAGCCGCTTGTTGCCGCGGGGTATTTGACGACTCTGCATCTTGCTGACTGGGATGCGGCCTCCACCACCGAACCGATGTCCACCACCGAAGCTCTCGCGATTATATCCGATCCGATAAATTATGCGCCGCCGGACGATGCGGACGCCATGTTCTATGTCCTATCGATCACCAAGAAGGGCGAGGCAGCGATCCCTCCCGGAGCATTCCCGGATTTGCAAAGTAGCTGATCGTCCCCGGACGAAGGGCTTTCATCGCCTAGCCCTTGCACCGCCCTCTCCGGCCCACCAAATGGACCGGACAGCAGGAGAGCGGCGCATGCAAGCGATCGAAGCCTTTATCGAAAGCCAGGGTGGACCCGAGGTCATCGACTGGCGCGAGGTGACGCTCGGCGACCCCGGCCCCGGCCAGGTCCTGCTGCGACAGACCGCGGTCGGGCTCAACTATCTCGACACCTATCACCGCGACGGCACGTATCCCGTTCCGCTGCCGAGCGGGCTCGGCGTCGAATCTGCGGGTGAGGTGATTGCAGTCGGTGAAGGCGTCACCGGCTTCCAGCCCGGCGACCGCGCGGCAACCTTTGGCCCCGAACGCACCGCCTATGCCAGCGCGCGGCTGGTCGGCGCCGCGTCACTGTTCAAGCTCCCTCCCGACATCGACGACGAAACCGCCGCCGCCGCGCTGCTGAAAGCGTGCACGGTCGAGATGCTCGTCGAGCGCTGCGCCAAGGTTCAGGCCGGCTGGCCGGTGCTCGTCCACGCCGCCGCGGGCGGAGTCGGGCTGATCCTCGTCCAGTGGCTGAAGGCGATCGGCGCCACGGTGATCGGCACCGTCAGCACCGAGGCTAAGGAACATGCCGCACGCGAGGCCGGCGCCGACCATGTCATCCGCTACAAGGACGACGACGTCGCAGCGCATGTCCGCGAGATCACCGACGGCCAGGGCGTGCCCGTCACCTTTGACGGCATCGGCATGGCGACATGGGAGGCTTCGCTGAAAGCCACCGCGCGGCGCGGCCTGATCGTCAGCTATGGCAATGCGGGCGGGCCGGTGACCGGGGTCAATCTGGGCGTGCTCGCGCAGCACGGGTCGCAGTTTGTGACCCGCCCGACGCTGTTCGACTATTATCTCCACCCCGGCGAACGCGCCGCGGGCGCCGCGCGCGTGTTCGAGATGATCGCATCGGGCGCGGTGAAAATCACCGTCGGCCAGCGCTATGGGTTGCAGGATGCGGCAAGAGCGCATGCCGATTTGCAGGCCGGGCGAACGACGGGGTCGACGCTGCTGATTCCAGAGCACGGTTAACTCCCTCCCACATGCGGGAGGGGGAAGCTATGCCTTCAACCGCTCCGCATGCCACGCGACGTGCTCGGCCAAAAAGGTCGAGATGAAATAATAGCTGTGGTCATAGCCCGGCTGCATGCGGATCTCGGCCTTCTGCCCCGCCCGCTCGCACGCCTCGACCAGCAGATGCGTCTTGAGCTGCTCGGTCAGGAAATTATCGGCCTCGCCCTGATCGACAAGCAGATCGGGCACGCGCAGCCCCTGGTCGAGCAGCGCGCAGGCGTCATAGGCGTACCAGTCCTCGCGATTGTCGCCGAGATAATTGCCGAGCGCCTTCTCCCCCCACGGGCACTGCAGCGGCGCGACGATTGGCGAAAAGGCAGACACCGAGCGAAAGCGATCCTGATTACGGAGGCCAATGGTGAGCGCACCATGCCCGCCCATCGAATGCCCGGTGATCGCCTGCCGCGTCAGATCGGCCATCGCGAAATTGCGCAGCACCAGCGAAGGCAACTCGTCCTCGATATACGACCGCATCCGGTAATTTTTCGCCCATGGCTCCTCGGTCGCATCGACATAAAAGCCAGCGCCGAGCCCGAAATCCCACGCGCTCTCGGGATCGTCGGGCACGCCTTCGCCGCGCGGGCTGGTGTCGGGCGCGATGAAGATCACGCCATGTTCGGCGCAAGCGGCACGATACTCGCCCTTCTCCATGACATTGGCATGGGTGCAGGTCAGTCCCGACAGATACCAGAGCACCGGCAACCTGGCGCCCGGTTCATGGTCAGGGACAAAGACCGCAAACGTCATGTCGGTGCCGGTGGTCGTGCTCGCATGCTTGTAAACGCCTTGCGTGCCGCTGTGACTGCGAACGGTGGAGAGGGTTTCAATGGACATGCGCGCCTTCTGCCGTGCGCGCCGGGGCGGCGCAACCCCGCCGTCCGCGTGCGCGTTCTGGCCGGCCGTCAGGCTGCCACGGCCACATCCGCTACCGGTGTTGCGGCAATGAACCCGCGCAGTGCCATCTGATAGCCGGGTCCGGCTGCCGCGGCCTGCGCTTCACTCAGCGCATTGGCATGGTAGAGGATGTACGGGGTGTGCCAAGGCAGGCCCGCGCGTATCGCGGTCGCACGCAATGGCGTGAAAATCTCTTCGAGCGAGATCGCGATCTGGCCGCCGGACCGATAATTGTCGGGCGTGTTCCCCGCTGTCGCGGCGATCATCAACGGCGTGCCGGCCAGATGATCGCCCTCGGTCTCGGCAAAGACATAATACATCCGCGTGAACACCGCATCGATCCAGTCCTTCATCAGCGATGGCACCGAATACCACTGAACGGGAAACTGAAGGACGATGCGGTCGGCGCCCAGCAGCCGCTGCGCCTCGATCGCACCGTCGGTCATCAGATCGATCCGGCGGTCGGGAAAGACCGCTGCGATGTCGACGACTTCGACGCTCTCTACCTCCGCGGCAGCACGTGCCAGCGCAGCATTGGCGACAGATTTTTCGGGATCGGGGTGGAACATCAATATCAGCGTCTTGCTCATGATTGCCTCCTTGGCTTTCGATGACCCCGATATGGCCCTCGCCCCAAAAGCATTCCAATTTATATTATATATGCTCTATTATTGATTTTATGAATTTACGGACGATCGACCTCAACCTGCTGGTGATCCTCGACGCGCTGCTCGACGAAGCGCATGTCAGCCGCGCGGCACAACGGCTCGGGCTAACCCAGCCGGCCGTCTCGGCCGCCTTGCAACGGTGTCGTACCTTGTTCGGCGATCCGCTGCTCGAGCGCGGTCGCGGGGTGATGCGACGCACGCCGAGAGGCGACGCGCTCCGCGCCCCGTTGAAGGCATTGCTGAGTGAGGTCGAGGCACTGGTCGATCCACCCGAAATTCCGCTGGGTGCGATTCGGCAATCGGTCCGCCTGATGCTTGCCGACCAGATCGCGGCACTTCTCATCCCCCGACTGCTCGACCGTCTTCGCGCGACCGCGCCCGGAATCGACCTCGTCGTGCGCTCGTGGCGCGGTGCCGAACAGGCCTATACCGACCTGCTCAGTGGCGACGTCCATCTCGCAATGTCCATGTTCGACCGCGAAGCCGAGGGGATCGACCGCCGCCATATCCTCGACGAACATTATGTTGTCGTGATGCGACGCGGCCATCCGGCGACGGCCGCCTTCGACCTCGACGCTTGGCTTGCCTTTCCGCATGTCGTGGTGTCGGGGTCAGGCGAGGCACGCACCCCGCTAGACGCCCGGCTCGCGGAGTCGGGCCAGCGGCGGCGGGTAGGGATCGTCGTGCCTAGCTTCATGATGGTTCCGGACATCCTGCTCGCCACCGATTTCATCGCGATGATGCCCGCGCACGCGATCCGCGACGGATTGCGCGACGGGATCGCCGTCCATGCACCACCGCTGCCCGTCGACGGCTTTCCGCTTCATCTTGCCTGGGCAAGACGGGCGCGCGGCGACAGGGGATTGATGCATGTGACGAACGAACTCGCAGATCTGGTCGCCGCACTCGTCGCACCCGGGACCGAAATCGGCCCGGTGCCCGCTTAGGCGGCGGCGACCGGTATCTGCGCCACCAGCGGCGCATGGCCCCAATGGCGGAGCAGATCGAGGACCGCCGCGCCCGACAGACCGATTGTCGCCGTGTTGCGTAGCGGGTGGACGTTGACCGGATTGGCGATGGCCAGCACTTCGTCGAGCACCACGGTGAGGCTTCCCGGTACGGCATTGATCGCCGCAAGCGGGGTCACCGACCCCGGCGTGATCCCGAGCAGGCGTTCCATGTCTTCGGCCTTGCCGAAACTCACATGCTTGCACCCGATCGCGGCGGGCAGCGCCTTCAGATTGACCCGCGCGTCGGACGGCACGGTGACAAGCCAGAAGGCGCCGCCCTTGTCCTTCAGGAACAGATTCTTGGTATGCGCGCCCGGCATCGCGGCGTGCACCGCATCGCTCTCCGCAACGGTGAACACCGCTTCATGCTCGTGCGCGGCAAAGGGGATCGCCAGCACGCCCAAATCGGCCAGCAATCCCGCTTCGCCTCGCATCATAGTATCGGCTCAGACGACGCGATGAAGCGCGCAGAGCTTGTTGCCCGACGGATCGCGCAGATAGGCAAGATAGAGCTGGCCAAAGCCGCCCTCGCGCACACCCGGCGGATCTTCGATCGAGGTCCCGCCATTGGCGACGCCGGCGTCGTGCCAGGCCTTCGCCTGTTCGGGGCCTTCCATCGCAAATCCGATCGTGCAGCCGTTGCCAACAGTCGCCGGCTCGCCGTCGATCGGCGCGCCGACCATGAAGATGCCGCCATTGTGAATATACATCAGGCGCCCCTTGTCATCGACGATCGCGGGCTTGCCGCCGAGCGCCTGGAAGGTCGCATCATAGAATTTCTTGGCGGCATCGAGGTCGTTCGCCCCGACCATATTGTGACTGTACATCGCCTTTGCTCCTCTGGTTTTGGTTGCGAATCGATACGTATCTTGTTCGCAAGCCTAGCGGAAGACCACCGTCTTGCGTCCGTCGATCAAAACGCGCTGCTCGGCGACCCAGCGCACTGCTTTCGCCAGCACCTGCGCCTCGACATCGCGGCCGATGCGGATCAGGTCCTCGACGCTGTCGCGGTGATCGACGCGCTCGACCGCCTGTTCGATGATCGGTCCCTCGTCGAGGTCGCTCGTCACAAAATGCGCGGTCGCGCCGATCAGTTTGACCCCGCGCTCATGCGCGCGGTGATAGGGTTTCGCGCCCTTGAAGCCCGGCAGGAAACTGTGGTGGATATTGATGCAGCGCCCCGACAGCTTCGCCGACAGATCCTGCGACAACACCTGCATATAACGCGCAAGCACCAGATGTTCGGCCCCCGCATCGTCCATGATCTGCAGGATCGCACTCTCCTGCTCGGCGCGATTGGCATCGCTGACCGGCAGATGATGGAACGGCACCGCGTGCCATTCGGTCAGCCGCCGCTGATGCTCATGGTTCGACACCACGGCGGCGATGTCGATCGCCAGATTGCCCGTCGACCAGCGGTGGAGCAAATCGTTGAGGCAATGGCTGCCCTGCGACACCGCGATGACGAAGCGCGGCTTGACCCGGCGGTCGCTGATCCGCGCGTCCATCACAAAGCGATCGGCGATCGGCGCGAACGCCGCCTGCACCGCCGCGAGGTCGCCCGGAAAACGCGGCCCTGCCCCGCTAAATTCGACACGCATGAAAAAACGCCCCGAATCGAGGTCGGCATATTGCTGGCTGTCGAGAATGAAGCCGTCGCGCTCCGCCAGAAGCCCGGTCACCGCCGCAACAATGCCGACGGCGTCGACACAGCTGAAGGTCAGGACAAAGACAGGCTGGTCCGTTTCCATCACGCCAGCCGGTGCGTCGCGCACAGCTTGTTGCCGGCGGGATCGCGCAGATAGGCAAGATAAAGCGTCCGCCCTTCGGTTCCGTGCCGGATACCCGGCGGGTCTTCGATCATCGTACCGCCATTGGCCGCGCCCGCGCTGTGCCAGGCATCCACCGCATCGGTCGACGCCGCGACGAACCCCAGCGTGCCGCCATTGGCGCCGGTTGCGGCGTCGCCGTCGAGCGGCTTCGTGATCAGGAAGCGCCCGCCCGCGTGCGAATAGATCAGGCGGCCCCACGCATCGACGACGCCCGGCGGCACGCCTAGCGCGCCGAGAGCGGCATCGTAGAAACGGCGCGCGGCTTCGATATCGTTCGCGCCCAGCGCGACATGGCTGAACATCGTGCCCTCAGAACACGACGACGGAACGGATGCTCTCGCCCGCATGCATCAGATCGAACCCCTTGTTGATGTCTTCAAGGCCCATGACGTGGGTGATCATCGGGTCGATCTCGATCTTGCCGGTCATGTACATGTCGACGATCTTGGGCACGTCGGTGCGCCCCTTGGCGCCGCCGAACGCGGTGCCGCGCCAGTTGCGCCCGGTGACGAGCTGGAACGGGCGCGTCGCGATTTCCTTGCCCGCCTCGGCGACACCGATGATGATCGACGTGCCCCAGCCGCGGTGGCAGGCTTCGAGCGCGGTGCGCATCACTTCGGTGTTGCCCGTGGCGTCGAACGTATAGTCGGCGCCGCCGTCGGTCAGCTGGACGATCGCGGCGACCGTGTCTTCGCGGCTCATACCCTTGGTGTTGAGGAAGTCGGTCATGCCGAACTTGCGGCCCCATTCCTCACGCGCGGGATTGATGTCGACGCCGATGATCTTGTTCGCGCCCGCGAGGCGCGCACCCTGGATCACGTTCAGCCCGATGCCGCCGAGCCCGAAGATGACGACATTGTCGCCGACCTGGACCTTTGCGGTGTTGATGACCGCGCCGACGCCGGTGGTCACGCCACAACCGATATAGCAGCTCGACTGGAACGGCGCGTCTTCGCGGATCTTCGCGACCGCAATCTCGGGCAACACGGTGAAGTTCGAGAAAGTCGAACAGCCCATATAATGGAAGATCGGCTGGCCCTTGTAGCTGAAGCGCGTCGTGCCGTCGGGCATCAGCCCCTTGCCCTGCGTCGCGCGGATCGCGGTGCAGAGGTTGGTCTTGCCCGAAAGGCAGCTTTTGCACTGGCGGCATTCGGGGGTGTAAAGCGGGATCACATGGTCGCCGGGGGCGACGCTCGTGACGCCCGCGCCAACCTCGCGCACGATACCTGCGCCCTCATGGCCGAGCACGCTGGGGAAGATGCCCTCGCTGTCGAAGCCGTCGAGCGTATACGCGTCCGTATGGCAGATGCCCGTCGCCATGATCTCCACCAAGACCTCGCCCGCCTTCGGGCCTTCGAGGTCGAGTTCGACGATCTCCAGCGGCTTCTTCGCTTCGAATGCTACAGCGGCGCGGGTCTTCATGGTAAAAACTCCAAGGATCGTCGATGCGTCGCCTTTTCCATCTCCGGCGCGGCCGCGCAAGCTTCAATCTGGCCCGATCGGCCGCGCTTTATCTCCCCATGGTCGGGACCTAGCCAACGTCGGGGGCGGGACCGGCAAAACCCCCTTCACCAGCCCTCCAGTAACAACCGACCCAGATGGGACGGTTGGGATCGCCACCCTCGAATTCGACCCAGACACCGGTACCAAGGGGTGGGATCGCGCGCGAACGTTCTTTCTCCACGCTATAGGGCATGCAGGGCATCGCCCAATTGAGCTCGGATCCGGTCACGTCCGGAACAGCGACCTGCAATCGCCCGGACAGCAGAGGGTCGATATTGTTGACAACCTGACCGCGATATTTTCCAGAAAAGAGTTGCTCGTTCATCATCCGATCGCTCCCGCTCGTAACATCAACACTCAACGACGCTAACCGCTAGCCCGCCTTTCGAGGTTTCCTTATATTTGTCGCGCATGTCGCGGCCGGTCTGCAGCATCGTCACGATCACCGTGTCGAGGCTCACCACATGCGTACCGTCGCCGATCATCGCAATGCGGCTCGCGTCGATCGCCTTGATCGAGCCCATGGCATTGCGCTCGATGCACGGGATCTGCACCAAGCCGCCAATCGGATCGCAGGTGAGCCCGAGATTATGCTCCATGCCGATCTCGGCGGCATTTTCGACCTGCGCGTTCGTGCCGCCCAAGGCCGCAGTCAGCCCCGCCGCCGCCATCGAACAGGCGACGCCGACTTCGCCCTGACAGCCAACCTCGGCGCCCGAGATGCTCGCGTTGCGCTTATAGAGCGCGCCGACCGCGCCCGCGGCAAGCAGGAAGGTGCGCACGCCCGCGTCGTCGCCGCGATAGCCGCGCCGGTAAAAGCGGATCACCGCCGGAATGATCCCCGCCGCGCCATTGGTCGGCGCCGTGACGACCTTGCCGCCGGCGGCATTTTCCTCATTCACCGCCATCGCCCACAGGTTGATCCAGTCCATCATCGCCAGCGGGTCGGTCAGATTCGCCTCGTGGCGGTTGCGAATGTCGGCGGCAATCTGCGGCGCGCGGCGCTTGACCTTCAGGCCTCCCGGCAGAATTCCGGTGCTCGAACAACCCGCATCGATCGACGCGTCCATCGCCCCCGCGATCGCGTCGAGGCCGGCGTTCACCTCTTCGAGGCTGCGGTGCGCCAGCTCATTCTCGAGCATCATCTCGGCAAAGCTTTTGCCCGATGCCGCGCCCATTTCGAGCAGGTCGGCGCCCGACGTGAAGGCGAAGGGCAGTTCGACCTCATCCTCGGCGCCGCGGCTGTTGCGCCCCGCCTCCTCCTCGTCGACGACGAAGCCGCCGCCGATCGAGAAATACATGCGCTTGGCAAGGATTTCGCCCTCGCCATCGCGCGCGGTAAAACTCACCGCATTGCTGTGAAAAGGCTGACGCTGGCGCATCTGGAAATGCAGGTCGCGCGCGGGCTGGAAACGCGCCCGCTGGCGCCCGAGCAGATAGAGGAAGCCTTCGCTCTCCGCCCGGTCCCAATGCGCCTTGATCGCGGCGAGGCTGGTCGAGGCCGGGATTTCGCCGGCAAGTCCCGCGACGATCGCGGTGTCGGCGGCGTGGCCCTTGCCAGTCAGCGCAAGCGAACCATACAGGTCGGCTTCGACATGCACGGTCTTCACGAGCAACGCCTGCTCGTCGAGCCAGACCGTGAAGCGCCGCGCCGCAACCATAGGGCCCACGGTGTGCGAGCTCGAAGGTCCGACGCCGATTTTGAAAAGTTCGAAAAGGCTGATCGTCATGGCGGCCCTATAGGAGAAGCGCCGGCATGAGGATAGGCCCGCGCGGGCCGATTTTCGTTACGGCATGCACCGACGACGACGATCCTCCCCACCGCTTCGCGGCAGGGAGGGTTTATCGATCAGGCCGGATAGGTCCAGGTCGTGTCGCGCGCGAAATTCTCAGCGGCGAAGTCCCAGTTCAGCAGTTCGTCGACCACCGCGTCGACATAGGCCGGGCGCAGATTCTTGCGGTCGATATAATAGGCATGTTCCCACACATCGATGACGACCAGCGGCTTGATGCCTGCAGTGAGTTCAGTGCCGGCATCATGCGTGTCGGTGACCGACAGCGTGCCGTCGCGCGAGACGAGCCACGCCCAGCCCGACGCGAAATGATTGACCGCGGTTTCCTTGAGCTTCTTCTTCAGATCGTCGAGCGAACCGAAATCGCGCTCGATCGCGGCGAGCAGATCGCCTGCGGGCGCGGTCTTCGTCGGCGACAGGCTTTCCCAATAGAAGGCATGGTTCCACGACTGCGCCGAGTTGTTGAACAATCCCTTGTTCCCCGCGCCTTCGGCATGGTGGACGATTTCCTCCAGCGGCTTGTCGGCCAGCTCGGTCCCCTCGATCGCGGCATTGACCTTGTCGACATAGGCCTTGTGATGCTTGCCATGATGCGTCGCGAGCGTGTCGGCCGAAATATGCGGCTCGAGCGCGTCCTGCTTGTAGGGCAGCGGGGGAAGAGCGATCGTCATGGCAGTCCATCCTTTTTATAGGGGTTTGGGGCCTTTAACTCGGTATCGACCCCACCGGTTGCAACCCCGTGGCGGGAATTTTTCCGGTGAACGCTCAGGTCACCATCGCCTGAAGCGTTGCGATCCGGTCGGCCTCTTCGGCGGGCTTGTCGCGGCGGATGCGCGAAATGCGCGGGAAGCGCATCGCCAGCCCCGACTTGTGGCGCTTCGACATATGGATCGAATCGAAGGCGACTTCGAGCACGAGCGATTTTTCGACTTCGCGCACAGGGCCAAAGCGGTTGAGCGTATTGTCGCGGACAAATTTGTCGAGCCACTTCAATTCCTCGTCGGTAAAGCCCGAATAGGCCTTTCCGACGGGCAGCAACTCGCCCGCCTCGCTCCAGCAGCCGAAGGTGTAATCCGAATAGAAGCTCGCGCGGCGTCCGTTGCCGCGCTGCGCATACATCATCACGCAATCGGCGGTGAGCGGGTCGCGCTTCCATTTATACCACAGCCCCGCGCGGCGCCCCGCGACATAAGGCGCGTCGCGGCGCTTGAGCATCACCCCCTCGATCGCCGCATCGCGCGCGCTGGCGCGACGCTCGGCAAGATCGTCAAAGTCGCTTACGTCGATCACCTGCGACAGGTCGAAATGGCTGTCGGCGAGGCGCGGCACGAAGTCCTCCAATTGCCGCCGCCGCTCGGTCCACGGCAGCCCGCGCAGGTCGTTGCCGTCGACCGCAAGCAGGTCGTACACCCGCACGAATGCGGGATAGTCGGCGAGCATCTTCTTTGACACGACCTTGCGCCCGAGCCTTTGCTGGAGCGCATTGAAGCTCGCCGCCCCTCCCTGTGTTTCCGGGCCGCCCTGCACCTCACCGCGCACGAGCAGTTCGCCATCGATCACCGCATCCTGATCGAACGCCGCGACCAGTTCGGGGAAGGCGCCGCTGATCTCCTCGCCGCCGCGGCTGTAGATGCGCGTCTCGCCGCCGCCCCCACGGCCACCGCGCACGATCTGGACGCGGATGCCGTCCCATTTCCATTCGGCGGCATAGTCGGCAAGGTCGACGCTCTCTTCCTCGAGCGGATGCGCGAGCATGAAGGGGCGGAAGAAGGCAACATCTTTGAGGTCGGGGCGCTCGGCCCTGCCCTCGCCCCACGCGAAGAGCGGCGCATAGGGCGGCGCGATCGCGTGCCACAGCTCCTCGACATCGTCGACGGGCACGTCGAACGCCTGTGCGAAGGCCTGTTTCGCGAGCCGCGCCGACACGCCGACGCGCATCCCACCCAAGGCCAGCTTGAGCAGCGCATAGCGCCCGTCAGCGTCGAGCCGGTCGAGCAGCGACGCGACGACGGCGGGGGCGTCGCTGCGGGACGCCCCCGACAGCGCATCGACGGCGGCCGACACACTGAGATCTTCCTTCTTCCCCGGCGCATCGGGCCAGAGCAAGGCCGCCGTCTCGGCCGTATCGCCGACAAAATGTCGCGACAGGCGGAACAGCTCTTCGTCGACGCGCGTTGCGAGCAGGGTCCGCACCGTTCCCGCCTTCACCGCCGGGAAATCGAGGCTCTCGGTCAGTGCCGCGATCGCCCAGCCGCGATCGGGGTCGGGCGTGTGCCGTAGATAGTCGACGATCAGCGCGAGCTTGCTGTTTCGCGAGCGCGTGTAGATCAGCCGGTCGATCAGGGCCGCGAAGCGCTTCACCCCTCTTCCTCCAGATCGCGACCCACCAGATGCAGCGCGCGCGCCTTGCGCTGATGCAGTTCGCACCAGCGGAGCAGGCCGTCCTCGCTGCCGTGGGTGATCCAGCTTTCCTTCGGGTTCACCTCCGAAATCGTCGTCGTCAGCTCGTCCCAGTCGGCATGGTCCGAAATGACGAGCGGCAGCTCGACCATCCGCTGGCGCGCGCGCTGCCGCACGCGCATCCAGCCCGACGCCATCGCGGTCACCGGATCGGGCAGCCGCCGCGACCAGCGGTCATTGAGCGCCGACGGCGGCGCGAGGACGATCTGCCCCGCCATTTCGGCCTTGCCGGTTTCGCTGACGAGCCGCAGTTCGCCAAGGCCGACACCGTGCACCGCATAAAGCTGACACATCTTCTCGAGCGCGCCGTGAATATAGATGGGCGCATCCCATCCCGCCCCGCGCAATTCGGCGATCACCCGCTGCGCCTTCCCCAGCGCATAAGCGCCGACGAGCACTGACCGATCGGGCTCGGCGCGCACCGCGCCGATCAGCTTGGCGATCTCGTCGGCGGTCGGCGGGTGGCGGAACACCGGCAGACCAAAGGTCGCCTCGGTCACGAAGATGTCGCACGGCACGACCTCGAACGGCGCGCAGGTCGGGTCGGGCCGGCGCTTGTAGTCGCCGGTGACGACGATCCGCTCGCCCTGATATTCCATCAATATCTGCGCGCTGCCGAGCACATGCCCCGCGGGATGGAAACTGAAGCGTACCCCGCCGCGTTCGAACCCGTCGCCATAGGAAAAGGCCTGATTATGGCTCGCCTCGACATCGACACCGTAACGCAGCGCCATGATCGCCAGCGTCTCGGGAGTCGCGAACACTGCGCCGTGGCCGCTGCGCGCATGGTCGGCGTGACCGTGCGTGACTGCGGCGCGCTCGACGGGGCGCGAGGGATCGATCCACAGGTCGGCGGGCTTCACATAGATGCCACTCGGATGCGGCTCGATCCAGGTCTTCGCCTTCGCCATCAGGCGGCGAGTTTCCGCGCGCGGACCAGGTCGGCGACGAACATCGCGCGCTCCTCGGCGGCGCGCTCGCGATCGGGCAGGCGCAGCAGGAAGGACGGGTGGATCGTCGCGATCAGCTTGCTTCCCCCTTCCAGATTGTGCACCGCACCGCGCATCGATTTGATGCTCGCACTCTTGCCGCTGACCCCGCGCAAAGCGCTTCCGCCCAATGTCACGATCAGGTCGGGCTGAACAAACGCGCGTTCCTTGTCGAGCCACCAGCGGCACATGTCGATCTCGCCGGTCGTCGGGTTCTGGTGAAGGCGGCGTTTGCCGCGCGGCTCGAACTTGAAATGCTTGACCGCGTTGGTGAGGAACAGGCGTGCTCGATCGACACCCGCTTCTTCCAGCGCCTCGTTGAGCACCTGCCCCGCCGGCCCGACGAACGGCCGCCCCTGCAAATCCTCCTGATCGCCCGGCTGCTCGCCGACGAGCATGATGCGGGCGGACTTTGGTCCCTCGCCCGCCACACCCTGCGTCGCGTTGCAATGGAGCGGGCAGCGCGTGCAGCGATCAACCGCGCGTGCGAGGTCGCCCAGCGTCCTTACATCGTCATCGAGGAGCAGTTCGTCGGGCACGCGCGTCCGCCATTTGTCGGTCAAAGGGTTCGCCAAGGAAACGGCCGTTTCGCGCATGCGTTCCACCCGCGCCTCGGCGCCCGCGAGCAACGGCGCGATATCCTGCGCCTCGGGAAGGTTCTTCCAGTATTTCTTCGGCATCTCGGCGCGCATCGCATCGATCTTCACCCGCGCCGGGTTGAAGATCGCGCCATAATAAGTGCGCCACTGATCCTCGACGATATCGCTGTCGGGCACGTCGTTTTTCGTACCACCGGGGCCGTAGCTCAGCGTTTCGGCCTGCCAGATCGCGCGCGCGTCGGGCGTCACAATCGCCCAGTCCATACCGTAAAAGCGGCGCTGAAAGAAGGGCGCGGTCACCCGCAGGATGCGATGCGACGGCTCGAACCACGCGGCGAAGCTCTCGCGCCCCGCCTCATCCTCGCCGAGCCGCCGGAAGCGCACGAAAGCGTGCATCTTGTGCACGTCGCGGCGGATCGCCTTGTCGGCCTTCATCAACCAATCGACATCGGCATCTGTCCGCCGCGCCAGAATTTGCCGATCGTTCGCCGCGCGCCAGACGATCCGGTAGAGCCGCGCCGGAACTTCGGCATCGCGGTGGCAAATCACCCGTTCGGCGACTTCGAGCAATTCGCGCGGTAACGAGACCGCGCCTCCGGTCGTCGTAATCTCCTCGTCACCAAACAACGACGCGCCTTCGGCATTGCCGCGCCAGCTCACATCTTCGGGCGCTACGCCCCCGGCGAGCAGCCCGCGTGCGGCCCTGCGCCATTCCGTAAAATCGCCCGGTTCCTTGAGGACAACTTCCCTCACAGTGCCAGGACCAACTGCTCGGGCGGCGGCGCAAAGCGCGCGCGCAAGTCGGCGCTGTCGGTCAGCGTCCCCGGCCGCCAGTCTGGCAGCACGACGAAGGGTAGCAGTTTTTTGACCGATGCGGTCAGCTTTGCCAGATCACCGAGCCGCAACCTGCCCAGCCGCCGCGCCGCGACGATCCGGTCGACCGCGCGCGTCCCGAGCCCTGGCACGCGGAGCAGCAATTCGCGCGGTGCACGATTGATATCGACCGGAAAGGCTTCGCGCCGCATCAGCGCCCACGCGAGCTTCGGATCGATCGCCAGGTCGAGCATCCCGCCGCTCGCGCCCTCCATAATCTCCGCGCGCTCGAAGCCGTAGAAGCGCAGCAACCAGTCGGCCTGATACAGCCGGTGTTCGCGCATCAAGGGCGGGCGGACGGGCGGCAAGTCGCTGCTCGCGTCGGGGATCGGGCTGTAGGCGGAATAATAGACACGGCGCAGCTGATAGCCCGAATAAAGGTTGGTCGCGGTCTTCAATATATCGTCGTCGCGCGATGCGTCCGCCCCGACGATCATCTGCGTCGACTGCCCCGCGGGCGCGAAACGCGGCGGCATCGCCTTGCCGATCAGCCGGCTTTTCGCGGCGTCGATCGCATCCTCGGCGCCGACGCGCACCGACGCCATCGTCTTGCGGATCGTTTCGGGCTTCTTTTCGGGGGCAAAACTGCTGAGCCCTGCCTCGGTCGGCAGTTCGACATTGGTCGACAGCCGGTCGGCGTAGAGACCCGCGAGCGCGATCAGCGCGGGGTCGGCGCCCGCGATCGTCTTGAGATGGATATAGCCCTGAAAACGATGCTCCTCGCGCAGGATGCGTGCGACCTCGACGAGCTGCTCCATTGTATAATCCTCGGAGCGGATGATCCCCGACGACAGGAACAGACCCTCGATATAATTGCGCTTGTAGAAATCGAGCGTCAGCCGGACGACCTCCTGCGGGCTGAAGCGGGCGCGCTCGACATTGCTCGACGCGCGGTTGATGCAGAAGCGGCAGTCGTAGATGCAAAAGTTCGTGAGCAATATCTTGAGCAGCGAAATGCACCGCCCGTCGGGAGCATAGCTGTGGCAGATGCCCATCCCTTCGGTCGACCCGATGCCCTTGGTTTCGGTCGAATCGCGCGTCACCGTGCCCGACGAGGCGCAGGAGGCGTCATATTTGGCCGCGTCGGCCAGCACGGCGAGCTTTTCCAGAATCGATTTGGCAGACATATCCCATGGCTAGCACGGGAACATAATAAGAACAAATACGACGAACGCGCTCAGGCGTCACGCCACCGCGCCGGCATGGCGATTTCCGCAACCAGCCCGCCCGGCTCCCAGCGCCGTTCAATCGTTCCGCCGAGGTTGTTCTTCACGCTGCGCTCCATCAGCATCGTGCCGAAACTCGCCCGGTCGGGCGCGGTAATGTCGCTCGCGCCCGTTTCCGTCCAGGTCAGGCGAAACATCCGCGACTCGCTGTCTTCGGGATCCTGCGTCCATTCGACATCGACGTTGCCACCCTCATTGGTCAGCGCGCCATGTTTGACCGCATTGGTCGCCAACTCGTTGAAGGTCAGCGCCATCGCGACCAGCGCATTTTCGGGCAGCAGCAGATCGGGGCCCGACCAGCGGATGCGGGGAAAGGCGGCCTCGACCTCGCGCATCAGCGCGTGCATCGACCCGGTCATGAAATTGGCGCCGAGCAGAACGTTCTGCGCGCGGTTGAGTGCGTCGAGCCGGCTGCTGATCCGCTCGACATAATCCTCGACGTCGCGCGCGGCGTGGCGGGTGAGCGAGATGATCGCGCTGACCGTCGCGAACAGGTTGCGCATCCGGTGGTGCAATTCGCGCATCAGCAGATTGGCATTTTCCTGCCGGCTTTTCTGCTCTGTTATATCGATGCTGACCCCGGTGAGCATCGCGTCGTCCGATCGCACATCCCAGTCGCCGCGCACCGCGTTCCAGCGCACGCCGCGCTCGGGATTGAGGACGCGATATTCGGCGGCATAGGGCGTGCCGTTCGCGATCGCTTCCTTCAATATTTCGCGCAGGGCGGCACGGTCGTCTGGATGGACAAGATCGAAAAAGCCATTGCCGGTCGCCAGCATCGCCTGGAATTCGGAGCCCCACAATTCGGCACCGGCGCCCTGCGTGCGCAACCGATCGGTCCGCGGGTCATATTGCCACGACGCTATCCCTGAAAAATCGAGCGCGCGCTCCAGCGTTCGCCGCGCTTCGTCGCGCTCGGCGCCGATCCGGCGAAGGTCGGCTTCGGCCATGATGATCCCGGCGAAATCTTCGAGCCGGCCAAGTTCGACCTCGGTCAGCCCGCCGCGTTCTTCGCGGTCGATCACGCAAAGGCTGCCAAGGATGGCACCGTTATAGGCGCGAAGCGGCACCCCGGCATAGAAACGGATGTGCGGATCGCCGGTGACCAGCGGGTTATCGTGAAAGCGCGGGTCGCCGAGAACGTCGGTGACGACAACTGGCCGGTCTTCGGCGATGACATATTGGCAGAAGCTCATTTCGCGCGGGGTTTCGGTCGTGTCGAGGCCATAGGCCGATTTGAACCACTGGCGGCAATCGTCGACCAGTGACACCAGCGCGATCGGCACGCTGTAAAGGTCGGCGACCATTTTTGTCACGCGGTCGAACGCCTGCTCCGGCGGGGTGTCCATGATCCGGTATTCGCGAAGCGTGTCGAGACGCAGCCTTTCGGCCCGTGCCGCCCCTTCGTCTCCCCCGTCCGCCAAATCCCGTCCCTCGCTACCAGGCGATGCCGCTGGAACTGCATCGCTTATGTCCCCTGGGAGGCGCTCTGCCATGAATATGGTCCCTACAAAAGCATGCTCGTCGCGCAATAAAGAAAATGGTTTCATTCCACTTACTTACGCAGCGTTTTCATCGCGTCCCGGCTGACTCTACGCATTAGGGCGCGACAAGTTGCAGCCGCGCGCGCCGCTTTTCGGTTACGACCCGCGGAACCGACCCGCGCCGGGCTGCGTATGACGGGTGTAAAACGGAAGGAATATGAATGGCATTGGGTGAAGAAATCCGCGGACATCTTCCTTTCCTGCGCCGCTACGCGCGCGCATTGACGGGCAGCCAGCAACATGGCGACAATTTCGTTCATACGACACTGGAAGTGATCGTCGCGGCGCCTGACGAATTCCACAATGGCTATGGCACCCGGATCGACCTCTACCGCAACTTTCATCGCATCTGGGAAAGCGCCTATATCGACGATGGCGAGGGGAGCGACGATAGCGAGCATCCGCTGGTCCGCGCCGCCAACCAGCGCCTCGCGCAGATCACACCGCTTGGCCGGCAAATCCTGCTGCTCACCGCGCTCGAGGGTTTTTCGGTCGAGGAAGCCGGATTGATCACGGGAACCGATGGCTCGACCGTTGAAACCCTGCTCGCCGAAGCGGTCGGCGAACTCGACCGCGAATCGCGGACCTCGGTGCTGATCATCGAGGACGAGCCGCTGATCGCAATGGAACTCGAACAGATTGTTCGCGACCTTGGCCACCGCGTCGCGGGAATTGCCACGACGCATGAAGATGCCGTCGCCGCCTTCGAGGCGACCGATGCCGGGCTGGTCCTCGCCGATATCCAGCTTGCGGACGGATCGTCGGGGATCGACGCGGTGCAGGAGATATTGGCGATCGCGCCGGTCCCGGCGATCTTCATCACCGCCTTTCCCGAAAAGCTGCTGACGGGCGGGCGAGTCGAACCGACCTTCCTGATTTCCAAGCCCTTCCGCGAAAACACGGTGCGCGCGGCGATCAGCCAGAGCCTGCTTTTCACCCCGGAGCTCGCCGCATAGCGGGCATCATCCGGGCGTCGACGCGGCGCCCGGGAACATTATGCGAAGAAGGCCGATGAAGGCCGTGGGCGATCTCGACCGCGCCACTCAATCCAGCGATGGCACCCCGCCGGTCAACTGGTCGACATTGTCCATGATCGTGCGGAATGCTTCGCTCGACGGCATCACATCGGTGCTGCGCCGCGGCATTTCGCCGCTTTCCAATATCGTCTGCAGCGCCGTGCGGCCGCGCGATACGCGGCTTTTCATCGTGCCGACGGCGCAGCCGCAGATCGCTGCGCCCTCCTCATAGGATAATTGCCCCGCACCGATCAGCACCAGCGCCTCGCGCTGGTCGACGGGCAGCAGCATCAACGCGCGCTGCACATCGGCGAGGTGCAGGCTGTCATCTTGGTCGTCGGGCGCGACAAGCAGCCGTTCGGCGGCAAGCTCGTCATATTCGGCGGTGAATTTCTTGCGCCGCATCTGCGAGAGGAAACAGTTGCGCAGGATGACGAAGGCCCAGCTTTTCATGCTGGCGGGTCCCGGCACATATTGCGCACGCGCCTTCCACGCCTTCAGCATCGTTTCCTGCACCAGGTCGTCGGCCAGGTCGGCGTTGCCCGTCAGGCTCCGTCCGAACGCACGCAGATGCGGCAACATGGCCGCCAATTCCCTCTTGAAGCTGGCATCGTCGAGCGGTTGGGGCGTTTCGTCGCTAGTCACACGGTCCTGATCGGTTGGGCGCCCTGAAGCGCCGCTGAATGGACAACAGGCTTAGCTGGTTGAATCCTTTATGGGAACCGAAAGCGCACGCGGGGTACTCAAGCCGTCCTCTCGCCCGACTTGCTGTGCTTTTCCCGCAACACGGTTCGTCGAAAAAACCGACTGTGCGGGAACCCGCAGCCTGTTTCGTCGTTGCTCCATCATGGCTACGCAAGGCAACAACAGGATGAACGGCAAGGGCACCCGGCCCCCGATGCCCGATGCCCCGCATCGCGCTCAGGGCACTTTTCCCGGCACCAACGGCGACCAGTGGCATCGAACGCTGACCGGCCGGCAGGCGCCCGAGCCTGTCAGCGCGAAATTGCGCATGATTTACGGCAACATCGTCGCCGAACAATTGCCCGATAATATGCTCGACCTCCTTTCCCAGCTCGATCAGAAAAGCCCGAAGCAATAATGACCGGATCAACCGCTGCTGCGCAGCCGCAGCCCGACGCCCTGTCGGACGGTGAATTCAAGACGCTGCTCGCCAGTGTCATTCCGCACTTGCGCGCCTATGGCCGCAGCCTGTCGGGCAACCCCGACCTCGCCGACGACCTGACGCAGGACACGATGGTCAAGGCGTGGGCATCGCGCGAACGGTTCGAACGCGGCACCTCGATCAAGGCTTGGACCTTCGTCATCCTGCGCAACACTTTCCTGTCGCAGATGCGCCGCAACAAGTTCGTTGGCGAATATGACGAGACCGCGGTCGAACGCACCATGTCGACCCGCGCCAGCCAGGAAGACAGCGGCGAGATGGCCGACCTGCAGCGCGGGTTGATGGAATTGCCGCAGGACCAGCGCGAAGCGTTGATCCTCGTCGGCGCCGGCGGGCTATCCTATGAAGAGGCCGCGAGCATCTGCGACTGCGCGCTCGGCACGATGAAAAGCCGCGTGTCGCGCGCGCGCGCCGCGCTCGAGGAAATCATGGAAAGCGGCCAGTTTTCGCAAAAGCGCGCCGACGCGCCCCCCGCGGGCGAAGCGGTCGACGCGATCATGGACAGCGTCGAGACGATCACCGCGCGGCGCGAGGCGGCGAACCGCTAATAAGCTGCCCCCCAAATCCTGTTCGTGCTGAGCTTGTCGAAGCACCGTTCTTCTTCTCGACGTCGCAAAATGAACAGCCCTTCGACAAGCTCAGGGCGAACGGGCTGTTGGTGGCTCTCGACATCCGGCGGGCGGCGCGTCAGAACGGCGCGTCCTTCCCCAGCAAAGCGAGCCCGTTCCGATGAAAAATCTGCCGCACCTTGGTCTGATCGCCGCGCTGACCGTCGCCGCCTGCTCGGCCGCCCCCGCCTCGACCGAAGCCGCGCCCGCCGATACTGCCAAGCTCGACGCTTCGGGGGCACAGCCCGCAGTGCCGCTCGCCGACGCACCTTTCACCGTCAAGGAGATCGCCAGCTTCAACGAGCCCTGGGCGATGACCTTTGTCCCCGGCACACGCGCGGCGCTGATCACCGAGAAATCGGGCAAGCTCAAACTCTGGCAGGAAAGCGGCCCGACGCTCGACGTCGCGGGCGTGCCTGCGGTCGCCTACGGCGGTCAGGGCGGCTTTGGCGACATCATCGTCGCGCCCGATTTTGCGACCAGCGGCACGATTTACCTCAGCTGGGTCGAGGCGGGTCCGGGCAAGACCTATGGCGCGGTCGTCGGCAAGGCGAAGCTCAAACAAGGCGCAGCCCCCGCGCTCGAGGGGCTCCAGATCATCTGGAAGCAGGATCCCAAGGTCACCGGACAAGGCCATTTCTCGCACCGCCTCGCCTTCTCGCCCGACGGCAAATATCTCCTTATCGGCTCGGGCGAACGCCAGAAGTTCACGCCGGCGCAGGATATGACGGGCAATCTCGGCAAGATCTTGCGTCTCAATCCCGACGGCAGCGTCCCCGCCGATAATCCCTTCGCCAGCGAAGGCGGCGTCACCGCGCAAATCTGGTCGCTCGGCCACCGCAACATCCTCGGGCTCGCCTTCGACGGTAGCGGCAAGCTCTGGAATCAGGAAATGGGCCCGAAGGGCGGCGACGAGGTCAACCTGGTCGAGGCGAAGTCGAACTACGGCTATCCGATCGTGTCGAACGGCGACCATTATGACGGCAAGGACATTCCCGACCATCCGACCCGCCCCGAATTCGCCGCGCCCAAATTGTGGTGGAACCCGTCGGTCTCGCCCGGCGGGCTCGTCTGGTATGGCGGCGATCTGTATCCGGGCTGGAAGAACAGCCTGCTGATGGGTGCGCTGTCGGGCGAGGGGCTGATCCGCATGGCGGTCGACGGCGACATGCTGCACAAATCGGACCGCTGGGATTTCGGCCAGCGCATCCGCGAGGTCGAAGTGCGCGACGACGGGTCGGTCTGGCTGCTCACCGACGGCGAGAATGGCAAGCTGCTGAAGCTCGTCCCCAAGCGCTGACCCTCACTTTTCGTCACCCCGGACTTGATCCGGGGTCCAGCTTTCCCATCTCATGGGAGGAGCAAGGGTTCACTGGATTCCCGCTTTCGCGGGAATGACGATTATGGGATTAGGCCCACGATGATCCGCGGTCTCCTCACCCGGCGCGCCGAATGGCCGGCGCGCATTCCCGACCCCGACGCGCTGCCGCCGCTCAAGTTGCTGTGGCGCGAGATCGGGTCGCTCGCGCGCGCGATCGGCGGGCGCATCCGCCCGATGCCGCCCGAGCCGAATCCGGACAGCGCGCATCCGCCGGTGATGGTCCTTCCCGGCTTCCTGTCGGGCGACTGGGCCACCAAGGCGCTGCGCGCCGACCTCCGCCGGTCGGGCTTCCGCTGCTACGCCTGGGGCCTCGGCTTCAACCGCGGCGCAACCGCGGATATCATCGATCGCATCGACACCCGCGTCCAGTGGATCATCGACCGCACCGGCTATGCTCCGGCGCTCGTCGGCTGGAGCCTCGGCGGCATCTATGCGCGCGAATATGCCAAGCATCATCCGGACAGGGTCGCGCGCGTCGTCACCCTCGGTTCGCCCTTTTCGGGCAGCCGCCGCGCCAACCGCGCCTGGCGCCTCTATCACCTCGTCGCGCGCCACCCGGTCGACAATCCACCGATCGACTTCCACCCCGCACCGCGCCCCGAAATGCCGACCTTCGCGCTCTGGTCGAAGCATGACGGCGTCGTCGCGATCGCCAGCGCGCGCGGCCAGCCGCACGAAAGCGACCGGCAGGTCGAAGTCGACTGCGGGCATATGGGCTTTGCCTATGCCCCCACCTCGGTGGCCGCGATCGTCAAGGCGCTGACCGAAGAGGTAAGCTCCGGGTCCGCCGATCAGCACACATCGATGCGATAGGCAGGCGCTGCACGCCAGCTCATCAACATCCGCCCCGGACGCCGCCCCGCGCGCCCCGTCGACACGAACCCGATTCGCCGCAACAGCGCACGCGACCGCTCGTTATCGGGGTGGCATTCGGCGACGATCGAACATCCCGGCCGCGATGCGGTGAGCGCGCCGACGACTGCGCGCACCGCCTCGGTCGCGATACCCCGCCCGCGCGCCCGCGCCGCGAACCAGTAACCGATCTCATATTCCTGCCCCGCGCGGCGATGGACCCCGATCACACCATTGAGATCGAGGCCGCTTTCGTCGCGCACCGCGTGAAACACGTCACCACCGCCCGATCCGGCGATCAGCGCGCGGGCATCGGCTTCGGTGAAGGGCGCGTGCAGGAAATGGACCTGCGAGGTCACCGTGTCGTCGGTGATCGCGGACAATGCGCGCGCATCATCGGCATAGAGCGGGGTGATGCGGCAATGGTCGGTCGACAGGGCAAGCAAAGTATCGGTCATGTCGCGTCTTCTTCAAAAAGCGCACGCCGTGACCGGGGGTTGGTGGTGTGATGATGACCATTCGCCTTGTCCGAACACGGCGGCGATGGTCACAGGATGATGCCATGCCGCTCCTAGGTAAAGGAGCGCCAATACGCCTTGAATCGCAGGGATTGATCGTTGGTCATCGTGGGCGGACCTAACAGCGCCGCGCGCGGCGATCAAGTCCCTGCTTGACGATCGCATTTCACGCACTATTTAAAGTTACATGAAACGCGACAGCCGACTCTCGGGCGTGCTCCACGTCCTGCTCCATATGGCCGAACAAGATGCGCCGATGACCTCGGACCAGCTTGCCAAGGCAATGCAGACGCATGCCGTCGTCATCCGCCGCATCCTTGGCGGGCTGCGCGATACGGGTTTCGTCCACAGCGAAAAGGGCCATGGCGGCGGCTGGACGATCGCGCGTGACCTTGCCGGGATCACCATGCGCGACGTCTATGACGCGATCGGCCGGCCCAGCCTGATGGCGATGGGCAACCGCACCGAGGCGCCCGGCTGCCTTGTCGAACAGGCGGTCAACGCCGCGCTTGATACAAGCTTCCGCGACGCCGAGACATTGCTCCTCGCGCGCTTCGGCGAAGTGACGCTCGCCGCACTCGCCGCCGATTTCCACGCGCGCATGGCCGCGCGATCCATCGACACACAGGAGCATATGCATGGCTGAAGGCGCGCGACATTTCCTCGACAGCTTCAAGGATCCAGCGGCGGTCGCGCACTATACCGAAGGACCGCGGCGCTTCGTCCCCGGGCTCGACGGGCTCCACCGCATGACCGGGCTATTGCTCGCCGAGCGCGCGCCCGACGACGCGCACATCCTCGTCCTCGGCGCGGGCGGCGGCAGCGAGATGAAGGCGATGGCGGAGGCGCATACGGGCTGGCGCTTCACCGGCGTCGATCCCGCCGGTCCGATGCTCGACCTCGCGGCGCAAGTGCTTGGCGCCAATGCGCACCGTGCCGAGTTGATCGAGGGCTATATCGACGATGCACCCGCCGGACCTTTCGACGGCGCAACCTGTCTCCTCACGCTCCACTTCCTCGAGCGCGAGGAACGCATCCACACCGCCGCCGAGATCCGCCGCCGCCTGAAACCCGGCGCGCCCTTCGTCGCGGCGCACGGCAGCTTCCCGCAGGGCGCCGGCGAGCGCGACCGCTGGCTCGACCGCTATGCCGCCTTCGCCATCGCCTCGGGCGGCGATCCCGAACAGGTCGCCAAGGGCCGCGAGGCCGTCGCCACCCATGTCGCGATGCTCAGCCCCGAAGCCGATGTCGAGGTTCTGCGGGCCGCAGGCTTCACCGGCGTCGAACAATTCTATGCCGCCTTCACCTGGCGCGGCTGGGTGGGTTATGCGTGAGCCCTGCCGGCACTGACGAAGGATATTGCCCCCCTATCCCGGCGCGCTAATATCCCGCCATGATCCAAAATCTGCCTGTCGGGCGGGCGCTGCGCCGCTTTCGCCGCCTCAACGGCATCAAGCAGGGCCATTTCGCCGAACTGCTCGCCGTTTCGCAGGGCAGCGTGTCGCGATGGGAAAGCGGCACGCACGAACCCGACGCGCCGCACCGCGAAAAAATTGCCGCCCTCATCGCGGCGCATACCGGCAATGATGCCGATGCGGCGCTGAAAAAACTGGTCGAGACCTCGTCGCAGGCGGTGCATCTGATTTGCGATGCCACCCACCGGCTGCTGGCGGCATCGCCAACCCGCGCCGAATCGTGGAACGCTGGCGCCGGGGCCTATATCGGTACGTCGCTGTGGCGTTTCGCCAGCCGCGAAATCATCACCGCCGAAGAGGGGCTGGACGCGGCGGGTTGGTTCGAGCGTCCGTTTCAGACGCTGGATTTCGACACCGGCAGCAATGGCAGCGCGGAAATCCCGGTGTGCCCCGGGCAGATGCGCTGGGAGACCATTCCGCTGTCCGGCGGGCGCATCGGCCGGCTGACGACGACGATCGACCGGCACGCATAATTTTTGCGTGTCCGCGTGCGCCACGCGTTCCTATGGCCGCACCCATCCGATGTCATCGCCAAGGACCGCCCGATGGAACAGACCATTCAAATCGAACCCGCCCGGCTCGAAGGCATACTTGCCTTCGTTCAGGCGGCCGAACAGCTGAAGGATACGCTGCGCAGCGGCATCACGTCGCAGGGGCGCGCCGAAAGCACCGCCGAGCATAGCTGGCGGCTCTGCCTGATGGCGATATTGTTCGACCTCGAGCTCGGCGACTTCGACCGGTTGAAGCTGCTCAAACTCTGTATCGTCCACGACCTTGGCGAAGCGATTTCGGGCGACGTGCCCGCGACAGAGCAGATCGACGGCGACGGACGCGCCAGCCAGGAACGCGCCGACCTCATCACGCTCTGCGCCCCCCTGCCCGCCGATCTGCGCGAGGAGCTGGTCGCACTATGGGACGAATATAGCTCGGCCGCCTCATTCGAAGCGGTGCTGGCAAAGGGCTTCGACAAGCTGGAAACCATGCTCCAGCATCTGATCGGAAAAAATGCCGCCAGCTTCGATTACCGGTTCAACCTCGGCTATGGTGCGAAGCATACCGCCAGACACCCGCTGCTCGGCGAACTGCGCCGCCTCGTCGACCGGGAAACGCAAAAGCGCTTGGACGAAACGGTGGCGGGCGGGACCGGCTAAAAGCGGATCTCGACCGACGGTACGCTCCGCGCATGCGCGCCATGATGGACCGCCTCGATATTATTGCCGTCGGGGTCGAGCAGGAAGGCGGCGTAATAGCCCGGATGATAGGGCCGCTCGCCCGGCGCGCCATTGTCGCGACCGCCCGTCGCGAGGCCCGCCTTGTAAAAGGCGTCGACCGCGGCGCGGTCCGCCGCCTGAAAAGCCAGATGATGCCGCCCGGTCAGCTTGCCCTCCGCCGCCGCGCTGTCGGCGGTCGACACGAACAGCTCGTCGACCCAAAAATAATCCTCGGCCTCGCCGCCAATCGGCACGCCCAGCACATCGAACAGAGCGCCATAAAAAGTGCGGCTCGCCTTCAGGTCGGTGACCACCAGCTGGATATGGTCGATCAACCGGCCGCGATGCAGCAACTGCGTTTCCATCCGCTTCACTCCCGTCTTGCGCCCGCCTGCTGCTCTCGAAAACCCGGATCGCCCGGCGATGGTTCCGGCGCTTCCCGCCCCCTCGATCGATCCAGCCCTCTTGCACTACCGATTAATACAATATATTGCGCAATATATTGTACGAATCGCAAGGCAGGCAGGAAACCGAATGAACAACAAGCGCTGGGCCGTCTTTCTGGCCGCCACCACGGCCTGGCTGGCGACCGTTGCCGCCGCGGACGAAGCCCCGCTCTCCGCCGCCGACCGGCGCGCCGTAGTCGAGCAGCTCGGCCAGACGCTGGAGGCGAATTATGTCTACCCCGACAAGGCCAAGACCATCGCCGCGACCTTGCGCCACAACCTCGACGTCGGCGATTATGACAAAGCGCACGACCGCGCCGCCCTCGCGCGCGAACTGACCGACGATCTGATTGCCGCGAGCAACGATCTGCATTTCGCCGTCGGGGTCGATCCGGCGTGGGTCGCCGACTATGCCGCACGGCAGGACCCCGTACGCGCCGCGGCGCTGCGCGACGAAGAGCGCAAGGACGAAGCGCGCCGGAATTTCGGCTTTGCCGGGCTCCGCTACCTCGACGGCAATATCGCCTATGTCGACCTGACGCATTTCGCCGACCCCGAACTCGGCTATGACGCCGCCGCCGCGGCGATGCGCTTTATCGAGAATGGCGACGCGGTGATCTATGACATGCGTTACAACAATGGCGGCCATCTCGAGATGGCGCAGCTGCTCGCGAGCCAGCTCTTCCGCGGCGACAAGGATCAGGAGCTGTTCGACTATTATTATAATCTCGACGGCCGCCGCGTCGAACGCGGCCAGTGGGTCCTCCCCGCGCTGCCCGCGAAACGGCTGACCGGAAAACCGGTCTATGTTCTCACGGGCTCGACCAGCTTTTCCGCCGCCGAATGGTTCGCCTACACGCTCAAGAAGCTGGGCCGGGCCACGCTGGTCGGCGAACGCACCGCGGGCGGCGCGCATCCCGTCGACCGCAAGCCCGTCGGCCGTGATTTTTTCCTGCAGGTGCCGATCGGCCAGATCCGCGACCCCGTCGATCGCGGCGATTTCGAGGGACAGGGTGTTACGCCCGACCATGAAGTCGCCTCCGCCGATGCGCTCGCCGTCGCGCATCGCCTCGCGCTGGCCGACCTCGTCAAGGCCGATCCGGCGAAACGCACCGACGCCGACTGGCTCGCGCCCGAGCTCGCCGCGCGCGCGCAGCTATCTGCCGCCGCGCTCAAGATGATCGCCGGCCGCTACGAAGGGCGGCGCATCGACCTTGTCGACGGCAAATTGCTTTACACCTGGCGCGAACGTTTCCGCCTGACGCTACAGCCGCTCGCCGGCGATCTGCTGGCCATCGAAGGCGTGCGCGATTTCCGCTTCCGCGTCGTGCGCAAAGGCGGCAAGATCGCCGGGCTCGAACGCATCGACCGCGATGGAACGACCCAGATTTATGCCCGCCTCGACTGATCTCCCAAATGTCTTGAATGACATCTCGTTCCTCGGCCGCCTCAGCGAAGCATTGAGCCAGCGGATCGAGGAACAGACGCGTCCGCTGTTCGACGACGCCGGCATCACCATCCCCGTCCGCTCCTGCTCCTTGCTCACCGCACTGGACGCGGCGGGCGAAGCCACGGCGGCCGAGCTCGCGCGTGCGCTCGGCCAGTCGCATCAGCTGGTGGTCCAGAAATGCCCGGCGCTGCTTCGCCTCGGCGTCATCACGCAGCACGCCGACCCCGCCGACGCGCGGCGCAAGATTTTCCGGCTGACCCCCGAAGGACGCAAGCAGCAGGACCGGATCGAGGCCTATAGCGCACGAATTACCGAGGTTTATCGCGACCTGTTCGACGAAGTCGGCGATGTCCATGGGGCGATCCGGTCGACCCTCGATGCCCTCGCGAAAAAGCCGCTGCGCGAGCGATTCCGGGAGTAGATCGACGTCAGAGCGCGCGGAACATCACCAGTGCGTCGACGAAACCCTCGGCCGGATGATCGAACGCCCCCGGCAGGCGGCCGACGATCTCGAACCCCAGCGACTGCCACAGCCCGACCGCGCGCACATTGCTGCTGACGACGAAATTGAACTGCATCGCGCGAAACCCGCGCGCCTTGGCGTGGTCGAGCGAGTGCAGGCACATCGCCCTTGCGACGCCGCGGCCGACCGCCGCCGCGCCGGTCATATAGCCGGCGTTGCAAACATGGCCGCCGCCGCCCGCCTGATTGGCGCGCAGAAAATAGGTACCGAGGACGACGCCGTCGGCCTCGGCAACGAATGTCTCCTTGTCCGCGCCGAACCAATAGCCCAGCGCATCGTCCTCGGACATGTCGCGATCCAGCGTATAGGTTTCACCCGCGCGGATCGTCGGCCCGACGATCGCCCATATCGCGGCGGCATCGTCCTGGCGCGCCGGCCGGATCAGCAACGAGGCGGTCATGCCGCGTCGATTCCGCGCTGCATCAGATGCGACCCCGGTCCATAGGGACCTTCGATGGCGGCGCCGACATAGTCAAAGCCTTGCGCGTGCCAATAGCTGTCGGCGCCCTGGATCGCGACCAGCCGGATGTCGCGGCAGCCTTCGATTTTAGCCTGCCGCAGGGCGAAGGCAGTCGCGCTCGCCCCGGCCCCGCTTCCGCGCGCCGCGGGCAGCAGCGCGATGTCGTGAAGATAATAGCTGTCTGCCGACGGCATCGCGCCCAGCAACGCCCCGAGCTTCGGCGGCGCCGCATCGCGCGGCCAGGGATGGCTGATCAGATAACCCAAAGGCGCGCCATCGCGCTCGAAGATCGCGCAGCCCGCCGGATAATGCGCGAGGCGATCGGCGAACGTTGCCAGCGGCTCGGTAAAATCGCCATGCACGGCGTCGGAAATGCCGACGACCACAGGCAGGTCGTCCACGCGCATCGGCCGCCACTGTCCCGCGCCGCTCATGCTGCATCGCCGAGGAAGGGTGCGACGACCTCGGCCGTCACCCGCGACGGTCGCCCGCTCGCCTTGTCGAGCAACGCCCACACCGTGCGGGCGCGGACATGCACCTTGCCGTCGGCACCGGTGAATTCCATGAAGCGGTCGAACTTCGCACCCTGCGGCTTGTCGGCGACCCACGTCCGCGCGGTCACGCGTTCGCCGGGGCCCAGCGCGCGCAGATAATCGATCTCGTGGCGCACCACGACCCAGATATAGGCGTCCTTATGGCTCTGCGGCGCTGCGGCCTCCCAATGACCCGTCGCGACCTGCTGGATCCACTGGACCCAGACGGCGTTGTTGACATGGCCCAGTTCGTCGATGCTCTCGGGCGTCGCGACGAGATCGAGGGCGAACGCCTTCATGCGAGCTCGACGGTGGTCACCATATAACCCGCATCGCGGAGCGCGCTGACGAGGCTATCGAGATGCTCGCGGTCGCGCGCTTCGCACTCGATGTCGGTGATCAATCCCTTGGCGGGCAGCGTCGTGAAGATACGCTGGTGATAGATTTCGATGATGTTGACCTGCTTCTCGTCGAACAGCTTCATCACCTTGAACAGCGCGCCGGGACGGTCCTGCAACCGGATACGCAGCCGCGCGATGCGGCCCGACCGTGCGAGATCGCGCAGCAGCACGTTCGCGAGCAAGCGCGTGTCGATGTTGCCGCCGGTCAGCACCAGCCCGACCTTGCGTCCCTTGAACTCCTCGGGATGCGCGAGCATCGCCGCGAGCCCCGCGGCACCGGCGCCCTCGACCACCGTCTTTTCGATCTGAAGCAGCAGGCTGACCGCACGCTCCAGATGCCGTTCGGCGACAAGCACGATGTCGTCGTTCAGCTCGGCGACGATCTTGCGTGTATATTCGCCGGGCTCTTTTACCGCGATCCCCTCGGCCAGCGTGTCGCCCTCGCACGCCATGTCGACTCCGTTGAGCTGGGCATACATCGACGGATAGAGCTCGGCCTGCACCCCGATGAGGCGCATGTCGTTCTTGATCCCGCGCGCCGCGGTGCCCATGCCGGTGAGCAGGCCGCCGCCGCCGATCGGCACGATCAACGTGTCGAGATCGGGCACATCCTCGAGCATTTCGAGCGCGACCGTTCCCTGCCCCGCCGCGATATGCGGATGGTCGAACGGATGGACAAAGGTCAGCCCGCGTTCTTTTTCCAGCACCCGCGCATGCGCCGAGGCGTCGTCGAACTTCTCGCCGAACAGCACGATTTCGGCGCCATGGCTGGCGGTCTGCGACACCTTCACCTGCGGCGTCGTCTGCGGCATCACGATGGTGACGGGCACGCCAAGCCGCTTGCCATGATAGGCCAGCCCCTGCGCATGATTGCCCGCCGACGCCGCAATCACGCCGCGCGCCTTGGCTTCGTCGCTGAGCAGTAGCAGTGCATTGAGCGCCCCGCGCTCCTTATATGCCGCGGTAAACTGCAGATTTTCGAACTTCAGCCACACTTCGGCGCCGACCAGTTCGGACAAGGTTTGCGAATGCAGGGTCGGTGTCCGTACGACCGCGCCGTTAATTCGCTCTGCCGCCGCGCGCACATCGTCCAATGTGATCGCCGGAAAATCGGCGGTGGCGGTCAGGGTGAGTTGCTCTGTCATAACGACAGGCGCCGTACCCCATCTGGCGCGCGAAGCAAACAATGCTATGGACCACCTATGAGCGAACAAAAATTGCGTATCAGCTTCATCGGCACCGGCGTCATGGGCGGACCGATGGCAGGTCATCTCGTCAAGGCAGGCCACGACCTCACCGTTTACAACCGCACGCGCGCCAAGGCCGACGCGTGGGTCGCGCAGCATGGCGGCACCGCGGCGGCGACTCCGGCGGAGGCCGCGCGCGACGCCGATGTCGTCCTGACCTGCGTCGGCAATGACGACGATCTGGCACAGGTAACGCTCGGCCGCGACGGCGCGTTCACGGCGATGCGCAAGGGCGCGCTGTTCGTCGACCACACCACCGTCTCCGCCCGCATCGCGCGCCAGCTGTCGGTCGAGGCCGAGGGGCTCGGCATCCTTTGCCTCGACGCCCCCGTCTCGGGCGGCGAAGCCGGCGCACAAAATGGCACCCTCTCGATCATGTGCGGCGGCACCAAGGCCGCCTTCGATGCCGCCGAACCGGTGATGCAGGCCTATGCCGCGCGCATGGTCCATATCGGCGGCCCCGGTGCGGGACAGACGACGAAGATGGTCAACCAGATTGCGATCGCCGGGGTGATCGAGGGCCTGTCCGAAGCGCTGCGTTTTGCACAGGCATCGAAGCTCGACACCGACAAGGTGTTCGAAGCCGTGTCGGGCGGCGCGGCGGCAAGCTGGCAGATGCTCAACCGCTGGGGCACGATGTCAAAGGACGAATTCGACTTCGGTTTCGCCGTCGACTGGATGCGCAAGGATCTGGGCCTCGCGCTCGACGAGGCGCGGGTGAACGGCGCAACGCTGCCGGTCGCCAGCCTCGTCGACCAATTCTACGCCGATGTGCAAAAAGCCGGTGGCGGGCGAAGGGACACCAGCTCGCTCGTGACGAGGCTGCCGAAGTGAAGCGCCTGATCCTCGGCGCCCTCGCGCTCACCCTCGCCGCCCCCGCGCACGCCGACACGCTGGTCGACAATGTCAATGGCATCACGCTCGACAAGGACGGCAAGCTCGTCCGCTTCACCGGGCTCGTCATCGACACGCAGGGCAAGGTCAAGCAGCTGCTCGACCGCAAGGACAAGCGCCCCGAACGCCCCGATTTCAAGGAAGACGGCAAGGGCCGCACCCTCATCCCCGGGCTGATCGACGCGCATGGCCATGTCATGGGACTGGGCTTTCAGCTGATGCTGCTCGACCTCAGCGAGACCAACAGCCTTGCCGAGGCGCAGACGGCAATCCGCAAATATGCCGCCGACAACCCCGAAATGCCGTGGATCATCGGCCGGGGCTGGAATCAGGAAAAATGGGGCCTCGGGCGCTATCCCACCGCCGCCGACCTCGATGCCGTGGTGCCGAATCGCCCCGTCTGGCTCGAACGCGTCGACGGCCACGCCGGCTGGGCGAACAGCGCGGCGATGGCAGCGGCGAAGATCACTGCGGCGAGCAAGTCGCCCGAGGGTGGCCGCATCGAAATGGAAGGCGGCAAGCCGAGCGGAATTCTGGTCGATGCGGCGACCAGCCTGATCGACAGCGCAAAGCCCAAGCCGCTCGCGCGCGACCTCGACCGCGCGCTGTACCTCGCGCAGCAGAAATTGCTCGAACAGGGCATCACCGCGATCGCCGACATGGGCACGAGCATCGCCGACTGGCAGGCGTATCGCCGCGCCGGTGACAAGAAACAGCTCGCCGTGCGTATCCTCAGCTATGGCGGCGACATCGACAATATGGCGATCATCGCCGGGTCCGAACCGACACCCTGGCTCTATGACGACCGCCTCCGCATGGTGGGGGTGAAGCTCTATCTCGACGGCGCATTGGGTTCGCGCGGCGCATGGCTGAAAGCGCCATACAGCGACGCGCCGGGGCAAAAGGGCCTGCCGCTCCTCACGCCCGCGCAGCTTCGTAACAAGATGGTGCGCGCCTCGATGGACAAGTTCCAGGTCGCGATCCACGCGATCGGCGACGCCGCCAATGCCGAGGCGCTCGACGCGATCACCGACCTCACCGCCGACCTGCCCGGCGAACGCCGCTGGCGCATCGAGCATGCGCAGATCATCGACCCCGTCGACATTCCGCGCTTCGCAACGCTCAAGGTCATCGCCTCGATGCAGCCCGTCCACCAGACAAGCGACCGCCTCATGGCCGAAGCGCGGCTCGGCCCCGACCGCCTCAAGGGCGCCTATGCGTGGCGCAGCCTCGAAAAAGCCGGCGTCCGCCTTGCCTTCGGGTCCGACACACCGGTCGAAAGCGCGAACCCCTTCCCCGGCCTCGCCGTGGCCATCTCGCGCACCGACGAAAAGGGCGAACCCTTCGGCGGCTGGCGCCCCGAGGAGATCGTGACCCGCGAAACCGCGCTCGACGGCTTCACGCGCACGGCGGCTTTTGCGGGCTTTGCAGAGGACCGGATCGGCACCCTGATGCCCGGGATGCGCGCCGACTTCCTGATCGTCGATGCCGACCCGATGCTCGCCAGCCCCGACGAGATCCGCCGCATGACCCCGCTCGAAACCTGGATCGGCGGGTATCGCTATTACAAGAAAAGCGCGGGCGCGACCGTTGGCCGCTGACGTTCCGCCCAAGAACGTGTCAACGCGGCGCGCGCTTCTGACGGGGCTCGCCGCGTTGCCGGTGGCGGCAGCAGCAACCGCTGCCGAGCGCAAGGAACGCCGCTCTAAGAAACGCAAACCCGCCAAGCCCAAGGTGCAGCATGTCGATGTCGCGATCATCGGCGCGGGGGTGTTCGGCGCGTGGACCGCATGGCATCTGCTACGCGCCGGCAAGTCGGTTCGCCTGTTCGACGCCTATGGCGCCGGCCATGCGCGCGCCTCGTCGGGGGGCGAAAGCCGCGTCATCCGCATGGGGTACGGCGCCGACACCATCTATTCGGAGATGGCGCGCGACTCGCTCAAATATTGGAAGGACCTGTCCGACAGCGCGAGCGCGCCGATCTTCCACAACACCGGCGTGCTCTGGTTCGCGCCGCAGGGCGACGCCTACACCGCGCAATCGCTCGCCTGGCTCCAGGCGAACCGCGTCGGGCACGAGCATGGCGACGTCCGCTGGCTGCAGGACAAATATCGCCAGATGCAATTCTATCAGGGCGAGACCGGCGTTCTTGAAACCGAAACCGGGGCGCTGATCGCGGGCCGCGGCGTGCAGGAACTGATCGCCGACGCGCAGATCGAGGTCGAACGCGTCGTGATGCCCGCGCCGCTGTTTTCGAAGCGGATCAAGCGCCACACGCTTCCCGACGGCGGCACCGCCGATCATCTGGTCTATGCGGCGGGTCCGTGGATCGCCGAACTCTTTCCCCAGCAACTCGGCGGCAAGATCGTCGCGACGCGGCAAGAGGTTTATCATTTCGGTGCGCCGCAGGGCGATACGCGCTTCGCTCCGCCCGAGCTTCCGGTCTGGGCCGACTTCAACAACGGCCGTATCGTCTACGGCATCCCCGATCTCGAAGGCGCAGGATTCAAGATCGCAATCGACGCCCACGGCCCGGTGGTCGACCCCGATACGATGGAGCGGCAACTCGGCCCCGCGGGAATCGCCGAAGCCCGCGCCTATCTGACCCGCCGCTTCCCCGGCCTCGCCTCCGCCCCGCTGATCGGCGGCCGCGTCTGCCAATATGAGAATAGCTCCAACGGCGACTATCTGATCGACCGTTTCCCTGGGCAGGAGCATGTCTGGCTGGTCGGTGGTGGATCGGGGCACGGGTTCAAGAATGGGCCCGCGGTCGGCAAACGCATCGCCGCGCACATTCTCGACCCGAACCTCGCAGTCGAACCGCGCTTCAGCTTCGGGGCCAAGGGGACGGCTGCGGCGCGGACTGTGTTCTAATGGATAACCGGACCCCGCTATCCCGTTCGTGTCGAGCGAAGTCGAGACACCCATCGTCGGCGCCTGCCTTCACGGCATCTCGACTTCGCTCGATGCGAACGGAAATTTAGAGCATGAAACTCACCAACTGCCACAATATCGACGATTTCCGCGCGCTGGCGAAGCGGCGCCTGCCCTGGCCGGTGTTCGACTATATCGACGGCGCCGCCGACGACGAGGTCACCCGCCGCCGCAACCGCGCCGCGTTCGATCAATGCGACCTCATCCCGCGCGTGCTCGCCGGGGTCAAAAGCGTCGACATGCGGACGACGTTGTTCGGGCGTGAGATGGCGATGCCGCTCTTCCTCTCGCCGACCGCGCTCCAGCGGCTGTTTCACTGGCAGGGCGAACGCGCCGTCCTCCGCGCCGCGGCGAACGCCGGAACGGTGGCGGGCATATCGAGCCTCGCGACGATCGGTCTGGCCGAAGCCGGCGCGCTCACCGACGGGCCCAAGCTGTTCCAGCTCTATGTCCATGAGGACGAAGGGCTGAACCAGGCGATGCTGGAGGCTGCCCGCGCAGCGAAATTCGACGCCGTCGCACTCACCGTCGATACGATCGTCGGCGGCAACCGCGAACGCTGCCTGCGCTCGGGCTTCACCTCGCCGCCGCGCTTCACCGCGCGCAACATGCTGAGCTACGCCGCCAAGCCCGGCTGGGGCCTCAACTATGTGCTGCGCGAAAAGTTCAGCCTGCCCAACCTCGCGACCCACGTGTCCGAAGGATCGAGTGTGCCGAAATCGGTCGCCGAATATTTCACCTCGATGCTCGACCAGAGCCTCGACTGGAAACGCGCCGAGGCGATCCGCAAGCAATGGGATGGCCCCTTTTGCCTGAAGGGCATTGCCGCGGTCGAGGATGCCAGGCGCGCGGTGGACATCGGCGCGACCGCAATCATGGTCTCCAACCACGGCGGGCGCCAGCTCGACGGCAGCATCTCGCCCTTCGACGCGCTCGCCGACATCGTCGACGCGGTCGGCGACCGGATCGAGGTGATCTGCGACGGCGGCATCACGCGCGGCACCCATGTATTGAAGGCGCTGTCGGTCGGGGCGAAGGCCTGCTCGGGCGGCCGGCTCTATCTCTATGCGCTCGCCGCGGCGGGCGAGGACGGCGTCGCGCGTGCGATCGCCCTGCTCCGCGCCGAGATGGAGCGCGGCATGAAATTGATGGGGGCCAAGACCCTATCGGATCTCGGCCCCCACAATCTGCGCTGGCGCTGAGCCAAAATGAACCCCGGCGAAAGCCGGGGCCCAGATCGGTAACGCGACGTCGAATGGACCCCGGCTTTCGCCGGGGCACACTCAGGCCGCTGGCAAAGCCTCATCCTTCTTGCCAATCCCGCTCCAGTCGATGCTCCGCGTCATGTACATCACCCCGGCGAGGGCAAAGAACATCAGCACCGACCCGATGAGCAGCGAATAGGCTTCGAGGTTCAGCAGCACATAGAGCAGCGCATAAAGCCCGATCAGCAGCGCCGCGAGGAAGCGCGCGCGCTTCCAGCTCTTGAGCACCGCCGCGCTATAAAAAGCGAGCAGCCCGATGATCGCCGCCGACGCCAGCATATAGGCGAAGGTGAAGCCGATCACTTCGGCGAACGCCAGTAGCAGCACGAAGAACAGCACCAGCGCGACCCCGGTCAGCAGATATTCGGCCGGTGCCACCCGTGCGCCCGCAATGATGTCGAACATCAGGAAGGCGACGAAGGTGAAGCCGATGAACAGGAAGCCATATTTGATGCTGCGGTCGACCTGGCTGTAGAGATCGACGGGTTCGACCAGGCTGATCGCCACTGCTTTCGCGGTGCCGCCCGATGTCTCGGCCGCGCTGCCGTCGTTCGAAGTGACCTCCGCCGGCACGTCATAGGAGTCGCGCCGGCCATAGTTGGTCGTGACCGGCGGCGACAGGTCGCCCGTCAACACCTGTGCCTGCCCCAGCGCGAGATTCGGGATCGCATAGGTCGCGGTAAAGCCGCTGCCCTTCACCTCGCGCTTCGCGGGCAGGAAATCGCCGCCGAAGCTCGGATTCGGCCAAGTCGACTTCACCGTCCAGCGCGTGTCGACGCCGCGCGGGATCAGCTTGAAGTCGCCCAGCCCGCGCACGCCGATCCTGTAGTCGACCTTCAGCGGCGTCGCCGCGGTCCAGTCGACAAAGGCAAAGGTGCCCGAATTGCCCGTCGAGAGCAGCCCCTTGCCGGGCTGCAACGCAAGCGGGGTGCCGTTGACCGCGACGCTGTTGCCGTCGACGAGCCCGCGGGCATCGCTGACGCCAAGGCGGACTTCGGCACGTTCGAGCATCAGCGCTTCGCGTGCGACGCCGAAGCGCGCGATGTCGGCGGGCAGCACAAACTCGGCATGTCCCGCGATCTGGCTTTCATAAACGACGGTCTCGTAGATCGCCTTCTTCCGCTTCTCGGGCTTGATGACGACATCGGCCGCGTTCGTTTGCGGCGAGAGATAGAGGTTGCGGATCGTGTTGACCGTTCGCGTCACATCCTTGCCATTTTCGGTGACCGTCGTCGTTTCGGTCGCGCGATAGGGGATGACGATCGCCGGCCCGGCGATCGTCTGCTGCCCGCCCCAGCCCTGCCCGATCGAGGCCTGCGCGGTCTGCGCCTGCTGCTGGCGGTCCCAGAGCAGACCGTAAATCATGAGGAGAGGGACCATCAACGCGACCGCGATCAGCACCGCGATGACCAGCTTCACGCCGGGGCTTCGCTCGCTTCGCGCTGGAGGATTGGGGGGCGGGGCGGGAGGAACGGAAACGCTTTGAGTCATGGGGGATAAACTCCGCTGCTTCAACTGGTCGACGGATTTGCACGGTTCGTCGACACGGTCAAGCGCGATGCGACAAAGCGCCTTTGCGCACGAAAAAGGGGGCGGCCTCCCCCGAAGCCGCCCCCTTAGCGCGTGGTCGCTGACCCGCTAGGCTGTCAGAAAGAGACGCCCAGCGTAAAGACCACGGTTGGATCGTAAAGCGTATCGATGGCCTTGACGCCCGACTTTTTGACGTCGGTATCGATATATTGCACCGAGAAAGTCGCCGGACCCGCGGCAAAAGACGCGCCGAGCGACCAGTCGATATATTTGCCGTCGGGCGATACAAGGCCGAGCGATCCGTCATTATAACCGATACCGGCGGTCAGCGTGACCGGCGAGTTGGGGATGCCGGCGGCAAGGCCGAGGTTCAGATAGATGTTGTCGTCGTCGCCGAGCGAATTCTGCTTGGGCGCATAGGCGACCATCGCGGTTGCGCTAACCGGGCCGATGTCGTGCGACAGCTTGCCGATGCCCTCGAAATAATCGGTCGGCGCGCCGCCATCCTCGCTACCCGGATAGGTATAATAGGTGACACCGACGTCGACCTTGGTGCCCGAAGCGATTTCGGTTGCAAAACCGCCATACAGGTCGAGCTCGAACTTGCCGTAGGCGGGGCTGTCGGGAAGGGTCGAGCCCCATACGCCGGCATAGAGGCCGCTTTCGTGGCTGACCGTCAGCGTCGGCTGGACGGCGACCTTTTCATTCGACAGCGAAATGCCGCGGAAACGATAGTCGGAGGTCACTGCAATACCGCCCGAAAGCGAGAACGGGCCGCTGGCTTCTTCTTGGGCGAAGGCGGGCGTCGACATGGCGGACGCAGTGAGAAGCATGCCGAAACACGCTTTGGTAAGAAACTTCATGGGTGATCCCCCTACATAAAAAACGGATCGTCCCGGCCTGCCGTACGTATCCACGCCTCTCTGATGCGGGCGTGTGATCACGAACGCTTAAGAAGTTGCCGATTTTGTTGCGATGCACAAACAAAAATTGCTCAAAAGTTACGAATCCGTATCAAACTGTGTCTTTCCAGCAACAATCGACCTTGCACATGCCGGGCTTTGCCAAGTCGGCCGCGGAAGGCTAAAGAGCAGCGCACATCTCCCTTCGTATCGAGCCCGCACCTATGAGCGATCACAATCCCGGCCTGCGCCCCTGGCGCGATATTGCGCGGCGCGCGTCGCGCCAGATCATGGTCGGCGCGGTCCCGGTCGGCGGCGGCGCGCCGATCAGCGTGCAGACGATGACCAACACGCTGACATCGGATGCGGTGGCGACGATCGACCAGATCCGCCGCTGCGAGGAAGCGGGCGCCGACCTGATCCGCGTCTCGTGCCCCGACACCGAATCGACCGCGGCATTGGGAAAGATCGTCCGCGCCGCGCGCATCCCGATCATCGCCGACATCCATTTCCACTATAAGCGCGCGCTCGAAGCCGCCGACGCCGGCGCCGCATGCCTGCGCATCAACCCCGGCAATATCGGATCGTCGGAGCGCGTCGGCGAAGTCGTCCGCGCCGCAAAAGCGAACGGCTGTGCGATCCGCATCGGCGTCAACGCCGGCAGCCTCGAGAAGGATCTGCTCGAAAAATATGGCGAGCCCTGCCCCGAGGCACTCGTCGAAAGCGCGCTCGACCATATCAAACTGCTCCAGGACCATGATTTCCACGACTATAAGGTCGCGGTGAAAGCCAGCGACGTGTTCCTCGCGGTCGCCGCCTATGCGCAGCTCGCCGACGCGGTCGACTGCCCGCTCCATCTCGGCATCACCGAAGCGGGCGGACTGATCGGCGGCACCGTCAAGTCGGCGCTCGGCATCGGCAACCTGCTGTGGGCCGGGATCGGCGACACGATTCGAGTCTCTCTCTCGGCCGAACCCGAAGAGGAAGTGCGCGTCGGGTACGAGATCCTCAAATCGCTGGGCCTGCGCACCCGCGGTGTCCGCGTCGTCTCGTGCCCCAGCTGCGCGCGCCAGGGTTTCGACGTCATCCGCACCGTCCAGGCGCTCGAAGAAGCGCTCGGCCACATCAAGACCCCGATGTCGCTCTCGGTCCTCGGCTGCGTCGTCAACGGCCCCGGCGAAGCGCGCGAAACCGACATCGGCATCACCGGCGGCGGCAATGGCAAGCATATGGTGTTCCTGTCGGGGGTCACCGACCACCATGTCGAGGACGCCGACATGATCGCGCACATCGTGAAGCTGGTCGAAGCCAAGGCTGCCGAGATCGACGCGGGCAGTTCAGTGAGCATGGACACGCTGCACGGCAAGGCGGCGTAAAGCTTTTTACATCCGTGTCAGCAGGAACTAGCCTCGCTTCATTCTGAAGGAGGAGGCCAGACATGACCGCAAAGCCCGATGCCCTCGACCGTCTCGTTCAGCTCCTGCCACTGATCGCCGCGGCCACCACGATCGCTAACGGCGCCTTCATGCTCGTCAAGCCGCTCGACTGGTATGTCTTCGTCCCCACCGTCGTCACAACAGGGCCGCCGAACGCGCATTTCATCCGCGATATCGGCCTCGCCTATCTCGGGTCGGGGCTGGTCCTGTTCTACGCGGCCGCGAACCCGGTCCGCCGCTGGCGCGCAGCCATCGTCGGCGGCCTGTGGCTGACTCTCCACGGCCTGCTCCATATCTATGAAGTCGCCGCGGGGATTTGCGGCCCCGCGACCTTCTGGGCCGATGCCCCGGCGGTTATCGGCCAGCCGCTCCTCGTATGGATCGCGCTCGCGATCATCCTTGTCCGCGGGCGAGCGGCGGCGGGCGCGAACTAACGCACCCGCCGCGCAGGATCAGGCCGCTTCCAATGCCCGATCCTGCGGCGTTTCGGGCGCCTCGCCGACATAGACATTGCCCGCCGGCGTCTTCAGATGCGCCTCGAGCAGGTCGAAGATCACCGCATCCTCCTCCGCATCGAATTTGCGCGCGAACAGGTCACCGCTCAGCGTCAGGCGCAGCGCGTCGGCCGCCACAAAGGTACGCGGACGCAGCTTGATGTCGCCATCGGGCACCCAGTCGATCGCACGCAGATCGTCGTTCATCACTTCGCCCTGCGCGCGGCTGTTCATCATCAGCGTCTGGAAAAAGGCTTCGTCGGGGATGAAGCTGCGGCGATAGAATGTCTTGAAGCGCTCGGCGCCGGGGTGATGGACCGCGAACTGGCAAAAGCTGCGCGTCACCGTTTTCCATTGCGTGCCGATAAACGGCGTCGCGCCTTTCAGGAACGGACGCGGCACACGGGTGCGGAACATCCGCCCCAGTGCTTCGACAAACACATGGCTGACACGGTTCATCGTGTCGGGCCGCATCTCGCGCTGGTCGAGCGCGCGAATATATTGGCGGCGCGGATTGGCGCGCAGGAAGTCACGGATATAGGCCTGCGACTTCAGCGGGAAATCCTGTCCGCTCAGGTTGATATAGTGGGTCCAGCTGCGGTTCATTTTCAGCAGCTTGGCCATTCCGCGCAGCTCGGCATCGACGAGGCTGTATCCGCCCCACAGCGCCTTCTTCGATTCGATGATCGCCACCCCCTGAAAGGGTTTCAGAAAGGCCGCGATGTTGGCGGCAAACTCGGGCCCCGACCCTTTGTCGACATGGATTACATAGCTGTTTCCCGGCGCATAGATGGCGTGGAACATCCGTTTGAACTGTTCGGGAAAGCGGTGGAGGAGGATAAAATAGCCGATCATGAAGGCATGCCTTTCGGATCGCCGAACCGGGCTGTCAGCTCACCGGAATCGCGATCATTTTCCTGTCCCGGAAAACCCAACCAAAATCATTCTGATCGATAGGAGACAATGCCCGACAGTTGTCCTGCCGCGTTGCGACGCGGCGTGGTCCAGTGGCATGATCTTCATATGGGGCGGCGGCCGGCGATTGTAAGAGCGGCGCCATTGCCCTCCGGGCCGCGCTTTCGCTAAAGGCTGTGCGACGCCGCTTCATGACAGGATATTTGCGTGACCCTCTCGATCCGCTCCGCCTCGCCCGCCGACCTGCCGCTGATCGCGCAATTCATCCGCGACCTCGCCGCCTATGAAAAGCTCGCGCACGAAGTCCGCTTCGACGAGGTAAAACTCGGCGAGAAGCTGTTCGGTCCGCGCCCCTATGCCGAGGTGGTGATCGGCGAATTGGACGGGACGCCGCAGGGCTTCGCGCTCTTCTTCCACAATTTCTCGACCTTCGAGGGCCGCCCCGGCATCTATCTCGAAGACCTGTTCGTCCGCCCCGAAGCGCGCGGCTCGGGGCTCGGCAAGGCGCTGCTCGCCCATCTCGCAGGGCTCGTCGTCGAGCGCGACTGCGCGCGGCTCGAATGGTCGGTGCTCGACTGGAACGCCCCGGCGATCGGCTTTTACCAGAGCCTCGGCGCCAGGCTGATGGACGAATGGACGGTGATGCGCGTCGACGGCGACGCGCTGATGAAGCTGGCTGCCTCGTAAGTGTAAATCCGTTCGCATCGAGCGAAGTCGAGATGCCCATCGGTAGGGCGCGACTTCAGGGTGTCTCGACTTCGCTCGACACGAACGGAATCGGGACGCCGCCTATTTCGCCCCGCGCGGCTTCCGCCGCTCCATCGGCCAGCTCGGCATATGCGCGTCGGACAGCGTCTTCGCTTCCGCCGGCGCGACGCCAAGATCGGTGAGCACGCGTACCAGCGCGTCGGCGGGCGGCACCGCGATGTCGGGCTGCACACCCTCGCCCTCCCAATCCTTGCCTGTCACGGGATCATAGGTGCGCCCGACCGGGATGAAGGCAGCATAGCCTCCGCCCAGATCCTCGCCGGACCCGAAATGATTGGCGCCTGCCGTCGGCGCACCGACCAGCGTACCGCGCCCCGTATGTTTCATCGCGAGCGAGAAATGTTCGGCCGCCGACGCGCTCGCGCCCGACGTCAAGACATAGATCTTGGCATCGCGCAGCCGCGTGTCGGCGTTCGGCGTTGCCCAATGCTCGCGCGCCACCATGCCCGCGTCGCCCTTTACCACGCGCATCGATGGTAACCCGTCGATCGGCGAGCCGCCGCGCGCGTCGACCGAGGCGCGCGTCGCCATCGTCACCAGCCGCGTCGGTTCCGAAAACAACCACGGAAAGATCACGTCCATCTGGTCAAGCCCGCCACCATTATGGGTGCGGATGTCGAAGATGATCGCCTTCGCATCGGCATGATCGGCCATGAATTTCGCCGCCGCCGCCGTAACCGCTGCATCTTGCGGAAAGACGTTGAAGCGGATGAAGGCGATCCCCGGCGCGATCCACCCCGCCTGCTCGACGGGGACCTTCGGCGGACGGCGCACCGGCGCCACGCCACCCGGCGCCGCGGCTGCCGGTACCCCCGCGGCTTCGGGCGCGCGCAGGCGCAGATGGCCGTCGGGCGCGACAGCATTCACATCGGCATCGATCGCCTCACCCAGCGCGGGGCCGGACAGCGCCTTGTAGCGCCCCGCAGCAATGCCCGCGCGGATCGCCGCGGCATAACGCTTACCCGTCTCGGGATAGACATAGTCGCGCTCGAGCAGGACCGCATATTTTTCGGCGATCGCATCGGCGCTCGCCTCGTCCGCCGCCGTGGCGGGTGTCGGCGCCCATATCGGCCCGACCGCCATGCCGGCGGCGAGCAACAGCGCGGGCAAAATATGCGAAGAACGAATCATCCTGATCTCCAATCCAGCCCCGGTTTGGAAGAAGGTGTATCATATTGACAATACAGATCAACTACATTTGTAGTCGTGCCAGATTATTTTTTCCGCGCGAACCAGACCAGCACGACCCCGACCACCGCGAGGATCGCTCCATTGCGGGTCCATATCGTGTCGCCCAGCATGAAGCTGCTTGCGGGCCAGCGCACGATATCGAGCCCTTGCAGCACCCACAGCCCGCCGACGAGGATCGCCGCAATGCCGACGATCGCCAAAACGCCTTTCAATGCTCCCATGTCGCCCTCCCTATTTGCGCTGCAGTCCGATCAGCGGCCGCAACCAACCGATGTTGCGCCCGATGATGTAGAATAGCCAGCATCCCGCGGCGGTCGCCGCGACGAGGATCAGGAAGGACGCCAGCGCCCCGACCCCGGCCCGCAACAGGTACCAGCCGGTGACGACGATGATCGTCTGGTGGATGATGTAAAAGGGGAATACCGCCTCGGCGAGCGTCGTGCGCCATGGGTAATCGCGGTTCCACCGGGCATCGGCAATCCCGACGAGCGCAACGATCGTCGCCCAGCCCTGCACCAGATGCGCGATATCGAATGGCAGGCGCCCCCAATCGGCGGATTGCGCTCCGGTCAGCCAGAGACACATGATCCATGCGACAACCCCGAAGGCCGCGACCGCGATCGCCAGCGCGACGCGCCAGCATCGGGCCACCGCATCGAACAGCCGCGGCCGCACGCGGAGCAGCCAGCCGACAAGGAACGGGACCAGATAGTGAAGGTGCGACGGCCCGTCGTCGAACAGCGCATGCGTCTCGTCATGGTCGGGAAAGGCGGCATAGACGAGCAGCCACAGCGCGAGCGGCCAGACAAGCAGGCCCCGGCCGTGCAGCAGCCGCGCCGCGCCGTCGGCTATCTTCGTGCCCGTCCCCGCAGGGATGACCGCCACCAGCAACGCCGCCAACATCGTATAAACCCATAGATAGACGACGAACCACAGATGCTGCCAGGTCGGCAGGACGATCCCGCCCAGCGATCCGAAGCGGAAATAATCGTGGAGCCAGAAATGGAGGAAGCCATGCGCATAGCCGTGCTGGCCGACCAGCTCGATCCATGGCTGCGGCGGGATGACGACGATGATGCCAAAGACCAGCGGGATCAGCAGCCGCGCACTCCGCGACCGCACAAAGGCGCCGCTGCCGCCGAGCTTCGCGAACAGTGCGGCGCTCGCATAGCCCGATACGAGGAACAGCAACCCGAGCCGCCAGCTGTTCGTCGCCAGCATCGGCACCTGCACCCAGTCGAGCGGTTGGGCGATCTTCACATGCCAGCCCCACGGCACGAAATACATGCCGATGTGATAGAGGATCAGCAGGCCGAACGCCCCGATCCGCAACCAGTCCATGCCGTGATGGCGTGCGCCGGTCATCAGCCCCCCCCCAATTATCGTCATCCCGGATCAAGTCCGGGATGACGATTGCGGATCTACTTCAGCACCCGCCACGCCAACTCGGCAAACTCGCATAGCAAAGGCCGCGTGTCGCGCGGGTCGATAATGTCCTCGACCCCGAATTTCTCCGCCGTCCGGAACGGCGAGCGCACGCGATTGAGCCGCTCGCGGATCGCCTCCAGATGCGCCGCCGGGTCCTCGGCCGCCTCGAGCTCGCTCTTGTACGCGACCTCGACCCCGCCCTCGATCGGCAGGCTGCCCCAGTCGCCCGAGGGCCAGGCGAAGCGGTACTGGAACCGTTCGGCGTTCGACATCGCGCTGCCCGCGATCCCGTAGGCGCGGCGCACAACGACCGACGCCAGCGGCACCGTGGCGCGATAGATCGCATTCATCGCCTGCACACCATAGCGGATCGTCCCCGCGCGCTCGGCCTCGCCGCCGATCATGAAGCCCGGATTATCGACGAGGTGGACGATCGGCAGCCGGAACTGGTCGGCCAATTTGACGAAGCGCTCGGCCTTCTCGCTCGTCTTGGCATCCCACGACCCGCCGAGGTATGACGGATCGCTCGCAAGCACCGCGACGGGATAGCCGTCCAATCGCGCGAACGCCGTGATCACCGCCCGCCCCCAACGCGCGCCCATTTCGAAGACGCTACCCTGATCGAACACCGCGCCCGCGATGCGGCGCATCGAATAAACCTGCTTCGCCTCGCGCGGGACGGCCGACAGCAAGGCCTCCTCGCGCCGGTCGACCGGATCGCTGCACGGCGCCCGCAATGCGCGGTCGTGGATCGACGACGGCAAATACGACAAAAACCGCCGCGCCGCCGCAAAAGCCTCGGCCTCGCTCGCCACCTCGTCGTCGACGACACCGTTGCGCGTATGCACGTCGGTCCCGCCGAGTTCCTCGCGGTCGAGCGTGTCACCGATCGCCGCCGCGACCGCGGGCCCCGCCGCGAACAGCTGCGACAGCCCGCGCACCATGATGCTGTAATGGCTCGCGACGACCCGCGCCGCGCCCAATCCCGCAGTCGGCCCGAGCGCGAGCGCGACCACCGGCACGGTGTCGAGATTGGCGATGATCTCGTGCCAGCCGGGCACATGCGGGATATAGGTGTAGCCCATATCCTCGAGCGTCTTGACCGACCCGCCGCCGCCGGTGCCGTCGATCATGCGGATCAGCGGCAGGCGATATTCATGCGCCATCGCCTCGCACTGGACGAATTTGCGGTGCAGCGCCGCATCGGCCGCGCCGCCGCGCACGGTGAAATCGTCGGCGCTCGCGACGACCGGCCGCCCGTCGATATTCGCGCGCCCGAAAATGAAATTCGACGCGGCCAAGTCTTCCAGCTCGCCATCGGCGCCATAGCGTCCGCGCCCCGCGATCTTGCCGATCTCGCGAAAACTGCCTGCATCGACGATCGCCGCCAGCCGCGCCCGCGCGTCCATCTTGCCGCGGCCGTGCTGGCGCGCGACCTTTTCCTCGCCACCCATCTTCTCGGCCATCGTGCGACGTTGGCCCAATTCGTCGATCTCTTTTTTCCAGCTCATGGAGCGAAGGCTATCTGACGTTGACGGAAACGTCATCCGAAACCTATCGTCGGTGGATGAGCCGTCCCATCGCCCTCGCCCTCGCCGCCGCGCTGCTCGCTCTGGTCCCCGCCGCAGCCAGCGAAACGCGCTCGCTCCCGGGCGTCGCGGACGCTTACAAGAGCGACGCCTTCATCGCCGATCCAATGCCCGCTATCGACGCCGCGCTCGCCGCGGCAAAGCAATCGGGCAAACCCGTGCTGCTCGTGATGGGCACCGGCGGCTGTCACGACAGCGCATGGCTCGCCAATTTGATCGCAACCGATCGCTTCGCGCCCGTCCGTGCCCGCTACGAAATCGTCTACGCCGACATCGGCATGCCGCATATCCGCGGCTGGGGCCGCAACCCTGAGGTGGCCAAGCGCTTCGGCTTCCGGATCAAGGGCACGCCGACCGTCGCGATCCTCGGTGCCGACGGCGCCGTGCTCAACCGCAAGGCGGCGCCGAAATGGCGCAACGCCGCAAGCCGCAGCGACGACGACATCTATAATGAACTGATGCGATAGGGAGAGACACGTGGCCGACATGAACCTCGCGGGGCGCGTCGCGCTCGTCACCGGCGCCTCGCGCGGAATCGGCCGCGGCATCGCGATCGGGCTGGCGGAGGCCGGCGCAGATGTCGCGGTGAACTACACCCGCGGCGAGCAGGAAGCCGCCGAAACCGTCGCCGCGATCGCAGCACTCGGCCGCAGGGCAAAGGCCTATCAGGCGTCGGTCATCGACGAGGCCGCGTGCGCCGCGATGGTCGCGGCAGTCGCGGCCGACTTCGGCCCGCTGTCGATCCTGATCAACAACGCTGGCATTGCCAGCCGCGGGCTATCCGTCGCCGACACCAGTCCCGAAGAAGTCGACAAGCTCTTCGCCGTCCACGCCGCTGGCCCGCACCGCCTCAGCCGCCTCGCACTGCCCCAGCTGCGCACCCACAAGCGCAGCGACATTATCGTGATTTCCAGTATCGCGACCTACACCCATTCGCCGAACGGCGCGCCCTACACGATGGCCAAAGCCGCCGGCGAAGCGCTGGCCTATGCGCTCGCCAAAGAGGAATTGCAGAACGGCGTCCGCGTCAACATCGTCGCCCCCGCGCTCACCGTCAGCGACATGGGCGAAAAGCTGTCACGCGCGATCACCGGCAACACCGACATCCACCATCTCGACGCCAAAATGCCCTTCGGCCGCGTCGCGGTCCCCGCCGACGTCGCCGCAGCGGTCGTCTGGTTCGTCAGCGATGCGAACAGCTATTGTTCGGGGCAAAAACTCAATATCGACGGAGCAGGACAGGCGACCTTCAGATGAAACAGATACTTCTCGCGGCGACCTTCGCCCTCGCACTTGGCGGCTGCGCGGCCGCGCAATCGAAAGAGCCGCGCCCGGCCGCAGACAAGCCTGCGCCCGACGCGCCGATGTTTGCCCCGACCGCGGTCGAAAGCCGCGGATCGGTGACGATCGGCGGCGTCGCCATTCCGTATCGCGCGGTCGCGGGCACGCTCGTCATCCATCCGAAAGGCTGGGACGACACGGTACCGATCGAACGCAAGCGCGATGAGGATGCCGCCGCAGACATCCCCGATTCCGAAGCGTCGATGTTCTACACCGCCTATTTCAAGGAAGGCGCGCCCGCCGAAACCCGGCCGGTCACCTTCCTCTTCAACGGCGGCCCGGGGTCGCCGACGCTCTGGCTCCACATGGGCGCCTATGGTCCCGTGCGCGTCGAGACACCCGATCTGGTGCACGGCAGCGCGCCCTATCGCACCACTCCGAACGACCAGAGCCTGCTCGACGTATCCGACCTCGTCTTCGTCGACGCTCCCGGTACGGGTTTCAGCCGCGTCGCTGGGAAGGACAAGGACAAGGCGTGGTTCGGCGTCGATCAGGACATCCACGCCTTTACCGTCTTCGTCCGCGACTTCCTGTCGAAATATGGCCGCTGGAAATCGCCCAAATATCTCTATGGCGAAAGCTATGGGACGATGCGCGCGGCGGGGATGACGCTGGCGCTGCAGAAACAGGACATCGACCTCAATGGCGTGATCCTGCTCTCCGACATATTGAATTGGGATCTCCTCCCCGACGATCCGCAAGTCAATCCGGGGGTCGACCTTCCCTATGTCGTGACGCTCCCGACCTATGCCGCGACCGCCTGGTATCACAAGCGCGCCGGCGCGGGGCGCGATCTCGCGTCCTGGCTCGCCGAGGCCGAAGCCTTCGCGACGGGCGACTATACGCTCGCGCTGATGAAGGGCAACGACCTCACCGATGCCGAACGTCAGGCGGTTGCGACAAGGCTCCATGCCTACACCGGGCTGCCGGTCGACTATCTCGTAAAGACCAATATCCGCATCCAATATGGCGCACTGCAAAAGGAACTGCTCGCCGACAAGGGGCTGACCACCGGGACACTCGACACGCGCTTCACCGGCGCGACGCTCGATCCGTTGAGCAAGGTCGCCTCGAACGATCCGCAGGGCGCTGCGATCGGCGCCGCTTATACCGCCGCCTTCAACGACTATGTCCGCGGAACGCTCGGCTACGGCGCGGACCGCCATTATGAAGGCGGGCTCGATGTATATTCCAGCTGGGACTATAAGCACCGCCCGCCCGGCGCCGACCGCGCGCTGATCGCGCTGCCCAATGTGCTGCCCGACCTCGCGGTTGCGATGAAACAGAACCCGAAGATGAAGCTGCTCGTCACCGGCGGCTATTTCGACGTCTCTACCCCCTATTTCGCCGGCCGCTACGAGCTGCGGCACCTGCCCGTGCCCAAGGAACTGCAGGCGAGTATCGCGTATAAATATTATACCGCCGGGCACATGGTCTATGTGAAACCCGAACTGCTGGCCGAAATGCGAACCGACGCCGCCGATTTCATCCGCCGGACCGACGGGATCGACTGACTGCCCTTTCAGGCAGCGAAGAAAAGGACAAGATCGATCGGGACGAATGGCTGCGCGGACCGCTAAAGCCCTCTCATGCGTCCCGATTCGGCCTCTCCCGTCATTCCGTTCCTGATCGCGTGCGCGGGCATTGCGACCTTTTCGGCGATGGATGTGCTGATGAAGGGGCTGTCGATCGGTATCGGCGCCTATAATGCCGTCTTCTGGCGCACGAGCACCGGCACCCTCGTCGCCGGGGCGCTCTATTTCGCGAGCCGCCCCGCGATGCCCGACCGGCCGACGCTGCGCATCCATGCGGTCCGCTCGCTGTTCGTCGCGGGCATGGCGCTCAGCTTCTTCTGGGGCCTTGCGCGCCTGCCGATGGCCGAGGCGATCGCGATCGCTTTCGTCGCGCCGCTGATGACGCTCTATATGGCGGCGCTCTTCCTTGGCGAGCGAATCGGTCCGCGTTCGGTCGCCGCGTCGATGCTCGGCATCATGGGCGTGGTCGTGATCGTCGCCGGCAAGCTGGGTCGCGGCGACTATGCGCCCGAAGCCTTGTGGGCGGTCGGCGCGGTGTTCCTTTCGGCCTTGCTCTATGCGTACAACCTCATTCTCGCGCGGCGACAGGCAAAGATGGCCGAGCCGCTCGAAATCGCATTTTTCCAGAATTTCTTCGTCGCGCTGGTCTTTGCGGCCGGGGCGCCATGGTTCGCGGTGATACCGGGCAGCGATCAGGCGATGCCGATCCTCGGCGCCGCGATCCTCGCCACCACGTCGCTGCTGCTGCTCAGTTGGTCCTACGCCCGCGCCGAAGCGCAGATCCTCGCGACGACCGAATATACCGGCTTCCTCTGGGCGATGCTGTTCGGCTGGATGTTCTTCGACGAAGCGGTAACCTGGCCGACGATCGCGGGCGCTCTGCTGATCGTTGCGGCGTGCCTGATCGTGGCGCGGAAGGTGCCGCACGGCGATCCGGTGGAGCCGGCCGCCGCCTAAACCGCCGCCCTGGCCAATCGGTCGTTGATCGCCGCGCCCAGCCCCCCGGCCGGAATCGCCGCCACTGCAATCTTCGTCTTCGCGCTCGCCGCCCCCGCATGCAGCGCATCGAACAGCCGCGCCGCCGCCTCGGTCAGATCGCCGGCCGCGCTCAGATCATAGTCGCCCACGACCGCGCCGAACCCGATGCCATATTCGTCATCCGCGAAATCCGTCGCGCCCAGCCGCACCGGCTTGCCCGGCGCATAATGGCTCGCGAGCATCCCCGGCGCGACGATCTCCGACCCCTCCACGCCCGTCACCGCCAGCCTGCTCGCTTCGCCCAGCATCTCCGCCGTGACCGGCCCGGGCCGCAGCACCTCGACCGCACCGTCCTTCACGCGCGCGATCGTCGACTCCACGCCAGCCGTCGTCGGCCCGTCGTCGATCACCAGCACGATCCGCCCGTCGAGGCTCGAGATCACATGCTCGGCCTTGGTCGGGCTCACCCCGCCGCTCGCATTGGCGCTTGGCGCCGCCAACGGCGCACCGCTCTCCGCCAGCAAGGCCCGCATCGCGCGATGTCCCGGCACGCGCAGCGCAATCGTATCGAGCCCCGCGGTCGCGATGCTCGCCACCGGGCAATCGGCGGTGCGCGGCACCACCAGGGTCAGCGGCCCGGGCCAGAAACGCTTCGCCAGCGCGCGCTCGACCGCGCCGAATACGCCCAGCGCCTCCGCCGCCGCCAGATCGGGCACATGGACGATCAATGGGTTGAAATCGGGCCGGCCTTTCGCCGCATAAATGCGGGCCACGGCTTCGGCATTCCGCGCATCGGCGGCGAGGCCGTACACCGTCTCGGTCGGCACCGCGACCGGCTGCCCCTCCCCGATAAGCCCCCCGGCGCGCGCCATTGCCTCCGCACCAAAGCGGCGGATATCGGTTGTCATGTGCGTTTGACCGTCGGCCATGCCGCGCTATAGCGCCCGCGCAACGATATTTACCAGCAAAGTGTCCAGTCTATGACCTACACACCGCCCACCACCGAACAGCTCTTCGTCCTCGACCACATCGCCCGCATCGACGCGATGGCGGCGCACGACAAATTCGCCGACGCGACCCCCGACATGGTCGAGGCGATCGTCACCGGCATCGGCGAATTCGCGGCCGAGGTTTACGCGCCGCTCAACCGCGTCGGTGACGTGACCAACCCGAAATGGTCGGACGGCAAGGTCACGATGCCCCCGGGCTTCAAGCAAGCCTATCAGCAATTCGTCGACGCCGGCTGGGGCAGCATCGACGGCCCCACCGCCTATGGCGGCCAGGGCCTGCCCTTCACGCTCGCGACCGTGATCATCGAGGCGCTCGGCACCGCCGATATGGGCTTTACCCTCTGCAACATCCTGACCCCCGGCGCGATTCACGCGCTGATGGCCTATGGCACCGAGGAACAGCGCCAGACTTGGCTGCCGAATCTCGTCTCGGGTGCTTGGAACGGCACAATGAACCTGACCGAGCCCGCCGCGGGCAGCGACGTCGGCGCGCTACGCTCGACCGCCGAAAAGGTCACCGAAGGCGAGCATGCAGGCCTCTATAAAATCAAGGGCCAGAAGATCTTCATCACCTTCGGCGAGCACGACCTCACCGACAATATCGTCCACCTCGTCCTCGCGCGCACCCCCGGCGCACCCGAGGGGACGCGCGGCATCTCGCTGTTCCTCGTCCCCAAATATCGTCTCGATGCCGAGGGCAAACCGGCGCATTCGAACGGCGTCCATTGCGCCTCGATCGAGCATAAGCTCGGCATCCACGGCTCGCCGACCGCAGTGATGGTTTACGGCGAGGACGAGGACTGTCTGGGAGAGATCGTCGGCGAAGAAATGGGCGGCATGCGCGCGATGTTCGTGATGATGAACAACGCCCGCCTGATGGTCGGCTGCCAGGGTGTCCAGATCGCCGAACGCGCGACGCAGCAGGCGCAGCGCTTCGCCGCCGAGCGCGTCCAGTCGTCGCTCGCGGGTTCGCCCGACCGCACCCCCGTCACCATCGACCAGCACCCCGACGTGCGCCGCATGCTGTGGCGGATGCGTGCACAGACCGAGGCCGCACGCGCGCTCGTCTATTATGCTTCGGCGCAGACCGATTTCGGCAAGCTCGGCGACGAAGCCGCCGCAATGCGTGCCGAAATCCTGATCCCGCTGGTCAAGGCGCATGCGACCGACATCGGCTGCGAGGTCGCGAGCCTCGGCGTTCAGGTCCATGGCGGCATGGGCTTCATCGAGGAAACCGGCGCCGCGCAGCATTACCGCGACGCGCGCATCGCCCCGATCTACGAAGGCACCAACGGCATCCAGGCCGCCGATCTGGTCGGGCGCAAGCTCGGCATGGCGGGCGGTGATCTCGTCCGCGGGCTGATCGACGATATCGCGCGCGGTGCGGCCGATTTCCCCGAGCTCCGCCAGCTTGTCGATGCCTGCCGCGCGGTGACCGACTGGATGGCGACGGCCAATACCGGCGACCGGCTCGCGGGCAGCTATCCCTATCTCACGATGCTGTCGACCGCGACGTGCGGGTGGCTGATGGCGCTCCAACACAAGGCAGCGCGCGCCGAACTCGATCAGGGACAAGGCGATGCCGCGTTCCTCGAGGCAAAGATCGCCTCGACGCGCTTTTACCTGCAGCAGATCGTCCCCGCGGCGACCGGCCTCGCCGCGTCGGCGCTTGCCGGCGATGCGGCGCTTTCGCCGCTGCCTGCAATGGCCTGAATCAGCCGGGATCCTGCGCCTTGCGCTCCGTTACGCGGCGCAGGCTTCCGCTCATGATTAACGCGATGATAACCATCTGGGACTAGGCACGACCGGCAATTGCTGGAGACGTGCGTGCCCATTCCGGTCAAAAGTCTGATCATCAGCTGGCGAACTATCGCGCTATCGCTGCTGATCGCGTTGGCGGTGGGCTTTTCGTCGGCCGGCGAGCTGGCCGACCGCGTGCTCGATTCGGTCGTCGGCAGCCTCGCCAACCGCCCGGTGACCGGCGAAGTCGTCATCGTCGCGCTCGACGAGCGGACGATGGAGCAGTCGGCCAACCGCAATTTTTCCATGACCCAATATGCGACTGTCGTCGACGCGGTGAACCGCGCCGGCGTCAAGCGCCTGCTGATCGACTTTTACTTCGACCGCAGGGAAGTCGATCAGGATTTCCCGCGCTTTGTCGAGGCGATCAAAAACATGGGCGACCGGGTGGTGCTGGCCGTTTCGACCCGTCAGGTGGCGGGCAGCGACCAAAAGGTCACGATCTTCCCGAGCGAGAAATTCGGCCCCGACGTCCCTATTGCGAGCATCGCCATCGAAAACGAGTTCTGGCAGGTCTGGAGCGCGCCGATTGCCTATCGTGCCGACGGGAAATTGCTTCCGACCTTTGCCGCGATCATTGCCGGCAAGCGGAGCGACATCCCCGAAAGCTTCCGGCTCGACCTGAGCTACGATACAAAGACGATCACCGAATATAGCGCTGCCGACCTGCTTTCCGGCAAGGTCGGCGCCCGCGAGCTCGCGGGCAAGGACGTGATCTTCGCGCCGACGGCGCCCAGCTTCCAGGATTATTTCTACCTGCCCGGCCATAACCGCATCCCCGGCGGCTATCTTCACGTCATCGCGGCCGAAACGCTGAAGCGCGGGAATCCAGTCGATATCGGCTGGGTCCCTTCGCTGCTTTTCGCCGTCGCGGCGACGGGTATCGTGCTGCTTCGGCGCTTTCAACGCGCCTTCGCGCTCGTCGCGTTGGCGACGACCATCATCCTTATCGGGGGCAAGGTCCTTCTCGGCTCGATGCTGGTTACGTCGTGGATCGGTGCCGCGCTGTTCTATATCGGGGCGATCAGCGCCAATGTATCGCGCACGCGCCGCAGGAACTCGGCGCAGCGCGAGAACCCCGTTTCAGGGCTGCCCAATTTCGAAGCGTTGCGGTCGCAGCCGGCGTTCGGCAGCGCGACGGTCGTCGCCGCAAAGGTCGTCAATTTCGAAGATCTCGCCGCCTTCATTCCGGGCGACGGCATCGGCAAGCTCGTCGAACAGGTCACCCGCCGTCTCCAGCTCGCGTCGCAGGGTACAACGCTCCACCATGATCAGGACGGCACCTTTGCCTGGCTCGTTCCCTATTATCAGCACAGCCAGATCGAAGGACAGCTCGCGGGTCTGGCGGCGCTGTTCAATGCGCCGCTGACGATCGGCGAGCTGCGCGTCGACGTCGCGATCGCCTTCGGCGTCAACGACGAGTTCGAAGGATCGAACGCCCAGCGGCTCGCCGCGGCGCTCGTCGCCGCCGAGCGCGCGATCCGCACCCGCTCGCTGTGGACAAAATATACGTCGCGCCAAAAGGAAGACGCCGGCTGGCAGCTCTCCTTCCACTCGCAGCTCGAAGACGCGCTGACCGGCGGCGACATCTGGGTCGCCTTCCAGCCACAATATGAAATCGCGACGCGCAAGCTGGTCGGGGTCGAGGCGCTCGCGCGCTGGACGCATCCGACGCGCGGCCCGATCCCGCCCGACGAATTCATCGTCCAGGCCGAAAAGAGCCAGGACATCTATCGCCTCACCCTGTTCGTGATGGACCAGGCTATCCGGTCGGCGGCGCAGCTGCGCGAGCGCGGGGTCCATATCAATATGTCGGTCAACCTGTCGGCGAGCCTGCTCGACCACAGCGACCTTGTCGGCACGATCCGCGTTATGCTGACCGCGCATCATCTGCCGCCCGAAATATTGACGATCGAGATCACCGAAACCGCGCAGATCGAAAACAGCCGCCAGGCACGCCAGACGCTCGCGCAACTCCGCCGCTCCGGCATCCGGCTGTCGATCGACGACTATGGCACCGGCCAGTCGAACCTCGAATATCTGACCGAGATCGAGGCCGACGAAATCAAGATCGACAAGCGATTCGTTATGACGATGCGCGATTCGCAACGGAACCTCGAAGTCGTCAAATCGACGATCGATCTCGCGCACCGTCTCGGTGCCGTTGCGGTCGCCGAAGGCATTGAAGACGGCGAAACCATGACCCTTCTCGAAGGCCTCGGCTGCGACGTCGGTCAAGGTTATCATCTTGGAAAACCTCAACTGTTTTCCGAACTGACCGCAGCCCTTTCCAGCCCGTTCCAGAACCGCACCGCGTAGCAGCCAAACTGGCAGCATTGCGTATAGTTAAGACTCGATTTACCTTGTCTATTAAGGTATATGCTCCGTTAACTGTTCTTCGTGGGCAGTGCGAACAGGAGATTGATCATGGGTTGGTTTTGGCGCTTCCTGGGCGGCACCGGTACGGATAGTGCTGGCGGTCAGGCCTAAGCAGGAACAGGTTACAAGATGGGGCTCCGGCATCGCCGGGGCCCTTTCTTTTTGTCCTGCGGCCGCGTGGAGAGCCGCCGCATGACAATCCTCTGCCAAATCTCCGATCGCCTCCGCCGGGTATCGCCGGCGCACGCCTCCGCCCCGCTCGCGGCACCCGGTAAATTTCGCTTTTCGCCCCCCTGTGGCCTGATCGCGGCGCAAACCCGCAGAAAGGCTGGCGCGATGCCTCTTGCTCGTCCATCAGCAGCGGCGAAACGAATCAAATTATCGACGAGTTGAGTCGTCAATCTGTCATTTACTGTCTTGCATCGCCGCGCCGACGTGGCACTATAGGTGGTGGGTCAACCACAGGGGCACCCCAATAAATAGTATAAGGCTGCGAATGGCGGATTTCCGTCGTCCATCCCATATGGACACGGGAAAACCCTTCCTGCGCCCAAAAAAAGTGCCCCGTGGACGGGTTTAGATGCTAAGACCGGGGCTTCGCCCTGAGTCGAACAAGACAGGAACAAAACGCACCATATGTGCGTTCAGATCGAGGGCGAATTAGATGGATTTTCGGGAAACGGAACGGGTGGAGACGAGCGACGTGGCGACGGTGGAACTGACGAAAAATGATGCGCCCGCGGTTGGCGAATCGGCTCCCGAGGCGCAGACGGCGGCCAAGCTGAATGACAGCAGCGAGGCCAAGGTTCACGCGCGTCGATTCGACGTCGTCACCGACAAGAGCCGCGACGCGCTGCTCACCGACTTCGGCAAGGAAACGCTCGAAGATCGCTATCTGCTTCCCGGCGAATCCTATCAGGATCTCTTCGCGCGCGTCGCGTCGGCCTATGCCGACGATCAGGAGCATGCGCAGCGCCTGTACGACTATATCTCGAAGCTCTGGTTCATGCCCGCGACCCCCGTGCTCTCGAACGGCGGCACCGGCCGCGGCCTGCCGATTTCCTGCTACCTGAACTCGGTCCCCGACAGCCTCGAAGGCATTGTCGAGACGTGGAACGAAAATGTCTGGCTCGCCTCGCGCGGCGGCGGCATCGGCACCTATTGGGGCAGCGTGCGCGGCATCGGCGAGCCCGTCGGGCTCAACGGCAAGACCAGCGGCATCATCCCCTTCGTCCGCGTGATGGATAGCCTCACCCTCGCCATCTCGCAGGGCAGCCTGCGCCGCGGTTCGGCCGCCTGCTATCTCGACATCAGCCACCCCGAGATCGAGGAGTTCCTCGAAATCCGCAAACCGTCGGGCGATTTCAACCGCAAGGCGCTCAACCTCCACCACGGCGTGCTGATCACCGACGAGTTTATGGAAGCCGTCCGCGACGGCACCGAATTCAACCTCCGCTCGCCGAAGGACCAGAGCGTCCGCGGCAGCGTCGATGCACGCTCGCTGTTCCAGAAGCTCGTCGAGACGCGCCTCGCGACCGGCGAACCCTACATCATCTTCATCGACCAGGTGAACCGCATGATGCCCAAGCATCACCGCGACTTGGGCCTCAAGGTCACCACCTCGAACCTCTGCTCGGAAATCACGCTGCCCACCGGCCGCGACCATCTCGGTCAGGATCGCACCGCGGTCTGCTGCCTCTCGTCGCTCAACCTCGAAACCTGGGACGAGTGGAACGGCGACAAGGGCTTCATCGAAGATGTCATGCGCATGCTCGACAACGTCCTGCAGGACTATATCGACCGCGCCCCGCCCGAAATGGCGCGCGCCAAATACAGCGCCAGCCGCGAACGTTCGGTCGGCCTTGGCGTCATGGGTTTCCACAGCTTCCTTCAGGCGCGCGGCCTGCCTTTCGAGGGCGCGATGGCAAAATCGTCGAACCTGCGCGTCTTCAAGCATATCCGCGCGCAGGTCGATCAGGCGTCGATGCTCCTCGCCAAGGAACGCGGCCCCTGCCCCGACGCCGCCGATCAGGGCGTGATGGAGCGGTTCAGCTGCAAGATGGCGATCGCGCCGACCGCATCGATCTCGATCATCTGCGGCGGCACCAGCGCGTGCATCGAGCCGGTGCCCGCGAACATCTACACGCACAAGACGCTGTCGGGCAGCTTCTCGATCCGCAACCCGCACCTCGAGGCGCTGCTGGTCGACAAAGCAAAGAACAGCGACAATATCTGGAACTCGATCCTCGAAAAGGGCGGCAGCGTCCAACACCTCGACTTCCTGACGCAGGACGAGAAGGACTGCTACAAGACGAGCTTCGAGATCGACCAGCGCTGGCTGCTCGAACTGTCGGCCGACCGCACACCCTATATCGATCAGGCGCAGTCGCTGAACCTGTTCATCCCCGCCGACGTCGAGAAATGGGACCTGCTCATGCTCCACTATCGCGCGTGGGAACTCGGCATCAAATCGCTCTATTATCTCCGCTCGAAATCGGTGCAGCGCGCCGGCTTCGCGGGCGGGGTCGAGGCCGACAACACCGCCGAAGCCCCGGTGTACGACCTGCAGACCACCGATTATGACGAGTGTCTTGCTTGTCAGTAAAAGGCTTCCTCGCCGACGCTTTTGGCATCACGCAATTGCGGGAAAGTCATGAAGCACTCGGCGCCGGAAAGTTTTGGATCGTGATGGGTACCACGCTGGCGTATGTCGTGATCGGCATCGCGCTTATGGTATCCGCCGTGTGGCCCGGCAGTTGCGATCATGAAGGTCGCCGGCTCGCAGGGATGATAAAGAGATATGGTTGCAGCCCCGACCTGCTTTCCGGAGGCGCAGTCGAAATAGGTTTGTTTGTCTGGCTCTGGTCGATGCCGACGATCGTTATCGTCGCGGTTGCCTGGTCCTGGATTCATCATTTCCGGCGCAAGCGCGCTCGAACGACGCAGTGGAGTAAGTAGATGCCCCTTCTAGAAGCCCGCAAGACCTACAAGCCCTTCGAATATCCGTGGGCGTTCGATTTCTGGAAGCGCCAGCAGCAGATCCACTGGGTGCCCGAGGAAGTGCCGCTGGGCGAGGATTGCCGCGACTGGGCGCAGAAGATCAGCGACCACGAGCGCAACCTGCTCACGCAGATTTTCCGCTTCTTCACGCAGGCCGATATCGAGGTGCAGGATTGCTACCACGACAAATATGGCCGCGTGTTCAAGCCGACCGAAATCAAGATGATGCTGACCGCGTTCAGCAACATGGAAACCGTGCATATCGCGGCCTATTCGCACCTGCTCGACACGATCGGCATGCCCGAGAGCGAATATGGCATGTTCCTCGAATATGACGAGATGCGCGCCAAGCACGACTATATGCAGCAGTTCGGCGTCGACAGCGACGAGGATATCGCGCGCACGCTCGCGATGTTCGGCGGCTTTACCGAGGGGCTTCAGCTCTTCGCCAGCTTCGCGATGCTGATGAACTTCCCGCGCTTCAACAAGATGAAGGGCATGGGCCAGATCGTCAGCTGGTCGATCCGCGACGAAAGCCTCCACTGCGAAGGCATCATCAAGCTGTTCCACGCCTTCACCAAGGAACGCGACTGCCTGACCAAGGCGGTGAAGGAAGACATTATCGACACCTGTCAGAAAACGGTGCGGCTCGAGGATGCGTTCATCGACCTCGCGTTCGAACAGGGCCCCGTCCCCGGCATGACGCCCAAGGAAATCAAGCGCTACATCCGCTACATCGCCGACTGGCGCCTTGGCCAGCTCGGGTTCCAGCCGATCTACATGATCGACGAACACCCGCTCCCCTGGCTCGCCCCGCTGCTCAACGGCGTCGAGCACGCCAACTTCTTCGAAACGCGCGCGACCGAATATAGCAAGGGCGCGACCCGCGGCGAGTGGAACACGGTCTGGTCGAGCTTCGACAATCGCAAGAAAGCCAAGGCCAACGACGACGCGACCCCCGTCATCACCGCCGAAACCGACGGCGACGACATGTTCAAACAAGCCGGCATCGCCGCCGAGTAAAACCAAAACCCCTCCCCTTCAGGGGAGGGGCAGCGAGACTTACCAGCTTGCTGGTTAGTCGCAGCGGGGTTGGCTAAGAGCGGCCAGACCGCCATCGCGGCGCCCGCAACAAGCAGAAGAACCCAAATGACCGAAAAACAGAAAATCCTCATCCTCAGCCAGCCGCAGCGCACGACGCTCGAAGGCCTGTCGAACCGCCGCCCCCAACTCCCCACCGACCCGATCCGCGACGAACTCGTCACGCTGGGACTGGTGGTCAAGCAGGGCACCAAATGGGCGCTGACCCCGCAGGGCAAGAAGGTGCTGGCGGCGAGCTCGAACCGGCGGAATGCTGGGGGGTTTTCGGTTTGAAATCACCCATGACGCCGCTAAAATGAAGCGACAAAAGATCGCTAGTTAGCAGCTAAGGGGGAAGTACTTTGAAACGGAAGATTTCCGTCTACGCAATAGCAATCACCATTTCTTTGCCGTGGCTGATCTGGTTAGCTATTCTGACGAACGAAAATACGTTTAAGCACCTCTTTGAAACTGGCGATAACAACTTTTACGCTTTATCCGGGGCTTTTGGAGACTCTTTTGGATTTGTCGCATCGCTAATGACTATGATCGCGGCAGTAGGTGTATATGTAACGTTCTCTAACGAACAACATGCGAGAACAATATCTCAGTTCGAGTCGAATTTTTTTACCCTATTAAAAAACTTGGAATCGATAACATCACAAATCCAGGTAGAGCTACTAAAAAATAGAAAAGACAGCACCTATAAGGCAAAATACCACCCACTTCTCAGGGTCGGAACGCGGATTCCAATAAGGACTCTAAATGGAAGAGAGGGCCTTAAGGTCATTCTTTTCGTTATACGAAATGGGATTGGACCAGAAGGTTATTCTAATATAAAAGTTGTTTCAAGAAATTATAACGAAACATACAATAGATTTGTTCACTTCCTTGGACACTACTTCAGAACTGTATATCATATATATAGGCTAATTGACGAAAAATGCCCGAAGGATGACGGACTATCGTACCACTATGCAAGAATCGTTAGATCCCAGCTAAGCAATCCGGAACTATGCCTTCTTGCTTACAATTGCATTGTCGGGGAAGGTCGGCATAAATTTAGATATCTCGCAGAGAAGTATGCGATTTTTCATAATATGCATAGAGAATTACTTGACGAATACGAACAGCCCGAGCTGGATTTTTTTCTAAGAAAACTCCACTGCACCGCTTTCAGGTTTGAACCAATAGTCCCTATTACTTTTGACGACTAGATATTCAAATTTTTACGCCTTTGGGAATTACGCTGATGGTTTACTAGACTTCCAATTGCCATCAGCCGCTTAAATGCCGGATCAAGTCCGGCATGACGGTCCGAAGAGAAACCTCCAATCCGACCCTATCTTCGTCACCCCGGACTTGATCCGGGGTCCATCGCCGCCCTAACCCCCACCCCATGCACGCCGATTTCCAGCCCTGCGCCACTATCATGGCCAGCGTGCGCCACGGCACGCTCTACACCGGCGTCACCTCGCACCTGATCCAGCGCATCTGCCAGCATCGGGGCGGCAGCTTCGACGGCTTCACCAAACGATATGGCGTCAAAACGCTCGTCTGGTTCGAACTCGCCGGGACGATGCACGCCGCGATCACGCGCGAGAAGCAGATCAAGAACTGGCAGCGCAAATGGAAGATCGAGCTGATCGAGGCGGCGAACCCGGAATGGCGCGATCTGGCTGAGGAATTGGGATTGCCGCCGCTGGGTGGGTGACGCCCGCTGGCCGCACCTCCCCCTGTCATTCCGCACCTCCCCCTCATTCGTCATGCCGGACTTGATCCGGCATCCATGCAGCGGCGCAGGAATGGACCCCGGATCAAGTCCGGGGTGACGAAGAGGAGGAGCCGGGCTTCTTCACCACCCCAAAATCCTATTTCGTACATCCCACCCAAAAAACCGCTGTCCTACATTATTCGCCTATGCTCCAAACTGGCAGATGAGCCACATCGCCCCCATCCCCGCGCCCGACGCGGCCCTCGCCCCCATCGCCGAAACCGCGCTCGACGCGCACGGCCACGACCCCGCCGCTTATAACTGGGTGCCGGTGCTGAAAAAGCGCCGCAAGGACGGCTGGTCGCCCGACAAACAGCGCGCCTTTATCGAGGCGCTGGCCGACAGCGGCTCGGTCGTCACCGCGGCGATGAGCGTCAACATGTCCGAATCCTCCGCCTATCGCCTGCGCCGCGCGCCGGGGGCCGAGGCGCTGGTCCATCTGCACCCCGAAGCGCCCGCCGCACCCGCCGCGCTGATGGCCCCCGACGATCTCGCGGTCGCGCTGGAGGTGGCCGATCTGTGCGACGGCACACTGCCGCCCTGGTATCGCGACGACCGCGACGAAGCGGTCCCGGCACCCCCGGAGATGCCGGTGCACCGCGATGGGGCTGAACTTCCCTGAACTTTGGATGCGCCCGGCGATGCCGATGGCGATGGCCATAAGGCTGAACTTCACTGTACTTTGGGCGCCGGCGGAGCGGCGCCGCGCCCCTCAATGCACCGAAACCGGAACCGGCGCGCCTCCCGCCCGCGCCACCGCGAACATCACCGCGTCGCGTACCACCTCGGGCCGGTCGGCCAGCAGATAGAGTTTCACCAGTTCGCGCGTCACTTCGCTGTCGTCGTCGACGACCAGCCGCAGCGCGTTTACGCCGAGTTCGCCGCGCACGACGGTCACGTCGCGGATCGCGATGAGCGGCCAGGAGGCGGCGCTGCCGCGATAGAGCGTCCGGCCGTCGTGGCGCACATAGGCGTTCCGCCGCCGCCACACGCCCAGCCAATAGGCCCAGATTGTCAGCACCGCGGCGACCCCGATCAGCACCAGCGGATGCCCGAACACCATGTTCCAGAAGACGTCGCCCGGATCGCCGCGCCAGTCGAGCTCGCCCAGCAACAGCCCCAGCGACACAAGACACCCCGCCTGCCACGCCACCAGTGGCGCCGTCCGCAGCCGCGCGATTACCACCATAGTCCATTCCCCGCCTTCCATCGCGGCCACCATAGGAAGCGCGGCGACGCTGCACCAGTCGAAGCCGGCCAAAACCGGCACGGCGCATGAATTGGGCTGCCGGCTCCGAACCATCGGCGCCGGACCGGCCGCGCGCTGCGGTGCGCCGATGCAACCTTCGCGCGAGGTAGCAGTAGCATGTGCGGTGCACACGCCTGCCCCGACGGAGTACGGACCATAGAGACCAGAACCCTTATCGCATACGGCCTGATCCTGTTGATGATCGCCGCCGCCATCGCCGGCATCGCCTATCTGCGCCACAACAGCCATGAACGGAAGATCGCTCGTCAGCGCGCGCGCGAAGATGCGCGCCGCAACAAGAAAAACCACCCGCTCTGACCGGATCGACGCCCTGCCCGCGTCGATCCGGCTACACGGGCGACGGCCGCTTGTCGTGCGATTGCGACAATCCACCGCGTTTGGACCCCGCGCATGCAACGGGCGGCGCCTCGGTCGGTTTTCCGGGCAACGCATCCAGCCGGGATGCCGCCCAAGGAGACAGTCCATGCGCAAAGCCCTCGCCCTGCTGATGGCCGGCCCCGCCTTCCTCGCCATCCCCGTGCTCGCCCAGCTTGCCCCCGACGGCAGCGCCAACGTCAATCTGGTCGGCAAGGTCGGGCTGAAGGGCGGCGCGGTCGATGCCGCGGTCGATGGCATCGCCAATCCCGTCGGCGGCACCGTCGACCGCCTCGACGGCACGCTGAACAAGACGGTCGACGCAACGAACCTCACCCTCGCCACCCGCGAGCAGGTGCGCGCTGGCGCGGAGCTTTATGACACCAGCGGCAACAGCGTCGGCACGGTGCAGAGCATCGAGGGCGACACCGCGGTCGTGATCCGCGGCGGCAAGCTCTACAATGTGCCGATCGCCGACATCTATCATGGCGCGGTGGGCGCGACCCACGGCCTCGTCACCAAATTGTCGCGCGCCGAGATTCAGGCGCGGACCACCGCCGCGGTCGAATCGCGCTAAACGAAAAACAGGTCCGGGACGCCGCAGGCCCCGGCGTGCCCCCCGTGCCCCGCTGCTTGTTCCATCGCCAGGGTCCACCACCGGGCCCGACTTGAGATATCGCATATGAAACTGGCCGGCCCCGGGGATGGGGCAGGCCAGTTTCAGTGCCTCGGTGCCGGCGCGCCCGATTGCGCCGCCGGCCCGCTGTTACAACGGCCCGGCTATTCGGACTCTTCGAACAGATCGACCGCGTTCGCGGCGTTCGCCGACAGCCGGACCGTATCGCCCTCGACCGCGGCGACAAGGCCGGCGGGCAGATAATGATGCTTGCCGTCAACGCTGTCGGCCCTCGTCAGCTTGATGCGCTCGCCATCGAGATGATCGACTGTGCCGATATGGACACCGTCGGCGCCGACGACGTTCATATCTTCCTTGATCGCGCTATGGTCATGCTCAGCCATCGTCATTCTCCTTGTCGCTCCGGAGAGGGAGCCTGGCCATCATACGCACGGGAATCGAGTCGGCTCCATAGGCTTGGACGAACCGCCCCAAAGTCGGGCCGCTTTCCATTCACTCGCCGCGGCACTACGCTTCGTCCATGCGCAGCGTCCTTGCCTTCGGCGGCCTCGCGCTGCTCGCAACGCCGCTCCCCGCTGGCGCCTGCTCGGTCGCCCCGGGCTATCGCGTGCCGACCAATATGGAACTGGTCGAACGAGCCGAACTGATCCTGCTCGGCACCGTGGCCCACGACAATTACGAACCGGGCAGCGGCGCCCGGCCGTTGATCACGGTCGTCCCTGTTGCTGTCTTCCCGCGGACGGTCGCGGCGCGCGGCTTCGGCAACGCTCTGCGCCTGCGCGTCCTCGTCATCCTGCTCGCGATTGCGGGCTTCGGGCGCTTCGTCGGCTTGGGCATCTGCCTCGCGGGGATCGTCGATCATGGCCGGCTCCTTTCTGGATAGCCGGGAAACGCGCAGGATCGCACGGCCGTTCTTCAGGCGGCGGCCGCCAGTACCTTATTCTCGATCACCCGGATGAACACCTCGGGATCCTGAGCACCCGGGATCAGCATCCGCCCACCCAGAATGAAGGCCGGCACACCGGTGATATTCCGGTCGGCCCAATAGCTCTCCTCGGTGCGCACCATATCGCCAAACTCGCCCGAGCCGAGGATCGCCGCAGCACGATCCCGGTCGAGCCCTACCGACGCCGCAACATCGGCGAGGACATCATGGTCGCTGACGTCGCGATTGTCCGTGAAATGCGCGGTAAACAAGGCGAGCTTCAGCGCGGTCTGCACACCCGTTGCCGCCGCCTGTTCGGCCTCCTCGAGCGCTGCGGCCCAAGTCAGCAGGCGGTGCGCATCGAAACTGTTGCGCATCCGGAAGCCGGGGCCGCGGTTGAAGGCGAAGCCGAGTTCGGCGGCGACCCCCGCCATCTTGCCGCTGTTCGTGCGGCTCTGCTCGGCGCTGATACCATATTTCCGCATCACATGTTCGGCGGCGTCCTCGCCTTCTGCGGGCATATCGGGATTGAGCTCGAACGGATGCCACTGAACGCGAAAATCGAGCCGGCCCTCGAAATGTGCCATGACTTTCTGGAATTTCAGCCAGCCAATGATGCACCACGGGCACATCACGTCGGACACGATGTCGACGCTCAGGCGCGGCACGCGCGGTTCGGTCAAAATCTGTCTCCCGTTGGCGCCGGGCAGCACGCTCATTCGGGCGTCCGGCGATCCTTGTCCGTGCGCCGCTCGGCCTTCCGGCGATCCGGCCCCTGGTAATTTGAATCCTGGGCGACACGCCTGTCTGCCGAACGTCTGTCTGTACTTGCCCGCCTGTCTTCACCGGATGCCATACGCCCCCTCCCACCACAAAGGAAACAGCGACCCGCTGTGCAATAACTCACATTATGGTCAAAAAGACAAGTAACGGCCGGTTTTCATCGATCTTCACACCGGATCGGTCGGCTGAACGGCCGGATCGAGTGTCGCTCCTGGACGCGACAACACCCACCAGCTCGCAACCATCAACGCGACGGTTAGCGCCTCGATGATCATTGCCTGTACGATCGCTCCATTGACGAGGTCGCCCATTGCCGTGCCGATCAGGCGGCCGATCAGCGCTGTGCCGTAAAGCGCCGCAGGAACCAGCAAGGCGCGTGTCCACCCCGGCACCAGCGCGCCGATCGCTGCGCCACCCGCTGCAACAAGGAAAAAGGCCGAAAGGTCGGCGCGCACCGTGTTAGCGGCGGCGCCATCGATACCGATGCCGAAAGTTTCGGTGAAGGTCGCGGGATCGAGCACCCCCTGGACGCCAAGAATCGTGAAAAAAGCAGCCCACAAAAGCACCGCGCCGCGCCAAACCCAGTTGATCATCCTTTGTCTCCCTTGACGCACAGGCTGCGGCATCGGGGCGAAAAGTTCAATCTATTCTGCGGCGAAGGTTTCTTCGATCCAGCCACCGCCCAGAACGCGGCTCTCGTTCGCTGCATCATAAAGCACCGCCGCCTGCCCCGGCGCGACACCATATTCGGGCGTCGCAAAGATCAGCCGCTCACCCGCGACGCGTGCCGGGACCGGTCGCGCCATACTGCGCACCTTGGCGAGTACGTCGCGCCCGTCGACCACGCCAAGCCAGTTCGCTTCGCCCAGCCGCGCGCCCGACACAGCAAGCGCCCTCCGCGGGCCGACGATTACCTGCTTCGCTCCGGCGTCGAGGCGGACAACATAAAGCGGCTCTGCCTGCCCGCCGATCTCAATCCCACGCCGCTGGCCAACCGTATAGTGGATCAGCCCCTTATGTGCGCCCAGCACCGTGCCATCGACATGGACGATCTCGCCCTGATCGTCGGCTTCGGGACGCAATTTGCGCACCAGCGTCGCATAGTCGCCATCGGGAACAAAGCAGATGTCCTGGCTGTCGGGCTTGCCGGCGACGCCAAGACCAAGGTCTCGGGCGATTTCGCGCACGACGCTTTTCTCGAGTCCGCCCAAGGGAAAGCGCAGAAAATCGAGCTGATCCTGCGTCGTCGCGAACAGGAAATAGCTCTGGTCGCGCGCCGGATCGACCGCGCGGTGCAACTCGGCCCCCGCAGGCCCCCTCACGCGCCGGACATAATGACCGGTAGCAAGGCAGTCGGCGCCCAATTCCTTGGCGAGACGGAACAGGTCGGTGAACTTCACCCCCATATTACAACGTACGCAGGGGATCGGCGTCCGGCCGTTCAGATATTCGTCGGCGAACTGGTCGATCACGGTGTCGCGAAAACGGCTTTCATGATCATAGACATGATGCGCGAAACCCAATCGGTCGGCGACTGCGCGGGCATCGCGGATATCCTGCCCCGCGCAGCAGGCGCCGACGCGCTTTGCCTTGGCGCCATGGTCGTACAGCTGCAACGTCACACCGATCACCTCGGCGCCCGAGCGCGCCGCAAGCGCGGCAACGACGCTCGAATCGACTCCGCCCGACATCGCGACCACGATTCGCCGATCCTTTAGCGGCTGCGCGAGCTGAAAGTCGGCCTGGGCAAGCCCCGCAGGAGAAGAAAGCAATGTCGCCATATGATGCGTCATCTAGGGATACAAAGGCAAAAATGCCAGCTTTTCCGCGCTCGGCGTCAATATATTGACAGGGGTTAAGCTTCGCTAACAAGCCATGAAATAGGCATTTACTGGACCTTAGGCCGTCTTCGCTAGACGGGTCTCATGAACTTCGCTCCCTCCGAACTTCCACGCATCGCCGGTGCGGCCAGATTGTCGAAGCCCGGCTTCGACATCATCATGGCCGTTTCCAGCGCGCGCCAGGCCTTGTTGCCGACCGTGCGCCTGTTGCGGGCGCAGGCGAATCGCGAAGCCCATTTGGCGACTCTTAACGCGCTGAGCCATATTTTGGGCGGCACCCGCCGTGCGGTGGAACAAAAGGCACCCCGGGTCGTTCGTTTCTTCGATTTATCCGACGATGTGAACGCCCTGCCCGAAACTATGAACAGCCTGTTTACCAGAGGGTTTCAGCCGATGTTGAGCCCCTCTCATTTAGAGCAAAACGCGTCGGAACAATTCCCCCCCGACGTAGAAACCATGGAATGACTATGATCGAGAATCAGAAAATCCGGCCCGCACAGGTCATCGGCCCCTTGGGGGAACCGCTGACGCTGGACTCACTGCCCCCTCCGTCGACGACCCGCTGGGTGGTTCGCCGCAAGGCAGAAGTCGTCGCGGCCGTTAACGGCGGGCTATTGACCGTCGACGAAGTGTGCGAACGTTATGGCCTGACACTCGAGGAATTTGCCGGCTGGCAGCGATCGATCGATCGCAGCGGCATGCCGGGGCTGCGCGTGACGCGCATCCAGCACTACCGTGACCTCTATGAACGCCAACAGCGCTTCTGAGCAACGGGACCGGACCGGATAAACGGGAGAGGGCGCTTCGAGCGCCCTCTTTTTTTATGATATTACAACAGTATGACGATTTGATTGCAACCCTTGCGTTCACCCCGCGTTAAGCCCCGGAGTCAACTTTGGGAGTCACTCTATTATGCGCAAGATGTTCATTACCCTCGCCGCCACCTCGGCCCTCGCTCTCGGCGCGTGCCAGAGTCCGGCCGCCGACAAGGTCGAAGATCAGGCCGAAGCCAAGGCCGATGCGATCGACGCGCAGGCCGACGCAATGCCCGAAGGCGCGGCGAAGGAAGCAACTGAGGCAAAGGCCGACGCCGTTGAAGCCGCTGGCGAGGAAAAGGCCAACGCGATGGACGATAATGGCGAAATCGCGCCGTCGGAAACCGGCGCCAAACCGGCGGATCCTGCCAAGAAGTAAGGGCTGCCCCCCCAAAAAATGGGCAGATTAAGGGCGCTGGAATGAAACTCCGGCGCCCTTCGTCGTGCACGGCCCTTTTTGCAGCCTGTGATCGCGATCACCGCCCGCCCCAGCAATTGCGATTATGGATTCAATTCGGGACGGGAACACGCTTTCAGCGAACCGCTTCACGGACCACCCTCCCGTCGCCACCTGCGACCCAAGGCGGCGGGGGGGACTAGGACGCGCCCTCCAGCGCCTGCAGCACGTCCTGCACTCCGGGCGCGTCGGTATCGGTGCGCAGCGCTTCGATCCCCGCCGCGACATCGAGCCGATATTCGGCAACCCCCGCGGACTCGCCGGTCCATTCCGCGCCCATCGATTTCACCAAATTCTTCGCCGCCACATTTCCGGACAGGATGTGAACATCGAGTTCAGCAAGTCCTTCCAGGCGGCAGTGGACAAGCAGAGCCGCGGTCATCATCCGCGCGAGACCCCGGCCTTGGAATTCGTCGAGCACCGCGACCGAAAATTCGCCCACCGGTCCGTCATGCCGGTGGCGCACCGCATGCACCGCACCGATCGCTGGCCGGCCTGGACAGTCGCTGCACAGAGCACCCCAGGCGATATGGTCGTGCCCGTCGACATTGGCCAACCGGTGTACCACAGCTTCGGGCAACACCGGCGCCGGGGAGAAAAAACGCAGGTAACGCGATTCGGCTGACAGTTTGGCGATTCCCTCACGGATCCGGTCCTCGTCGTCAGGCCTGATCGTGCGCAGAGATACCGCGGTGCCGTCGTTCAACCTGCTGTGCACCGCAATCTCTTCGATCCGCGCTGCCTGGCTTTGCGTCTGCCTGTCCGTTCCGGTCATCGCGACCTCCAAGTCCGGCACGATAGGCAAGGAGTGGGCAGCCCGCAATCCGTCCGCCACTATGGGTAAAGCTACCGCCACGAAATCGGTGAGATGTTGAAAGCCGAACCGGCTTTAACTTGGTAATTGTTGCACATCCAAGTCTGAAAGGTTGCAGGTCGATGATCCATGCTCCGCCAGATGATATTTCAGAGGCCGCGAGCTTCGAAGGTCTCGGAGACCGTCTAGCGCGGCTGCGGCGGACGAAGGGGTTTAGCAAGACCGATCTCGCCGAACGCCTTGGCGTCACCGTCACCTCAATCTGTTATTGGGAGCAAGGCCGGTCTCGGCCACGGCTGGCGCGATTGCAGGAACTGGCCGACCTGCTCGGCACCTCACCCGCCGAATTGCTGAGCCGGGACAGCCCGCCGGGGCGCGACCATCTCGCCGATCTTGTCACCCGCATGCGCGCCGAAATTGCCCACGCCGCAGGCACCACGCCGTCGAAAGTACGGATCGTCATAGAGATATAGGCGCTGGCTAGGAGTCGTCGCCCATCCGCAGCGCCGCAATAAACGCCTCCTGCGGAATGTTCACATTGCCATATTCGCGCATCCGCTTTTTGCCCTCTTTCTGCTTTTCGAGCAGCTTCTTCTTGCGGGTCGCGTCGCCGCCATAGCATTTGGCGGTCACATCCTTGCGCAGCGCGGCGATGGTTTCGCGGGCGATCACCTTGCCGCCGATCGCGGCCTGGATCGGGATCTTGAACATGTGGCGCGGGATCAGGTCTTTCAGCCGCTCGCACATGCCGCGGCCGCGCGTCTCGGCGGTGCCGCGGTGGACGATCATGCTCAGCGCATCGACCGGCTCGTTGTTAACGAGGATGCTCATCTTGACGAGGTCGCCAGGGCGGTGGCCGATCTGGTGATAGTCGAAGCTGGCATAGCCGCGGCTGATGCTCTTCAACCGGTCATAGAAATCGAACACGACTTCGTTGAGCGGCAGTTCATAGGTGATCTGCGCGCGGCCGCCCACGTAAGTCAGATTCTTCTGCACCCCGCGGCGGTCCTGGCACAGCTTCAGGATCGGGCCGAGATATTCGTCGGGGACGTAAATCACCGCCTCGATCCAAGGCTCCTCGATCTCGTCGATGCGGTTCGGATCGGGCATGTCGGCGGGGTTGTGGAGCTCGATCTCCTTCGCCGCCTCATTCTTGGTATGACCCAGCTTGAGCTTGTATACCACCGACGGCGCGGTGGTGATCAGGTCGAGGTCATACTCACGGGTCAACCGCTCCTGGATGATCTCGAGATGGAGCAGGCCGAGGAAGCCGCAGCGGAAGCCGAAGCCGAGCGCGGCCGAACTTTCCATCTCGAACGAGAAGCTCGCGTCGTTGAGGCGGAGCTTCTGGATGCTCTCGCGGAGCTTTTCGAAGTCGTTCGCGTCGGTCGGGAACATGCCGCAGAACACCACGGGCTGGACTTCCTTGAACCCCGGCAGCGCCTTCGCTGCGGGCTTCTTCGCGTCGGTCACCGTGTCGCCGACGCGCGCCTGCGCGACGTCCTTGATCTGCGCGGTGATGAAGCCGATTTCGCCGGGGCCGAGCTCGCTGAGCTGCTCGATCTTGGGCGTGAAACAGCCGACGCGGTCGATCAGGTGCGTGGTGCCGGCCTGCATGAACTTGATCTGCTGGCCTTTTTTCAGCACGCCGTCGATGACGCGGATCAGGATGACGACGCCGAGATAGGGGTCGTACCAGCTGTCGACGAGCATCGCGACGAGCGGCGCGGTCGCGTCGCCCTTCGGCGGCGGGATGCGCGTGACGATCGCTTCCAGCGCTTCCTCGATGCCGATGCCGGCTTTGGCGCTGGCGAGCACCGCGTCGTCGGCCGGCAGCCCGATGATATCCTCGATCTCGGCCTTCACCTTGTCGACGTCGGCCGCGGGCAGGTCGATCTTGTTGATCACCGGCACGATTTCATGGTCGTGCTCGATCGACTGATAGACGTTCGCCAGTGTCTGCGCCTCGACCCCCTGCGCCGCGTCGACGACGAGCAAAGCACCCTCGCACGCCGCGAGCGACCGCGACACTTCATAGGCGAAGTCGACGTGGCCGGGCGTGTCCATCAGGTTGAGCTGATAGGTCTCGCCATCGTGCGCCTTATAGGCAAGACGCACCGTCTGCGCCTTGATCGTGATCCCGCGCTCTTTCTCGATATCCATATTATCAAGGACTTGCGCCGACATCTCGCGCGCGGTGAGCCCGCCGGTGAACTGGATCAGCCGGTCGGCGAGCGTCGACTTGCCGTGATCGATGTGCGCGATGATCGAAAAATTGCGGATATGGGACAAAGGCGTGGTCATGCGGGGCGCACTAGCAGGCGAAAGCGCCGCTGTCAGCAGGGTCTTAAAGCCACAAAAGCCCCGCATGTGCGGGTCGGTTTTGGGGCTTTTGTAGCCTTAAGGGGACAAAGGATACCGACATATGGTGCAAAACTGTCTCCTTTGTCGCTTTAGCGGCGGGGCAAAGGTCGCGAAGATCGTCCACAGCGCGCACGGGTGAAAGATCGCGAAGGTTGCACCTAGCTGCAATGTTTCGCGCACGCCCGGAGTCAGAGGCAATAGCAGATTTCTACGGAGTCAAAGAGCCAGCACGGAGGCTGGCATGGCAGGATAATGTAGGAAAGGCTTTGTTTGCATTTAGATTTCACGCTCTGCATCCCAGCAAATGCAGTATCGTATTCGCAGCTAGCAAGGTATCAATACGCATGGGATTTGGCGTATTCATTCATCGATCCGATTCGATCTACGACGACACGCCGGCGGAGCGCTATCAGTTTCCCAAACAGTATCTCGAACGAGCAAAAGCCTGCATCAACGATTGGATCGTCTATTATGAACCGCGCAAAGTGGCCAACACCAGAGGCTATTACGCTGTCGCCAAGATAGAACAAATCATTCCGGATCCATCGACGCCCGGGATGTATCTCGCGTTGATCGAGCCCGGCAGTTATCTTGACTTTGCAACGCCTGTTCCATTCGCCGATAGCAACGGCCCTATCGAGCGCGGCGTCCTCAACGAAGCCGGAGGGATTTCAGGGCGCGCGCAAGCTGCTGTTCGCGGGCTATCAACGAGTGATTTTGGTCGCATTGTAGATGCCGGCCTCGCAGACGAAAACCTGCTTCTCCCACGAACCGATCTCGCCGCCATCGACCAAGCCGTCCGCGAAGAACGCGCGCAGTTTGTTTTCGACGAAGCGCGGCCGCGTGTTTCGATGATCGTGTCGCGTATTGTTCGTGACCGCGTTTTTCGGAAGATCGTGTTGCGCGCCTACGGCGAGCGCTGTGCCGTAACGGGCCTAAAGTTGATCAACGGCGGCGGCAGGGCTGAAGCGGAAGCCGCACATATCCGTCCCGTCGAAGCGAATGGCCCCGATATCGTCAGCAACGGCCTTGCTCTTTCTGGCACAGCGCATTGGATGTTCGACCGAGGCTTGATAGGACTGGACGACGACTTGCGCATCATAGTGTCGCGACAGGTCAATGACCCGGACGGCATTCGTTCAATTATCAACTCGAGCGGCAGAGCATTAACGCCAACTCGCGAAGCAGATCGTCCGCACGCCCAATTTGTCCGTTGGCACAGGGAATATTGCTTTAAGCACTAAGGTCCGCGCTAGAATTCAGCCACCTCGCACAATCGTCCCGCACTCGCGCATCCCCATCGCGCAGCCCGCGCTCCAGCACCGCTTCCCTTCCCGCACCCTCCTCCACCGCCGCCAGCGCCGCCATCGCATTCGCGCGCACCCGCGGCACCGGATGCGTCTTCGCGAACTGCTCGGCCAGATCCTTCCCGTTATCCGTCAAATGCACCGCGCAGCGGAGCAGCATTTCGCCGCTGGTCAGCGTCGGGCGCTTGGCGATCGTTCCGTGCTCGAGGTCGACGATATATTGGTCGCGCCAGGGGACGTGATCGCCCTCGTCCATGATGTTGAGGCTGACCGAGAGGCTTTCGGGGGGCAGCTGGCTGTGGATGTCGCGGTGGGCGCGGTAGAGGAGCATCTTGCCTTGGCTTAGGCTGCTGCGCTCGATGAATGTCAGGTCCAGCGGCTCGCCGAGGCGGCCGTCGACGGCTTCGGGGTCGACCTCATAATGGTCGCTGACATAGCCGGGACCGAAGTAGCCCGCCGTCAGGAACGAGAAATTATGATCGTGCGGCACGCCATAGGCGAAGGCCGCGGGGCCGCTGGTCGCCAAAGCGGCGTCGCGTGCCGAGGGCCACATGTTCGCGCGGAGGTAATAGCCACGCGGGCTGCGGTGGAGGAGGAAGACCTGCGCCGAATAAAGGTTGATTTCGAGCTGGTCGGCGTAGCTCGCCGTGAGCGCGGCGATGACGCGATGGGCGAGGAAATCGGGGTTGCGCTGGAGGCCTGCGAGCAGGTCGGCGCAGCGCGCAATGCTGTCATCGTCGGTCAGGTCGACGCCGCTTTCGTCGAGCCGCGCAGCCACTTCGTCGAGGTCGAGGGGCGGCCCTTTGGGCGGGTCGATCAGGCGGGGCATGCCACGTCCGCCGGTTCGCCTCGGGTTTCGGGGGTGGAAGGTACCGGGCCCGTGCAAGGCCCCGGACTTCCACCCCCCTCCCGCCCCGTCTCACCGGAGGGCGGGAAGATCAACGCGTGCGTCGCCGCAGCGGTGCAGCGAACCTCGGGATGCGGGTCGGATGCCGCCACATCCGCGAGCGGTGCGCGCGCCGCCGCGGGGTCGAGCGCGATCAACTCGCGCATCGCGTGCCAGCGCGCGGCAAAATCCTCGCTCGCGGTTTCCGCCACGAAAAGCGGCGCGGCGTCGGAGCGGCCGAGATGGCGCAGCAGCGCGAGCGCCATCTGGCGAAAGCTGCTGTCGCGGCGCGAGGCGCTGACATGGGTCAGCCGGCCGCTCGCGAGATCATAGGCGCGAATGGGAAGCCGCGACGGTGGCTGGACGGTGAGTTCGAGGAGCAGCACATCGCCGTCGCCGCCCGCAAGCGTGAAGCTTTGACGGGCGGTGTCGAGCAGGATCGTTTCGCCCGCGCACAGCGGACGCGGTGGCCGGCTATGGCAGGGTGCGGCGGTTGCCGCGGTGAATTGGCCGGCGTCCTCGGCGGGGCTGACCGCGACCCGATGCTCGCAGAGGAATGCGCCGCCCGGACGAAGCACGCAAAGGGCGGCATGGCCGGGGACGAAGAGCGCGTTGGCTGCGGCATTTGCGCGCGCCGCGAACGGCCGGAGTTGGAGCCTCAGGCGGACTACGCCGCGATCGGCGAGGATCAGCCCGCCGCAGCCGCTATCGCCGCCGCCTACCGGACGCAGCGGCGGGCGGGCGAACGGGTCGGCGGCCATCAGCGCCTGTGCCGCGTCGAGCCGGCGGCAAAGCCAGCCCGTGTCGGAGAGCCACGGCAAGAGGCGCGCGATCGCGATGCCCGCGGGGAGATCGGCGACCGCGTCCATGGCGGCCATCAAACCGTCGGACGCGGTATCCGCGGCCGTCCAGGCGGCGTCGAGATCGGCGGCGGCGAGGCGCATCGCCGTGCGGCGCGCGGTATCGGCGCGGGGAAAATGATCGTGACGGGAGAGCATGGCGGGCATGGCAAAAAGCGCGGGAACGGATGGGCGCGGGTTGGAGATCCCGCCCGTTCCCGCCGCCGCTCAGTCGTAGATGACGAGCGCGATGGTCACGCTGAGTTCGAAGATCGACGGTCCCGACGCGCCTTCGCCGGCGAGCGAGCCGAACAGGCCGACCGAGGTGTCGAGCAACGGCAACATCTCGATATCGATGGCTGGCAAATTCATAGTCCCACTCCTGTTCCTGACCGGCGGCGCAACCTGCCGCCGGCGACAAGGCTAGGAAGCCGGACGCGCGCTTCCCAGTTAACTTATCGTAATCGCGCCCATGTTGCCGGTCGAAGCGGGGTTGCCGCGGCCAGTGACGGGGATAGGGTGGCGCCATCGAAACCGGGAGACTTGCCATGCGCCGCACGATCGCCGCCGCCTTTTGCGTCCTGTTGCTCGCCGCACCCGCTGCGGCCGAGACGCTGCTCGTCGGTAACAAGGGCGAGGACACGCTGAGCGTCATCGCGCTCAGCTCGGGCGAAGAGCTCGCGCGGCTGCCGACTGGCAAGATGCCGCACGAAATTGCGATTTCCCCCGACGGCAAGCAAGCCGCGGTCGTCGCCTATGGCAGCACGACGATCGATGTGTTCGAGGTCGCGGGGCGGACGAAGGTCCGGACAATCGACCTCAGCCCGAATCAGCGGCCGCACGGGCTGCTCTGGTTGTCCGACGGGCGGCTGGTCGCGACGACCGAGGGCAGCGATTCGGTTGCGGTGGTCGCGCCGGGCGGCAAGGTCACCTCGATTTCGACCGGGCAGAAGGGCACGCACATGATCGTCGTCGCGCCCGACAACCGCACCGCTTACACCGCCAACATCGGATCGGGGACGGTCAGCGTGCTCGACCTGAAGACGGCGAAGAAACTGCGCGATTTCGCGGTTGGCGGCAAACCCGAGGGGCTGTCGCTGACCCGCGGCGGGCGCGAATTGTGGGTCGGCGACCTCGATGCGCCGCGCGTGCAAATCTGGGATACGAAGAAGGGCAGGAAGATCGCCGAGCAGCCGGTCGATCCGGTCGCAATCCGCGTGCTGGCGAGCCCCGACGGCAGACTGGTCGCGACGAGCAATATCGCGAGCGGCACGATCAGCCTGTTCGATGCCGAAACGCGCGCGCCGGTGCGGACGATCAATGTGTCGGGCGAGGCCGCGAAGGGCCAGGTGACATTGCTGTTCAGCGCCGATTCGAAGCGGCTTTATGCGGCCGAGACCGGGCACGACAAGGTCGCCGAAATCGACGTCGCCAGCGGTAAGATGTTGCGCCGGATCGCGGCGGGGAAGAATGGCGACGGGCTGGCGATCGCGCCTTAGTTGCGGGCCGCTTAAAGGTGGAAAGCTGCCACTTGTGCACCCCGGCGAAAGCCGGGGCCCATGCGGAAACACGCGAGGTCCGCGTCAGGCTTCTGGACCCCGGCTTTCGCCGGGGCACACATCTCTATCGGCAGCAATCGGTCGCTAGCCGTCGTCAGAAATCGCGGGCATTTCCAGCCAGAGCGACAGTCCCGTCGGCAGAGCAGCCGGCGCTGCATCCATGACGTGCCGCACAGCATCGGCGCGGGCGCGATCGAGGGTCGCCGTGGGAATATTCGCCGGGTGGAAAATATGGTCGGCCTCACCCAGCAGGCGCGCGGCGCGGAGGGTGAGATCGTCTGGGTCGGCGCTAGCGAGGCGGATCGTTTCGAGGCGCGGCGGCTGAATTGCGGTTTCGCTGGCCAACCAGCGTTCGACCTTGTCCGGCGCGTCGCCATCGAGCGGGTCGAGCGTTCCGCCCCGGGCCAGCGCAGCGTCGATGGCGCGGCGGCGGTCGGCGGCGGCCGGCCAGCGCGCGGCCATCGCGGCGCGCGCGGCGAAAAGCGCTGCGGCGAGCGCGCCCAACCGCGCGGGCAGCAGCGCCTCGATGCGCTGGCGCACCGCCTTCGCCAGCCCTGCCGATGCGCCGCCGGTGCCAACCGCGATCGTGACCGGCGCGCGGTCGACGATCGCGGGGGTGGTAAAATCGCAGAGGTCGGGCCGGTCGACGACATTGACGAGCAGACCGCGCGCACGGAGTTCGGCGGCGGCCGCGCGCGCCTCGCCGTCGCTATCGAGGGCGACAAAGGCGATGGTCGCGCCCGCTTCCCAGTCCGGAACGATCCGTCCGCCGGCGCGCGCGATCAACCGCGCCTTGGCGTCGGCCGCCTCCCCCTCCCCGACCAGCACGACCGTGCGGCCGCGCAGGTTGAGGAAGATGGGAAGCTGCTCCACCCTCAGTCGATCCAGTCGGGGACGCGCTCGGCGGCCATGATCGTGCCCGCGGCGATGCGGTCGGCGACGACGGCATAACGGTCGCCGTCGACGAGCACCTCGGGAACGAGGCTGCGGCTGTTGTATGTCGATGCCATCGTTGCACCATAAGCGCCCGCGGTGCGGAAGACGGCGAGGTCGCCTTCCTCCACCTTGTCGGTCGTGCGGTCGCGCGCGAAGGTATCGCCGGTCTCGCACACCGGGCCGACGATCGACGCCGTCATCGTCTCGCCGCTCGGCTTGACCGCGACAAAGTCGTGATACGCATCGTAGAGCGCGGGGCGCGCAAGGTCGTTCATCGCGGCGTCGACGATCACAAACGGTGTGGACGCGCCGGGCTTGACCCAGAGCACTTCGGTGAGGAGCACCCCGGTGTTGCCCGCGATCACGCGGCCGGGTTCGAACATCAGGGTGACGTCCCAATCCTTGGTCACGCGCGCAACCATCGCGCCATATTCGGCGGGGCTCGGCGGATTGTCGTCGGCCTTGTACGGCACACCCAGCCCGCCGCCGAGATCGACATGGGTGATGCTGTGCCCTGCGGCGCGCAGGTCGGCGACGAGGCGGCCGACGCGTTCAAACGCCGCCTCGAGTGGGTCGAGACTGGTGAGCTGGCTGCCGATATGGACCGCGACGCCGCGCATCTGGAGCCCCGGCAGCGCCGCGAGGCGAGCGAAGATGGCGGGCGCGCTGTCGATGCCGACACCGAATTTGTTGTCGGCCTTGCCGGTCGAAATCTTGGCATGCGTACCCGCATCGACGTCGGGATTGACGCGCAGCACCGCCGGCGCGGTCATTTCCTTTGCGAGCGCGATCTCGGCGAGCGCGACGCCTTCGGGTTCATGTTCGATGTTGAACTGACCGATGCCGCGATCAAGGCCCTGCGCCAGCTCGGCGCGCGTCTTGCCCACGCCCGAAAAGACGATGTCTTCGGGCGCCATACCCGCGGCAAGCGCGCGTTCGAGTTCGCCCCCCGACACGACGTCGGCGCCATAGCCCTGCCGCGCGAGGACACGCAGCACACCGAGGTTGGGATTGCACTTGATCGCAAAGGCGAGATGCTTGCGGGGAACGTCCTTCAGCCCGTCGCGGAACGCCTGCGCATGGCGTTCGAGCGTGGCGCGCGAATAGACATAGACAGGGGTGCCGATTTCTTCGGCAATGCGCGGCAAGGGGATGTCTTCGACGTGGAGGACGCCGTCACGAAATTCAAAATGGTTCATTGGATGAAAGTCCTAAGCTCAGCCCGGAGGCGGCAAGTCAAAATCGTCGGGTTCACGCTGTTCGGACCGTTTGAGAAGTTCGTCGCTGCGCGCGGGCCGGGCCTGCGCGTCAGGCGTCGTAAGCTCCTCCGTGGTCGGGGCGCGGGTCGCGCCGACGGGAATCGCCGGGGCAGGCTGGCCTGCCACGGGTTTCAGATCTTCCTTGCCGCCGCATCCGCCGAGCAGCGCGGTTGCAGCGAGCGTCACTATGATGAGGCGCTTGGTCGCCATCAAATCGTTCCTTCCAGCGCGGCGCGGGCCGCGGCTATCGCCTGCCTTACCCGTTCGGGCGCGGTGCCGCCATAGCTGGTGCGACTGGCAACCGAGGCCTCGACGGTGAGCGCCGCCAGCACGTCGGGGGTGACCGCTGCGTGGATGGCCGCGGCATCCGCCTCGGGTAGCGCCGACAGTTCGACGCCCAGTTCCTCGGCGCGCTTCACGCACGAACCGACGACATGATGCGCGTCGCGGAACGGCAGCCCCGCCTCGCGGACCAGCCAGTCGGCGAGATCGGTCGCGGTCGAATAGCCCGACGCAGCGAGCGCGCGCATGCGGTCGGTGCGGAAGGTCAGCGTTTCGACCATGCCGGTCATCGCCGCCAGCGACAGCGCGAGCGCGTCGAAAGCACCGAAGACGGTTTCCTTGTCGTCCTGCAAATCCTTCGAGTAAGTGAGCGGCAGGCCTTTCACGATCACCGCGAGGCGCTGGAACGCGCCGAGCAACAGCCCCGCGCGCCCGCGCACCAGTTCGGCGGCGTCGGGGTTGCGCTTTTGCGGCATGATCGAGCTGCCCGTCGACCAGGCGTCGGGCAGGCTGATGAAGCCGAAGGGCTGGCTGGCCCAGATCACGATTTCTTCGGCGAGGCGCGACAGGTGGATCGCGGCAATCGACGCCGACGCGCAGAATTCGAGCGCGAAATCGCGATCGGACACGGCGTCGATGCTGTTCGCCATCGGACGGTCGAAGCTGAGCGCGGCGGCGGTCGCGTGGCGGTCGACGGGGAAACTGGTTCCCGCGAGCGCCGCGGCACCGAGCGGCGATTCGTTGAGGCGGCGGCGCGCATCGGCAAAACGGCTGCGATCGCGGCCGAACATCGCGACATAAGCAAGCAGATGATGGCCCAGCGTCACCGGCTGCGCGACCTGAAGATGCGTGAAGCCGGGCATGATGCTGTCGGCGTGTTCCTCGGCACGTTCCAATAGCGCGGTCTGGATCGCGGCAAGTCCGGCGTCGATGCGTTCGCAAGCGGTGCGCGTCCACAGGCGGAAATCGGTCGCGACCTGATCGTTGCGCGAGCGCGCGGTGTGGAGCCGTCCGGCCGCCTCGCCGACCAGTTCCTTCAGTCGCGATTCGACGGTCATGTGGATATCTTCGAGCGCGAGGTCGACGGGGACACCGTCGCGCGCGAATTCATCGGCAATCTGCGCGAGACCGCGGTCGATCACGACCGCATCGTCGGCGCCGATGATGCCCGCGGCGCCGAGCATCGCGGCGTGCGCGCGGCTGGCCGCGATATCTTCTTCCCACAGACGCTTGTCGACCGGGATGGAGGCGTTAATCTCTTGCATGATCGCCGCGGGTCCGCCACCGAAGCGACCGCCCCACATGCTGTTGCTATCCGGAGTATTCGCCATCCGCCGCGTTCCAAGCCCGTATCTTGCGATCCTCGCCGTGTTTCTGGCCGGATCAATCGCGGGCTGCGATAGGGAAAAGCAATCGGGCGGGCAAGCGGCAGAAGGCCAAGCAAATATTTCGCCGGGCCAAGCGAAGGATGGCGGCGTCGACCATTTCCAGCATCAGGTCGACCGGAGCCAGAAGGGCAAGATGGCGCCCACGGTTACCTTCGGCGGTCCCGACGATGCGCCGGTGACGCTGGCCTCGTTTCGCGGGAAGCCGTTGCTCGTCAATCTGTGGGCGACGTGGTGCGCGCCGTGCGTTGCCGAAATGCCGACGCTCGACGCGCTCGCGGCAAAGAGCGCGGACCGGATGACGGTGATCGCGGTCGCACAGGATCTGCAGGGCGCCGAAATCGTCGACCCCTGGTTCCAGAAGGCCGGGATGAAAGCGCTGCAACCCTATATCGACCCGAAGAACGGCCTGCTCGACGCCGCGAACAGCGCGCTGCCGACGAGCATCTATTATGACGCCGAAGGCCGCGAAATCTGGCGCGTTGTCGGCGCGATCGACTGGCAGGGTGCCGAGGCGAAAGCTTTGCTGGCGGAAGGTGGGAGTTAGAATCTCCGTCGCCCCAGCGAAGGCGGGGGCACCGATGTTCCTGGCAAGTAGCCGTCGGTCCGGTCTGGAGTTTTGGCGCTTGCGCGGCGGACATCACATCTCGTGATGTCACCAACCTTTGGGTCGTTGCCTCGGCGGCCGACGGGGTGATGCGGTTCTGCCTCGGAACAAGCTTCTGATGATTTTGTAGTTACGATGACGGGAAGTGTCACTCTGTATAGGTTCCGTATAGGTAGTGGCGGCGCTTTTTTGCACCGCCACCGATCAGCAGGAAATGTCTTCGACCTGCCAACCCCGCCACGTCTCGAGCCCTTAGTCGCGTGAGATCGCAACTGAGATCGCAACAAGGGAAAATCCCAAGGCTCGGCGAAATCCCAAGTTCAGGTCAGCATTACAGCGGCGTCCAGCCAGTGCTGTCTTTCTCGTAGGTCGTCGTGCCCGAGCCTCCATCCGTACGGCGCGCCATTGATCCGGCAGGCGCAGCAATCATATCGTCCGGAGCTCCCGTGCACACAAACGACCCCGGAGCGCCGGGCCCTCCTCCCGACACGCGATAATATCTGTCGGGCCCATCAAAGCCGAACAGCGTGACGCTCGTCTGATTGTCCACAGATCCCATAACAAGGCCCGCGCAAGCCGCCGCGCCGACGCGGCCGACGTAATTGAGCTTCGGCGTTCGGGTATCCCGGAAACGGATATGACCAACGCGGGTTACCTGATCTACGGCGCCCGCCTGCGACACAAGGAAGCCGTAACCTGGGCCGTTCGGATCGCCAACATCCTCCATATCGAGTAGGTCGACCGAAAGCTCCGACGTGACGCCGGGAGTCGTCGAGGTCGTGCGGTTCCAGAACGCCGCCCCCCCGGTTCGGGCCCGATAGTGACCAACCGTCACTATGCCGTTGCGGTTCTCGAAACCAATCCCCGAGCCGGCAATCGAGAGGTAGCCAATGTTCACCGACGGGGCAGCGCCGTTGTAGGCAATGATTGCATAGGGCGTGTTCACGTCCGCCCGCCCTCCGGCGATATGCAGACGGCCGACGTTGAGCCTCGCTGCATAGAATATCTCCGCCGTCGCACTGGTCCCGGTAATCCCCGAAACGCTGAAATCTCCAATGTTGAGAGTGATCGCATAATGGGTGTGCCACGGTACCCCCGGGCGGGGCACGATATCGCATACCCACTTTCCGATATCGATGACCATCGCGTCGGCATTGGTTGCGGTTGTTCCCGCCGTGAAATCATTGCCGGAGCCCTTTGTGTAGAGCGCGTCAATCATAAGACGGTTCTTCACCGACCCATCGAAGCTGTCGGGTTCGATATCGAGGCAATTGCCATCGGTCGTATCGGGAGCATTGCCCGTCAGCGTGGAGCCGCCCAGGCTATTGTCGAGCCACGCCGATCCGATATGAACATTGTCGAAAGCTTGACCGGCCAGGCACTTGCGGCCCGCCGTGATGCCGACGACGCGACCGACGTAGCCGTCGCACGTCCCGCGCGTGTTGTCCGTGCCGCCAATATAAACGGTATCGCCAAAGCAATTGCGGCTGTCGATCGCCTCGATATAGAAATTTGTCGTGTTAAACAGAAACACGCCGTGCATATGCTCATTGCCAGCGGCGACGTTCGCGGCGTTGCCGTCGACCTTGAGAATGCCATGGACGCGGACATTGTCGGCGCCCTCGAACGAAACCGTGCGGCACCAGTCGGGGGCGTTGTCGGCGAGCTTGATCGTACCGCCTTCGCAGAAGATCACGGCGTTGTCGGGTATCTTCAGGGCATAGGAATAAGCACCCCCGCCAATGGCGCTCGCAGGATCATATTCGACGACATAGGTGGAGCCTTTCGGGATACGAAGCGGGCGGCCCGCGTCCAGAATGCGCTTCAATGCCGGCAGCGTATTTACCGAGATGCTTTCCGCCGGACCGAGAGCCTCGTCGGGTGTCACCGAAATCGCCCGGAGCTTGGCAAGGACGTCTGCATCGAGTGCGCCGGCCAAATTCTCCGAATATCCGACCCTTCCCGCACCCAGCGGAGCGGCCAGTACATCTTGGGACACTCCAAGAGCGTCAATCGCCTGCTTGACCCGCAGAGGGGTCATGGCTTTGTCGTTGATCATTCCACCCTCGGCTTCTGCCTGGGTCGCGACGGGGACGGCTGCATTTATCACTGAGATTTCCTTTCTCGTTCTCTCCAAGGACCAGAGGAGAGAACAAGAAGGGAACATGCGATTTCCTACAATGCATCCTATTTCGCAACAGCTGAACTCAACTACGAAATCCGTCATGGTTCGGCTCCTATGCCGCCACCGCCGCGCACCTAGTCCAATAGCCACTTCGGTCGCAGGCCAATCGAGTCAGTCAGCGGGAATCAGGCAATTCTGGAACCTCCTCGAAGCTCAGATGGCGACTTCCAGCGAGTTAGGATCTTCGTCGCCCCCGCGAAGGCGGGGGCGACGAAAGGATAGCGAAAAGGGCGAGCGCCCCATGACGCCCGCCCTTCCCTGCGACCCGGAGCAAGCTCCGGGGAAACCGGCAGGGGTTAGCCGCCGACCGTCACGCGGCCGCTGCGATAGCCCTTCTTGCGCATTTCCTTCACATAATCCTTGTCGGCGTCGACCACCTCGGTCTCCCATTCATCCCACGCGTCCCAGCGGTCCTCGCGGTCGGTCGAATGGCGAAGGTCGCTGGTCAGCTCCTTCTCGGCTTCGAGAATATCGGCTTTGTAATTATACCATTGCTGGTTCACGATACCCGCGATCGGCGCGGTGCGGATGTGCGGCGCGTCGAATCCCGGCGGCTGCGAACCATAGGGAACCGCGGCCACGGCGGCGGTGGCGGGGAGCGCCAGAATTGCGGCAAGGGTGGTCCATTTTTTCATCGTCCATCTCCTGATTGCCCGCCCTTTGCGGAGCGGTCAGGGAGTCAACGAAGCAAGGCGCCGATTTCTTCGCAGCCGGACGGAGATTCGGCACGTCTGGCGGTGGAATCGCCGACAAAGGCTCAGCCGGGATGTGCTTCGTCGCCGACGGCCGAGCGGAGAAGGCCGCGAAACACGTCCTGCGCGCTGCGTTTTCCCTGCGTTACGTCATACACATCGCGCGCGATCGGCATGTCGAGGCCATAGCGTTCGGCCAGCGCGATCACCGTCGGCGCGCTCTTCACGCCCTCAGCCACCATGTTCATGCCCGCGATGATCTCGTCGATCGGGCGCCCCTTGCCGAGTTCGACCCCGACGTGACGGTTGCGCGACAAGGGGCTGGTGCAAGTGGCGATGAGGTCGCCCATGCCGGTGAGGCCGGCGAAGGTTTCCGCACGGCCACCCATCGCGACGCCGAGCCGGGTGATTTCCGAAAGCCCGCGCGTCATCAGCGCCGAGCGCGTGTTATCGCCGGCCCCCAGCCCGTCGCCCATGCCGACCGCGATCGCGATGATATTCTTGAGCACCCCGCCAAGCTCGCAGCCGAGCAGGTCGGTGTTGGTGTAGACGCGGAACAGCCCCGAATGGAACACCGGCTGGAGCGCGCGGACGACGATCTCGTCCTCCATCGACAGGACGCTCGCCGCCGCCTGTCCGGTCATGATTTCGCGCGCGAGATTGGGGCCGGTGAGGACGCCGACGGGATGGCCGGGCAGCACTTCCTCGATCAGCTCGGTCATCCGTTTGCCCGAGGCGAGTTCGAGCCCCTTGGTCAGGCTGATCACCGGCACCCACGGGCGAAGATGGTTGCGCGCCTCCTCCAGCACCGCACGGAAGCTGTGCGACGGGACGCCCATGACGAGCACGTCGGCGCTGGCGACGACCTCGGCCATGTCCGCGGTGGCGCGCAACTGTGCCGGCAGCTTGATTCCGGGAAGATATTTGCGATTCTCGTTATCGGCGTTGATGCCGTCCACCGTTTCGGCATCGCGCGCCCACAAGGTGATCGGCGCATTGCGCGACACCAGCGATGCGACCGTCGTCCCCCAGCTGCCACCGCCGAGCAGCCCCACCTTCAACCGCATATGCCTCTCCCTGTTTTCGGGGAGAGTGACGCGGGACAGGATGGTTGGCAAGCTCGACGTCGCCCCCGCGAAGGCGGGGGCCGCGGTCGTTTTACGCGGCGTTGCAGAGTCTGGCCGCCAGCGGCCCCCGCCTTCGCGGGGGCGACGATCAGGATAGCCGTCCGAGGAAGCCCGTCATCACCCCGGCGGTCGCTTTCGGATCCTCGATCATCGGGACATGGCCGACATGGTCGAAGATATGCGACGTGCTGCCGGCGATGCCCGCTTCGAGAACGGGAACGCAGCTGACGTCGAGCAGCCGGTCGTGGCGGCCCCAGATGATCAGCGTCGGCACCTTGACTTCGCCGAGCCGGTCGTTGAGCGGATGGTCGCGGCCTTCGGTCGCGATGACCCAGAAGATCGTGTCGAGCTGGTCGCGATATTTGAGCGCGTCGGCGTATAATATGGGCTTCAACCGCGCGGGGATATGCGGCGGCTTGTGGACCACCATCGCCACCAGCCGGTCGGCGTCCGCCAGATTGGCGATGACGAGCGGGTTATAATCCTCGTTCGCCGCCTGTTTCTGCAGATCGCTTTCGTTCGCGCCATTGACCCCGGCGTTGTCGAGCAGGATCAGGCTGGCGAGCGCTTGCGGATAATCGATCGCGTAGCGCAGCGCGATCCAGCCGCCCATGCTGTTGCCGGCAACATGCGGGCGCTGCAGCCCGAGCGTGTCGGAAAATGCCTTCAATCGCGCCGTCTGCGCCTGCAGGTCATAGGCAAGGTCGGGGTTGCGCTCATTCTCGCCGAACCCGGGCAGGTCGGGCGCGATGACATGATAGTCGCGCGTCAGATAGGGCGCGATCATCGACCAATTATCCTTGTCGCCGGCAAAGCCATGGACGAGCAGGAGCAAGGGTTTCGATGGGTCGCCGCCTTCGAGATAGGGCCATGTGCGGCCGTCGACGACGACTTTTTTCTGCACCATCCCGCCGCGCCGCCGGAGCAGCGCACGGCCCAGCGCGACGAGGCGGCCGGGGAAGACAAAATACATCAGCGCGAGCGCGATCAGCGGCGCGAAGAGGAGGATGAGGAGGATTCTCATGGTCTGGAACTCGATTCCCACTTTCCGTTCGCATCGAGCGAAGTCGAGATGCCCATCGGCGTGGCGCTACCCTGACGGGTGTCTCGACTTCGCTCGACACGAACGGGATGTAAACTTGGTTTAGTCTTTCGCCACATGCGCGTCGAACCAGCCGATCAGATCGTCGAGCACGGCATCGCGTTCGGGCTCGTTATAGATTTCGTGGAAGAGGCCCGGATAGATTTCGAGCCGCTTGTCCTTCGACGCGACATTGTCGAACAGATAGCGCGACCCCGCCGGGGCGGTCAGCCGGTCGGCCTCGCCATGCTGGATCAGGATCGGCAGATGGATCTTTGGCGCATCGGCCTGCGCGACCGCCATCGCATCCATGAATTCCTTGCCGAGCCGGGCGCCGATCTTGCCATCATAGACGAGCGGATCGGCCCGATAGTCCGCGACCACCTGCGCATCGCGGCTGACGCCATTGGAATCGAGCGACAGCACGCCGAGGCGCGGGAAGAAGCGCGACAGGAAACGGCTGATCCACATGGTGAAGCGCGACGGCGGTTCGGCGGGCAGGATGGCGGGGCCGGAGAGCGCGGCCGCGACAAAGGCGTTTTGGCGCTCGATCAGGAACAAGGTCGCGATCAGCCCGCCCATGCTGTGGCCGAGCAGCAGCCGCGGCGTATCGGCATGGTTGACCTCGACGAGCGTCAGCAGCTCGGCCATGCCGTCGAGAAACGCCGAAAAGCGCGGCACGAAGCCGCCCTCGCCGTCCGAATTGCCATGCCCCCAATGGTCGACGGCATAGATGGCATAACCGGCGCCGGTCAGCCGTTTGGCGACATGTTTATAGCGCCCGGCGTGCTCGGCATAACCGTGCGCGAGCAGCACGACCGCGCGCGGACGGCCTTCGGGGAGCCAGTGGGTGACGTGCAGTTTTGCCCCTGCCCCCGCCGACCCGGCCGGCAAGATCACCACCGCCATATCAGCGCACCGCTTTTTGGAGCGCCGCGCTGCGGTGGCCGGGGCCGTCGTCGCCGGCCTTGTCGATCTTCGCCAAAATGGCTTCGAGCGCGCGGCTGATCGCGGTCTGGGTGCGCACCATTTCGACCTTGGGCCAGGCGGTGCGCAGACCCGTGTCGATCAGCTCGTCGATGTCGTCCTGCGCCAGATCGCTCAATATCTTCGTCGGCGACCAGAATTTGGGCGGACGGATGATGTTGATGTCGCCGGTATATTCCTGATTGATCACCGATCGCGCCATGTTCGCGAGGCTGTTGAGCGGCGGCACCCATTCGAGCGGTTTCTGGAAAATCACCATGTTCGCGTTGAGCCACGCCTTGAAGGTCGCCATCGACGCATGCTGGATCGCCTCGATCGGCGCCATCTGCTTGCGCGTGTCGGTCGCGAAAGGCAGCGCGATCGGGTTCGCCTGACTGACGATATGGTGGTTCACGCCGTAAAGGCGCTCGAGCCGCTTGGTCGGGATGTCGTGCGTCACCGACCCGTCGACCCAGCGCCGGTCGGGCTGATAGGGGACGCGATTGCCCGCATCGTCGCGCGCCATCAGCATCACCGGCGGAAAGACCCCGGGCACCGCGCACGACGCGAGCACGGCTTCGCGGATCAGCACATTCGGCGCGGTGATTGCGTTGAGCAAGCGGCCGTTCTGGTGCTTCTCCGCAGGCGCGACCGAGACGTTGAGATGGCGGCCGCTGACCTCATAGGCTTCCTGAAAGGTCAGGTCGGGGATCAGGTCGGCGAGCCGGTCGCGGACATCGTCGGGCGCCAGTCGTTTCTGTTCGGGATCGCGGGCGGGGTTCGCAAGGCGTCCGCTTTCGAGGAAGGCGCCGATGTCGGCATTCCTGCGCGTGCAGACGACCGCGGCGACGATCGACCCGCCGCTCGCCCCCGACATGATCGCGGGCAAAACCCCCTCGGACCACAGGGCCTTCACGACGCCGATATGGAAGAACAGGAAGCTTCCCGAACCCGAGAGCAGCAGCGCCGAGCGGCCGTAGCAATGCTGGGCGCGGCGGAAGAAATCGCGCTTTTCCTCGCGTCCGATGCTGCGCGCGGCGGCGATCTTGTCGAGCGAGGCGACAACCTCGGCGACATAATCCTCGATCAGTTTCTTGGTACCGAAGCGCGCCTTTTGATAGAGCCGTTCGTGCCCCATGCCGTCGATATTGCCGTGGATGCCTTCGTTGAGGACAAAGAGCAGCCCCTTGACGTCCCCCGCCGCCGACAGCTTGCGCAGCTTTTCGAGCCGCGCACGGATCGCCTTATAATCGAAATGCTTGCTTTCGTCGGCGTCGCGCCATGCCTGCAGCCCCGATTTCTTGTCATGCTCGCGCGCGGCCTTGGTCCATGCGGCATAATCGGTCGCGGTCACAAGATCGCGGTCGGCGCTGAGCGTCGGGGTGAAAAGCATTCGGTAATCCTGCGAGAGCATGGTTATTTTTTGCGAGTCTTGCCGGTTGCGTTCGCTTTAGCAACCGGTTTCACCTTGGGCTTTGCGGCAGGTTTCGGGACAGCTTTCGGTTTCGGCTTGGGCGTCGCAGCGGGTTTCGGCGTTGCCGTAGCGGCTTTCGGCTTGTCGGCTTTGGGCACCGCCGCCATCAGGTCGGCGAAACTTTCCTCGATACATGTCCGGAAAAAGGCGATGTCGGGCATCACCGCGCGTTCGGAAATCAGCGAAAAGGCGATCCGGCCGTTGTAGCTGGGGGTGGCGACGAACAGCCCCATATTGTTCGCGAGCGGCGCCATGCCGTGCTGCGTCACGAGTTGCGCGCCCGCCAGATAGAGCGGCACCTGCGCGCCGGGAACGTTCGAGATGAACAAATTGGTGCCGCGCACCGCGAAGCGTTCGCTGGTGACGAGCCGCGCCACTGCCGCCATCGTCGCGCCCGGAATATGCTGCGACAGATCGGTCATGATCCGCGCGCTGACCCCCGCCTTCGCTTCTTTCGCTTCGACCGTATAATCGCGCACCGCCGCAAGCCGCGCGAGCGGGTCGGCGATGTCGGTGCGGATCGGTACGCTCATCGCCGACACCTGGTTTCCGGGCTTCGAGGCCTTGCCGCCCTTTCCGCGCAGGTTGATCGGCGCGACCGCGACGAGGCTGTCCTTGGGCAGCTCCTTATGCTTCGCGAGATATTTGCGCAGCGCGCCGCCGACGGTGGTGAGGACGACGTCGTTGACCGTCGCGCCGGGGACCTTCTTGCGGATTTCGGCGACATCGGCGAGCGCGACCGACGTTCCGTCGAACATCTTGTGCGGACCGATGGGCGCGTTGAAGCGCGTTTCGGGGACGCCCGCGGTCATCCCGCCTTCGGATATCGACTTGCGCGCCGAGGCGATGATCGCGGGCGACATTTTCATCAGCGCGTTCATGAACTTGACCGGCGACTGCATCGACGCCGACCAGGCGCGCGACAGCGTTTCGGTGCTCGACGGAGCCTTGCCAAGCTCTTCGAGCGGCGGCGGCTCGGGAATGGCGGGCGTACCCTTTGCGTCGATGTCGCTCATCGCGATGAAGGCGTGGGCGCCCGACGCGCCATCGACCGCGGCGTGGTGGACGCGGTGGAGCATCGCAAAACTGCCCTTGGGAATGCCCGGAATCCGGTCGAGCCCCTCGATGATATAAATGTCCCAGAGCGGGCGGTTCATATCCATCGGTTTCGAGAAATAGCGCGCGACCGCGATGCAGAATTGCCGCCAGTCGCCGGGTTCGGGCAGGCGCGCGTGGCTCATATGCGCCTCGATGTCGAAATGCTCGTCCTCGACCCAATAGGGATGGTCCATGTCGAACGGCAGGCGGTGGAGGCGGCGCTTGAAAAGCGGCGAGGTATCGACGCGGCTTTCGACGTGGCGAATGATGTCCTTGAACCGCACGAAGCCGCCCGGCGCGGTCGAAGGGTCGTAGATATAGACCCCCATGATGTGCGTCAGATTGTTCGCGGTCTGCGTGTAGAGGAACTGGGCGTCCTGCGCGCTGAGCTGTTTGAGCATCCTATCCTCCTGAACCGGGTAATCGATCTGCGAGCGCCACGGTCGAGAGGCGCATCGTTTCCATGACGTTGGCGAGGCCGCGCAATTCCGTCAGCAGCGCGCGGCGCGCGACGAGGTTCGCGGGGGTCGCCTCGTCCGCAAGACCCATATGGCGCATCAGCGACAGGCCGTTGGCGAAGAGCAACTTGCCGATCGCCGCCTCGCTGCTGATCCGGCGGAGCAGATAGGCCTGCTTGCCTTCGGCGAGCGCAGCGCCCTCCAGCGCCTTGTCATCGACGACATCGCCCGGCTTCGCCCGCGTGAGCAGGTCGGCGACGACCGAATAGGCCTCGGCGAAGGGCAGCAGGATCGCGTGACCGACGACCGGCTGGCAGCGGCGGAGCAGCTGTGCGATGCCGCGGTCGCCGCTGGCGAGGCGGCGGTCCCAGACGGGATCGATCCGCGCCAGCTCGGCCTCGAGTGCCGTACGATGCTCATCGCGTGGCGGGTAAAAGAATTCGAATTTGAACAGGTCGCGGAGGCGGTCGATCCTGGCCCAGAAGGCCGCGGTCGCATCGCCGCTGTCGGCATCGCGCAGCTCGAACAGCGCGAGTTCGATCATCGCGCGGTCGAGGAAATGATGCGCGATGATATTGCGGTAATAACTCGCCATCGGATGCTTGGCGGGATCGATCGAATAGACATTTTCGCTGCCGGCCTCGTAGCGCGTGAGCAGCCCGCTCGTCACAAGCGTATCGACGGTAGCGGAGAGCGCCGCGTCGTCACCGCTTTCGAGCTCGCTGCTGAGGCGGATATCGCGCGCGCGCGCCCAGTCGGTCACCGCGCCGATCGCCCCGAGCAGTTCGGCCGAGGTCGCGCCGCGCGGTGCCATGCCGAGCAGGATCAGGCACATCACCGAGGTGACGGTCAGCGGCGTCACCCGGTTCGCCTCGACCGCGACCGCGAAGGCAATCCTCTCGAGCGCGCGCTTGTCGTCCGGGCGCGGCGCCTCTGCGATCACCACCGGATTACCGATGTCGAGCCGGATGCGGCCCGAGGGCTCCTTGAGGCTTTTCATATAGCCAAGAAACCATGAGAGGCTTTCGGGCTTCTTGTTCCGCCCCGTCTGCTCGGCGGCATATTCCTCGACATCGCGGATCAGGTCGAAACTCGTCACGAACGGCACGAAGTGCACATCCTTCGTCCCCGTCGCATGCGCGGCGTCGAGGACATATTTCATCAGGCCATATTTGGGCGGCATCAGCTTGCCGAGCCGCGACCGCGTTCCCTCGAACGCCCAGCTCAGCGGGAAACGCTTGGCGAGCAGCCAGGCGATATAGTGGCGCAGCACGAGCTTGTAGACCGGCTGGTCCTGAAAGCTGCGCCGGATGAAGATCATCCCCGAGCGGCGGAAGAATTCGCCCATCACCGCAAAGTCGAGGTTGGCGCCGCCGAAGCTGTGCAGCATCGGCATATCGTTTTCATAGGTCAGGCGGCTGGGCGTCGCGCCGTCGATATAGGTTTTGTGCGTGAAGAGGATCGCGGTCGGATGCTCGCGCAGGATCGAGCGCAGCCGCGCGAGTTCGGCGGCATCGACCTCCATCGCGGGCGCATATCCGCCGAACATCATCCGGTCGAGGCGCGCGCGCAGGTCGAGGAACAGCGCACTCGGCCGCGCGATGACCTCCTTCATCAGCGGTCGTGCCTCGCGGAAGAGGTCGGCGACGGGGCGGCCGGTCGCTTCGGACAGCTCGGCGAGCGCAGCGCGGAATTTGGGGCTGGTGCGCAGCCCATCGGCGACGAAGCGCGGCACCTTGTAGCGCGTGCCGCGGATGCCGCGTTCGGCGACGTCGAGCGCAAGCCCCGCCTGCCGCGCGACGAAGCCCGCGAATTCGGGGCCCGCCGCGCCATCGCCATCGCCGCCGCCGGTCTGCCGGCAGAAACGGTCGCGCAGCGCATCGAGCGTCGCCGCCTCGCCCACCAGTATCTGCGCGCGGCGGCGGTCGCGAAGCAGGATCAACCGCGCGCGGAGCGGTCCGGGATGGCGCGGGTCGCCGAAAACAAGGTGACGGAATTTCAGCGCGCGCTCGCGTTCAAAACCCGGGATGCGCCACGCGACGCGCAGCGGCACGACCAGCCGCGACGGCGATCCGTCGAGCCGCGCGCGCAGCATGTCGAGCGGCAGCGCATGATCGTCATCCTCGATCGCAAGGCTGGTCCACGCGGGTTCGGTGTCACCCGAGGTGGCATGGATCCAGTCGAGCAGTATCCGCCGCTCGACCCCGTTGCGCGCGTCGATGATATAGAGCCGGTCGGCCGCGTCCTCCGTCACGATCGGTGTGCGGGGCGTTCCGTCGGCCACCGCTCAATAACGCCCCGCCAAAGACCCGTTCGTGTCGAGCGAAGTCGAGACACCCGTCGGCATAGTGATGCATCGATGGGCCTCTCGACTTCGCTCGATGCGAACGGCAAGAAAATGGCCAGTCACGCCTTGGTCGCCTTTCCGGCCGCCTTCTTCTTCGGCGCAGCCTTCTTGACGGCCGCTCTTTCCGGCTTCGCCTTTTCAGCCTTGGCTTCGGGTGGAGCAGCCTCGGGCGCTGGTCCCTTTGCCACCGATTCCGCGACGCTTTCCTCGGGCTGGCCGAGCGTGCGAAGGAACATGTTGCGGACGTCGCGGACGTGCGTGTTGATCGTCCTCGGTGTCCATTTCGACGTATCGACCGGGGGCAGCACGGTGACACGCACCGTCGCGGGGCGCATCACAAACTCGTTTTTCGGCGCGACGTCGGTCGCGTTATGAATGACGATCGGGACGATCGGGACGCCCGCCTGCATCGCCAGATGGAATGCGCCCTTTTTGAATGGCTCGAGTTTCGGGGTCAGGCTGCGCGTGCCTTCGGGCGAGATACAGATCGACTTGCCCTCGACCTTGATCGCGTCGACCAGCGGCTCCATCGCCTTGATCGCGCTCTTGCCGTCGGCGCGGTCGACGAAGACGGTGCCGCCCCACTCCATCAGCTTGCCGAGGATGGGGATGTCCTTGATCTCCTTCTTGCCCACCCCGCCCATGTCGCGGCGGATGAGCTTGGCGAGGATCATCACGTCCGCCTTGCTCTGGTGGTTGAAGATGAAGACGCACGGGCGCGAGGACCAGAGGTTCTTCTCGTCCTCGACCTCGAGCTCGACCCCGGTGATTGCGGTCGCGAAATCGCCGAACAGCCCGATCGAGAAATTCGCCGCCTCGCGCTGCGAGCGGGTGAGCGCCCAGATCGGCAGCCCCGCGGCAAAGGCGCCGACGAGCGAGCCGGTGGCGTAGATGGTGCGCGTGTAGTCGACCCACGACGGCGTGCCGCGGCTGCCAAAACGCTGCACCGGCCAGCCATTTTCCTCGGCGATCGCCTTGAGTTTCAGATTCGGGTTGAGCGGGCGCGGCTTGCCGACGCGTTCGAGCAGTTCGATATCGTCGTCGCTGTCCGAGTAGAAAAAGCTCTGGTCGAGATCGAGGCCATATTCGGCGGCGAGTTCCTCGGCGGCGAGCACCTTGCCCTCGCCGAAACACAGCGGGCGGATGATCTCGCCGGTGAAGACGCCGTCCTCGATTTCATAGGCCGAGCATTTGATGTCGTCGATCCCAAGGTCGCGCGCGGTCGGTTCGATCTGGTAGATCGTCGCCGACGAAATGATCGCGACGCGGTGGCCCTTGGCCTGATGCGCCTCGATGATTGCGCGCGTTTCGGGATAGATTTTGCGCGCGATATGCTTTTTGTAGAGTTCTTCGCCGAACTCGATGAAGCTGTCCTCGTCGACGCCCTTCATGAATTTGGCGGCGCCCGACATCAGCCCCGAAAAGCCGATGGTGCCAAGGCTGTGCTGCGCGATGATCTGCGCAGTCTCGGCAATCTCTTCCATCGACATTTCGCGGCGCTGGAATTTCTCGCGCAGCATTGCCGTCGCGGAATAGCCCGAGATGATCGTGCCGTCGAAATCGAACAGCGCAGCGATATGCGATCCCGGCTCCGATGCCAGAACTTCGTCCAAATGCGGTTGCGGCCTCGCCACGCCTGTCTCCCCACCAACGGCTATATTGCCGCCTTATCCCTGCACAGTGACAGGTAAAATGGGGTTAATCAATGGCGTGAAAGTGCAGCGGCTTCGCGAGCGAGTGTCTCGATTTTCGCGGGATCGAGCGGCCCCGAGGGCACGACCCAGCTGCCGCCGACGCAGAGCACCGCTTCGAGCGCGAGCCATTCGGGTGCGGTCGCGAGGCTGATGCCGCCGGTCGGGCAGAAGCGCGCCTGACCGAACGGGCCGGCAAGCGCTTTCAGCGCCGGGATGCCGCCGCTGGTTGCCGCGGGGAAGAATTTGAAACGGTCGAGACCGAGATCCATTCCGCGCATGATATCGCCGGCATTCGCGGTACCGGGCAGAAAGGGAATGCCGCTCGCCACCGCCGCCTTGCCCAGATTGCCGGTGAGGCCGGGCGAGACGATGAATTCGGCGCCCGCGGCGATTGCGCTGCTCAGCATCGCGGGATCGAGAACGGTGCCCGCGCCGACGACCGCGCCCTTGACCGCCTTCATCGCGGCGATCGCGTCGAGCGCGGCGGGGGTGCGCAGCGTGACCTCGAGCACCGTCAGCCCGCCCGCGACCAGCGCCTCGGCCATCGGCACCGCATCCTCGACCCGGTCGATGACGATCACCGGGATGACGGGGGCTAGCGCCATGATCTGGTCGATGCTGTTGTCGGTCATTCTTATTCCTTCGTTGCCCCCGCGAAGGCGGGGGCCGCTATCAGTGTTGCGCAAGGTTGCCAGAGGCACGTGACTCTGGTCGCCCTTCGCGGGGGCGACGGACTAGATTACCGCCTCCATCGCCGCGAGCACCGCCGACCCGCCCTTTTCGGCTTCGTCGGCATGATGGCGGAACAGGGCGAAAAGTTCGCGGCCGACGCCCAGCGCGGGCGGCGGGGCGACAGCGGGGCTGCGCGCAGCCCATGTCGCCTCATCGACGAGCGCGACGACTTCGCCGTTAACCGCGCAGACGCGGACGATATCGCCGTCCTGCAAATAGGCGAGCGGGCCGCTCACCCCGTCGGTGCCGGGCAAGGCTTCGGGCGAGAGGTGGATCACCGCGGGCACCTTGCCGCTCGCCCCCGACATGCGGCCGTCGGTGAGCAGCGCGACGCGGAAGCCGCGGTCCTGCAGCACGCCGAGCGCGGGGGTCAGCTTATGGAGTTCGGGCATGCCGTTGGCACGCGGCCCCTGGAACCGGACGACGACGATGACGTCGCGTTCGAGCTCGCCCGCCTTGAACGCCGCCAGTACCGCGTCCTGCGTGTCGAAGATCCGGCACGGCGCCTCGATCGTCCAGCGATCCTCGGCGACGGCGCTGGTCTTGATGATCGCACGGCCGAGATTGCCCGCGAGCAGGCGCATGCCGCCGTCGGGCGAGAAGGGCGCGGCGACCGGGCGCAGCATCGTGTCGTCGCGCGAGATTTCGGGAGCGGGTCGCCACTTGAGGGAGGTGAACCCCGGCGAAAGCCGGGGCCCAGTTGCACCGTCCGAAGATGGGCCCCGGCTTTCGCCGGGGTTCACGTCATCGCCGACGTCGCTCAATATTGGTTCATAGCCATAATCGGCCATCGTCCCGCCGACCGTCAGCACATCGCCGTGGAGCAAGCCCGCGCCGAGCAATTCGCGCACGACATAGCCGATGCCGCCCGCGGCGTGGAAATTGTTCACGTCGCCCGCGCCGTTCGGATAGACGCGCGCGAGCAGCGGCACCGCGTGGCTGAGCTCGTCGAAATCCTGCCAGTCGATAATGATGCCCGCGGCGCGGGCGATGGCGGGCAGGTGGATCGCATGATTGGTCGAGCCTCCGGTCGCGAGCAGGCCGATGGCGGCGTTGACGATTGCTTTCTCGTCGACGCAGCGCGCCAGCGGGCGATAGTCGTCGCCGTCCCAGCCGATCGCGGCAACGCGGTGCGCGGCCGCGCGCGTCAATTCCTGGCGCAGCTTGGTGCCGGGATTGGTGAAGGCGCTGCCGGGGACGTGGAGCCCCATGAGCTCCATCATCATCTGGTTCGAGTTCGCGGTGCCGTAAAAGGTGCAGGTGCCCGCGCCATGATAGGAAGCGGCTTCGGCTTCGAGCAGTTCGTCGCGGCTCGCCTTGCCTTCGGCATAGAGCTGGCGAATGCGCTGTTTTTCCTTGTTGGCGAGGCCCGAGGGCATCGGTCCGGCCGGCACGAGGATCTGCGGCAGATGGCCGAAACGCAACGCGCCGATCAGCAGGCCGGGGACGATCTTGTCGCAGATGCCGAGCAGCAGCGTCCCTTCGAACATCGCGTGGCTGAGTGCGATCGCGGTGCCCTGCGCGATATTGTCGCGGCTGAACAGCGACAGGTCCATGCCCGCCTGCCCCTGCGTCACCCCGTCGCACATCGCGGGGACGCCGCCCGCGACCTGCGCGGTCGCGCCGACTTCGCGCGCGAAAACTTTGATCTGTTCGGGGTAGCGGCCGTAGGGCTGATGCGCCGAGAGCATGTCGTTATAGCTGGTGACGATGCCGATGTTCATCTCGGCGCCCGACCGGATCGCGGGCTTGTCCTCGCCCGACGCGGCAAAGCCGTGCGCGAGGTTGCCGCACGAGAGGTTGCCGCGGTTGGTGCCCGCTTCGCGCTGGCGATCCATCAGGTCGAGATAGGCGGCGCGGCGAGGGGCGCTGCGCGCGATAATCCGATCGGTAACCTTGGCGATGGTGGGGTGGAGAGTGGTCATAATATGTCCTCGTCGCCCCCGCGAAGGCGGGGGCCGCTGGCAAGCTGGCGCAAGGCCGATGGCGGCCCCCGCCTTCGCGGGGGCGACGTGTTTTCCTCAGTCATGCCAGCTCGCTCCGTCGCGTTCGATCAGCGCGATGGCGCTCGACGGGCCCCAGCTTCCCGCGGTGTAATTCTGCGGCGCCATATCGACTTCGGCCCAGGCGTCGCGGATCGAATCGATCCACTGCCACTGCGCCTCGACCTCGTCGCGGCGGACGAACAAGGTCTGGTCGCCCTCGATGAAATCGAGCAGCAGGCGCTCGTAGGCGATACGCCGCCGCTCGCCGGCAAAGCTGTGCGAGAGCGAGACGTCCATCGTCACCTCTTTGAGCTTCACGCCGTCGCGGTCGAGCCCGGGCTGCTTCGCCATCACCTTGACCCGGATATTCTCCTCGGGCTGGAGGTTGATGATCATGCTGTTCGCATCGAGCTTGCCCGCGCCGACGCGCGCGAAGATATTATGCGGCACCGGCTTGAACTGGATCAGCACCTCGGACTTGCGCTGCGGCATGCGTTTGCCGGTGCGCAGGTAAAAGGGCACGCCCTTCCAGCGCCAATTGTCGATATAGGCCTTGATCGCGACGAAGGTTTCGGTGTTCGACGGATTGCCGAGCTCATCGGCGTACCCCGCGACCGCGCCGCCGTTGACCGCGCCGCTGGTGTATTGGCCCTTGACGCTGTGCGCCTTCACATCCTCGGCGGTCAGCTTGCGCAGGCTCCGGAGCAGCTTGACCTTTTCGTCGCGCACCGCGGTCGACGACACGCTCGACGGCGGCTCCATCGCGATGATCGCGAGCAGCTGGAGCATATGGTTCTGGACCATATCCTTGAGCGCGCCGACACCGTCATAATAGGAGACGCGGCCTTCGAGGCCGACGGTTTCGGCGACGGTGATCTGGACATGGTCGATCGCCTGCGCATTCCACAAAGGTTCGAACAACATATTGGCAAAGCGCAGCGCGAGCAGATTCTGCACCGTTTCCTTGCCGAGATAATGGTCGATGCGAAACACGCGATCTTCGGCAAAGGCCTCGCCGACCTGCGCATTGACGTCGCGCGACGAGGCGAGATCGTGGCCGATCGGCTTTTCCATCGCGATGCGGCAGTCGGCGCAGGCGATGTTCGCGGCGGCAAGCCCCTGCGCGATCGGGCCGAACATCGACGGCGGGGTCGAGAGATAGACACCGATCGGGCGACCCATGCGATCGCCGAGCAGCGCGGCAAGGCCATCGTAACCCGTGCCCGCACCGGCGTCGATCGCACAATAATCGATGCGGTCGAGGAAGGCTGCGACGCCCGCATCCTCGATGCGGTCGGCAGGCAGATGTTCGGTCAGCGCATCGCGAACCTGCTGTTGGAACGTCGCGCGGTCCATCTTCGAACGCCCCGATCCGATGATCGTCAGCGCGCCGGCGAGCAGCCCGTCGAGGTGAAGATTGTAGAGCGAGGGAAAGAGCATGCGCTGCGCGAGGTCGCCCGTCGCGCCGAACAGCACCAATGTTTCGACTTTCACGCTCACATTCGTCCCCTTGGATAACATGCAAAGAATTGGGCGATACACGACGCGAATGCAACGCGCATACGTAGGCCGCATACGATGTCGGCCCTTGGCAAATCCGACAACGCTGCCATAGGAAAACACAATGCCCGACAGCGCCCTCCCCTATGATGTCATCGTCGTCGGCGGCGGCGTCAACGGCGCGGGGGTCGCGCGCGACGCCGCCGGGCGCGGCGCACGCGTGCTGTTGCTCGAGGCGGGCGATCTGGCGCAAGGCACCTCGTCGGCGTCGACCAAGCTGATCCACGGCGGGCTGCGCTACCTCGAACATTATGAATTCGGCCTGGTGCGCGAAGCGTTGAAGGAGCGCGAGATTTTGTGGGGCATCGCGCCGCACATCATCCATCCGCTGCGTTTCGTGCTGCCCTATCGCGACGGATTGCGCCCGCGCTGGCTGCTGCGGCTCGGCCTCTTCCTCTACGACCATATCGGCGGACGGAAAAAGCTTCCCGCGACGAAATCGATCGACCTGCGCCGCCATGCAGCAGGCGGTCCGCTGCAGCCGCAATATGTGCGCGGCTTCGAATATTCGGACGGCTGGGCCGACGATGCGCGGCTGGTCGTGCTCAACGCGCGCGATGCCGCCGAGCATGGCGCGCGGGTGCGCACGCGAACGCGCGCCGAAATGCTGCGCTGCGAGGACGGCATGTGGATCGTCGATGCGAGCGACGATCAGGGCCACCAATATCGCTTCACCGGCCATAGCGTCGTCAACGCGGCGGGACCCGCGGTGCTCGATCTGCTCAAACGCGCCGATGCCGAGCCCGATCACCAGATGCGGCTGGTGCGCGGGTCGCATATCGTCGTGCGCAAGCTGTTCGCGCATGACTATGCCTATTTCTTCCAGCTTCCCGACGGGCGGATCTTCTTCGCCATTCCCTATGAGCGCGACTTCACGCTGATCGGGACGACCGATCAGGACCATCAGGACCCGGCGATCGTCCCGCGCGCGAGCGACGAGGAAATCGCTTACCTCTGCGAAGGCGCGAGCCTCTATTTCCGCGAGCCGATCACGCCCGCCGATGTCGTGTGGACCTATTCGGGCGTCCGGCCGCTGATCGAGGACGGGTCGGGGCGTCCCGAGGCGGCGACGCGCGGCTATCGCATCGATCTCGACATGGCCGAAGGTGCCCCGCTGCTCACCATCTATGGCGGCAAGATCACCAGCTATCGCCATGTCGCCGAGGCCGCGGTCGACGAACTGACCGATCATGTCGCCGCGCTCACCGGCAAGCGCTGGACGGCGAAGGCGCCGCTGCCGGGGGGGAATTTCCCGACGAACGGCGCCGCGGCGCTCAAAGCCGAATATAAACTCGCCCATCCCTTCCTGACCGCCGCGACGGTCGACCGCATCGTCAAGGCCTATGGCACCGATGCGCGCGCATGGCTCGCCAACGCCGAAGACTGGGACGCGCTCGGCGGCGAGATCGCGCACGGGCTGAGCGCCGCCGAAGCCGAGTGGCTGGTGACGCACGAATGGGCGCGCACCACCGACGACATCTTGTGGCGGCGAACCAAGCTGGGGCTGCATTTCGCCGAGGATGAGGTGGCGAAGCTCGCCGCCTGGCTCGAAGCGAAGCGCGCCTAGCCCTGTTCCCCGGCAAAAGCCGGGGCCCAGTACAGCCCCGCGATCGATCCCGGCTTTCGCCGGGAAACCGCTTATGTCGAAGCTGCCGCGATTGCCACGGCATCGGCACCCGCGGGGAAATGCGCCTGCCCCGTCTCATCGTGCACCGCCTGCCACACTGCGTGCGCGACATCGGCCTCGGTCGTGACCAGCGCGGGCTCCGCGAGCGCGGCCAGAATCGGCTGCGCATGCGACCAATAGGGTTCGGGCAGCACCTCCTCGATGCGAATGTCGCTGTTCTGCGCAAAGGCGGTCGTCGCGGCATAGCCGGGTTCGACCAGCTTCACGACGATGCCCAGCGGCAGCAGCTCGTGCGCCAGCGATCCGGTGAAGCCCTGGATCGCGGTCTTGGTGGCGGTGTAAGCCGACATGAACGGAAAGGATGCCAGCGTCACGGTCGACGTGACATTGACGATGACGCCCGCGCCACGCTCGCGGAACTGCGGGATGACCGCCTGCGTCATCGCGATCACGCCCAGCGTGTTGGTTTCGAATATGTCGCGGATCTTCTGCATCGGCGAATGTTCGAGCGCGCCGATGAGGCCGATGCCGGCGTTGTTGACGAGCACGTCGACCGGACCCGCCAGTTCGAGCGCCAGCGCGATGCTGTCGGCGTCGGTGACGTCGAGCGCGAGAACGCGCAGCCGGTCGGAGGCGGGGAAAAGGTCGGGGCGCGGGGTGCGCATCGTCGCGATGACGTTCCAGCCCTGCGCATGAAAGTGGCGCGCGGTTTCAAGTCCGAAGCCCGACGAGGCCCCGGTGATCAATATGGTCTTCATGGTCTTTCCTTTCGAGCTTGCGATGGAAAGCCTCTAGCCAAGGCGATCAGGACTATCTATAATTTATAATCCAAAATTCGTTACCAAGAGTCCTGAAATGCTCGATCCCCTCTCCGATCTCATGGCGCTGCTGCGGCCGCGCACCATCTTCACCAAATCGATCAGCGGCGCCGGCCCCTGGGCGGTGCATTATGGCAATTTCGGTCATCCCGGCTTTTGTACCGTGACCGAGGGGTCGTGCCGGATCGCGATCGACGGGCAGGATGCAGTGACCTTGGAAGCGGGCGATTTCGTCCTGCTGCCCGCGACGCCGGGCTTTACCCTGTCGAGCATCGAGCCCGCCGAACCGGTCTTTGTCGATCCGCACGCAGCGGCGGTCCAATTGGCGGAGGTTCGCCACGGCAGGCAGGATGGCGATCCCGATGTCCGCATGATCGGTGGCCATTTCGTCTTCGATTCGCCCGACGACGGCCTGCTGGTGTCGCAGATGCCCAGCCTGATCCACCTTCGCGCCGCCGAACGGCTGGCCGCCATCGTGCGCATGATCGGCGAAGAAGCAAAAGACGACCGCGCGGGACGCGACCTCATGCTCGTCCATCTCGTCGAAATATTGCTGATCGAGGCGATCCGGTCGGCATCGAGCGAATGCGGCGGAGCCCCGACCGGGATGCTCCGCGGCCTCGGCGATCCGCGCCTCGCGGCCGCGATCCGCCGCATCCACGCTGACCCCGCACATCCCTGGACGGTGGCCGACCTCGCGAAGGAAGCGGCACTGTCGCGATCGGCCTTCTTCGACCGCTTCGTCCGGACCGTGGGGATACCGCCGATGGAATATCTGCAGAGCTGGCGCATGAGCCTCGCCAAGGATTTGCTACGCCGCAAGGCGGGCGGGCTCGCCGAGATCGCAAGCCAAGTCGGCTATGGGTCGGCAAGCGCATTCAGCACCGCTTTTGCGCGCCATGTCGGGCTGCCGCCGAAACGCTATGCACAGGCGAACGGCGGCGCCTAGTTCACGCCATATTGCTCGGCGAGCTTGGCGCGGCGGACCTTCCATGTTTCGGCGAGGACAGGCACGTTGCGCAGCGCGCTGAGATCGGCCGGGCGATCTTTCGCCTCGCCGCCAATCAGCAGCGCGAACAGCGACGCCAGCGGCCATTCGGGATAAGGGCGCTCGACGAGTTCGAGCGTATCGCCCGCCCGCACCTGCCCCGGCTCGAGCACACGATAATACCAGCCCGTGCGCCGCGTCTTCACGACCTGCGCCATCACGCCCTTTGCCCCGAAGCGATGGTCGAGTTTCCAGCACGGCTGGCGTGCCTGGCTCACTTCGACGAGCGCGGTGCCGAGGCGGAAGCGGTCGCCTAGAAACACATTCTGCTCGTCGAGCCCGGATGTGGAGATATTCTCCCCGAACGCACCCGGCGCATCGAGCAAGGGGGCGTCGTCCAGATACCCCCGCCACCAGTCATAATGATCGGCGGGATAGTGGTGGATCGCCTTGTCGATCCCGCCATGGACGGTGCGGTCGGCCTGCTCGTCGCCGGCGAGGCCCATCGGACCGACGGCGACCAAGTCCGCGACCGGCAGCTTGCCGATGGCGCTGGGTTCGTCGTCACCGCGGAACGGTCGGACCTTGCCAAGGAGGACAGCGAGAATTTCGGCGTTCATGCCGCCGAGTGCATAGACTCCGCGCGAAAAATGGCAATCGTCAGGCTTCGGCGGCGAGCGGGAGCGGCGCTGCACGCGTCCGCGATGCGAGCACGATCGCGAGCCCGGCGAGCGCCATTACCGCGCCGGCGATCGACACCGCGGGGAAGCCGAGGCCGAGGCCGATCACCCCGCCGCCGACCGCAGCACCGACGGCGTTGCCGAGGTTGAAGGCGCCGATATTGACCGCCGAAGCGAGGTTCGGCGCATCGGACGCAGCCTCCATCACGCGCATCTGGAGCGGCGGGACGATCGCGAAGGTCGCGACGCCCCACAGGAAGATCGTGACCGCGGCGGCGATGGGCGAGACCATCGTCCCCGCGAACAGCAGCAGCAGCGCGGCGAGCGCGGCGAGCGAGACGATCAGCGTGCGGTCGATCGAGCGGTCGGCAAAGATGCCGCCGAGCCAGTTGCCGAGCGTCAGGCCGAGCCCGTAGATTACCAGCATCGCCGTGACGAACAGCGTCCCTGCCCCCGTCGCCTCCTTCAGGATCGGCGCGATATAGGTGAAGACGGTGAACATCGCCGCCGAGCCGATCGCGGTCAGCGCAAGCGCGATGAGAACCTCGCGCCGTTTCAGCACCCCGAGTTCGGCGAGCATATTGCCGCCCTCGGCACGCGGGATATCGGGGAGCGCGAAGCGGAGCGCGACCATGGTGATCAAGCCCCAGACGGTGATCGCGCCGAACGCGGTGCGCCAGCCGAAGGTTTCGCCGACCCATGGCGCGAGCGGCACGCCGACGACATTGGCGAGCGTCAGCCCCATGAACATCGCGGCGACCGCGCTCGCACGCTTTTCGGGCGCGACGAGGCTGGCCGCGACGACCGAGCCGACACCGAAGAAGGCGCCATGGTTGAGCGAGGTGATGACGCGCGCGACCATCAGCGTCGAATAATCGCCCGCGATGGCGGAGAGGAAATTGCCCAAGGTGAAGATCGCCATCAGGCCGATGAGCAAGGTGCGGCGGTTCATCCGCGCGGTGGTCAGCGTCATCAGCGGCGCGCCGATCAGCACGCCGAGCGCATAGGCCGAGACGAGCAGCCCCGCGGCGGGGATCGACACCCCGAGCCCTTCGGCCATGTCGGGCAGCAGGCCCATCGGGGCGAATTCGGTGATGCCGATGCCAAAGGCACCGGTGGCGAGGGCGAGGAGGGGAAAGTTGATTTTCATGTCGGTTCTTCCGATCAGACCAGCGGCGGGTTCAGGCGGGCGAACCCCGCCTGCTGCCGATAGGGGGTGTGCGGATAGGGCGGCAGCACATCGCTCGCGGCGTCGAGCGTCGCGACCTGCCCGGCGGTCAGCGCCCAGCCGACCGCGCCGAGATTCTGCCGCAGCTGTTCCTCGTTGCGCGCGCCGATGATCACCGACGACACGGTCGGACGCTGGAGCAGCCAGTTGATCGCGATCTGCGGCACGGTCTTGCCGGTTTCGGCGGCGACCGCTTCGAGCGCGTCTATCACGCGGTAGAGCAGGTCCTCGGTTACCGGCGGCGCGAACTGTTCGGTCTCGTGCAGGCGGCTGCCCGCGGGGACCGGGCGGTCGCGCCCGATCTTGCCGGTGAGGCGGCCCCAGCCGAGCGGGCTCCACACCAATGCGCCGATACCCTGGTCGGCGGCGAGCGGCATCAGGTCGGCCTCATAGGCGCGGCCGATCAGCGAATAATAGACCTGGTGTGCGACGAAGCGCGGGGTGCCAAGGCGGTCGGCGGCGGCCTGCGCCTTCATCAGCTGCCAGCCGGGATAGTTGGAGACGCCGGCGTAGCGCAGCTTGCCCGCGGCGATCAGCGTCGCGAGCGTGTCCATCAATTCGTCGACCGGGGTCGAGGCATCGAAGGCGTGGAGCTGGAGCAGGTCGATATGGTCGGTGCCGAGGCGCCGGAGCGCATCCTCGACCGCGCGGATCAGCCGCGCGCGCGAAGCGCCCCAATCCTGCGGACCGTCGCCCATCGGCAAGCCGGCCTTGGTCGAGATCAGCACCGCGTCGCGGCGCCCCTTGATCGCTTCGCCCAAAATCGCTTCGGACGCGCCGTTCGAATAGACGTCGGCGGTGTCGAAAAGGGTGACCCCGGCGTCGAGGCTGATGTCGATCAGCCGCCGTGCCTCGGCAGCGTCGCTGGTGCCCCAGGCGCTGAACAGCGGCCCCTGGCCGCCGAAGGTGCCGGTTCCGAAGCTCAAGGCCGGAACGCGCAGTCCCGACGATCCCAATTGGTGATATTCCATGATCCTGCCCTTTCATCTTGAAGATCATCGTTTGCAAAACCAGAACGAACGCCGGCTTTTGGGGAGTGGACATTCAATTTCGTCATGCTGAACTTGTTTCAGCATCCATGGCCCGAATTCCAATCCGACGCAGCGTCGAAGGAAACGGCAGGCCATGGACCCTGAAACAAGTTCAGGGTGACGAAATAAATACGTCCGCTACCCGTCGAAAACGGTCGTCCCTTGATTTTCAAACGATCATCGCCCTTTCATTTGCGATGTTGAAGCATAGATGGACGCGCAGGCCCGCACGCAGTAGCGTCCCAAAAAGCGAAGGATTTGTGCAATGAACGCAAAGATCGCCGAAACGAGCGACCGCGCGCGTGCGATGGAAATCTTCACCGTCGCGGTCGCCGAGGGCAGTTTTTCGGCCGCAGGCCGCTGCCTCGGACTGACCCCGTCGGCGGTCAGCCGCACGATCGACCGGATCGAGGCGCGGCTGGGGGTGCGGCTGCTGTTGCGCTCGACGCGCGCGCTGGCGCTGACCGCCGAGGGCGAGGCCTATCTGCGCGCCGCACGCCGCATCCTCGCCGACCTCGACGACGCCGAGCAGGTGATCGCCGACCAGGGTGCGCCGCGTGGGCGGCTGCGGGTCAGCGCGGCGCAGGCGCATGGGCGGCTGAGCATCGTGCCTTTGCTCGGCGAGTTCGTGGGGCTCTACCCGCATATCCTTGTCGACATCAGCCTCGCCGACCGGCTGGTCGACCTCGCCGCGGGGCAGGCCGATGTCGCGATCCGCTTTGGCCCGCTCGCCGACAGTATGCTGACCGCGCGCAAGCTGGGCGAAAGCCGCCGCGTCATCATCGCGTCGCCCGCCTATCTGGCGCAGCATGGCATGCCCAAGGTGCCCGAGGATCTGCACGCGCATAATTGCCTGAACTTCAACTTTCGCCGCGCCGAGCCGACCTGGCCTTTTCGCGACGGCGCACGCGAATATTCGCTGCCGGTGCAGGGCAATATCGAGGCGAATAATGGCGAGACGCTGGGGCAGCTCGCCGCCGCCGGGGTCGGCATCGCGCGCGTCGGTGCATTCAGCATCGCCGAAGAGATGGCGCGCGGAGAAGTGGTGCCGATATTGGAGGAGTATAATCCGGGCGATGTCGAGGCGATCCACGCGGTGTTTGCGGGCGGCGCCAATACGCCGGCGCGGGTGCGGGTGTTCGTCGATTTCCTGAGCGAGCGGTTGGGGCGTGGAGGTTGCGGCGAGGGCTGGATTGCCCGCCGCTAAGGCCGGGAAATGGGTGTGACGGGAGCCGGCCGATTGTTGCCGATAGCGATGTGATCCCCGGCGAAGGCCGGGGCCCAGAACTCTCAAGCGAGGCCGGCATGTTGCCGCACTGGGCCCCGGCTTTCGCCGGGGATCACGAGCTGGGGCTTAGGGCACCTCTCCACCCCAAAGCTGCCGCGCCATGACCCATGCGGCCGGCTTGAGACAAACTCATGCCGATGGGCTATCATGCAACCATGAACGACGCGATGATCGACCTTCCGGTCCGGCGGCTGGGCCTCGGCGAGCCCGGCGATGCGGAGCTGACCCGCAGCATCGCCATCGAAACGCCGGTGTCGATCGAAGTCGGCGGGATCGGCTATGCGGTGATGATGGCGACGCCGGCCGATCTCGACGATTATGCCGTCGGCTTTGCGCTGGGCGAGGGGCTGGTTGAGACGGCCGATCAGATCGGGCGCATCGACGCGCAGCCGATCGAGGGCGGCTGGGCACTGCGCATCTGGTTGCCGCCCGAGCGCAACGATATCGCGCTCGAACGTGCGCGCACGCGCGTCAGCGAGAGCAGCTGCGGGCTGTGCGGGATCGAGAATATCGAGCAGGTGCTGCGGCCGTTGCCGCCGGTAACCGCGCGCATCGGGACCGACCGCGGCGCCATCGCGGCGGCGCTCGCGGCGCTCAGCGATCACCAGCCGCTCGGGCGCGCGACGGGCGCGGTGCATGCCGCCGCTTTCTGTTCGCCGGGGGGCGAAATCCTTCATGCTCGCGAAGACGTTGGCCGGCACAATGCGCTCGACAAGCTGGTCGGGGCGCTGGCGCGCGCGGACATCGATCCCGGGGCGGGCTTTATCCTGCTGTCGGCGCGGTGCAGTTACGAGCTCGTCGAAAAGACGGTGCGCGCGGGCTGCCCGATGCTCGTCACGATTTCGGCGCCAACCAGCCTTGCCGCCGAGCGGGCGGCGACGGCGGGGCTGACGCTGGTGACGCTGGCGCGTGCGGATTCGGCGCTGGTCGTGAGCGATCCGCACGGAATGATCGGATGAGGACGCTCGGCGCGGTGCTCGCGGGCGGGCGGTCGAGCCGCTTCGGGTCGGACAAGGCGCTGGCGATGCTCGATGGGCGGAGCTTGCTCGACCATGCGCTGACGGCACTGACTCCGCATTGCGATGCGGTGATCGTCGTCGGCAGGGAGAAGGTCGCCGACTGGCCGCGCGCCGATATGGGGCCGCTTGGCGGCATCGCGGGCGCGCTGATCCGCGCGGCGGATCGGGGGTATGATCAGCTGCTGACAGCGCCCGTAGATTGTATCCGCCTGCCCGCCGATCTTCGCGCTTTGCTCGAACCGGCGCCCGCCGTTCTGGAAACGCAGCCGGTGATCGGGCTGTGGCCGGTGTCGGCGCTGGGCGAGCTACGGACGACGCTGGAGGATGGGCGCGACCTTGCCGTGCGGGCCTATGCCCGGCGGATCGGTGCGCGGCCGGTCGCGAGCGACTTTGTCCCGCCGAATATCAACAGCCTTACCGATCTGGAGCGACTGGCGAGCCTATGACCCGCCGATGGCGTTCACGGTGAACGCCAATATGCCCATATTGAAGACGAACGCCGCCATGCAGTGGCCGAGCACGACGCGGCGCATATGCGCGCCCGATATCGTCACGTCCGACGTCTGAAAGGTCATGCCCAGCGTGAAGCTGAAATAAAGGAAGTCCCAATATCCGGGCTCCTTGACCCCCGGCACCTCGATCCCGCCCCGATCATGGCCGCGCGCCTGCAGATAATAGAGATGCGCATAATGGAGCGTGAACACCATGTTCGCGAACAGCCATGCGAGCGCGAGCGTCGCGACGATCAGCACGATATCGGCGCGGTCGAGCTTGCCCGGGCTGGCGATCAGCGTCCCGACCGCGAACAGGACAACGAGCGACAGCAGCACGGTGATCGCGAGCAGGCCGGCGCGGTTGGCGTCATTCGCTTCGGCGGTGCGCCGCATCCGGCCGGGATCGGCCGAGAGCAACGGCACGATCGAGCAAAGGAAGATGAACGCCGCGAGGTCGAAGCCGATCAGCAGCGCGGTGCGGGGATCGCAGCCGAGCGCCGCTGCACCGCCGCCAACGGCGACCAGCGCGGCGGCAAAGATCAGGAAGCGCGCGGGGGCGATGCGCTGGCCGACGGCGACGGACCGACGCGCTGTCATGCGGCGACGACGCGCACCGGGATCGACTTGGCGGCAGGACAGCCGCTGGTCTTGTCATAATGGGCGAGCGGCAGCAGCGGGTTGAGTTCGGGATAATAGCCCGCGACCGAGCCGCGCGACATCGGATAGTCGATGATCGTCAGCCCCTCGACGCGGCGGTGGGCGCCATCGTCGCTGATCGTTTCGAGCGCGACTTTCGTACCGGCCTCGAGCCCGCGCGCCGCGATATCGTCGGCGTTCATAAACAGGATCATCCGGTCGTTGTACACGCCGCGATAGCGATCGTTATAGCTGTAGATCGTCGTGTTGAACTGATCGTGCGAGCGGACGGTGGCAAGCCGCAGCATGTCGGGATCGGCGACCGGCGCGTTCACCGCGAGCCCCGGCAGGATCAGGAAATTGGCCTTGCCGTTCGGGGTCGCCCACGCGCGGCGGCGCGGCGGGATGTCGAGGTGGAAGCCCATCGGCGCCTTGATACGCTGCGAAAAATCGCTGTAGATCGCAGGATAGACTGCGGCAATCTTGTCGCGGATCAGGCTGTAGTCGTCGATATAGCTGGCCCAACCGGTCTTGCTGTCGGGCAGCGTCGCGATCGCCATGCGGCAGACGATCTCGGTCTCGGTCAGCAGATGTTCGCTCGCCGGTTCGAGGACGCCGCGCGACGCGGTGACGTTCGACATCGAATCCTCGATCGTGACGAACTGTTCGCCCGCCGCGGTCTCGATCCGTTCGGAGCGCGCGATGACCGGCAGGATCAGCGCGTCCTTGCCATGGACGAGATGCCCGCGGTTGAGCTTGGTCGCGATGCCGACGGTCAGGTTGAGCCCCCGCATCGCGTCGTACGAGCGATCGGTATCCGAAATGGCGCGGACGAAATTGCCGCCGAGGCCGATGAAGACCTTCGCCGTGCCCGCCATCATCGCCTCGACCGATTCGACCGAGTGATGGCCATGCGCGCGCGGCGGTTCGAAGCCGAAGACGTCGCGCACCTTGTCGAGATAGGCCTGGCTCGGTTTCTCGTCGATGCCGACGGTGCGGTCGCCCTGCACGTTCGAATGGCCGCGGATCGGCGAGATGCCCGCGCCGGGTTTGCCGTAATTGCCCTTGAGGAGCAGGATATTCGCGATCTGCTGGACGAGCTGCGATCCCTGCTGATGCTGGGTCACCCCCATGCCGTAGCAGATGATCGTGGCGTTCGAGCGGATATAGATTTCGGCGCAGCGGCGGATCTGGGCTTCATCGAGCCCCGAAGCGGCAACGATTTCGGGCCAGTCCTGCGCCGCAATATCGGCCTGCAGCGCGGCGAAGCCTTCGGTATGTTCGGCGATGAAATCGTGGTCGAAGACGGTTTCGCCCGCCGCCTCGCGTTCGAACATGACCTTCATCATGCCCTTCAAGAGCGCGAGATCGCCACCGATCTTGATGTGGACAAATTCGCTGCTGATCTCGGTCGAGCCGAAGGTCGCCATCTGGACGATGTCCTGCGGCTCGGTGAATTTGATCAGCGCGCGTTCGGGCATCGGATTGACCGCGACGATCGGCACCCCGCGCTTTCGCGCCTCGACCAGCGGGGTCATCATCCGCGGCGCGTTGGTGCCGGCGTTGTGACCGATCAGGAAAATCGCCTCGGCATGGTCGAAATCCTCGAGGATCACCGTCCCCTTGCCGATGCCGATCGCGGGCGGCAGGCCGCGGCTCGTCGGTTCGTGGCACATGTTCGAACAATCGGGGAAATTGTTCGTCCCATACTCGCGCACGAAAATCGAATAGAGGAACGCCGTCTCGTTCGCGGTGCGGCCCGAGGTGTAGAATTCGGCGTGATCCGGGCTGTCCAGCGCGCGCAAATGTCGGCCGATCAGGGCAAAGGCATCGTCCCAGCTGACCGGCACATAATGGTCGGTCGCAGCATCGTAGCGCATCGGCTCGGTCAGCCTGCCCTGCATTTCGAGCCAGTAATCCGACTGCTCCATCAGCTCGGAAACGCTGTGCTGCGCGAAAAATTCGCGGGTGACGCGAAACTTCGTCGCCTCGTGCGCGAGCGCCTTCGCCCCATTTTCGCAAAATTCGAGCTTCTTGGTGCACGCCGCGTCGGGAAAGGCGCAGCTCGGGCATTTGAAGCCGCCCGGCTGGTTCATCGACAGGAGCGCGCGCGACCCCTTGGTGACGACGCTTTGCTCGAGCAGCACCTTTGCCGTCGCCGCCGCCGCACCCCAGCCGCCGGCGGGGCTGCCATATGTTTTGTACCGGGGTTTGTCGTCAGCCATCGCGGCAGATTAAAGCATAGCCGCGGCATATCCAACGGTCTTTGGCCTGCTCAGAAATCGAAACGCGCCTGCGCCTTGTCTTCGGCCCTGGGCGCTGGCGCTGCATCAATCACCACGCCTTCGAGTTCGAGCATGCGCGCTTTCGACATCGACCCGCCGGGCGCCGAAAAGCCGCCGATCTTGCCGCCCGCTCCCGTCACGCGGTGGCACGGCACGATCAGCGGAACCGGATTATTCGCCATCGCCTGCCCGACGTCGCGGGCATATTCGGGACCGGCGCCCAGCGCCCTGGCAACCGCGCCATAGGTCGTCGTCTCGCCCCAGTCGAGCTTGCGCACGAACGCATAGACTTGCTCGAAAAAGGGCTCCTGCTCGCCCAGGTCGACCGGCGTTGCGTTGAAGTCGATTCTCTCGCCGGCAAAATAGCGAACGACGGCATCGATCACGTCCCTGACCCGCGGCGGCGGCGCGCTTCGCTCCGCGTCGGGAAAGCGGCGGAGCAACGCGCGCGCAGCCTCCTGCTCGCTTGCGGCAGGCAGCCGCAAAGCCGAAATCCCGGCGTCGTTCCAGCCCAGCGCGACGAAGCCCGCGGCTGTTTCAAACAGATGATAATCGGTCCGCCTGGCCATGCCCCTATATTTTACGGCCGCCGCCCAAATGCAACATCGCCTGCGCAAATTGTGCAGCGCCTCCCGGCCTCCCCCGCGCGCGTAGCGAGCCTCCTGCGACCCGGGGCGAACGGAAGGGGGATGCTCGGCTTCAACCCAAAGCCTCGCCTCGGTGCAATGCACGCATCCATCTGCGCGCCGGTGCATAAACCCGCACCACCTACCAAACCCTATTGCAACAGCTGCAAAAGCCCGGCGAAGCCTCCGATCACGCTGCCGCCGATTGCCAAACGCGGCAAAGCGCGTGGAACAAGGTGAAGGAGCATCACGACGAGGGCGGCCGCGAGGGCGGCAAGGCCGATCCATTCGACGAGTGCAAATCGCCAATTGGACGCCGCGAGCGCCACGACCAGCGACAGCGATATCACGCCCCAGCCCAGGGCGCGCAGCCAGCGCGGCTCGCTTGTCAAGCCTGCATCGCGCGCGTGACGCCGCATCGACAGGCTGATCAGCGACAAGCCGCCAAAAGCCAAAGGCAGCACGGCGAAGGCATTCATGGCTGAACCGATCGGCGACGGCGCGCCGGCAAGCTGTCCGCCGGCGTCGCGCGCGCCTTTCGCGCGATCGTCAACGCGAACGCCGCCAAAGCGAACAATATCAGATCAAAGCCGGTGAAGAGCCAGTCTTGCGCGGCCACGGCGGCCCATAACCCGCGTCCGGTCAGCCCGAACGACAGGAACGGCAGCGCGGCGGCGCTCAGCGCCATGAACGCAAAGGCTTCGCGCCACGCGCGCTGCGGCGGACGCAATATGGCAAAGAGCAGCGCCGCGCCCCACGCCCAGAAAAAGGCGCTCACCTCGGCTTCGGCGCGGCCCGACATCTGTATCGGCAGCAAGCGGTTGGCATAGAGAAAGGACAGGATCGCGATCGGTACCCCCGTCACGGCGCCGACATTCAATCGGGCGGCAAGCCACGGGCCCACTCCCCGCGCCTGCGACCGCGACCGGACCCAGAGGACGAGCCCCGTCGCAATCGTCGCCGCGAGCGCGAGGCCGCACAGGAAATAGAGCCAGCGGCTCAGCTGCGGCGCGAACCGTCCCATATGGAGGCCATAGAGCACATCATAGGTTTGCCGCGCCGGCCGCGCTTCTGTGTAGCGACCGATGAGGCGGCCGGTCGAACCGTCGAACGTCACCGTCTTCGCCGCATAAGCCAGTTGATCGCCATCATGATTGCCGATGGTCACGATCGCATGCGCGTCGCCCGGATTGGCGATGCTGACCCGCCCGACGCGCCCATCGCCAAATTGCCGCTGCGCCGCGGCGAGCATCGGCCCGATCGGGGCCAGCGGCGCCGGACGGCCCGCCGCATCGCGGCTCACCAGACCCGGAGACGCTTCGGCAAAGGCCGTCTTCAGATCGTCGCCGTAACTCGCAACGGTGCCCCATGGCATGGCAAGCGTCAGCACCGTAACGATGCCAGTGACGGTGATCATCAGATGGAAGGGCAACGCCAGCACGCCCAGAACATTGTGCGCATCGAGCCAGCTGCGTTTGCCCTTCCCCGCCCGGAACGTGAAATAATCCTTGAAGATCCGCTTGTGCGTCAGAATGCCGCTGATGATCGCGATCAACATCAGCATCGCCGCCGCCGAAGCGAGGAGGCGGCCCCAAGGATAAGGCAGCTGCAGATCGAAGTGAAAGCGATAGAGGAATTCGCCGCCCAGCGTCTCGCGCGCCACATCGGGGCGGCCGCTGACCGGGTCAAGCGCGATATCGCGATAGCCGAGCGGCGCCGCCGGATCGTCGAACACCGCCTGCGTCGTCAGGATCCGGTCGTCGGGAGCCGTCAGATACCAGCCGGCCGCTTTGGGATGATGCGTGCGGAGCCAGCCGACGGCGGCCTCGATCGCGGCGTCGGGGGGCGCCGCGCGGGCAATTTCCGGCCGCATCCAGCCGCTGATTTCGGACCGGAATATGGTCGCCGTACCGCTGAGCACGATCGCGAACATCAACCATCCCAGGATCAGCCCGGACCAGCTGTGCAGCCCGGCCATCGATTGGCGGAACCCCTGCCTCATCCCGGCTGTCCGATGAGCGCCGCGATCCCGCCGAACAGCGCCGCAAGTCCCGCGATGCCTGCCGCCGCCTGCCAAAGCCGCGGCACGGAATAAACCCAGATCGCCGCGGCGGGCATCGCAAGAATGGCGGCAAGCGAGGCCGTGACCGTCGCCTCGGCTCGCGGCATCGGCAATCCGCGCGCGAGGACAAAGGCCAGCGCGACGGCCACGGCATAGCCGCCGACCGACGCCAGCAGCAAACGGGCCGTTATACGCAGGATCAGAAATATGCGCGGGAACGGCCGCGACCAGATGATCGGCATCGGCCCCCTATTACCTATTGCGACTTATTTGCAATAACTATTGCCCCTTCAAGGGCGTTTTGTGGCTGCGACAGGCCCTGCATCGCACTTCGGTCAAAACGAAAGACGGGTCTCCGCATATCTTGCAAATGCGAGTTAGTCGCATTACTGGCCCTTCACCGGATCCGGGACGATCCACAAAAAGGGGAAAATGATGCGCCGTTCATTTCGTTTGCTGCTGACCGGATCGGCTTGGCTGTGTGCGCCGGCCTTGCTCCATGCGCAGCAGGCAGAGCGACCGTTATCGTCGGACGACGGCACGGAAGATGCCATTGTGGTGACCGGCTATGGCCGTACCGACCAGCCCACCGCCGCAACCGGACTTCGCCTCTCTCCGCTCGAAACGCCGCAGACGATCAGCGTCATCACGCAGCAGCAGATGCAGGATCAGGCATTTAACACGATCAACGACGCGCTCGACTTTACCGTCGGCATTTCCAAAAAGGACGTCGACCGCGGCCGCAGCGCGATCACCGCACGCGGTTTCGAGGTTCAGAATTTCCAGCTCGACGGCGCGCCGTTCGTCAACGGCAATGTCGGCTTTGGCGAGACCAGCACCGCGCAATATGAACGCGTCGATCTGGTGCGCGGCGCCGCCGGCCTGATGCAGGGTTCCGGCGATCCGTCGGCGGTCGTCAACCTGATCCGCAAACATGCGACCGAGCGCGAATTCACCGGCAACATCAGCCTCGAGGCCGGATCGTGGGACCGCTTCGCCGCGACGCTCGACATTCAATCGCCGCTCAACGCCGCAGGGACGGTGCGCGCCCGCGTGGTCGCCCAGGCCAGCAAGCAGGACAGTTTCGTCGATCTGGAGGAAAGGAAGGGCCTCCTCCTCTATGGCGTGATCGACGCAGACCTTGGCGAGCGCACCACCCTGTCGTTCGGCGCGAGCTATCAGCGCGACGAACGCGACGGAATCATGTGGGCGCAGCTGCCCTATTGGTACAGCGACGGAACGCAGACCGACTGGCCGCGCTCCAAGACCACGGGCACCGATTGGGGTCATTGGAACACCACCGAAATTTCGGCCTTTGCCACGCTGAACCACGACCTGGGCGGAAACTGGAACATTCGCGCCGACGTCGGTTATCACAAGGGGCTCGAAAATTCGAAGCTGCTGTGGCTCGAAGGCCTGCCCGACCGCGTGACCGGCGCGGGAATGGGCACCACTGGCTATTGGTTCAAGGCCAACCCCGAACAATGGCACGGCAGCATCCTGGTCAACGGCCCCTTCACCCTGCTCGGCGGCGAGCATGACCTCGCCGTGGGCGCGATGGCGAGCCGCATCAACGGCGGCTGGACCAACCGGACCCCCGTTTCGATCGACCCGATGACCGATTTCAACAGCTTCGACGGCACGCAAATCGCCGACCCCGAGTGGGGCGATCGCTACATATCCGATCACGGCAATACCACGCAGGCGGCGGTCTATGCCTCGACCCGGATCAGCCTGACACGCGGGCTGAAGCTGATCGGCGGCGGCCGCCTCAGCTATACCAAGCGCAACGAGCTTGGCGCGACGGCGGCAATTCCGGACTATAGCGTCAGTTCGAAGGGCGTGTTCACGCCTTATGCCGGGCTCATCTACAACTTCACCGACAATCTGTCCGCCTATGCGAGCTATACCAGCATCTTCAAGCCGCAGACCAATTTCCGCGACCGCAACGGCGACTTTCTCGACCCGGTCGAGGGGAACAGCTACGAGGCCGGACTGAAAGCGCTGCTGCTCGACGGCAAACTGCTCGCCACAGCCTCCATATACCGCATCGAACAGGATAATCTGGGCGTTCCCGACGCCGGATATCTTGTGCCGGGCACGGCGACACCAGCCTATCGCGGCGCGAAGGGCGCTGTCGCCAAGGGCTATGAACTGGAGATCGTCGGCAAGATCACCCCCCAATGGGACATCAGCGCCGGCTGGAGCGACTATCGCGCAAAGGATGCCGATGGCGCGCATGTCCTCGCGCATCAGCCGCGCCGCGTGTTCAACTTCGCGACCAAATATGATTTTACCGGCGCGCTCGACGGGCTCAGCCTGGGCGGCGCGTTCAAATGGGAAAGCAGGCCACCGGTCACGGCAGACAATCCTGGCACGGTGGCCGTCGACAAGACCCCGATCGGCCAGCCCGCCTATGCCATTGCCAATATCATGGCGCGCTATGCGCTGAACGAGCAATTGTCTTTGCAGGTCAATGTCGACAATCTCTTCGACAAGCGTTTCTACAGCGGCAATGTCTGGTTCCCGGGCTTCGTCTATGGTGAACCGCGAAATGGCCGGGTGACATTAAAATATGCATTCTGATCCAATGGCATCACCAGAGTCCGGTCGTCGACATCCGGCCGGTAGCGGCTGGCCGCTTCCGGCCTGACCGGACATTTCTCCATGGCGGCGGCAACGGAAATAGGACGGGCCGCCGCTCCATCGGCAATCGAAGGACAATCTTCGCCGCGCGGCCCTAGGCTGCGAGCGGAATGACGCCGAAGACGAGAGCCGCCGCAATCAGCACAAAACAAAGCATGAGCGCATATTTCCATGCGAAGCGCTGTAGATCTCCAAGCTCGATCCCCAGCAGCGCGCATTTCAGATACACGGCAGCGACCAGCGGGCTCAGCGAATGGACAGGCTGGCCGAGCAACGACGCGCGACCGATTTCCTCGGCGGAAATGCCGTAATGACCTGCCGTTTCGGCCAGCACGGGCACGACACCGAAATAGAAGGCGTCGCTCGACAGAAAGAAGTTCATCGGGATCGAAATCAGCGCCGTGATAACCGCGAGATAAGGGCCAACGGCGGGGGGAAGGATCGCGATGATCGATTTGGCCATGCCGTCTATCATTCCCGTGCCGGCCATCACGCCGGTAAAAGCCCCGGCCGCCAGCACCATCACGCCGACGCTGAGGGCGTTGCCGGAGTGCGCGGTGAGCCGGGCGCGCTGGTCGGCAAGCCTGGGATAATTGACGATCAGCGCGGCGGCGAGCCCGCCCATGAACAGGATCGGCAGCGGGGCGAACCGGCCCACCACAAGGATCATGAGGCTCAGTGTCAGCGCGAGGTTGAACCAGATCAGCCGCGGCCGCAGGGCGGCAGGGTCGGCCTGAAAAATCTCCGCGATGCGGTTCGCGTCCAGTGTCTCGTCGACCGGCACCACCCCCGCAGTACCAATCGCGCCGATCCGCGCGCGCTCGCGGCGGCCGAACCACCAAGCGAGCAGGAAGACAAAGACGAGACCCGTCGCCGCGACAGGCAGCATCGGTACGAAGAGCGCAGACGGGTCGACGTGCAGCGATGCCGCGACGCGCGCGGCGGGACCGCCCCAGGGGCTCATGTTCATGATGATGAAGGACAGGCTGCCGATCACCGCAAAAATCATGACGTCGATGCCGAGCCGCTTGTAGACAGGCAACATCGACGACACGCCGACCAGAGCCGTGGTCGTGCCGTCGCCGTCGAGCCCTACGGCGCTGGCCAGCGTGGCATGCCCGACCGTCGCGCGCGCCGGATCATTGCCGACCCACGCGATGACGCGATTGACGAGCGGCTGGAAGAGCCCGGCATCGATCATGATTCCGAAATAGAGGATGGCGAAGATCAGCATCACCGCGGTCGTCGAGACTTGAGTGACACCCTTCATCATCATCGATCCCGTCTCGAACCCGTGTCCCGAGAGGATCGAAAAGACCAGCGGAACGAAAACCAGAGCCGGAACCGCCGTCATCCGCCGCGTCATGACGAGGATCATGAAGACGGTCACCATCGAGAAGCCGAGAATTGCTGGCGACATGATCATAACTCCCGATCAATCTCGACGGAGAGCAGGGGCACGAACAATTGGCCCGCATGCGAGTCCGCATCGCCCGGCGACCCCTGTGCGGTCGGCCGCGGAAAGCTGATCTTCAGCACATGAAGCGACGGCACGCGGAATTGGCGGATCTCGTTCTCCGAGAGGCCGTAAAGCCCGGCGATGGCTCGCGGCGCCAATCCGGGCGCGTTCGCAACGCGCTCGAAATCTTCGGCGTCGGTGCAGAAAATATCGATCGTGACCCAGAAGGGGCCGGCATTTTTCGAGCGAACATATTTCGCAATCTCGCCAAGCTTAGCCATGCGCTGCCTCCCCTATCGTTTCGATCACCGTGCGCGACAGCTGACCCGGCTCGTCAAGGTGCGCGACATGGTTGAGCTTGAACTCAAACTGACGGCCGAGTTCGACCTCGGCGGGCGAAAAGGGAAAGGCGAAACTCGGAAGCGGGTCGTCGAGGTTCAGCGGAAAATGGAGCAGAACGGGATTGCAATAGCGTGCGATCTCGGTCGCGAGTTCCTGCGTTACCGCTGACACGAGGGTCATGAGACCGACTTCATGCGGCGGCGTCGCGGGTGCCGGGGGGATGAGGGCTCCATGGCCATAGGGCCGGAATTCGAGCGCATAATCTTCGCCGCCGATTTCAAGGACATTGGCAATGCCCATACGCAAAAAGGTTTCGAGATTGCCGAGCCATTCGTCGAAACGCGCGAGCAATTTGGGGTCGGCAATCGCACTGAAGACCATCGTTCTATACCCTGTCCCGCCCGAACCCTCGAGCTTGACGGTATAGGGCCTGAACTCGGCGCGCGAGCCCGTGACTCGCACCGAACGCGCATCGATCGCGGTATATTCGGCATCGCGCGCGTCGAGAATGACGCCAGGCTCGGTCAAGCGAAACGGATCCGAATTCTCGTAAAGCAGGTGCGCGGAGACGGTATAGGGTGTGCACTGGTTCGCGGCGTGGAGCGGCTCGATTTCGAAACCGGCGGCGTCGATCGTGAGCATCACCCCACCCTGCCGCGTCTGCACCGTGCAAAGCCCCCCGCATTCGGCTGTCTTCGCCGCGTGCCATGAAGCGCCTGCGGGGAAACCCCGCATCAGCGGCACCGCGGAAAGGACCGCGGTGTCGGTCGTACGACCCGACAGGACGATATCGGCGCCCGTCGCGATCGCATCGGCGAGCGGTTCATAGCCAAGCAGACCAACGACATGGTCGCATTCGAGCAAGCGCTCGCGGGTCAGCGGCAATGCCGGATCGAGCGGCGCAATCTTCCCGGCCTCGAGCAGCGGCAGCAAAGCCTCGGGACGCTGCTCCGAATAGACGAGCGCAATGCGCGCGCTCAGGCCTTCCTCGCGCGCAATTTCGCGCGCGATATCCGCCATCCAGTCGACCCCGGAGTCGGTGCCGCAAGTGCCGCACGACCCGACAAGCAAGGGAATCTGCAGCCGGTCGCGCGCCAGCATCAACTGCCTGAGGTCGTGCTTCGTCGCGCGCCGCGTCATTTTCGACGTCCCAGTCCCCAGATAATAGGGACCGGAGTCCGTCGACCCGCCGTCGACGGCAATGCAGTCGGGGCCTAGCGAGACGCCGCGTTCGAGCGCTTCCTCGGGACAGCCCGCCCCGAGCACGCCCGAGGGGACGAGGATCTTGCAGATCGAAGCGGGATCGGCGGCGGTCACAGGAATTTGGCCCGGACCGTGACGCCGAACTGCCGCGGCGCGCCATATTGGACATATTGGTAAAAGCCGCCGTTGGTCTGCCAGATACGATAAACCTTGTCGGTCAGATTATGCCCCCAGAGCTGGACCGAATAGCGGTCGTCCAGATGATAAGTCAGGCTCGCGTCCCACAGCGTGCGCGGTTTGCGATATTCCTTATATTCGTTGATATTATTTTCGAAGGCGTCGCTTTGATAGTCCGCCGTGACTTCGGCGCGCAGCCAGCCCCATGAAGCATCGCGGGCGCTTTGCAGGCCGAGCGTGGCATTGACCGCATGTTTGGGAGTGCGGCTCATCCGGTTGCCCGCGCCATCGACGAAGCTCGGGTTGCCGGCGGCGTCGAAACCCGCCGTCTGGATGAAGCGCGTGAAATAGGGATGGAGATAGGTGTAACGGACCGTGGCATCGAACCAGTCGGTCGGCTGGACCACGAATTCGCTCTCGACTCCCTTGATCGTCGCGTCGGCGGAATCGACGGTCACGCGCGTCCCGACCGGTCCCTGCGAGAGGTCGGGGACGACCTTGATCGTCTGAAAGTCGCGATAGTCCATCCAGAAGGCCGAGACGTTGACGCGCAGCTTGCGGTCGAGCCAGTCGGTCTTCAGCCCGATTTCATAGTTGGTCAGCCGTTCGGGCGAGGTTGGCGTGCGCGCCAGCACCGCCGAGCCCGGCTGTTCCTGGAATGCACCCGATTTGAAGCCGGTCGAGACCGTCCCGAAAGCGAAGACATTGTCGCTGAAGCGATAGTCGGCGCCGACGCGATAGGTGAAAACCCCCTTTTCGAAGACGCCGGGCGTGGCTTCGGTATCGTAGCCCACGATCGGCGCCGCGATCGCCCCCTGCACGCGCCGCGCCCGATAGACCTTCTTTTCCTGCGTGAAGCGGCCACCGGCGAACAGGCGCAGGCCGAAATCGAATTTATATTGCGCTTCGCCGAAGACCGCATAGCTGTCGTTGATCGAGTGACCGAAGAAGCGGTTGATCGTTGTCGGCGTCGCCGACTGCTGCGTCTCGCGTTCGCGAAAAACCTCGTCGCGATTGTAGAACAGCCCGGCCACCCAGCTGAACGGCCCGTCGTGGAGCGATGAGAGGCGGCTTTCGAGCGACCAGGAATCGGCCCGTTCCTTCGCCAATGTCTGCAGGCCGCTTACGGGCAGGCCGATCAAGGCATTGGTCGCGGCATCGGTCCCGTCGAGATCGCTCGAAAAATCATAGTCGAGGGTGCGCCACGACGCGACCGTCGTCCAGTTGGCGAAGCCGAGCGTGTCGGTCGACAGCTCGGCGCGCAAGCCGCCCGTCGTCGAATCGGTGAAGCCCAGCCGGTCGGGATTGGCGCGGCGCGGCTTGTCATAATCGGCATAGCCTTTGCCGGGGGTAAAGGGGTTGAGCAGCACGTTGAACCGCGAGCTGTCGGACAGATTCTGGCTCGCGATATCGCCGGTGAGCAGCAGCCAGCTATCGGCGCCAAGGTCGGCGCGAACGTGGAGGCGCGCGCTCAGCTTATTCTCGTCATCGAGTGCGCGGCCGTCGAAGGTCTTGCGGAACCCGTCATTGGTCACCGCGCCGAGCGTCAACCGCGCCGCGAGACCGTTGGTGATCGGCGCATTGAGCATCAGATTGCCGTTCATCTGGCCATATTCGCCAAAGGTCAGCTGCGCATTGGCTTCGGTGAAATCGACGGGCTTCGCGGTCACGAAGTTGACCGAACCCGCGACGACATTCTTGCCCCAGAGTGTTCCCTGCGGTCCTTTCAGTACCTCGACGCGTTCCATGTCGTAGAAATCGATGCCGAGCATCGCTGCGCGCCCCAGATAGACGCCGTCGAGGAAAGCCACCGACGACGGGTCGCCGCCCGCGCCCTGGTTGCTGCTGCCGACACCGCGAAAGAAAGGACGCGGCGCGGCCTTCGGGAACGCGTCGAAATTGATGCCCGGCGTCGCCTGCGCAAGGCGGCTGAAGTCGGTAATCCCCTTCTCTTCGAGCTGGTCGCCGGAAAAGGCGGTCACGGTGATCGGCGCACTCTGCAGCGATTCCTCGCGGCGACGCGCGGTGACGATGATTTCGGCGATCCCGGCACCCTCGCCGGCGCGGGCTTCACCGGCCTCGGACTTGTCTGCCTCCTGGGCCATCGCAGGCGGCGTCATGGTCAGAAGCAACGCGCTCGATGCGCGAAGAATGATGATTTTCGTCGATACCATTAGGTCTTCTCCCTCCAATGGCCGGCTTGGGCCGGTCCCTGATTCGGGCGCCTTTTGCATCGAGCCGCTCGGCGCGGCATGTCACCTATGTTACATAGCATGTGGCCGACGGGGTGGTAGCAAGGCCCTCGGGAGAGAGGAACCGATGCAGAGGATATTTACCTACGAGAACTGGATCGGCGATCTTCCCGATCCGGCCCGTAGCGCCGTGCTCTCGCGCATGACCGAAATCGATGTGGCGCCGGGCGAAATGATTGCCGAGGCAGGACAGGAAGCGACGCGTATATTCCAGGTCGTGTCGGGGTATGTCCGGCTGAGCGGTCTGCACGAAGATGGCAGCGAGGCGCTGATCACCATCTATGTGCCGGGCAATTGCTATGCCGAAACGGCCATCATCTCGCGGCGCCCGTATAATCACACGTCCACTGCCATGGTCCCAAGCCGGATCCGCATCTTGCGCGTGCAGGATTTCTGGGACCTCTACAACAGCCACCCCGCGATCCCGGAGGCGCTCTGCCGCAAATTCGCCAAGGCCATCAGCCGGCAGTTCGCGGCGCGCGAGATTCGCGCAACGACACGGCTGCGATACCAGGTCGCCAGCATGTTTGCCGATTTCGCCGAACGGTGCGCGGGCGATCCTTCGCGTCCGATCGAGCTCGATTTCCCGTTCACCCAGTCCGACATTGCGAGCATCTTCGACGTGACCCGTCAGAGCGTTCAGCGCGAGATCAATTATTTCAAGGAGCATCAGCTGGTCGAGAAGCGCGACGGCTCGTGGGTCGTCCTCGATTTGAAACGACTGAGACACGCAGCCTGACGCTGCTTCGGGTCCAGCACGGCAGGACAGTGCTGGCGGTCGATCAAGCGGAAGATGGACAGGGTATCGATATAGCGGAGATGCTGGCGCACCCATTCGGACAAAGTCCGAACTATCTTTTAAAAAGAGAGTGACCATTTCTTTTGGAAATGGCGCGCCCGGCAGGATTCGAACCTGCGACCACCCGCTTAGAAGGCGGGTGCTCTATCCAGCTGAGCTACGGGCGCGTGCACGAGGCTGTCCGCCGCGCGAATAGCGCGGTTTGCGTGGGCTGCAAAGCGCGTTAAGCAGGAGGTGCATGTCCGAATCTTCTCCTCCGACGAGCCAGCCGGTTCAGGTCAACGCCGCCAGCGTGCGCCATTTCCGTTATTATGATCTGTTGATGGCCGCCTTTGTCGCGATATTGCTGTTGTCGAACATCATCGGCGCGTCGAAACCGAGCTACGTCACGCTGCCGAACGGCACCCAATGGGCGTTCGGTGCCGGCGTCCTCTTTTTCCCGATCAGCTATATCATCGGCGACGTGCTGACCGAGGTCTATGGCTATGCCCGCGCACGGCGGGTGATCTGGACCGGGTTTGCGGCGCTTGCGTTCATGGCATTCATGGCATGGATCGTTGTCGCGCTGCCGCCCGCCGACGGCTGGCCGGGCCAGCAATCCTATGAATTCGTGTTCGGCAACAGCTGGCGCATCGTCATCGCGTCGATGACCGCCTTCTGCGTCGGCGAATTCGCCAACTCCTATGTGCTGGCACGAATGAAGATCTGGACCGGCGGAAAGCAGCTGTGGACGCGCACCATTGGCTCGACGGTGGTCGGCCAGGGTCTCGACAGCCTGATTTTCTACCCGCTCGCCTTTTACGGGCTTGCCGGCTGGCCGCCCGAGCAGCTTTACGAAGTCGTTCTGTCGCAATGGCTGATCAAGACAGCGTGGGAAGCCGCGTTGACGCCGGTGACCTATCTGGTCGTGGGCACGCTCAAGCGGCGCGAAGGGGTCGATGTGTTCGACGAAGGCACCGATTTCAACCCGTTCGGCGCAAAGGTCTAATTCCATGACTATCATCGAGATCGCCTCGCTGTTCGAGGCGCGGAAGGTTTCGGTGATCGAGGCGACCGGGCTCGGCAAGGATGCGCTGCACATCTATTTCGGGCTGGCGCTGTTTCTGGCGGTTCGGCTTGTGTGGCGCCGGCGCGGCGGCTGGGTCCTTGCCTGGCTTGCGGTGCTGGCGCTGGCGTGCGGCGGCGAATGGCTCGACATGGCGGCCGAAGCCGGCAGGTCGGCGATCCAGCCCGATGCCGCGCATTGGCACGACATCTGGAACACGATGTTCTGGCCGACGGTCTTGCTGCTCGTCGGCCGCTGGCTTCAGCCCAATGCCAAGGCGCCGGCCGATGGGCCAGCAGTTCTATCAGGCGAGAACGCCGAGCGCGGCCTCGAACAGACGTAGCCCGTCGGTGCCGCCGTGCGCGCGGTCGATCGCGCGTTCGGGGTGCGGCATCATACCGAGCACATTGCCCGCATCGTTGAGCACGCCCGCGATATCGCGCGCCGATCCATTGACCGCATCGGCATAACGGAACGCAACGCGGCCCTCGCCCTCGATCCGGTCGAGCGTCGCCGCATCGGCGAAATAATTGCCGTCATGATGCGCGACGGGAATGTTGATCGTCTCGCCCGCATTATAGCTGGCGGTAAACAGCGACTGGCTGTTCTCGACCTTGAGCGGCACCGTGCGGCAGACGAAGTTGAGGCCGGCGTTGCGCATCAGCGCGCCGGGCAGCAATTGCGCCTCGGTGAGCACCTGAAAGCCGTTGCACACGCCGAGCACCGGCACGCCGCGCCCCGCGGCGTCGGCGACGCTGCGCAGGATCGGCGACCGCGCGGCCATCGCGCCCGAGCGGAGATAGTCGCCATAGGAAAAGCCGCCCGGGAGCGCGATGAAGTCGATGCCGTCGGGCAGGTCGGTTTCGCGGTGCCACACCATCGCGGGCGCACGGCCGGTAACCTGTTCCAGCGCAACCGCCATGTCGCGGTCGCAGTTGGAGCCCGGAAAGACGATGACGGCGGTCTTCATGGTCGCGGTTCCTTTTAGGGGCGTTCGATGCGGTAGTTTTCGATCACCGTGTTGGCCAGCAGCTTGGCGCACATCGCGTCGAGATCGGCATCGGCGACATCGTCGGCAACGTCGAGTTCGATGAAGCGGCCCGCGCGCACATCGGCGACACCGGCAAAACCCAGTCCTTCGAGCGCATGATGGATCGCCTTGCCCTGCGGGTCGAGAACCCCCGGCTTGAGCGTCACATAGACATTCACTTTCATGGGGGCGGACCTTTGCTTGGAAGGGCGGAAATGATGCGCGCGCCTATGCCCGCGAACGTCGCGGGGGGCAAGCAAAAGCTCCCGTCGCCCGGACCCGGAACGCGCTGAGCGTCACGCCCGGCTCGCCCGAGCGCTCAGCCAGTGATCGCCGGGCCTGCCGATGCACTTTCGTATCTCGCTGACGGTCCAGCCGGCGTCGGTGAGGACAGAGCGAAACGGGGCCTCGCGCCAATAGGTCTCGACGTAGCGCCGGGGGTCGGCCGCGCTGCCCTCGCGGGTCACATCCCCGCCATCGCCATCCCTGACCGACGCGTGCAGCCAGCCCCCGGCCCGGGTCGCGGCGGCCAGTCGCGCCAGTACAATAGCGAGGTCTTCGCGCGCGACATGGATCAGGCAGGCACAGGCCCAGACGCCGTCATACGGCGTGCCGGGCCGCTGCGGGTCGGACAGATCGTCGGTGAGCGGGTCCAGCTGTGCGGCGTCGAAGCCGCCCGCGCGGAGCAGGTCGACGAAGCCCTGTGCAATGTCGGTGCGCCGGACGCTGATCCCGCGCTCCTCAAGCGCCAGCGCATCGCGGCCGCCGCCGCTTCCGATCTCGAGCACCCGGCCCGCGCCGCCCAGCGCGGCCACGAACGCGTCGATCTCGCCCGCCACCCATATGGGCATCGCCGCCGCCTCGGCAGCATAGTCGGCAGCGGCGCTGTCGTAGGACCGCACGGTGTCCCGGTCTGTGCTCATCCCTTGCTCCTCGCTGCGGACCATAGCGGAGATATGATCCGGCATGCCAGCCGCTACACGAGCGGACGTCACGCCCGCGAATCGGCGCGAATCGGCGCGGATCATCCGCGCCGCATGATCCGCGAGGCCAACCGCGCCACCTGTCAGGATTGCGAACCAGTCGCATCTTAACTGTTGCGAATCCCTCGCACTATCCCTACATCACTCTTGTTGAGAAGGATTCGCACATGGTCGTCTGTGTCTGCAACGCAATAAAGGAAAGCCAGCTGCGCGATGTCGCGCGGAGTGGCCAATTGCGGTGCGCCAAGGCCGCCTATGCGCAACTGGGTCGCAAACCCAAGTGCGGACAGTGCCTGCCTTTCGCTCGCAATATCATCAGCGACGTCGCCGCGACCGCCTGATTTTTCTTGGTTTTCCGCCATTTTTGACCTTGGCCTGATGGGGCCGGGGCGCCTATAATGCGCCCATCCCATTCCAAGACAAAATGACAGGACTGACACCATGAAGGGCGACGAAAAGGTCATCGATTTTCTGAACGAGGCGCTCAAGAACGAGCTGACCGCGATCAACCAATATTGGCTGCATTATCGCATGCTCGACAATTGGGGCGTCGCGCGCCTCGCCGCGTTCGAGCGCGAAGAGTCGATCGACGAGATGAAGCACGCCGACCAACTCGCGGACCGCATCCTCTTCCTCGGCGGCCTCCCCAATTTCCAGATGCTCGGGCGCCTGCGCGTCGGCGAGACCGTCGAGGAAGTGCTGAAGGCCGACCTCGCGCTCGAGGAAGAAGCGATTCCGCTGCTCAAGGACGCCATGGCGCACAGCGAAAGCGTGCGCGATTATGTCAGCCGCGACCTGTTCGGGGCAATCCTCGCCAGCGAAGAACATCATGTCGACGAACTGGAAAAGCAGTTCGAGATGATCGAGCGCATGGGCATCGAAAATTACATCCAGCTCCAGTCGAAGCCTGCCGGCGACGATTGATATCCGATTCGACGGCAAAACGGGCAACGTCCACGCCTTAAAGCGTTGATAAAAGAGGTGCTTTCGGGCGCCTCTTTTTTTGCTTGTATTTGCGAATAATTCTCAATAGCAAGGTGAGGCAGTCCCCTCCTGCCGGCCGCTGCAACTTAAAGCTGCGCTTTAAAGCGGCCGGCATCTTTTTCGAGAAACGAGGAAGCGGACAGACGGACTGCGTGGCCGGGAGACGAGACCATCATGCAAAGCAGCGAGTTGATCCGCCAATTGACCGAGCAGCCGCTGGTGCGCGATTTGTCGGTCGAAGCGGCGCAGGCGGTCCTTGCCCTACGCTATTGCATTCTCTGCCGGCGCAGCGAGCGCGACCCGATGCCCGAGCTCGAACGGCGATGGGGCAATATCCTCGCGGCGCGGCGCTATCGGCTGGTCGTCGAGGCGATCGGCCATGTCTGGCCCGAACCCTTTGCCGTTGCCCCGCCCTGCTGCCCGCGCGTCAGCTTCGACGAGGCGCTGCTCGCCGCGATCGTCGGCGCCGCCTCGCGCCGCGACCGCGTGCAGTTCGACTGGCTGACCGCCGAGATGCTGGGCGGCGACGCGCGCGAGATGCTGTTTATCGCGCTGGAGAATTTCATCCGCGCGCGGGCCCCGGGGCGAGTTTAGGGCCTGCTGAAAGCTCCGCGGACGTGAGCCAGTTTTTGGGGTGGCGCAAGGACCGCGCAATCATTCCAAAGTTCAGGAAAGTTCAGCCCAATGCATCGCCCGATTTGGACCTCGCGGCGTGCTGGACGCGCCCGACACACTCCGCCGCAGTCGCACCCGCACGCCGGGCAGCGACCGCTTTATCCACCAAATGAAAGAGCCGGATGAAGGCTGGCACAGCCGGATAATGTAGGAAAGGCCTATTTGAAGGCGGCGTCGGCTTTGGGGTGGGAAGCTGCCACTTGTGCACCCCGGCGAAAGCCAGGCCCCATGCGGAAACACGCGAGGTCCGCGTCAGGCTTCTGGACCCCGGCTTTCGCCGGGGCACACATCTCTATCGGCAACTATCGGTCGTTAGCGGATGTTACCTAAGCGCTCCCCGGCGGCTCACTCTTCCACCGGCATGGCCGTCAGAAAGCCCTGCTTGCACACCGGGCTGTCGTCGCCCGACAGGCAGTCCGACCAGCGATATAGTTTCTCGATGCTGATGGTGGCACCATCGGATCCGCCGCCGCCCATGCCGATATATTGCTTGCCGGTGATCCGGCCGATGATCGTCACATTGGTATAGGGGTGCACGAGATCGGCGTCATAGACGCCCGGCCCGCACGCGACGAAGGCCTGATATGTCGGCTCCGGAGTCCAGCGCGGCTCGCCATGGTCGCCGCCGCGCGCAAAGTTGACCGTCAGGCAGCGCCCGTCGATGCCATAGACACCGCCGGCCCAGCGCACGCGCTTGCCGACATGCTGTTTGTCGAGCGCGTCGTCGGGGGTGAGCGGAACGACTTCGGCGCCCTGCAACGCTTCGAGCTCCTGCAAGAGCTGGGCTTGATCCGGGTCGGCCGCAAAGGACTCCGCCCCGGTTTCGGGCGGCTGAGCAGTCGCCCCCGGCGCCATCGACGCCGCGAAGAGCAACAAGGCCATCCTTGCGGCGACCGCACCTCTATTCATGCGCAGCACCATGGTGTCCGCCCTATTTGCCCGCCTTGTCGCTCACCGCCTTGATCACCAGCGCCTTGTTGTCGACCAGATAGCGCTTGGCGAGCGCCTGCAGCTGCGCCGGCGTCGCCGCCTCGACTTCGCCGATGCCCTTGCGGCTGCGGTCGAGGCGATCGGCGTGGCTTGCGGCCTCGCCGACATAGTTCAGCCAATAGCTGTTCTCGCGCCGCGACTTTACCATCGCTTCGAGCAGCGGCTTGCGCGCCCGGTCGAGCAGGTCGGCGTCGACGGGCTTGTCGCGCAGCTCCTTTGCGATGGTGAAGATCGCGGCGCGGGTCGTCGCCAGATCCTTGTAATCGACATTGCTCGCGGCGAAGAGGTGACCATAGCCCGGAAACTCGTCCGACAGGCTGGCGGCGGCGCCGGGGCTGTAGCTTTCGCCGAGCTTCTCGCGCAGCTCCTCGGTGAGCATCAGCTGCATGACGCGCGCGAGCAGGTTGAGCTGCATCGCCTCGGCAAGGTCGCTGTCGTCGCGCGCCGGCCAGTAAACGCGCAGTTCGGCCTGTTCGGCCGGCCCCTTGTGGATCAGCGTGCGCTCGCTGCGGTCGGCCGCGAACTGGCGCGCACGCGCATCGGGGCGCGGATCGAAAGCGGCGCGGCGTTCGGGCAGCGCACCAAAGGTCGCCGCAATCGCGTCGATCGCCGCCTGTTCTTCGATATCGCCGACGACACCGATCTCGATCGCACCGTGGCCGAAGCTGTCGGCAACCGCGGTTTTCAGCTGCGCCCAGTCGAGCGCCATCAGCTTTTCGAGCGGCGGGTTCTGCGAACGCGGGTCGTCGTTCGCAAGGATACCGCCGGCATCGCGGCCGAGCACCGCCGCGGGCGTCGCGTCGTTGGCGGCATATTGCTGCGGCAACACGCGGCGGATCAGCGCGAGGCCGTCGGGGCGGTAGCCCGGATGCGTGAGATAGGCGGCCATCAGCTTGGCCTGCAGCGCGAAATCCTCGGGCGAGGTCAGCGCGCTGCCCCCGAAGGCGTCGGTGGCGTTGCCAAAGGTCGGGCTGATCGTCTTGCCCGCGAGGATCGAGCGCAATTCGTCGAGGCTGTGCGCTTCGAGCCCGCCGAGCATCAGCGAGCCCGCCAGCGAAACCTTCGTCGGATCGTCGCGGGTGGCGAGCAGATTGCCGCCGTCGACGCGGAGCGACAACAGGACCTTGTCCTTCTGGAAATCGGTCGTCTTGATGTTGAGCATGACATTGTTGGCAAAGCGGATCCGGCGGATGCCGAGATCCTCGACCCGTTCGTCGCTGACGATTTTGCCCGGGGTACCGAAATCCTCATAGGCGAAGGCGGTTTTGGCGGCCTCGGCCGGCGGCGCAACGGCGACCTTGGTCGAGGCGCGCAGAGTCGCGAGAATCGCGTCGGTGCCGCCTTCGACCGGCTTTTTCGCGGTCACGCGCGCGAGCGGGGCGCTGAACCCTGCCATGCGTTTGCGGAATGCGGCGGTGACTGCAGCGGCGGTCAGCGACGGCGCCGTTGCCTCGAACAAGGCCTGCGAGGTTTCGGGGCGGACGACGACGAAATCGCCCTCGGCGGCCGAGATCAGCGTATCGGCGAGGCCGTCGCTGCGCCGCGTCGTGACCCCGGCAACGGCATTTTTGAACGCGGTGCGGCGGTTCGCCAACTGCTCGTCGACCTCGGCCTGGGTAAATCCATGCTCGACGGCACGGCGCTGTTCCTGCTCGACCAGCGCCAGCGCCTCTTTCCACGCGCCTTCCTTGGCGACCGCGCCAACCGTGATCTGGTCGAAGGTCTTCCAGCCCTCTGCTTCGCTGAAATAGCCGGTCAGGATCGGCGAATCTTCATTGAGCGCGATCTTTGCCAGCCGGCGATTTACGATCGCCTCGCCGACATCTTCGGCAAGGTTGCGGGCCCGCTTCGCCTTGGTATCGGGTTCGATCACCCATGGTTTGAAGGCCGCGACGGTCACCGAGTCCTGGATCGCCGGATCGACGAAATCGTCGGCTGCGGCGGCGCGCTTGTAATCGACATTGCCGATGTCGGGATCGGCGCCCGCGGGCCCGCGGCCCTTCCAGTCCGAAAAGCGCGCCTTGATCTTCGCCTCGACCGCGGCGGGATCGAAATCGCCGACCATCACCAGCGTCGCGCGCTCGGGCCGGTAATAGCGATCATAGAGATCGCGCAGACGTGCCGGAGGTGCGGTCTTGATCACTTCCTCGGTGCCGACCGGGATGCGGTTCGCGACCTTCATCCCCTTCATCTGGAAATCGAGCTGGTCGATCAGGCTGCGCAATTGATAGGTATCGCGCGCGCGACGTTCGGAGAGGATGATCCCGCGCTCGCGATCGACCGCGGCGGGATCAATCGTCAGCTCGCCGCCCGTCTCGCGCATCAGCATCAGCCCGGTGTCGATCAGATCGTCGGACGCGTTGGGCAGGTCGAGCTTGTAGATCGTCTCGTCGAACCCGGTCGATGCGTTGGTATCGGCACCGAACGCCAGCCCCTTGCGCTCGAGCAGCTTGATCATCTCGCCCTCGGGCACATGGGTCGATCCGTTGAACGCCATATGTTCGAGGAAATGCGCGAGGCCGCGCTGGTCGTCGGCCTCGGCAAAGCTGCCGACGGCAAAGCGCATGCGCAGGACGACGCTGTCCTTCGGCGTGCTGTTTTTCAGCAGCGCATATTTCATCCCGTTGGGCAGCACGCCAAAGACGATGTTCGGGTCGACCGGCACGTCGCTTGGCGCAAAATTCCAGGCCTTGGCGGCGGCAGACTGCGGATTGACCGCCGCCGGCGCGGCAGCCGCCTTGGCGGGGGCCTCTTTGGCGTAAACCGGGGCGGTGCTGACAGCGAGAAGGACGAAGGGCGACAGCGCGGTCGAGGCACGCCGGACAAGGGATTTGATCATGGCTATCGGTGTGACCACCCCCCTTCGGGCGGTCAAGCCATGTTCACGCGACCCGGCCGATGCTTTCGACAGACGACGTCTGGCCACGCTCGGCGGCCTTCGCGGCATAAAGCGCGCGATCGGCGACCTCGAGCAATTTGCGCGCGCTGTCGCCATCCTGCGGCCAATAGGCGGTGCCGATGCCCGCACCGACGCCGATCGGCCGTCCGCCGATGCGATAGGGCGCGGCCAGCACCGCAAGAACATGGTCGGCGAGCGCGGTTTCGAGCAGCAGCGATCCGGCGGGCACAAGAATGGCGAACTCGTCGCCGCCCTGGCGGGCAACGACCGCATGATCGCCGCACGCACGGCGCAGCCGCTCGGCCAGTTCGCACAGCACGCCGTCGCCGATCGCATGGCCGTGCTGGTCGTTGATCGGTTTGAAGCCGTTGAGATCGAGCAGCGCGATCGCAAACGGGCTGGATTCATCAGCCTTTGCAATCTCTTCGTCGAGCCGCATGTCGAACTCGCGGCGATTGGCGAGCCCGGTGAGCGGATCGGTGTGTGCGAGATCGCGCATCTGGTGCTGAAGCTGGAGCAGGTCGATCAGCTGGTCATGCTGCTGAAGGATCATGCGCAGGAGGAAGATCGTCGCGACGACGAGGCTGGTCCCCGCAGCGATTTCGGGCGCGATGCCGGAGGTCAGCATCAGGATCGAAATCGGGACGAGCCCGATGATCAGATTGACGAAGGTCGCAAAGCGGACCGACGACAGGCAATAGGCGGTCGCGAGCGAGCCCATCGCCATGATCATCGCATAATAGCTATGCGTCGCGGGCGGCGCGGCGAGCCAGTTGACCACCGTCCAGATGCTGCACATCGCGCCGGTCACCCCCGACAGCCAGGTCGATTCGACGATCATCCGCCGCGCGCGGCGAACGCTCATCCGCCGGCCGCGGTTGTGCATCAGAAACAGGAAGCCGAGCAGGCCGACGACGGCCAGCGTCATCGGAAACCCGATACGGATCACCGGATGCACGGTCTGCACCCCGGCATAGATCGCGGTCGGCGTCGTCGCCGCCAGCATCAGGAAAAGCATCGGGGTCAGCGTTTCGATGCGATTGGCGCGCAGCAACGCGACGTCGTCCCGAATCGCGTCCGGAATCGGCGGAAAGAAGCGCGAACGCAGCCAATGATAGACCCCCGTCATAACGGCGGGATAGCAAGCGCGGGTAAAGCAGGGGTTAAGGATCGAAACCTTGCCTTATCACGAACCTAAGGCCTCCGCGCCAGCGCATGGCTTGTGAAATATTAACTATGTCAGGCGATAGCAGCGGCCGAATTTTCCGCGCCCGAGAGGAGCCACGCCATGTCCTATCCGATGCCGCCGCTGACCACAGCCACCGCAGCACCCACCGTGCCGATGCCCTCGGCAAACCCGACGCTGCCGCAGAATGACACGCCCGCCGAGCAAGCGGCGCGCGCCGCGCAGCTCGCCGCGACGCAGACGGTTTATACATGGACGACCGATGTCCCGACCCTGCCCGGCGTCCCGCTCGCAACCGATGTGCCGAAGAATGACGAGCCGACGATCGCATGGTTCGTGGTCCTCATCGGCGTCGGCCTCGATATCGTGCGCAACGCACTGACGGTAAAGCTGGGCGGGGTCGACAAGGGCGAATTAGACAGCCCGCGCGCCGACTATGAAGCCGCGCTGGTCGAATGCGATGCGATCGAGGCTTCGGCAACGAAGATTGCGGCCGAGCATGGTGTCCACACCGGCGGCAATATCTTCGAACGCATGATCGGCGACGTCGAAAATATCGTCGCCGCCGCGGAGCGCGACGCGCATGTCGCATTGCTCAAAACCTATAAGGACCGGCTCGAAGAGCTGATGAAGGTCGAGGATGCCGACGGGCTCGGCAGCAAGACGCCGCGCAGCATCGAAGCATATCGCGCGCTGTTCGCGACGCTGCCCGTCCCGGGCATCAGCTATATGTTCCAGGACGACAGCGAATTTGCGCGGCTGCGTGTGCAGGGTCCGAACTGCATGCTGATCACCGCAGTCGGCGATGCGCTGCCCGCCAACTTCCCGCTGAGCCCCGCAAAATACAGCGCCGTCGTCAATGGCGACACGCTGGCCGCCGCGCTCGCCGACGGGCGCCTATTCCTGCTCGATTACAAGCTGCTCGAGATTCTCGACCCCGGCACCTATGCCGGCCAGGCCAAATATGCCTGGCAGCCGATGGCGTTGTTCGCAGTGCCGCCGGGCGGATCGGCGCTGGTGCCGGTCGCGATCCAGTGCGGGCAGGACCCGATCGACTATGCGATGTTCACCCCCTCGCCCGTCGCCGACAAGATATGGGGCTGGGAAATGGCGAAGTTCGTCGTGCAGGTCGCCGACGGCAATTATCACGAGCTGTTCGCGCATCTGGCGCGCACCCATCTGGTGATCGAGGCGTTCGCGGTGGCAACGCACCGCCACCTCGCCGAAGCGCATCCGGTCTGGGCGCTGCTCGTCCCGCATTTCGAGGGGACCTTGTTCATCAACGAGCAGGCGGCAACCTCGCTGATCGCGGCGGGCGGCCCGATCGACCATATTTTCGCAGGCACGATCACGTCGAGCCAGCTCGCCGCGGTCGATGCAAGACTGGCGTTCGATTTCTATGGCAAGATGCTTCCGGCCGACCTGTCGGCGCGCGGCGTCGGGGTCGATACGGCGCTCGCCGACTATCCCTACCGCGACGACGCGCTGCTGGTGTGGGACACGATCCACGAATGGGCGCGGCAATATGTCGACCTCTATTATGCGCACGACGCCGATGTCGTTGGCGATACCGAGCTCACCGCATGGGCGGCGTGCCTGGCGGGTGAAGCGAAGATCAAGGGGTTCGGCCCGGTAACGACGCGCGCGCAGCTCGCCGAAATCTGCACGATGGTGATGTTCACCGCGAGCGCGCAGCACGCCGCGGTCAATTTCCCGCAAAAGGACATCATGGCCTTCGCCCCCGCCGTCACCGGCGCGGGCTGGCAGGCGGCGCCGAACGGGCAGCGCGGCCACGACAAGACAGGCTGGCTCGCGATGATGCCGCCGATGGCGCTCGCGCTCGAACAATTGAACGTGCTCGAACTGCTGGGATCGGTGCATTACCGCCCGCTCGGCGATTATCGCAGCAACGCCTTTCCCTATCCCTTGTGGTTCCAGGACCCGCGCGTGACCGCTGCCGAAGGCCCGCTCGCGTGGTTCAAGGCGGCGCTGGCCGGGGTCGAAGCGGAGATCGTGGCGCGCAATGCCGAACGGATGCAGCCTTACCCATATCTGCAGCCGAGTTTGATCCCGACCAGCATCAATATCTGACCGCGCAAAATGCGAACCCCGGCGAAAGCTGGGGTCCATGCGTCATTTAGCTGGGCCCCGGCTTTCGCCGGGGTGCATCAAGGCTCAGCTGCCCTTTTTCTTCCGGTGGCTTTCGAGGTCGAGCACCGCATTCTCGCCGCCCTCGGGAAGCAGGCCGAGCCGGCGCGCGACTTCCTGATAGGCTTCGACTTCGCCGCCGAGATCGCGGCGGAAGCGGTCCTTGTCGAGCTTTTCGTTCGTCGTCATGTCCCACAGACGGCAGCCGTCGGGGCTGATCTCGTCGGCGAGGATGATGCGGCTGAAATCGCCTTCGTAGAGGCGGCCGAACTCGAGCTTGAAGTCGACCAGACGAATACCGACCGCGGCGAACATGCCCGACATGAAGTCGTTGATGCGGATCGCCATGTCCTGAATGTCGTGCAGCTCTTCCTGGCTGCACCAGCTGAAGCAGGCGATATGCTCTTCGGCGACCAGCGGGTCGCCGAGCGCGTCGTCCTTGTAGCAATATTCGATCAAAGTGCGGGGAAGCTGCGTTCCCTCTTCGATGCCGAGGCGTTTCGACAGCGTGCCCGCGGCGACGTTGCGCACGATCACTTCGATCGGCACGATCTCGACCTGCCGGATCAGCTGCTCGCGCATGTTGAGGCGGCGGATGAAATGGTGCGGCACGCCGATATTGCCGAGCAGCGTGAAGACATGCTCCGAAATCCGGTTGTTGAGTACGCCCTTGCCGCTGATCGTGCCCTTTTTCTGGGCGTTGAACGCGGTCGCATCATCCTTGAAATACTGGATCAGCGTGCCCGGTTCGGGGCCTTCGTACAGGATCTTCGCTTTGCCTTCGTAGATCTGGCGGCGACGGGACATGGCGTGCAAACTTTCTGTCGGAACCAAATGAATGGCCCCGGCAAAGCGACTCAAGCGAGGCGCGGCGCCGGGGCGATGGGGCGCCTATAGCGACAAAGGTCGCGCGCGTCATCAGTCACGTCGCGCCTTGCACGTGGAGATAATGCGAGGCTTTCCACTCTCGTCACCCTGAACTTGTTTCAGGGTCCATGGCCTGATCTCTCATTACACGCGGCGCGGCCGGAAAGGGCCGGCCATGGATGCTGAAACAAGTTCAGCATGACGAAAATGGAACGAGGGTCTCTTACAGGCGACGCACCCCTTTACGTTTACGTTAACTAGAGCTTGCACTCCTGGACATCGCTTGCAACGATGAGGAGAACAAGGAGAGAGATTATGAGCTTCGACCAGATTCGCCTCGACAAGCATGAGGGCATCGCGCTGCTCACGCTCCACCGGCCCGACCGGATGAACGCCTTTACCACCGAGATGATGCTCGAAATCGTCGCCGCGCTCGACGAAACCGACGCCGACGACGCAGTGCGCGCGGTGATCTTCACCGGATCGGGCGACCGCGCCTATTGCGCCGGCGCCGACCTCGGTCAGGGCGCCGCGACCTTCGATTACGACAAGCGCACCGACAAGGCGGCGATCCTGCCCGAGGGCATATCGGCCAGCCCGATCGCCGCGGACGGCACGATCGACTGGTCGCACCCGCTGATCCGCGATTCGGGCGGCCGCGTGTCGATGCGCATCTTCGACAGCAAGAAGCCAGTATTGGGAGCGATCAACGGCGCCGCGGTCGGGATCGGCGCGACGATGACGCTGTCGATGGACGCCCGGCTGGCGAGCGAGACCGCGCGCTATGGTTTCGTCTTCGCGCGGCGCGGTATCGTGCCCGAGGCCGCATCGAGCTGGTTCCTGCCGCGGCTGGTCGGCATCCAGAACGCGGTGGACTGGTGCTATTCGGGCCGGTTGATCGACGCCGCCGAAGCGCATGAAAAGGGTCTTGTTCAATCGGTGCACAAACCGGGCGAACTGGTCGACGCCGCGATCGCCAAGGCGCGCGAGCTCACCGATCACAGCGCGCCGGTGTCGGTCGCGCTGACCCGCCACATGCTGTGGCGGATGCTCGGCGCGCCGCACCCGATGAGCGCGCACCGCTGGGACAGCCGCGCGATCTTTGCCCGCGGACGCAGCGCCGATGCCGCCGAGGGCGTGTCGAGCTTCCTCGAAAAGCGCCCCGCGAACTTCACCGTCAGCGTCGCCGACGATTATCCGTGGTTCGCCGAATTCGAGGATACGCCGCCGTATAGCTGAGGGATCAGCCGGCCGCGCCGCCGCGCTTCCTGAGATAGGGCCGGAAGAACATGTAGAGGCCGGAGAATATCAGCAGGAAGAGCGGCGGCAGCGGCAGGTAATAGACCCACTCGGCGGGCTGTTGCCCGATGCCGAGCGTCACGAAAATGGCGAGAACGATCGCCGAGAAAAGGATCGATACCCAGCGGTGGAATTGTCGGATCCAAAGGCTCCAGTTCATAAGATTCTCCCTGTCTGACGGTCAGTCGAGCGTCGCCACGACCTTTTCGAGATTTTCGAGATGGATCCGCCAGCCGCCCTTGGCGCCGCCGAAGGCCTGCTTCTGGTCGGGCCGGAAACCGACCTGCTCCATGCGCAGCAAGGTGCCGGCGGGCGTCGGTTCGAGCGTGAAGGTGACGGTGCTTTCGAGCCGATAGGCCGGATCGTCGTGCGCGTAATTCCATGTGTAGGAGAGGCTCCGCCCCGGGTCGACGTCGAGGATTTCGCAATCGACGTTCCCCCAGTCGCCGCGCAGCTGGAAGCGGTGGCCGAGGTCGAGGCCGAAATCATTCTTCATCAGCCATTCTTCGATCAGATGCCGCTGCGTCAGCGCGCGCCAGAGCTTTTCGGGCGAGTGCGGAATTTCGCGCTCGACGGTGACGGTGCGCACATCGGTATCGGTCATTGATCCATCCTTTTGAGCAAATCTTCGAGATCGTCGAACCGCGCCTCCCAGAAGCGGTTCATGCGCCCGGTCCAGTCGACCAGCGGCGCGAGCGCGCGTTGCTGCGCGCTGTAATGCGTCTGGCGGCCCTCGTGCCGGTCGAGCACCAGCCCCGCCTGTTTGAGTATGCCAAGATGTTTGGATACCGCGGGCTGCGAGATGCCGGCGCCCGCGGTCAGCATTCCGACGGTCTGTTCGCCATCGAGGCACAGCCGTTCGAAGAGCGCGCGGCGGCTGGGATCAGCGAGCGCCCTGAAAAGAAGGTCCGGAGACGATTGCATCGATTCATAACTCCTTGGCTATGGATAACTCCATAACCATTGAGTTATGAATGTGTCAAGCGCGCATCAGAAATGAAGGAATGCCCGCCCCTTTTTCGTCACCCGAGCTTGACCCGGCACCCGCCTTTCTTCCTCCAAAAGGCAGGCCCCCGATCAAGTCCGGGGTGACGACAGCGAGGCGAAGGCGAACGGTCGCTCAGGCGTCGTATTTCCGTCGCCCGCGCGCCGCGGTCATGCTGTGCGTGGCCTTCAGCGCGGGGGTGTGGCTGCGGATCGTTTCCATATTATGCCAGTTCGCGGTCACCCGCTCGCGCGTCAGCTGCACCGTCACATAGCCGCGATCCTCGGTATTCGCCCATTTGAGTTCGGGCGAAGAGCCGCGTAGCGCCGCGACGCGCTGCGCATCGGAAATCCCGCGCGTGTAGCTTTCATAGCCGGGCGACGTGACACTCTGCCCCGCGATCTCGATCCCCGCGGGCCGCCCGTCCTCGGCAAGGTCGAACGCCCACGCATTGTGCGTGTCGCCGGTCAGCGTGACGAGGTCGGCGTCGGCGCGCTGCGCCGCCGCGAGCAGGCGCGAACGCGCCGCGGGATAGCCGTCCCACGCATCGAGATTGAACGGCAGCCCCGCTTTCGCTGCGAGCAGCCCGGTCTCGACGCGGCGACGGACATAGTCGGGCTGGTTGCCGCCGAACCAGTCCTTGGTCTCGGGCGGGGTGAACAGACTGCCCATCACCACCTGCTGCGCGCAGACCTGCCAACGCGTCCCGGCTTTGGTCGATTTGGCAAAACCGTCGAACAGCCAGCTTTCCTGCTGCACGCCCATCATCTGACGCGCCGGGTCGCGGTACGTGCCTTCGGCGAACTGCTTGAGCTTCGCCAGCGCGTCGCCGGCACCCGCGACGATCTCGTCGACCTCAAACTGCTTGTCGCGAGCGGTGACGCGCGTTTCGGGCAGGAAGATCGTTGCGAGGTCGCCGACCTGATAATCGCGCCAGCGCATATCGGCGACCGGCATCCATTCGCGATAGGCGCGTTCGGCAGCGGCGGCGCGATCGGTCCACGCGCCCTCGCCGTCATTGTGATTCTCGGCGCCGCCCTTCCACACGTCGTTTGCGAACTCATGATCGTCCCACTGCGCGATCATCGGAAAAAGCTGGTGCAGCCGCTGCAGATCGGGGTCGCTGCGATAGGCGGCATAGCGCAGGCGATAATCGGCGAGCGCGACGATTTCGTGCGTCGGCTGGATATCGCGGCCGGGCACCGCCTGCTTGATCGAGGGATAATCACCGGCCTTATATTCGTAGAGATAGTCGCCGACATGCGCGACGAGGTCGATGTCGTTGCGCGCCGCGGCATGGGCATAGGCATTGAACCAGCCGAACGGCATGTTCGAGCAGGAAAAAAGCGCGATGGTGAAGGCGCTCGTCGGCCCGGCGGGCAGCGTGCGCGTGCGGCCGGTGACCGATTTCGTCCCGTCGGGCGCGACGAAACGGTAGAAATACCAGCGGCCGGGTTCGAGGCCGTCGACCACCAGCTTGGCGGTATGATCGCGCTCGCCCTTTGCGGTGACACTGCCGCCACCGGCGATGCGCGCGAAGTCGGCGCTTTCGGACAGTTCAACCGTCAAAACGCTATCGTTCGCTGCGGCATAGCGCGTCCACAGCAGCACCGAATTGGCGCCGGGCTCGCCGCTCGCGACGCCGTGGGTGAAGCCCTGCGCCGTCATCGCCCGCGCCGCGCCGGGCAGCGACAGGGCGGCGAGCCCCGCGGTGCCGAGCTTGATCAGCAGGCGTCGGTCCATTTCGCCCCAAAGCTGGTGCATCGCGTCTTCTCCCTTTTCGTCCGGCGGGTCTTTGCCCGGCCTTTGTTACGATTCGGCGTGCAGGGTCGCCCTATCCCATCACCCCGAGTGCGAGCAGCAGCAGCATGAAGGTGGTGACCGAAAAGAGGCTGAAAAAGAGCAACAGCGACGTGCGAACCAACGCCCCGAATCGCGAAGACCGATAGGCGCCGCGAAGCTGGCGATACATGTGGAACGGCACATAGAGCATCGCGGCGCCGGTCGCGAATCGGTCCAGCATCGTCAAGTTGAGCAATCGCACGACGACGAACAGGAGCAGCATGAAACTGATCGAGTAAGTGACGAAGACGAAATGGTCGTAGGTGCGAAAGCGCCGGCTGAATGGAAAGAGCAGCCACATGAAGGGCAGCGACAGCGGGATCAGCGCCCACGCGAATTTATAGGCGTTCGCCTGCAATTTATAGAAGACGAGCGCGGGGTTCGCGAGGGCCTTTTCGAGGCCATGATCGATGAAGGGAACCCCGGTGTTGACCTTGGTGCGCGAGATGAACTCGACGCCGGTCATCATCTGCTTGGTCGGATCGTCGAGTATCGGCGGCCCCTTGTGGCGCTCTTCCTCGCTGAGGCCGCGCGCGACGCCGAGATAATCGGCGCTTTTCTGCAGCGTTTCGCGTTCCTCCTCCAGCGTCCGCCGGTCGGCGACCTTCAAATCCTTCGCCGCAAGGCGCGAATCGACGCGCTTTACCTCTGCCTCGAAACTCTCCTTGAGCGCGTTGGAGCGCGTCTGCTGCGCCGCGGCTTTCGCAATCCCCTCGCCGACGCCGCCGCCGGGGCCGACGATCGCGAGCACCGCATAGGTCAGGAAGACCGCGAACAGGAACAAAGCGAGCGGCGAGATGAAGCGCGCGCGCTCGCCATGAATGAAGCGCCGCGTCAGGTCGCCCGGACGCCAGCTCAGCAGCGGCAACGTGTTCCAGATCTTGCCTTCGAAATGGAAGATCGCATGGACCAGATCATGCCCGATCGCGCCGAAGCTGCGGTGAACATCGGCGCGCTGGCCGCAATAATGGCAATGCGAACCCGCGAGACTGGTGCCGCAGTTCAGGCAGCGCGCGCCGGGATGCACCATGCCCGTTCCACCGTGCCGCGGCTCGACCGCATGCCCCGCCAATCCGGCGGTGACCGCCGCCCCGATGCCTTCGATATCCCCGCTCATGGCGCCCTGCCTAAAGGCGCGCGAAGGATGGCGCAACGGGACTTTCGGGCGTCATGCAAAACGTGATAGTGGCAGCGCCATGAACGCCGAAGCCCTGACCGCCCCGCCGATGCCCGGCGACGCCGCCGCCCTGATCGCCGACATGGGCGCGCGCGCGCGCGCCGCGGCAAAGCGGCTCGCGCTGACGCCGACCGCCGACAAGGCCGCAGCGCTGGTTGCGGCAGCATCGCAAATCCGCGCGCGCTCGGCCGAAATCCTCGCCGCCAATGCCGAGGATATGGCCGCCGGGCGGACGAATGGCCTGTCGGGCGCGATGCTCGACCGGTTGCGGCTCGACGAAGCGCGGCTCGCGTCGATCGCCGACGCGATCGACGATGTCGCGGCGCTGCCCGATCCGTCGGGCGCCGAAATCGATCGCGCGACGCGCCCCAACGGACTGGTGCTGAGCCGCGTGCGCGTGCCGCTGGGCGTCGTCGGCATCATCTATGAAAGCCGCCCCAATGTGACCGCCGATGCCGCAGCGCTCGGGCTGATGTCGGGCAATGCTGTGATCCTGCGCGGGGGCAGCGAGGCCGTGCATTCGAACCGCGCGATCCATGCGGCGTTCGCGGCAGGGCTGGTCGAGGCCGGGCTGCCCGCCGATGCGGTGCAACTTGTGCCGACGCAGGACCGCGCCGCGGTTGGCGCGATGCTGCGCGCGCAGGGGCTGATCGACATCATCATCCCGCGCGGCGGCAAGGGCCTCGTCGCGCGCGTGCAGGACGAGGCGCGCGTGCCCGTGCTCGCGCATCTCGACGGGATCAACCATCTCTATATCGACGCCGCTGCCGATCCGGCGAAAGCGGCCCTCCTCGCGGTCAACGCCAAGATGCGCCGCACCGGCGTGTGCGGCGCAACCGAGACGATCCTGATCGACCGCGCCTATCGCGCGCCGCTCGCGATCATCGACGCGCTGGTCGCGGCAGGCTGCGAAGTGCGCGGCGACAAGGCGATCACGGCGCTGAGCCCGCACGTCGACCCCGCATCGCCCGGCGACTGGGACACCGAATATCTCGACGCCATCGTCTCGATCGCCATGGTCGACGGCCTGGCCGGCGCGCTCGCGCATATCGACGCGCATTCGAGCCAGCACACCGACGCAATCGTCACCGAGGATGCGGCGGCGGCCGAACGCTTTCTGTCCGAAGTCGACAGCGCGATCGTCATGCACAATGCCTCGACGCAATTCGCCGACGGCGGCGAATTCGGATTGGGCGCCGAAATCGGCATCGCTACGGGGCGGCTGCATGCCCGCGGGCCGGTCGCGCTCGAAGGGCTCACCACCTATAAGTGGCTGGTGCGCGGGAACGGCCAAGCGCGCCCTTGAATCGCTTGTATACAAGTGATACAAGCGATTCATGACAAAGCACTCCGTTATTTCTGCTCGAATCGATGCTGAAACCTTGGAATTGGTGGACAAGATCGTCGCCGAACAGGGACGCAGCCGGGCTTGGTTCGTGGCACAGGCGGTTCGACATGCCGCCGAACAGGAAGCGCGCTTTGCCGCCTTCATTCAGGAAGGGCGCGACGATGTCGCCGCCGGCCGGGTAGTGGATCATGCCGACGTCCTGAAGACGATGGACGATATGATCGCCCGTCACGAGGCAAGATGACCCGAATAATATGGTCGGAAAAGGCCGTTGCGGATTTGGTCGCGCTGAATGACTGGCTGACCGAATATCGACAGCCTCGGGAAGCGGCCGAATCCATTCGGGCCATTCGCAACCAGGTGGCCAATTTCGACCAATTTCCCGCGCTCGGATCGCCCGTTTATGCAGGCACGCGCAAGCTGCTGATCAAAGGACAGCCCTTTGTGCTCTTGTATGAGGTGGCCGATGGTCAGCTCTTGATCCTTCGCCTCGTCCATAACCGCAGCGACTGGCAGTCGCTCCTGTGATCCCCACCGGCCTCCTCGGCGGCAGCTTCAATCCCGCGCATGGCGGGCATCGCGCGATCAGTTTGAACGCGATCGACGCGCTGGGGCTGGACGAATTGTGGTGGCTGGTGTCGCCGGGCAATCCGCTCAAGCCAAAGGCGGGCATGGCGTCGCTGCCAGCGCGGCTCGGTTCGGCGCAACGGATGGCGCGGCGGTCGCCGATTCGCGCGACGGGAATCGAGGCCGAACTGGGCACGCGCTACACGATCGACACGCTCAAAAAGCTCGTCCGCCGCTACCCGAACCGGCAGTTCATCTGGATCATGGGGGCCGACAATCTGGTCCAATTGCCCCAATGGCGCGACTGGCGGGGGATCGCCCGATTGATGCCGATTGCGGTTATCGCGCGTCCGGGCTATAATGACCGCGCCCACGCAAGACGTGCGATGGGTTGGCTTCGGCGCTTCGTCCGGCCCGCGGACCAGAAATTACATTGGACGGACTGGAGACCGCCCGCCCTCGTGTTCCTGCGATTTTCGCCCGATGTGCGATCCGCAACTGCGATACGGCAGGCCAACCCCCGCTGGTTCGAACGCTATGAAGGTCGCGCACTGCGCGACCCGCTGACGCGTTCGCGGCTTGTGGACACGAACAGGAAAGGACGCATTTGATCTCCGCAACCCAGGATGCCGCCAATGGCGCCGCATCCGCAAATGACAGCGTGGAATCGCTCCACGCACTGATCCTCCACCAGCTGGACGAGGACCAGGCCCAGGAAACCATTTCCATCCCGCTTGCCGGCAAAAGCAGCATCGCCGATCATATGGTGATCGCGAGCGGCCGGTCGACGCGCCATGTCTCGGCCATCGCCGAGAAACTGGCACAGCGGATCAAGCAGGAAGCGGGCCGTCAGGTTCGCGTCGAAGGATTGCCCAATGCCGATTGGGTATTGCTCGATGCGGGCGACGTCATCGTCCACCTGTTCCGTCCCGAGGTGCGTAGTTTCTACAACCTCGAGCGCATGTGGTCGTTCGGCGACGCGCCGCCGGTTGTCGCCGCAAATTGACGTGTTTGATCTGTTCGGCCTAAAGCCCGAACAGAAGCGGCACCTGCCCACTCCCCCTCCCGGCCTCCCATAGGCTACTATCGTCAGGGAGGCCGGGAGGGGGAGTGGGCAGGTGCCGCTTTCACCGAAGGTGAACGAAAACGTCATGTTGCTGCACATCATTGCGCGCGGGCGCATCGGGCGCGGGCCCGAGGCCGAGCTGGTCGAGCGCTATATGAAGCGCGTGACCTGGGCGCAGAAGATTTCCGAGCTTCCGGATACGGGCGGTCGCATGCCTGCCGCCGCCGACAACAGCCGAACCATATTGCTCGACGAAGGCGGCGAACAAATGTCGTCGCTCGAATTTGCCAAATTGCTGGAAAGCTGGCGCGACGGCGGGGTGCGCGAGGCGCGCTTTTGCCTTGGCGCCGCCGACGGCTTCACGCCCGAGGAACGCGAGGGCGCAGCGAAAGTCATCGCCTTTGGCCGCGCGACCTGGCCGCATCTGATGGCGCGCGCGATGCTTGCCGAACAATTGTGGCGCGCGACGAGCATCGTCGCGGGTCATCCCTATCACCGCGAGGGCCGCCAGTGAGGCGCGCGCTCGCCGCCCTGGCGATCGCCGCCCTTTTTGCGGGCGGTGCGCTGGCCCTCGCGCAAAGCGATGTGTTCGACCCGCAGGCGATCGCCGCGCGCGAGCGCGAGCAGCTGATCGGTGCCAAGCAGCAATCGGCCGAAGCGATGGCGCGCAGCACGCGGCTGGAGGCGCAGGCGGCGGCGGCGAGCAGCGAAGCCGACCGGTTGAAAAAGCGCAGCGCAGCGCTGGCCGCACGCATCCAGTCGGCCGAAGCCGATATCAGCGCCGGCGAAGCCCGCGTCGCGCTGGTCAGCCGCCGCCTCGCGGTGCAGCGCGCCCGGCTGGCGCAGCAGCAGCAACCTTTGCTCGAACTCGCCGCCGCGCTCCAGCAACTGAGCCGCCAACCGCCCGTCAGCGTGCTCGCGCAGCCAGGGTCGCTGACCGACATGGTCCATGCCCGCGCCGTGATCGACGCCGCGATGCCGGTGATCGAACACCGCACCGCGGGTGTCCGCCGCGAGCTGACGCTGCTCGACGCGACGCGGCGCCAGCAGGGGGTGGCGCTGAGGGCGCTTTCGGGGAGCAAGGCGCAACTCGCGCACCGCCGCGACGCGCTGACCCGACTCGAAAATGAAGGACGGTTGCGGTCGCGCGAACTGATGAGCAGCGCCCAGCTCGAAGCCGACCGCGCGCTCGGGCTTGGCGAGAAGGCGCGCGATATCGTCGACCTGATGGATGCGCTGGAGGCCGACGGCGCGGTGCGCGCCGAACTGGCGCAGCTTGCGGGACCATTGCCGCGTCCGCGCAATCCCGAAGGCAATATCACAAATACCGCTCCGCCCGAGGCGACCGAAGCCGAATTGACGCAGGGCGCCTATCGCCTGCCGGTCGTCGGGCGCATCGTCGCCGGGCTGGGCGAGGTCAATGAAAGCGGCGTGCGCTCGCGCGGGATCACCATTGCCGCGCGCCCCGGCGGACAGGTCGTGGCGCCAGCCCCCGGCCGCGTCGGATTTGCGGGCGATTATCGTGGCTATGGCAAGATCGTCATCATCGACCACGGCGGCGGCTGGGTCTCGTTGCTGACGGGCATGATCGCACTGTCGGTCGGGGTCGGCGACACAGTCGATGCGGGAGCGCCGATCGGCCGCGCGGGATCGGGCGACAGCCGCATCACCGTCGAACTCCGCCGCGGCGGACGCCCGGTCGATGTCGTCGCGATGATCGGCTGATCGCGCCGGTTCATCGCGCGTTACGCCGCCGTTCCGTATCGGGATACGCCGCTTGACCCCCGCAGATTTGCGTAGGAGGATGGCGCACCGGGGATTATAAGGCGAGATTGCTCTCGCGTGACTGAAAGACGCCCATGACCGAATCGACCAAGACACCTGCGTCCCCGAAGCGCCGCTTCGCTTTGTGGCAGGGCGCGGCCGCGCTCTCGACGCTGGCGCTCGTCCCGCTGGCGACCGGCGCGATGGCGACCGTCGATTCGAAGACGCAGGAAGAAATTTCGCGCTTCATGGACGTCTATCTCGAAGTGAAATCCAACTATGTCGAACCGGTCGACGATTCGAAACTGATCGAGGGCGCAATCAACGGCATGCTCGCCAGCCTCGATCCGCATTCGGGCTATCTCGACGCACGCGGCTTTTCGAACCTGCGCACGCAGACCGACGGCGAATATGGCGGGCTGGGCCTGTCGGTGACGATGGAAGACGGCGTGGTCAAGGTGATCGCGCCGACCGCCGACACCCCCGCCGCCAAGGCCGGGATCAAGGCGGGCGACTATATCACCCACATCAACAAGGAGCTGATCTTTGGTCTGACGCTCGACGAAGCCGTCGAACAGATGCGCGGCAAGCCCGGCACGAAGATCGACGTCACGATCGTCCGCGAAGGCCAGGACAAGCCGATAGAAATGTCGCTGACGCGCGAGATCATCGACCTGAAGCCCGTGAAATGGGAAGTCAGCGGCGATGTCGGCGTGCTGACCGTCTCCAGCTTCTCCGCCGACGCGACCACCGACCTCCGGGCCGCGATGATGGCGGTCGAAAAGTCATTGGGCAAGAAACCGCGTGGCTGGATCCTCGACCTGCGTTCGAATCCCGGCGGACTGCTCGACGAAGCCGTCGGGATCAGCGACCTGTTCCTCGAGCGCGGCGAGATCGTCTCGCAGCGCGGCCGCAAGAAGGGCGACATCGAACGCTATTTCGCCGAACCCGGCGACCTCGCCGGCGGGGCGCCGGTTGTCGTCCTGATCGACTCGGGCTCGGCCTCGGCCTCCGAAATCGTTGCGGGCGCGCTGCAGGACCAGCATCGCGCGGTCGTGATGGGCGAACGCAGTTTCGGCAAGGGATCGGTGCAGACCGTCCTGCCGCTGACCGACACCACTGCGCTCCGCCTGACCACCGCACGCTATTACACGCCGTCGGGCCGCAGCGTGCAGGAAGGCGGCATCGAGCCCGATATTCGCGTGCCGCAGATTTCGGACCCCGATTATGCCTCGCGGCCGAAATTCCGCGAAAGCGACCTGCGCCGTCACCTCGTCAACGAAAAGAAGGTCGACAACGGCCTGCTCGAAAAGGACGAAAAGGCCGATCCACGCTTCACCGCAACCGCGGCCGACCTGAAGGCCAAGGGAATCGAGGATTTCCAGATGCACTATGCGCTGCAGACGATCGGGCGGATCAACCCGGCCGCGCCGCGCATGGCGCAGGGCGGCAAGCCGCCGGTCAAGCCCGCCGCCAAGCCGACCGCACGCAATTAAGGGTCCGCCAGACATGCTGACATCGCGCCTTTCCGCGCCCCTCGTCGCGTTCGCGGCGCCGCTGCTGCTCTATGGCGGCGCGCTCGTGTCGCAATATGGCTTTGGCCTGCACCCGTGCGAAATGTGTTACTGGCAGCGCTGGCCGCACCAGGCCGCAATGGTGCTGGCGCTGCTCGCGCTGCTCCTTCGCCGTAACGACAAGGCGATGCGTGCGTTCACCCTGCTCGCTGCCGTGGCGATCGCGATCAGCGGCGCGATCGGCATCTTCCACGCCGGGGTCGAATATGGCTTTTGGGAAGGCGTCACCACCTGCGCGACCGGCAGCAGCGGCCCGGTGTCGCTCGACGCGATCATGAACGCACCGCTGATCCGCTGCGACACCGCGCAATGGACGCTGCTGGGCGTTTCGCTCGCGGGGTTCAACGCCATCTTCTCGCTCGGCGCCGCCGCGCTCGTCTTGACCTTGCTGCGCCGGAAGACCACAGCTGGGGCATGACAAATAAGCGCACCGCATCGATGATCCGCGTCGACCAGGCGGGCGAATATGGCGCAACGCGCATCTATGCCGGGCAGCTCGCGGTGATGGGCGACCGTCATCCGATGGCGCGCGAGATCGCGCACATGGCCGAACAGGAAGAGCGGCACCGCAAATTCTTCGATGCCATGATCGCCAAACGCGGCGTGCGCCCGACGGCGCTCCAGCCCTTCTGGAACGTTGCGGGCTTTGCACTCGGCGCGGTGACGGCCGCGATGGGGCCGCGCGCCGCGATGGCGTGCACCGCCGCGGTCGAGACCGAGATCGATCGCCATTACAGCGACCAGCTGGGCGAACTGGGCGACAGCGATCCCGAACTCAGCGCCGCGGTCGCCGACTTTCGCGCCGAAGAGCTGGAGCACAAGGCAGCCGCGCTGGCCGCCGGCGCCGAAAGCGCGCCGGGCTATCCGATCCTCAGTCTCGCAATCCGCGCCAGCTGCCGTGCAGCCATCGCACTGTCGAAGCGTATCTGATAAACAGAGGCCTGCACCGTTCATGACGGATGCAGGGTCGCGGTGCCAAGCCGCGCCAAGAGTAGATAAAGGAAGATCCGATGACCCGCCTCCCCCTGTTCGCCTTGATCCTCGCCGGTAGCGCCGTCGCCCTGCCCGCCGGAGCGCAGCAGGCCACGGTCGAAGGCGAAAAGATCAACCAGGTCATCGTCTATGGTTCGGACAAGTGCGAACAGAGCAGCCCCGACGAGATCGTCGTCTGTAACCGCCTGCCCGAACAGGATCGCTATCGCGTGCCGCAGATGTTTCGTGGTGGCGACCCGCTCGATCCGCGGAACAATGCCTGGGCGAACCGCGTCGTCGCGCTCGAACGCGTCGGCCGCTTCGGCACCGACAGCTGCTCGCCGACCGGGCTCGGCGGCTTCACCGGCTGTACGCAGCAACTCGTCGCCAGCGCCAAGGCCGAAAAGAAGGCTGCCGACAAGACCGACTGGCAGACGATGATCGCCGACGAGCGCGCCAAGCGCATCGCCGGGATCGACGCGGCGTCGGACGAAGTCGAAGCCGCCGTTGTGGCCGAGGAACGCGCGCTCGCCGAGCGCCAGAAAGCAGCCGAGGACCTCGAACGCCAGGCGAGCGGCCGGGGCCCGGCGCCTGCAACCCCCGACGAGGCGGGCGCCGCACCGCTGCCCACCCCGCCGCGGCTCTAAAGCGACTCGGCGGCCCGGCGAAGGCCAGCCGGACCTGATCCATTGCCCCGCTACGCAGCCCGAATGGCTGCCGGTACTGCCAGATTTGCAGCAAAATTGCGGCCCAACACGATTTGGTTGCGAATCCGCGATGAACTGACCTCAAAAATTAACGAATCATGGGCAAGCTGTCTTGACTCGGGAGTTTTTGAGGCAAATCGTGCGGTTCTGGGAATCGCCGGCCTAAGGGGGCTGTAATATGGCATCAACATTTGGACCGCGCCTTTGGCGGCGCACGGCAGTCAGCGTGCCTCCGGCACGCAGTCTGGGCCGCCGAATGACGTTGCACGCCGCCGCCGCCCTTCTCGCTTTTGCGGCCCTCCAGATCTGGCTCGTCATGAGCGCGGTCGCCGCCGGGGCGCCTTCGGCGTTCATCGTCGTCGCGCTGGTCATGCTGCTGGCGCTCGCGCTTCCCGTTGCCCGTTCGACCGAACGGCGCTGGTATCGCCTCAGCCGTCAGGCGCTGGCGAGCTGGGGCCTGCACGCACGCTTCCGCCGCGACGTCCGCCGCCTGTGGATCGCGGCGCTGACTTTGCCCTTCCTGTGGATCAGCGGTGCGATGGCCGCGACCGCGGCGATCTCCGGCTGATCACCCGCTGCCGGGTTTGACGCTTTGCCGCGCGCCGTATAGGGCGCGGCGATGCTGAGTGTTTCCCAAGCCCTCGATCGCGCGCAAATGCTGTGCGACGCCGCCGCCAAAGCCGGCGCCGATGCCGCCGACGCGCTTTATTATTGCAACGCCGCCACGTCGGTCTCGATGCGGCTCGGCGCGCTCGAAGATGTCGAGCGATCCGAGGGGCAGGATATCTCGCTGCGCGTCTTTGTCGGGCAGCGTAGCGCCAGCGTGTCGACCGCCGACATGGACGCAGGCGAGCTGACAAAGCTGGTCGAACGCTGTGTCGCGATGGCGCGCGAGGCACCCGAGGACCCCTATGCGGGGCTGGCGCCCGAAGAGCTGCTGTTCAAGGGAACCGCGCCCGATTTCGACCTCGACGACGGCAGCGAAGCCGATCCCGCCGCCTTGCGCGCCGCCGCGCTGGCGGTCGAGGAAGCGGCGCGCGCGGTCACCGGCGTGACCAACAGCGAAGGCGGCAGCGCGAGCCACAGCCGCACGCGCTTCGCGCTCGCCACCAGCCACGGCTTTGCCGGCGGATACGGGTCGAGCGGCCACAGCCTGTCGGCAAGCGTCATAGCGGGCGAAGGCGCCGCGATGCAGCGCGACTATGGCTGGCACAGCGCGCACCATCTGTCGGATCTCGAGAGCACGCAGGACATCGGCACCCGTGCGGGCACCCGCGCCGTCGCCCGGCTGAACCCGGGCAAAGCGCCGACCGGCAAGATTCCCGTGCTGCTCGATCCGCGCGTCAGCAGCGGCATCGTCGGGCATCTGCTCGGCGCGATTGCCGGCCCCGCCATCGCGCGCGGGACGAGCTTCCTGCTCGGCAAGGAAGAGGAAAGGCTGTTCGACGGCAGCATCGTCATTCGCGACGAGCCGCATCGCGCCCGCGGGCTGCGCAGCCGCGCCTTCGACGGCGAAGGCCTGCCCACCGCAGCGCGCGACCTGGTCGCAGATGGCAAGATCACCGGCTGGCTGCTCGACACCGCGTCGGCGAAGCAGCTCGGCCTGACCCCGACCGGCCACGCGAGCCGCGGCGGCGGTGCATCGGGGGTCGGCGCGAGCAACCTCCACCTCGCCGCGGGCAGCATGACGCCCGCCGCGCTGATGGAGGGCGTATCCGAAGGCGTCTATATCACCGAGTTGATCGGCCACGGGGTCAACCCGGTGACGGGCGACTATAGCCGCGGTGCGTCGGGCTTTCTGATCCGCGACGGCGCGATCGCCGGCCCGATCGCCGAATTCACGATCGCGGGCAATCTGATCGACATGTTCGCCGCGCTGATCGCCGCCGACGACCTCGAATTCCGCCACGGCATCAACGCCCCGACGCTGCGCATCGACGGCATGACCGTCGCGAGCAGCTAAAGGCCGGACGCAGATGCCCGGCCGCAACCTCGAAGCCGTGATCGCCGCAACGCGCGAAGTCGGCGACATGGCAATGGCGCGCTGGCGCGGCGAGGGGCAAGCGGTCAACGTCTGGAACAAGTCGCACGACAATCCGGTCAGCGACGTCGACCTTGCGGTCGATGCGCGTCTGAAAGCCGTGCTCGGCGCGATGGTGCCCGAGGCAGGATGGCTGTCGGAGGAAACCGCCGACAGTCCCGATCGCCTGTCGTGCCGCGCGATGTGGTGCGTCGACCCGATCGACGGCACGCGTGATTTTATCCGCGGCCGGCCCGGCTGGTGCGTGTCGGTCGCGCTGGTGATCGACGGCACCCCCGAACTCGGCGTGCTTTACGCCCCCGCGCTCGACGAATTGTGGGTGGCGCAAAAGGGGCAAGGCGCGCTGCTTAACGGCGAAACGCTCCGCGCCAGCCGACGGATGATCTTCAACGGCGCGCGCGTTCCCGCCGACAGCCTGCCCAAGATCGACCGCGACCTCGTCATCGTGACCAAGCCGAACAGCATCGCGCTGCGCATGGCGCTCGTCGCCGACGATCGCGCCGATCTGGTCGCGACGCTGCGTTGGGGTTTCGAATGGGATGTTGCCGCCGCGGCGCTGATCGCGACCGAGGCGGGGGCGACGGTGACCGACGCGTTCGGCGAGCCCTTGCGCTTCAACACACCGCGCGCGCAGGCCTTTGGCGTCATCGCCTGCGCCCCCGGAATCCACCGCGGCGTCGTCGACCGCTTGCACGATCGCGCCGTCGCTCTTACATCTGCATCCTGACCGCCGATCCACGGCGCCAATCACCGCACTTCGCTTGACAATCGGGCCGACTCACCTTAGTTGCGCGTCCATTCCGACAGCCTGACCGGACGGCGAAGCGCCCTGTGCGCATCGTGGTCCGTTTTTTGCGTTGGGAAATCAGACGCTTTGAGATGGGGCCGATTGCCAACGGCCCTGTGGAGCAGGAGAAAGTTACCAATGGCACGTATTGCGGGCGTCAACTTGCCCACCAACAAGCGCGTTATCATCGCGCTCACCTACATCCACGGCATCGGTCGCAAGACCGCCGTCGACATCGCTACCAAGCTGGGCATCGACCAGACGCGCCGCGTCCAGGACCTGTCCGACGCCGAGGTGCTGCAGATCCGTGAAACGATCGACGCCGACCTGACGGTCGAAGGTGATCTTCGCCGCAACACGGCGATGAACATCAAGCGCCTGATGGATCTGGCCTGCTACCGCGGGCTGCGCCATCGCAAGGGCCTTCCGGTCCGCGGCCAGCGCACGCACACCAATGCGCGCACCCGCAAGGGCAAGGCCAAGGCAATCGCCGGTAAGAAGAAATAAGGTATGAGCGCGTCCATCCGGGCGCGCTTCCTTGTTTCTCGGCCGAAGGTCGCCAGCAACTGGCCCCGACGGCTTGCTTCAGGATTTAGGATTTAGGATAGCATCATGGCTCGTGAACCGCAGCGCCTTCGTCGGCGCGAACGCAAAAACATCTCGTCGGGCGTCGCCCACGTCAATGCGACCTTCAACAACACGATGATCACCATCACCGACGCACAGGGCAACGCAATTGCCTGGTCGAGCGCCGGCATGATGGGTTTCAAGGGAAGCCGCAAGTCGACCCCGTATGCGGCGCAGGTTTGCGCCGAAGACGCCGGCAAGAAGGCCGCCGAACATGGCGTCCGCACGCTGGAAGTCGAAGTCAAGGGCCCCGGCGCGGGCCGTGAATCGGCTCTCCGCGCGCTGCAGGCCGTCGGGTTCCACATCACGTCGATCCGCGACGTGACGCCGATCCCGCACAATGGTGTCCGCCCGGCCAAGCGCCGCCGCGTCTGACGCCTTTTCGGGCGCACCCCGCCGGGGCCCGCCCGTACCAAATCCTCGCTGGACACGGCAGTCGACCCCTGCCCGTCCCGCCCAAAGCAAAGGGAAGTCTATGACTGTCAATATCCGGAACTGGCAGGAATTGAAGAAGCCCAGCAACCTGGAAATCAAGGCTGGCAGCGACGGCAAGCGCAAGGCGACCTTCGTCGCCGAACCGCTCGAGCGCGGCTTTGGCCTGACGCTTGGCAACGCGCTGCGTCGCGTGTTGCTTTCGTCGCTCCAGGGTGCGGCTATCACGTCGATCAAGATCGAGAACGTCCTGCACGAATTCTCGAGCCTGGCCGGTGTGCGCGAAGATGTCACCGACATCGTCCTGAACGTGAAGCAGATCGCGCTCAAGATGGAAGGCGAAGGCCCGAAGCGGCTTCAGCTTTCGGCGACCGGTCCCGCGACCGTCAAGGCCGGCGACATCATGGTTTCGGGGGACATCAAGGTGATGAACCCGGGCCATATCATCTGCCACCTCGACGAGGGTGCGACGTTGAACATGGAACTCGTTGCCGACACCGGCAAGGGTTACGTCCCCGCCGTCGCCAACCGTCCGATCGACGCGCCGATCGGCCTGATCCCGGTCGACTCGCTCTACTCGCCCGTGCGCCAGGTCGCCTACAAGGTCGACAATGCCCGCATCGGCCAGGAACTGGACTATGACAAGCTGAACCTGACCGTCGAAACCGACGGCACGATCACCCCGGAAGACGCCGTCGCTTACGCTGCGCGCATCCTCCAGGACCAGCTGCAGGTCTTCGTCCACTTCGAAGAAGCGATGAACGACAGCGGTCTCATCGGCATGGCGGCGCCGTCGACCACCGCCGACGAGTCGGACGTCAACCAGCTCAACCGCTTCCTTCTCAAGAAGGTCGACGAGCTCGAACTGTCGGTCCGTTCGGCCAACTGCCTCAAGAACGACAACATCATCTACATCGGTGACCTCGTTCAGAAGACCGAAGCCGAAATGCTCCGCACGCCGAACTTCGGCCGCAAGTCTTTGAACGAAATCAAGGAAGTGCTGTCGTCGATGGGCCTGCGCCTCGGCATGGATATCCCCGGCTGGCCGCCGGAGAACATCGAAGAAATGGCCAAGAAGCTCGAACAAGAGCTGCTCGGCTGATCGAGATAGCGCCCCGGTTCGCCGGGGCGTCATCACAACGGGAATGGGTCAGCCCGCAATCGACCTGGCTTGGGGTACCTTAAACGGCCCCTCTGACAAACGAAGGAATGGATTATGCGTCATAAATCTGGTGGCCGGAAACTGCAGCGCACGAGCGCGCACCGTACGGCCCTGTTTCGCAACATGTCGGCTTCGCTCATCAAGCATGAGCAGATCACGACGACCGTCGCCAAGGCGAAGGAACTGCGCCCCTATGTCGAAAAGCTGGTCACGCTCGCCAAGCGCGGCGGCCTTGCCAATCGCCGCCTCGCGCAGAGCCGCCTGCTCGACGAAACGCAGCTCAAGAAGCTGTTCGACATCCTCGCCGAGCGTTACAAGGACCGCGCTGGCGGCTACACCCGCGTGATCAAGGCCGGCATCCGCGCCTCGGACGCGGCGCCGATGGCGATCATCGAATTCGTCGACCGCGACGTCGATGCCAAGGGCCAGGATTCGGGCCCCGTCGAGCAGTATGACGACGAGGCAGAAGCCGCGTAAGCTTCACCGCTTTGTACAAGATCAAAGGGTGGCATCCGGAAGGATTGCCGCCCTTTTCTATGGCTGGATAGCGCTGGCGATCTAGCGCCGGACGCGGGCCCGCGTTTCGAGGTCGGCGATGCGGCGATCCAGATAGCTTCGATCGTCGCTCGTCGGCGCCGTGCGGTCATAGGCGGCGGCAAGACGCGTCAGGTCGCCCAATTCCACACGCACCTGCGCCTGCGCCGCAGCGTTCAACCCGCTGGCGCTCAGCGCGCGATCGATATTGGACAGGCGCGTGCGGTTGTCGATCACGGCCGGACCGCCACCATAAGCGGTGTCCCCGACGCGGGCATCGAGCGCATCGAGACGCGTGTCGAGATCCTCGCGCTCGCGCCGGCTGATGCCGTCGCGGGCATAGGATGCCTCGGTCTGGATCAGCGCCGCATAGTCGCTCTTGAGGCGGGTTGCTTCGGTCCGGCTCAGGCGGCGCGCCGTAACCCCCGCATCGACGCGGCGGTTGAATTCGGCGCGGCCGTCGGCAACCGACAGGCTGTCCGAATCCTCGTCCTCGTCGGCATAGCCACCCTCGGTCAGCGCCTGGGTCAGCGCGCCATAGCGATCGCTGAGGTCGGTGCGCTCGGCGGTCGTGAACCGGTTGTCGGCGCCATAGCGCGCTTCGAGCGCAACGAGCTCCTCATATTCCGCTTTTACGCGCGTTCCGTTACGGGCAGTCAACGCCCCTGACCGAACATCGGCGTCGATACGGGCGATGAACTGCGCGCGCTGGGTTGCCAGCGGCTTGCGGCCAGCCGCCCATTGCCGCTCGACCGACGTCGACACGCCGAGCCGGTCACCGAACAGGGTCCCGAGGATCGCGCCCACACGGTCCTCCTGCGCCTCGGTCGACTGATCCGAAGAGCCGGCCTGGGCGGAGGCCACGCCGGGAGCGAGAATCAATGCGCCGGCGGCCATTGCGGTGAAGGTCCTGATCATGAGATATTTTCCTTTTTTAACTTCGACCCGGAAACGCCCCGATTGCAGATCTGGTTGCACCGGCGCTCGGCCGGGCATCGCGCTTCGCAGCGGCTCTTGACTCCAGATCGTTTCTGTCGGATATTTCTGTTATGACAGAAATTAAGGAACATGGATCGAAACTGCCCTCGGCAGCGACCGATTTCATTCTCCATTGGGGCAATCTCGGCGGACAATGGGGCGTCAACCGCTCGGTGGCGCAGATCCATGCGCTGCTGTTCATTTCCGACCGCGCGCTCCATGCGGAGGAGATTGCCGACATGCTCGGGCTCGCGCGCTCCAACGTTTCCAATTCGATCAAGGAGCTCCTCGGCTGGCGGCTGATCGAACGCGTCCCCGTGCTCGGCGACCGGCGCGATCATTTCACGGCCGAGAAGGATATCTGGGAAATGGTCACGCGCATCGCCGCGGGCCGCAAGGCGCGCGAGATCGACCCCGCCGAGGCGGCGCTGAAAGCCTGTGTCGCGCAGGCAGCGAACGATCCCGAACTCAGCGCAGGCGCCAGGGCGCGCCTGTCCGACATGCTCGATTTCGTGACGACGATGAGCCGGTGGCACGACGAGATGCTGCAGGTGCCCAAACCCGCGCTGATGCGGCTGATCAAGCTTGGCGCGGGCGTGACGAAGTTGATCAACTGGCGCCCGGGCAAGGGCAAAGGCGCCGGCTAGGAGCGAGACATGCGGAGCGGACCAAAACGCCAGATCGAAGCGCCCCCGTTGCTCGCGCACGATACCGACGATGCGCTCGTCGACGATCGCTTCCGTCGCCTTGTCCCCTGCGCAGACTGGGACGCGCTGCCCGGCGATGTCCGCCGCCGCTTTTCCAAGTTCCTGTCGGGCACGGCAGTTGCGACATATAGCGGGGAGATTGTGTGGACGCGCCTGTCGCGCGCAGGCTGGCTGCTTGCGCAACTCTGCCGCCTGATCGGCGCGCCCTTGCCGACAAGCGCCAGCGGACCTGCGCCAGCCGCCGTCGCAGTGAGTGAGGACCGCACAACTGGTGGCCAGTGCTGGACGCGGCTTTACGGCCGCGTTCGCGGTCACCCGCAGGTGATCCATAGCGCCAAGAGCTTTTCCGGGGCCACCGGGCTCGAAGAGCATATCGGCGGCGGCTTCGGCATGGCGCTCATGGTGCGCGCGGAAGCCGACGCTCTGGTCTTCGCATCCGACCATTATTTCTGGCAGCGCGGCAGGCTTCGCATCCGCCTTCCCCGCTGGCTCGTTCCCGGCGCGACGCTGGTTACGCACCAGCATCTAGGCCATGGCCGCTTCGCCTTCGACCTCAAGGTCACGCATCCCCTGTTCGGCGAATTGCTGAACCAGCACGGCTTGTTCCGCGATGCCTGACGCGGGCGGCCCGATCATCCTGTTCGACGCCGAATGCGTGCTCTGTTCGGCGAATGCGCAGTTCGTGTTGCGGTACGACAAGGCCGCGCGGTTTCGTCTCGCGTCGATCCAGGGCACCGCAGGCGCTGCGCTGTGCCGCGAACACGGCCTTGATCCGGACGACCCGACGAGCATCCTCGTCGTCGATGGCACGAAGGTGCGGCGCGACAGCGATGCAGTGCTTGCGATCTACGAAGGACTTGGCTGGCCGTGGCAGGGGCTTGCGCTCCTTCGCCTCGCCCCCCCCTTCCTCCGCGATCCTGTCTACCGGTGGATCGCGCGTCATCGTTACCGCTTGTTCGGAAAGCGCGCGACCTGCTGGGCGGCACCGCCCGAATTTCATAACCGGATTTTGACATGAAGATACTGATCCTCGGCGGCTATGGGGTGTTCGGCGGGCGGCTCGCCGAACTGCTGGCCGACATGCCGGACCTCGACCTGTTGATCTGCGGCCGCGACCTCGATCGCGCGACACGCTTCTGCGCCGCCTATCGCGGTGCTGCACGCGTCCATCCGCATGCGCTCGACCGGCGCGCGATTGCGCCAGCGCTGGGCCGTTTTCAGCCCGATCTGGTCGTCGACGCATCGGGGCCGTTCCAGGATTATGGCGCCGAAGGCTATCAGGTCGTCGAGGCGTGCATCGCCGCCGGGGTCGACTATCTCGATTTCGCCGATGGCGCCGATTTCGTCTTCGGCATCGACCGCTTCGATGCCGCGGCCAAGGCGGCGGGCGTCTTCATCCTGTCGGGGGTCAGCAGCTTCCCCGCGCTGACCGGCGCGGTGCTCCGCGAAATGGCCAAGACGATAGACATCCGCGGCGTCGAGGGCGGGATTGCGCCGTCGCCCTTTGCCGGCATCGGGCTCAATGTGATGCGCGCGGTCGTCGGCTATGCCGGCGCGCCGGTGATGTTACGGCGCGGCGGCAAGGACACACACGGCATCGGGCTCGCCGAAAGCCTGCGCTATACCGTCGCCGTCCCCGGCCGCGTGCCGCTGCGGAACATCCATTTCTCGCTCGTCGACGTACCCGATCTCCAGCTGATCCCACGCGCTTATCCGGCGCTCGACGATATCTGGATGGGCGCGGGGCCGGTGCCCGAAATCCTCCACCGCATCCTGAACCTGCTCGCCAAGGCGCGCGCGCGCTTTCGCCTGCCGTCGTTCGAGCCGTTTTCGCGCCTCTTCTACGCCGTGCTCAACCGCATGCGGTTCGGCGAACATCGCGGCGGCATGTTCCTTCGCGTGCGTGGCATCGAGGGCGGGCAGACGGTCGAACGCAGCTGGCATCTTTTGGCCGAGGGCGACGACGGCCCCTATATCCCGTCGATGGCGATCGAGGGGATCGTCCGCACATTGCTCCGGGGCGGTCGCCCTGCCGCCGGCGCGCGCTCGAGCGTCGATGCGCTCACGCTGGCCGATTATGACGCATTGTTCGAAGGCCGCTCGATCCATACCGGCTTCCGCAGCGAGCAACCCGAAGCCCCGCTGTATCGCCAGATACTTGGCCCCGCTTTCGACACGCTGCCACCGAAGCTTCAGCTTTTGCACGGAAGCAAGGCCGCGCGCCGCTGGCAGGGTCATGCCGAAGTCCGCCGCGGCACCGGACTCCTCGCGCGCTTCGCCGCCGCAGTGATGGGATTTCCGAAAGCCGCGGCGCGCATACCGGTCGCCGTTGCCTTCACCCCCGAAAAAACCTGCGAGCGCTGGACCCGCGATTTCGGCGGCAAGCGCTTCGCCTCACTGCAATCGCGCGGGACCGGCCGGAACGACTATCTGCTGGTGGAGCGCTTTGGCCCGCTGTCCTTCGCGATGGCGCTTGTGGTCGTGCAAGACCGCCTCCATCTCGTCCCGCGCCGCTGGTCGGCCTTTGGCATCCCGATGCCGCGCTGGCTGCTGCCCCACGGCACCAGCTTCGAGACCGAGGCCGACGGCCTATTCCGTTTCGACGTCGAAATCGCGGCGCCGTTCATCGGCTTTATCGTCGGCTATCGCGGATCGCTCGACGCGGCCTGAACGGCATTGAATCCCCTTGCCCCTGCCTTTGCCATCCTTACATATCGGCGCACGATAATGTCCCCCAAGATAATGAGGATCGCCTTGCCATGTCCCGTAAAGCCCTGTCCGCGCCGCTGGCGTTGGTTGCCCTGACGATGACGGCGGGTGCAGCACAGGCGGCCGACGCCGCCGCGACATCGGCGACGGCGACGGCGCCCGGCTATCCCGACACCGCGCGCGGAAGCACGGTCGACCCGCAGTTCGGCGTCGACGTCGCCGATCCCTATCGCTGGCTGGAGGACGATGTCCGCGTCAACCCGAAGGTCGCCGCGTGGGTTGCGGCGCAGAACAAGGTCACCGACACCTATCTTGAAACGCTGCCCGGCCGCGACACCTTCAAGAAGCGGATGACCGAGCTGTATAATTACGAACGCTTCGGCCTGCCGACCAAGGCGGGGACGCGTTATTTCTATACCCGCAACGACGGGCTGCAGCCGCAATCGGTGCTCTATGTCCGCGAGGGGCTGAAAGGCGAAGGCCGCGTCCTGATCGACCCCAATACATGGGCCAAGGACGGCGCGACCGCGCTGGCCGAGTGGGCCCCGTCGGACGATGGCAGGCATCTGCTCTATTCGGTGCAGGACGGCGGCACCGACTGGCGCATCGTCCGCGTGAAGGATGTCGCGACCGGTCAGGATCTGTCCGACGAGGTCCGCTGGGTCAAATTCTCAGGCCTCGACTGGGCCAAGGACGGCAGCGGCTTCTATTATTCGCGCTTCCCCGAACCCGCCAAGGGCGCAGCGTTTCAGTCGCTCAACGAGCATCATGCAGTCTATTTCCACAAGCTCGGCACGCCCCAGAGCGACGATGTGCTGATCCACGCGACGCCCGACAAGCCGAAACTCAACAACAGCGCGGTCGTTACCGACGACGGCAAATATCTGCTCGTCGTCTCGTCCGAGGGGACCGACCAGCGCTATGGCCTGACGCTCCATCCGATCGGCAAAGCCGGCGCAAAGCCGATCGTGCTGGTCGACGATTATGCGAACAACTGGGAATATGTAACCAACGACGGCCCGCGCTTTACCTTTGTCACCAACAAGGGTGCGCCGCGCGGACGGATCGTCTCGATGGACGTGAAAAAGCCCGCCGCACTGACGCAGCTCGTCGGCGAGGATGATGCAACGCTTGTCGGTGCCTCGCGCGTCGGCAACCGCCTGATCCTCTCATACCTCGGCGATGCGAAGTCGGAGGCGATGATGGTCGCGCTCGACGGCAAGCCGGTCGCCAACATCAAGCTCGCCGACATCGGCGCGGCATCGGGGTTCGGCGGCAAGTCGAGCGACCCCGAAACCTTCTACAGCTTCTCGAGCTATGCGCGGCCGACGACGATTTACCGCTTCGATACCGCGACCGGAAAAAGCGAGATTTTCGCCGAACCCAAGCTGACCTTCAAACCATCGGACTTCAGCGTCGAACAGCGCTTTTACAAATCGAAGGACGGCACCGAAGTGCCGATGTTCGTCGTCATGAAAAAGGGCCTCGACCGCAGCAAGGGATCGCCGACGCTGCTCTATGGCTATGGCGGCTTCAACGTCTCGATGACCCCCGGTTTTTCGCCGACCAAGCTCGCATGGGTCGACGAGGGCGGCGTGCTTGCGATCGCCAATCTGCGCGGCGGCGGCGAATATGGCAAGGCGTGGCACGACGCCGGCCGGCTCGACAAGAAACAGAATGTCTTCGACGATTTCATCGCCGCCGGCGAATATCTGATCGCCGAAGGGATCGCGGGCAAGGGCCAGATCGCGATCGAGGGCGGGTCGAACGGCGGCCTGCTGGTCGGCGCGGTGACCAACCAGCGCCCCGATCTGTTCGCCGCGGCGCTGCCCGCCGTGGGTGTGATGGACATGCTGCGCTTCGACCGCTTTACCGCCGGGCGCTATTGGGTCGACGATTATGGCTATCCGTCGAAGGAAGGCGATTTCCGGAACCTGCTCGCTTACTCGCCCTACCACAATATCAAGGACGGGACGCCCTATCCCGCAGTGCTGGTGACGACCGCCGACACCGACGATCGCGTGGTGCCGGGGCACAGCTTCAAATATACTGCGGCGCTGCAGCATGCGAAAGCAGGCGACAAGCCGCACCTGATCCGTGTCGAAACGCGCGCGGGGCACGGGAGCGGCAAGCCGACCGACAAGATCATCGCCGAGGCAGCCGACAAATATGCCTTTGCGGCGAAATGGACCGGGCTGAGCGTGGAATAATGTCCACCGCCCTCGCCTTCACCGCCACCGAATCGACCGAACTCTGGGCCGAGGCAGGCGACGCCGCCGCAGCGCTCGTCGCGGGCGAACCCGACGGCATCGCCAATATGGCGAATATCGCGGCGCTGATCTGGCAGGCGATCCCCGACCTCAACTGGGCGGGTTTCTACCGCTTCGACGGGACCGAGCTGGTGCTCGGCCCGTTCCAGGGCAAGGCGGCGTGCATCCGCATTCCGCTCGACAAAGGCGTGTGCGGCGCCGCCGCTCGCCTCCGCACAACCCAGCGCGTCGAGGATGTCCACGCCTTTCCAGACCATATCGCGTGCGACGCCGACAGCCGCAGCGAACTCGTCGTACCGGTAATCGCGAACGACCGCCTCGTCGGCGTGCTCGACCTCGACAGCCCGGTCCCTGCGCGCTTCACCGCCGCCGACCAGGTGGGGGCCGAAGCGTTGATTGCGCGCATTGCGGCCACGCTCGCACCGGCTTCCTGACCCAAAATGATACGCATCGGTCACGGTTAACGGATTCGCGAAAAGGCGCTAATTTTGCTAACAAGCTGTTAACCAATCGGTTCAGGCCGGGGGAACAGGGAGTTTAGCATGCGCACGATTGTGTTGTTGGGAATGGCCGCAGGGTCGTTGTTGCTGGCGGGACGCGCCGGCGCGGAAATGCCGATGACCGCGGCGCCGAGCCTGTCGGACAGCGCCGCCTATGGCCATGATCCGCGCCCGTCGCTCGACTATGGCAATCCCGATGATCCCGACGCGCGGGTCTACACCGGCTATCCCGACCGCGTGCCCGGCGAAGCCGATTATCGTCAAGTGAATGGCACTTATGACGCCGACGGCCGCTGGACCGGGACCTGGAACGGCACCTATGAAGCGCCCGACGGCCGCCGCTATGACGGCCGTTACGAAGGCACGGTCGAAGGCCATGGCGCCGGCTATCCGCCGCCGCCCGCCTATGATCCCCGTTATGGTGGCGGCTATGACGCACGGTACAACGAAGATATGCAACGCCGCTGTGGCCGGGGGGGCACAGTGGGCGGCGCGGTTGTCGGCGGGCTCGTGGGGGGCATCGCCGGCAACCGCATAGCCGGACACGGCGATCGCACCGCGGGAACGCTGATCGGCGGCGGGCTTGGCGCTATCGCCGGCTCGGCCATCGGCAATGCCTCGGACAAGAAGAAGTGCGAAGAGTGGTGGTCGAGCCGTGGTTCGTACCAGAGCGGCTATTACCCCGGCGGCTATTCTACCAGCTATCAGCACGGCGGCTATGGTTACGGCTATTACACGCCCGGCGTCGTGGTCACGACGATCATCACGAATGGCGCGCCGATCGTGACCGAAACGGTCGAGACATCGACCCGCACCTATTATGAAAATGTGCCGGTGCGGAAACGCTATGTCGCGAAGAAGAAATGGAAGCCCCGGCCCAAGCCGCGCTGCGCTTGCTGATATTACCCGAATAGGTCTGGTCACCTATACTGGTCCCAGGGCCCGCCATCCTCCAGGATGGCGGGCCTTTTGCATATCGCGACTCGGCTCGCCGCGCAGTAGCAACGGTTCAGCGGCGCGAAAGCATCGCACGCCTAGAAAGGCGAGATTGCGGGCCGGACCATCCTGGGCCCGCCAGAGGGGAGTTTTCCTCGATGCGTAAATTGACCAGCTTCACCACCGCGGCAGCGATCGTCCTGACCTCGGTCGGGCTCAGCGCCGTGCCCGCCGAAGCGCGCGGACGCCATCATGGCGGCTGGGGATACCGCGACCGCGACAATATCAGCACCGGCGACGTGCTCGGCGGTTTGCTGATTATCGGCACCATCGCCGCGATCGCCAGCTCGGTGGGCAAGGACAAGCGCGAGCGCGCGCCCGACTATCGTTATGACCCACCCTATCGCGACAACCGGCAGGACGTGCCGCGTTACGAACCGGACACACAAAATGACCCCGTCCCCGGCGCCTATAATCGCGGCGAGACCGAATCGCGTGCCGCCGATGCGTGCGGCTGGGCGGTCGAGGCCGAAATGGGCGACGACGCCCGAGTCGACAGCATCACCGGTACCCAGCCGAACAATGGCGGCTGGTACGTCACCGGAACCGCCTCACGCCTCGGCGGCGACGTGCGCAGCTTTGGCTGCAGCTACCGCAACGGCCGCGTCGTCGACGTCAGCTTCGGCTGACGATTTCCAAATTCAACGCAGGCCCCTTGCCCCACGGCGAGGGGCCTTTTCTTTATGAACGCCGGCAAAACCAAGTCTGAACGCCAGATAAGCGCGGGGTTCAGCACCGTGTCACCGCCGAATCGGTACACCCTCCTCAACAGGCCGCGACGCTGCCGCCTGCGCTTTTAGAGGAGACCGAACCATGGCTATCAAGACCAACCTTACCAGGGCCGCAATTGGTGCGGCCACCGCCGGCGCGATGCTGATCGGCGCCACCCCCGCGATGGCCCGCGACCGCGATCACGATCGCGACGGGATCGGCGCGGGTGAAATCATCGCCGGCGCCGTCGTACTCGGCGGCCTCGCCGCGATCCTGTCGAGCGGCGATAACGACCGTTATGATCGCTACGATCGGGACAACCGCTATGACCGCGGCCGGGGCCGCTATGACGATGGCCGCTACGGCTATGGATATGACTATAACCGCTATGGCAACAGCCGCAGCGCGGTCAGCCAGTGCGTCAATTCGGTCGAGCGCGGCAGCCGCCGTTATGGCCGCACCGATGTCACCGAAGTGACGAGCATCGATCGCAAGCGCGACGGTTACCGGGTCAAGGGCCGCGTTATCGTCCGCGACGGTTACGGCGGTCGCTGGGGCCGCGGCGGATCCTATGACAAGGGCAAGTTCACCTGCGAAGTCCGTTATGGCCGCGTCCAGGACATCCGCTTCTCGGGTCTCGGCTGATATCGTCAAAGCCCCTCTCCTTTTGGGGAGGGGCTTTTCTTTGTCCGCGCCGCAGCGCATGAAGCGGCATGATCAAACAGAGCCTGCTCGCCGCCCTGCTGCTGACGGCGCCTGCCGCGGCTTTCGCCAAGGATGAGACCCCCGCCGCCGATCCGGCACGGCTGAAGGCATCGGTCGAAAAATTGGTGTCCTTCGGCACGCGCCATACGCTGTCGTCGGCGACCGATCCCGAACGCGGCATCGGCGCCGCGCGCAATTGGGGCGCGGGCGAATTCGAACGGATTTCCAAAGCCTGTGGCGGATGCCTGAAGGTCGAGCGGATCGCCGACCGCTTCGAAGGACCGCGCGCGCCGGCTGGCGTGATCGTCGAAAATGTCCTTGCGATCCAGAAAGGCAGTGGCGACCCGGCGCATGTCATCATGATCGCCGGCCATATCGACAGCCGCGTCAGCGACCCGATGAACTTCACCGCTGACGCGCCCGGCGCCAACGACGACGCCTCGGGCACCGCGCTGGTGATCGAGACCGCGCGCCTGTTGTCGAAGCAGAAGCATCGCGCGACGATCGTCTATGCGCTGCTGTCGGGCGAGGAACAGGGATTGTGGGGCGGCAAACTGCTCGCCAAACATGCGAAAGACCAGAATTGGCAGGTCGCGGCGATGCTCAACAACGACATCGTCGGCGGCACCCGCGGCACCGACGGCGCAATCGTCGACAACCGCGTGCGGGTGTTCAGCGAAGGCATCCGCGCATCGGAGGATCTGGCGGCCCAGCTCGCACGGCGCGGGATCGGCGGCGAGGACGACGGCCCGTCGCGCGCGCTTGCCAAGGCGGCCATCCGCGCCGGGGAACGGAACCCCGCGATCGGCCTCGAAGTGCTCGCGGTCCGGCGCCCCGACCGCTTTCGCCGCGGCGGCGACCATCTGCCCTCGCTCGAACTCGGCTATCCCGCGATCCGTTTCACCGTCGGGATCGAGGATTATGATCATCAGCATCAGGATCTGCGCAGCGAGAACGGCCGCAAATATGGCGATACGGTCGACGAGATGGATTTCCCCTATCTGGCACGTGTGACCACGCTCAACGTCGCCTTGGCGGGCGAACTCGCCGACGCGCCGCCAGCGCCGGCCAGCGTCAGCATCGACGGCGCGGTCAGCTCGAACACGACGATACGCTGGTCGCCGGTGACGGACGCCGCCGCCTATAAATTATACTGGCGACGCGCCGACCGCAGCGACTGGTCCGACAGCCAGACCATTTCCTCCGGCGCGCCGACCGAACTGGTGCTGCCCGGCGTCATCGTCGACGATAATTTCTTCGGCGTTTCGGCGGTGTCGGCAAATGGCAGCGAAAGCATCGTCACGTTCGGCGGGCTGCCGCCGGCCAAATAATTACCGAAGACGCTATACGAAAATTTACCTTCGATCTTTACGGCTATCGAGGGACCAAAATGATCGGCCGACGTGGGGGTTGGGCGAAGAAGATGAGTCGCGCATGTCCAGTCCCGAGGTTCCCCCAACCTCATCCGTTCCGTCCGACAAGCGTCAGCCGCGCCAGTCGCGCCTGGTGAAAGGTGCGCTCGCGTGTGCGCGGCTCGGGCAATTTGACGTGACGATCCGCAATGTGTCTGAAACGGGCATCGGTGGGCAGGGCCCCACTGCGCTGAGCATCGGCGAGCGAATCACCGTTTTCCTGCCGGGTCACGACCCGATGCTGGGCACCGTCCGCTGGGTCGTCGACAGACGATTCGGGATCGAAACCGACCGGCCGATCGACACGACATTGTTGCGCGTCGCACACGGCGGTGCGGCGCCCGCTACCCACGCGGTCGCCTCGGGCTTCGAGATCATTCCGCCACCCACCGCGCCCGCGCGCCGTCCGGGACTCGTTCTCGGCGCGTCGCAACCGGCCCATTTTGGCCGCAGTGTGTGGCAAGATAGACGGGAGTAGAGCCAGTCTATCGAAGGGAAAACAGCCATCCCCTTCGTCATACCGGGCCGGCATCCGGCCTTTTCCGATGCCCAAGCAGGCCTGAATCCTGAGCTGGTTCCAAGATCAAGCCCACGGCAACATGATATGAAGCCCTGGCAATCGGTCGGTCACGGTCATCAGCGCGAAAATATTGAATGGCTCTCTGCAGAAATTCTAAATTGCAAATGACTCGCAGTAACATATAAGCCCGTCCGGCGCAGCATCCTGCGCGCTGGAAAGGGAATCGATGTACGCCTTCGTCGACCAACCGGTGGAGAGCCTCGGCAACAGCGGGCGCTTCCTGCTCTGGGCGATGCGCGGCTGGGTTCGGGCGGCCGCGTGCGGGCAATGTCCGCCGCAAGCGTTGCACCGGGGCTTCGCCGCGGTCGACGCGCGGAACGCGCTTCCCGATTTCCATGTCGCGATGGCGCTGCTCGGCAGCGATGCCGTCGAGACGCTTCTTCTTGCACCGATGCCCTGCCCCCAGATTTCAGAGGATGAAGCAATTCTGCTTGGACTCTGGCGCGATATTTCGCTTGGGGATTCGGCAAATGCCCGCAGGGCGCTGGCCTTGCTGGCCGAGGGAGACAGCGTCGGTCCGATCGCGAACGCGATGGGCGCCGTGGTCGGCCAATTGGTCGGGGCGGGATTCGATATGCCGGCCCTCGCGGCCGGCGCCATGACACATCAGGAAAGTTCAAAGTGATGAGTGACCGTATTGCCGAAGCCGCCAAGCTGGCCCCCTCCGCCTCACTGACCGTCGAGGAGGTGCGTTCGGTGCGCCACTGGAACGAGCATCTGTTCAGCTTCACGATCACGCGGCCGCCGAGCTTCCGTTTCCGTTCGGGCGAGTTTGTGATGATCGGGTTGCCGGGCGAAGGACGCCCGCTGCTGCGCGCTTACTCGATCGCGAGCCCCGCTTATGCCGACGAGCTCGAATTTCTGTCGATCAAGGTGCCCGATGGCCCGCTGACCTCGCGGCTCCAGAAAATCCAGCCGGGCGATCCGGTCTATCTCGGCCGCAAACCCACCGGCACGCTCGTCGCCGACGCGCTGCTGCCGGGGCAGCGGCTGTTCCTGCTCTCGACCGGCACCGGCCTCGCACCCTTCCTCAGCCTCGCGCGCGATCCCGATATCTACGAGCGCTTCAGCCAGATCCAGCTCGTCCATTGCGTGCGGCAGGTCAGCGACCTCGCGTTCCGCGACGAGCTGGAAAGCCAGCTTGCCGGCGACCCGCTGGTGCAGGATCAGGCGCTGCTGCAATTTCATTACCTGCCGACGGTAACGCGCCAGCCCTTCCGCACCGAGGGACGCATCGATGCGCTGATCGAGAGCGGTAGCCTGTTCGGCCATCCGCTGACCGGCCCGGCGCATTTCGACCCCGCGACCGACCGCATCATGATGTGCGGCAGCATGGCGATGATTCGCGATCTCGAGACGCGCTTCGAGGCGCTGGGGTTCAAGGAAGGATCGAACGCCGCGCCCGGCGACTTCGTCATCGAGCGCGCGTTTGTGGGGTGAGGGACGGATTGTCTCCGCAGCATAACAGAGAATCGTCGCCCCCGCGAAGGCGGGGGCCGCAGTCGGCCTGACACGGCGTCGAAGGTTTAAACCGCCGGCGCCCCCCCTTCGCGGGGGCGACGAATGGGCAACAAGGACATGCTAAGGCTTGTCGGCATAGGCCTTCACCAGATCGAACATATAGTCGCGCCCGACATAGACCGAGCGGACTTCCATGCGTTCGTTCAGGCCGTGCGCGCCATTGCCGTCGGGGTCGCCCCACATGCCCGGGATGCCATAGGTCGGGATACCGACTGCGCCGAGGAAGGTCGCGTCGGTATAGCCGTTGGCCATCGACGGGATCACCTTCAGGCCGGGCCAATATTTATCGACGAGCGTCTGCATCGGGCCGATGACCTTGGGGTCGAGCGGCGGCGCGGGCGGCGCGGGGCGTTTGGGCGCCAGCTGGGTGATGGTGACGCCGGGGTCGCCGATCACCTTCGCGAGTTCGTCCTTGATCGATTCGATGCTGTGTCCCGGGAAGATGCGGCAATTGATGTTCGCCCCCGCGCGCTGGGGCAGCGCGTTCGGCGCATGGCCGCCGTCGAGCAAGGTCGCAACGCAGGTCGTGCGCAGGTTGCTGTGGAGGAACGCATCCTTGTTGACGATCGCCTCGGCCGCCTTGTCGGCGAGATTCTTCGACAGCGCGATCATCGCGGCGCCCGTCGCGTCACCGCGCGCGGCGCCGGCCTCGGCAAAGAAGCGCCGCGTCGTGTCGGTCATCTCGGCCGGGAAATCATAGTCCGCGACTTTGGTGAGCGCGCGCGACAGCTCGTAGATCGCATTGGCGGGCACCGGTGCCGAGCTGTGGCCGCCGGGATTGCGGGTTTCGAGGCGGAAGTTGGCGAAGGTCTTTTCGCCGACCTGCACCGACTGGCCGAGAATCTTGCCCTTGCCGTCGCTGTCGCCGCCGCCGCCTTCGTTCAACGCGAATTCGGCGTCGATCAGGTCGCGCTTGTTCGCCGCGAGCCATTCGACCCCGTTGAACGCGCCATTGGTTTCCTCGCCGCAGGTCAGCGCGACCTTCACCGTGCGCCTGGGCTTGTAGCCAGCCTGTTTGAAACGGATCAGCGTATCGACCCACACCGCCGCCTGCGCCTTGTCGTCGGCGGTGCCGCGGCCATAGAAATAGCCATTTTCCGCGACCATGACGAACGGATCGCGTTCCCAATCGGCACGCTTCGCCTCGACGACGTCGATATGCGCGACGAGCAGGATCGGCTTGGCACTCTTCGACGTGCCCGGATAGACGGCGACGAGGCCACCTTCTTTCGGATTTTCGGGGGTCGCGAAAAGAGTGAGCTGACCATCGGCGAAACCCGCCGTCTTCAACCGTGCCGCCATGCGTTCGGCGGCGAGCGTGCAGCTACCGGCCGAAAGCGTGGTGTTGGTTTCGACGAGTTCGCGGTAGAGTTCGCGAAAGGCGAGCTGGTCGGGGCGTGGCGGCGGTTCGGCGGCGATCGCGGGCGCCGCGAACAGCAAGGCGGACGTCAGCAACGCGGACAACGTCTTCATCAATATCTCCCCATTTTCATCGCGCGGAAGGGAGCAGAAAGACCGGGCGGCCGCAAGCCCGTGGTGCGCACCCCCTTGCGCCGCGCGCGGCTTTCGCGCAATCGCCGCCGAGGGAGAGGACCAAGCGTGACGAGAATAGATGATGACCCGCCGGGGCTGGTGGCGCGCGCGGTGCGTCGTCTGCTGCTTTTATTGTACCGGATGCGCGGATGGAAAGCGGTCGGCGAAGTGCCCGAGCCGCGGCGCTTCATCCTGATCGCGGCGCCGCACACGAGCAATTGGGATTTCGTGAACTTCCTCGGGCTGACCGCCGACCTCAAGATCCGCCCCTTTTTCATGGCAAAGCTGTCGTTGTTCCGCTGGCCGATCGGCGGTTTCATCCGCCAGATGGGTGGGGTCCCGGTCGATCGCCGCGGCGGCGGCAATGTCGTGCAGCAGACGGTGGAGGAATTTGCGCGGCGCACCGAATTCATGCTGACCGTCGCGCCCGAAGGGACGCGCGGCAAGGCGGCGAAATGGCGCACCGGCTTTTATCAAATCGCGCTCGCGGCCAAGGTGCCGCTCGTCGTCGGCTTCATGGATTATGGGACCAAGACCGGCGGACTTGGCCCGCTGATCTGGCCGACAGGCGATTTTCGCGCCGACATGATGAAGGTATTTGAGGTATATAGGGGCTGCACCGCTCGATTCCCCGAGCGGCAGGCGCGATCGATCGACGATATTGTCGGCGTGGATGACATACCGGATATGCGTGCATGAGTGACGCCCTTTTGCTGCTGGCGATCAATTTCGCGGGACTGCTCGCGGTGATCCTGCTGCTTTGGGGCCTGTCGGTCGTGATCCGCGACGTGTCGTTTATCGATGCTTTCTGGGCGTTCGGTATGGTGCTGCTCGCATGGGGGGCATGGTGGCAGGTCGGCGCCGAAGGGGCGCACGCCAAGCTGCTGCTGGGCCTCACCTCGCTTTGGGGGCTGCGGCTCGCGATCCATCTCGGGGTCCGCTGGGCCACGCATGGCGAGGATCCGCGCTATACGAAGATTCTCGCCCGGACGATGGAAACGAAAAAATGGAGCTGGGGCAAGGCGGCGCTGCTTACCGTCTTCCTGACGCAGGCGCCGTTGCTGTTCCTCACCTGCCTGCCCGCGCAGATCGGGATCTGGGCCAGTGCGGGTCATGCGGCGCCGGTGGGGATCATCGGCGGGATCGGCGCGGCCGCGGCCTTGATCGGCATCGCGTTCGAAACCATCGGCGACGCGCAGCTCGATCGCTTCCGGAAGGACCCCGCGAACAAGGGCAAGGTGCTCGACACCGGCCTGTGGCGTTACACGCGCCATCCCAATTATTTCGGCGATGCGCTGACCTGGTGGGGCATCTGGCTTGTCGTCGCCGACCTTGGCTGGGGACCCGCGCTCGCCAGCGTGATCGGCCCGGTCTTCCTGACCTTCACCCTCACCAAATGGTCGGGCAAGGCGCTGCTCGAAAAGGGGCTGCACAAGACGCGGCCCCAATATGCCGACTATGTCGCGCGCACCTCCGGATTCATCCCGTGGCCGCCAAAGACCAGGGTTTAGGGACCGAGGCGACCGCCGCCGACGTCAGCGCGCTCGGCGACGCGCCGCGCATCCGTGCGATCCTGACCGCCGCAGCGCGCGAGGGGCGCAGCGTCAGCTATTCCGAACTGCTGGGCGATTTGGGTTTCCGCTTCACGCGGCCCAAGATGCGCGCGGTGTGCAAGACGCTGGGCGAAGTCGATCGCCTGTGCGCGCTCGACGGCGAGCCCGATCTCGCGGTGCTGCTGGTGCGCGAAAGCGACCGGCTGCCGGGGCAAGGCTGGTGGGTCGGCGGGACGGCATTGCTGCTCGGCTATGACGGGCCGTGGGAAGGGCCGGCAGCGGCGCGATTTATCCGCGAGCAGCAGCAGCTGGCGTTCGATTATTGGGAGGAGCGGTGACCGCTTTCGGCCGGAAGTAGCGTTCCCCGGCGAAGGCCGGGGTCCAGGGCGCAACCAGCAGACGTCTGCTTTCTAACGCTCTGGGCCCCGGCCTTCGCCGGGGAACAGGAGCGGTAGAGAACGTCCGCTTTCCAGCCCAAAGCCGACGCTAGCCTATTTCTTGAGCCCAATCTCGCGCAGCCGTTCCTGCAGATAGTCGTCCGCCGTAATCGGTGTCGGGTAGAGGTTCGGATGCGACGCATCGATGCAGCTCTCCAGCGTCTCGATCGGATAGTCCGAGCGGAAGTGCAGGAAGAAGGGCATCGAATAGCGCGCAACGCTCGCGCGGCCTGCGTCGGGGTTGCGGACGCGGTGGGTGGTCGAGGGCAGCTTGTTGTTGGTCAGCCGTTGCAGCATGTCGCCGACATTGACCGCCATCGCGCCCGGCGGCGGGCTGACCGGAAGCCAGCTGCCGTCCTTATCGAGGATTTCGAGGCCCGCCTCTTCGGCACCGAGCAGCAGCGTGATCGTGTTGATGTCCTCATGTGCTTCGGCGCGGATGCCCTTTGCGGGGGCTTCGACGGGCGGATAGTGGAGCAGGCGCATCACGCTGTTGCCGTCGGCAACGGTGTCGTCGAAGAAATCGGGCGCGAGGCCGAGGTAGCGCGCGATGCCCGACAGCAGACGGCCGCCGACGCGGTCAAATTCGGCGAACAATTTGTCATAGGCGGCGCGGAAGCCGTCGACTTCGGCGGGCCAGACATTGTTCGGCTGCTGCGCGGCGAGGCGATGCCCGGCGGGCAGGTCGCGGCCGACGTGCCAGAATTCCTTGAGGTCGACTTCTTTTGCACCCTTGGCGATCTCGGTGCCGAACGGGGTGTAGCCGCGCGCCCCGCCGCCGCCGGCGATATGATAGGCGCGCTTCACATCTTCGGGCAGCGCGAAAAAGGCTTTCGCCTTGTCCCAGGCTTCGTCGATCAACGCGGGATCGATGCCATGGTCGGTGATCATCGCAAAGCCGAAGCGTTCGAACGACGCTCCGAAATCTTTCGCGAACTGGTCGGCGGGAAGCGACATGGAAATGGTCGGAACAGCGGCAGTCATCATATCATCCATATTGGGCGCAGGCTTGGGCCTCCGCGACTCTGTTCCCGCATGTACGACCGTCGGCGGTGCAGGGAAAGAGGCTCGCTCTTTTCAAACCGGACGCAGACGGTAAGAGGGCGCATGGCAAAATCATATTGGCTGATGAAATCCGAACCCGACGCCTATGCGTGGGACCAGCTCGTCAAGGATGGCACGGGCATCTGGGACGGTGTGCGCAACCACACGGCAAAGCTCAACCTGAAAGCGATGCAGGTCGGGGACGAAGCGCTATTTTATCACAGCAATATCGGCAAGGAATGCGTGGGGATCATGACGGTCACCGAGGCGGCGTTTCCCGATCCGACTGCCGACGAGGGCGCGCCCTGGGTCGTCGTTCGCGTCGCGCCCATCCGCCCGCTCGCCCATCCGGTGACGCTCGCGGCGATCAAGGCCGATCCCAAGCTCGCCGACATGGACCTGCTCCGCCAGTCGCGGCTGTCGGTCGGGCGCGTCCAGCCCGACGAGTGGAAGCATATTTTGAAGAAGTCGGAAAAGCCCGGGGGGTGATATCCGGCCGCGCCTAGCGCAGCTTCACCTGCAGATGTTTCGCCACCGACGGATGGAGCGGATGGACAAACTCGCAGCCATGATTGTTGCCATCGGACCGGCGGACGATCGCCTCCAGCGGCTGCAGCCCGGGCAGGCTCACCCAGATATGCTTGCCGATCTGCGGGCGCGAATAGGTCATCATACGAAAGCCGGTCGACGACAGGTCGAACAGTTCGACGTCAAAGGGGTTCAGCCCCGGTTCGCGAAAACGCGCGCGCGCGGTCACAGGCGCGCGCTCGGCACCGCGCCCGGCAGCCGGCGCCTTTCTGGCTTCGATAATGCGATTCCCCAACACGGATTTGGTCCCAGCGGTCATTGCTTGATTCACCCGGCTTTTAAGGCGCCATTGGTTACCCCAAAGTGAAATTATATGGTGAAAATCGGCTACACCGGCGGCGCATCGCCGACCGTCATCAACTGGCCCGGATAGGGCACCGCGAGCGCCACCGCCGCGCGCCATTCGCCGCTCATCCAGGTGGCATGATCTTCGGGATGCAGGATCAGCGGCATCCCCTTTGGCTGATGGTGCGCAACCAACCGGTTCGGGTCGGTGGAGATGATGGCGAAGCAGGGCCAATCTTCGCCCTGACGCAGGATACCGGCAAAGGCGAAAACGGGGTGCGCGGGCACCGAAAACCAGTGCTGGCACTTGGCCCCCGGCGGCCCCGACCATTCAGCAAAGGAGGTCGCAGGGATCAGGCAGCGCAGTTCGGGGTGGCGCAGCGTGCCGATCCAGAAGGGGCTTTGCAGGTTGCGGACGGCCGTGACCGGCCGGTCGCCTTGCGGGGGCGGCGGGACACCCCATAGTTTCGGGCGTAAATAGCGGCGCGATCCGCCGCGGCCGTCGCTGACGATTACCGGCGCAGGGCGGCCGGGCGCGACATAATCGCCGGTCCAGGGATCTTCGCCGGCGTCGGCCCCGAACGTTGTGGCGATCAGGCTAGCAGGGGCATCGAGACGATAGAGATTCATTCGGCGACGCTCGCCTCGGGGCGGGATGCTGTCAATGCGGGGGCGTCGCCGCGCAGAGGACGGCGCGGCGACTATTTGTCCCAGGGGGACTTTTCGGAGTGGTCGGGGGTGTCGCTCTGGCTCACCCGATCGGCGGCGCGATCCGCTGCGACGATGACGCCCGCGCCCATCATGCCGCAGCCGACAAAGCTCAGGATGCTGAGGCAGCCAAGGCCCATCAGGACCGATTTCACTATTTCGCTCATATGCGGCTCCGCTGAACTGAACGCGGACGATTCTAGCGGGCGAGCGTAAAAATGCGGTTTACTCTGTTGGCTTTACACGTCCGCGACCGGCTTTGACGCTGCTGCGCGCTTTCTTGCTGTCGACGCGGCGCGCTTTGGCCGCCTTGCTCGGCTTGGTCTTGATGCGGCGCTCGGGACGCACCAGCGCGGCGTCGATCAGGTCGGACAGGCGTTCGCGGGCATCGGCGCGGTTGGCTTCCTGCGTGCGATAGCGGCGCGCGAGGATGATCAGTTCGCCCTCGGTCGTCATCCGGCTGCCGGCAAGGGTCTTCAGTCGTTTATAGGCATCGGGCGTGAGGCCGAGGGCATAGACGTTGACGCGCAATTGGCACGCGGTCGCGACCTTGTTGACATTCTGTCCGCCGGGTCCTGTGCCCGCGAGAAATTTCTCGCTGATCGCGCTCTCCGGTATCTCAGCCACGCGTCGGCTCCGCTCCCTCCGGCGCCGCGAAGCCCAAGGCGATGAAGCTGTCAGGAAAGGGCGCCTCGGCAATTATCGACGGCTTGACGTCACGTTTTACGACCAGCCGTTCGGCGTGCAGCAGCGTGCGGGTTTTGGTCCCGCCGCGCCCGTACACGGGATCGCCGACGAGCGGGAAGCCGAGCCCCTCGAGCGCGTGGACGCGCAGTTGATGCGTGCGGCCGGTTTCGGGGCGGAAGCGGAGCAGGCTGTGCTCGCCCACGACCGCGATCTTTTCCCAGTGCGATACCGACGGCTTGCCTTTCGGGTCGCCAACCATGCGCCAGCCGTCCTCGGCGGTCGATACCTTGCCAAGCGCGATATCGATCGTGCCGCCGTCGCCGTCGGGGATGCCGTCGACGATGGCGAGATATTGCTTTTCGACCTCGCGGCTTTCGAACGCGCGGGTGAAGCGGCCGTGCGCCTTGGGATTGCGCGCGAGCAACAGGCAGCCCGAGGTGTCGCGGTCGAGCCGGTGAACCGCGAGCGGCCAGCGCTTGAAGCCGAACTTCAAAAGGTCGAGATGGTTTTCAAGGCTGATGCTGCCGTCGCGCGGGGCGTCGACGGGCAGGCCGGCGGGTTTGTCGATGACAAGGGCCTCGCCGTCGAGGAAAAGAACACGGTCTGAAAGGAGCATGGCGCGCTATAGGCGCGCTAGCCGAAAGCGTAAACGTCCATCGCGAGCAGGCCGTAGGTAACGCTGTGATGCAGCCGCTCGGCGGCGAATGGCTCGCCGCCTGCTCCCATCGCGACGAAGAGCGGCAGGATGTGGTCGGGCGTCGGATGATTGTCGCGGCCGTGCGGCGCGCGCTCGACACTATGGAGTACATCGTCGATGGCGCCGTTGGCCATGCGATCGGCGACCCAGTCGGTGAAATCGGTGACCCAGGCCGGCGCCGGGGCGTCGATCGGCAAGCGGGCGGAGAAAAGCGCGCGCAGATTGTGCGTGATGCTGCCCGACCCGATGATCAGCACGCCGTCGTCACGCAGCGGCGCGAGCGCCTGGCCGAGGGCATAATGCCATACGGGCGAGGCGTTCGACGCGATCGAAAGCTGGACCACAGGAACGTCGGCGCCCGGATAGACGAGCGAGAGCGGCACCCACGCCCCATGGTCGAGCCCGCGGTCGGGGTCGGCGGTGACGGACAGGCCGTGCCCGGCGAGCAGGTCGACAACCTGCTGCGCCAGCCCCGGATCACCCGGCGCGGGATAGCGCATCGCGAAAAGTTCGTCGGGAAAGCCGCCGAAATCGTGGATCGTCGGCGGCATAGGCGAAGCCGTGACCGTCGCCCGGCCGCCCTGATATGCCGCATCATGATGCGCCGAGACAACAAGGATCGCGCGCGGATGCGGCAATTGGGTGCCCAGCCCGGCGAGGAAGGTCCGCGCCGGGCTGGGCTCGAGCGCCATCATCGGCGAGCCATGCGAAAGGAAGAGGCTCGGGAGACGACGCATCGGTTCAGGCCGCCTGCTTCAGGCCATCGATCACCGAGGTGGCGCGTGTGACGGCTTCGCCGTCCATCATGTGGCCGTCGGCGGCGATGACGGTGACATCGGTGATACCGACGAAGCCGAGGATATGCTTCAGATAGCCGCTGGCGAAATCGACTTCGCTGCCCAGCGGCACGCCGCCCGAGGCGAAGACGATGAACGCGCGCTTGCCCGTTAGCAGCCCTTCGGGCCCGGCCTCGGTATAGCGGAAGGTGCGGCGGGCACGGGCGATCAGGTCGACCCACGCCTTCAGCGACGCGGGGATCGCGAAATTATAGATCGGCGCGGTGATGACGATCGTGTCGGCGGCTTCGAGCTCGGCGATCAGTTCGTCCGATCCTGCAAGCACGGCCTTTTGCTCGTCGCTGCGCGCCTCTTCGTCGGTGAAATTGGCACCGACCCAGCTTTCGGTAAGCAAGGCGGGCGGGTTCGCATGAAGGTCGCGGCGGGTGACGGTGGCGCCATAGCCTTGTTCGACAAGGCGATTGACCAACTGGTCGGCGAGCGGACGCGTGGTCGAACCTTGGTTGCGGGCGCTGGCGTCGATGCGAAGAATATGGGTCATCGGATATACTCCTTTTCACTTCAGGGGGGAGAGGAAGGGGGTGCCGCGAGCCGGGGGAACTCGCGGCACAGGGTGGGCCGCCGTCAGGGAGGGGGAGAGGCGACGGCCCGGGGACTTCTTCAGAGGCTGTCGACCAGCACCAGTTCGGCGTCGTCGAGCGCTTCGACCTTGATCGTGCCGACATCGCGGAGCGCGATGCCGTCGCGGGGGTCGGCATCCTCGCCATTGACGCGGATGCGGCCCTTGGCGGCGACCAGATAGGCATGGCGTCCGGCCTCGAGATCGTAGGAGATGCTCTCGCCGGCGTTCACCGTTGCCGCGGCAACGCGGGCATTGGCGCGGATCGGCAGGGCGTCGTCACCCTCGATGCCGCTTGCCAGCGTCACGAACTGGCCCGAACGGTCGGCCTGCGGGAACTGGCGTGCGCCCCAGCCGGGATTGCCGCCGTCACGATCGGGCATGATCCAGATCTGGAACAGCGTCGTTTCCTCATCCTCGAGGTTGAACTCGCTGTGCGTCACACCGGTACCGGCGCTCATCACCTGGACGTCGCCCGCTGCGGTGCGGCCGGCATTGCCCATCGAGTCGCGATGGCTGATCGCCCCGGTGCGAACATAGGTGATGATTTCCATGTCGCGGTGCGGATGCGGGGGAAAACCTGCCTGCGCCGCGATGGCATCGTCGTTCCAGACGCGGAGAGCGCCCCAGCCCATCCGTTTCGGATCGTGATAATTGGCGAACGAGAAATGGTGACGGGCGTCGAGCCAGCCATGGTCGGCGTGGCCCAGCGTGTCGAATTTGCGAATGTCGATCATGGCCTTGTCCTTTCATCCTGCTTCCGGCTTGCTCCGTCATCGGGGCCGGGAAGCGCTGTCTTGTTGAGGACAAGATAGTCATTGGGATCGTTTCGAAAATAGCATAGATAGAAACCCATCGTTTCCGATTCGAGGGTGAATTTCCATGGCGCTCCCCGATTATGAAGGCTGGGCCTGTTTCGTTGCGGTCGCCGACAGCGGCGGTTTTACGGCGGCGGCGGCATCGCTCGGCCTGTCGAAGGCCAGCGTGTCGAAAGCGGTGACGCGGCTCGAAGCGTCGCTGGGCATCACCTTGCTTCATCGCAGCTCGCGCGTCGTGACGGTGTCGACCGCCGGGGCAGGTTTGCTCGACGAGGCGCGCGCGATGGTCGCAGCGGCGACCGCAGCGACCGAGGCGGCGCGCGGCGACCGGCTCGATCTTGCCGGACCGATCAAGCTCGCGGCACCGATGAGCTTCGGAATCAAGGTGCTGGGCCCGCCGCTGGCGATTTTCCTCGAACGGCATCCGGCGGTCGAGATCGAGGTGGTGTTGAGCGACGCGCGGAATGATCCGGTCGCCGAAGGGATCGACCTGACGCTGCGCATTGCGCCGCTCGCCGATTCCAGCCTGCTCGCGCGCACGATCGCGCCGGTCGCGGCTTCGGTGATCGCCAGTCCGGCCTATCTGGAAAAGCATGGAGTCCCGAAGCACCCGCTCGAACTCGCGGGCCACCGGCTGATCGGATACGGCCACCGCCAGCGCGCGATGCCGCTGCATTTTCACCGCAAGGGCGAAGAGGCAACGGTGCTGCCGACAGGACCTCTGTTTGCGAACAATGGCGATATTGCGGTGCCGCTGGTCGTTGCAGGGGTCGGGATTGCCGTGTTGCCCGACTTCATCGCCGCCGACGAACTCGCATCGGGTGCGGTCGTGCCGATCCTGACCGATTGGTCGACACCGCAGGCGCATCTGCATCTGTTGTCGCCGCCGTCGCGTTTGCGTCCGGCGCGCGTCAGAGCGCTTTCGGATCATCTGGTCGATACGCTGAAAATTTCCTGCACAGGCGCGCATGCGCAATATCTGGCGCTCCGCGGCAACTGAAATCCGGCCAAACCACTGTTGCAAATTGGCCGCGACTCGCGGACTTCTGCGGGTTAAGTCAAAATTAACCTTTTCCCTTCATTAGTTTCATGGTTAATGTTCCGGCAGTCCTGCAACGGGGGTTGGTCGGTGACATCCTTGATGGTCATGCGATCGGTTCGCGGGATTATCGTGGGAAAAAGGGGTGCCCAATGCGCGTACTGCTGATCGAGGACGAGCCGACGACCGCGAAAGCGATCGATACGATGCTCACGACCGAGGGCTTCAATGTCTATACCACCGATCTCGGTGAGGAAGGCCTGGACCTGGGCAAGCTCTATGATTACGATATCATTCTGCTCGACCTGAACCTGCCCGACATGCACGGCTATGACGTGCTGAAAAAGCTGCGCACCGCCAAGGTGCAGACGCCGGTGCTGATCCTGTCGGGTGTTTCCGAAATGGATTCGAAGGTTCGTTCGTTCGGCTTCGGTGCCGACGATTATGTCACCAAACCGTTCCACCGCGACGAGCTGGTTGCCCGCATTCATGCGGTCGTCCGCCGGTCGAAGGGGCACAGCCAGAGCGTCATCAAGACCGGCAAGCTGCAGGTCAATCTGGATACCAAGACGGTCGAGGTCGACACGACCCGCGTGCATCTGACCGGCAAGGAATATCAGATGCTCGAGCTGCTCAGCCTCCGCAAGGGTACGACGCTGACCAAGGAAATGTTCCTGAACCACCTCTATGGCGGCATGGACGAGCCCGAACTGAAGATCATCGACGTCTTCATCTGCAAGCTGCGCAAGAAACTTGCGCTCGCTTGCCACGGCGAAAATTATATCGAGACGGTCTGGGGCCGCGGTTACGTCCTTCGCGACATCGACGACGAAGGCAATGAAGTGCGCCGCGTCGCCTGACGCGTCACTTCGCAAATATATTACCGAGAAAAACCGGCGCGGAGCGATCCGCGCCGGTTTTCTTTTGGCGGTGTTTGGCTCTAGCCCGCTGGAAGGCGGCCGACGACCAATTGGAAGCAGATTTGTTCCCGTTTGCATCGAGCGAAGTCGAGATGCCCATCGGCGTGGCGCAAGGTCGCAGGGTGTCTCGACTTCGCTCGACACGAACGGACGCGGGACGTGTCCGAAAGCGATCAGTCGCTGCCTGTCGGCCGTCGTCACCCCGGGTCAAGTCCGGGATGACGAAGGTCTGAATGGGACCAAGAGTTGCTGTTCCCCGGCGAAGGCCGGGGTCCAGGGCGCAACCAGCAGACGTCTGCTTTCTAACGCTCTGGGCCCAGGCCTTCGCCGGGAAACAGGAGCGGTAGCGAACGACCGCTTTCCACCCCAAAGCGGACCAACCTCCGCCATGCATCGCGCATCATGCCCGCGACTGCGTCAGCCGGTGGACGGGGCCGAATTGCGCAATCGCGGCGCCCACAAAGGGCAACGCAACGAGCCAGAGGCGCACGCCGGTGACGCCGAGCGGGCTTGCTATGCTGATCGCCGCGGTGGCGCCGAGTCCGGCGCAAATCAGCAGTAACCCGACGATCAAGCGCCAGTGCGGCACCTCGCCGCTGTCCTTGCTCGCGCGTTCATAGCGCGCGAAGAGCATGATCAGCGGGAAAAGCGCCGCGATGTAGAGGATGAACCACACCGGGCGTGCGAGCCACCATGCCGCGGTGCCCGGCGCGACATCGAGCCCGATCCCGCCGAGCAGCCAGGCCGCGAGCATCACGAGCACGAAGGCCGTGAGGTGCCAGAGATAGATCGTCATGATCATGCCGTTGACGAGCACGACGCTGGTCCAGAGGCGAAGATTGTCGAGCATCCGCCGCCCTGCGGGTTCGAGCGCCAGCGCGAAACCCGCCTGTGCGATGCCGAGCGCGAGCAAAGCGAGCGTCGGCGGCATCGAGTTGCTGAGGCCGCTTCCCGGCACGCCGATCATCGCGACCGGATAGGGTCCGACGCCGACGAGTAGCCCGAGCGCGAGGAGCCCGCCGACGCCCCACAAAAGCGCCCTGCTCGGCGCCAGCCGTCCCTCGCTCCACGCAAAGCCGAGCTGGTGGATCGCAAGCCAGACGAAGGCGAAGTTGAGGAAATTCACATAGGGCACGTCGAAGCGCAGCGCCGCGACATCGATCGCCACCGCGCCCGCGACGAGCGCCCAGAAGGAAGCGAACCCCCAACGCTTCCACGCCTTCCACGTCAGCGGCACCACCGCCGCGACCATCAGATAGACCGACAGGAACCACACCGGGATCAGCGCGAGCTGCGCCGCCATCGCGACGACGCCGCGATCGATCCCCATCAAGGTGCCGAACATCGCGACGAGCGTCCAGATCAGGAACAAGGGCAGCACCGGATTGATCAGCCGCTGGAGCCGTCCGCTGTACCAGCTTTCATAGCTGCCGCCCTTGCGCAGCGTCGCCGCCCACGACATGCCGTTCGAGAAACCACCGACGAGGAAGAAGAGCGGCATCACCTGAAACCCCCAGGTCAGCCACTGCGTCCACGGGAGGATACCGAGCAGATGCCCGCCCTCGACGGCGCCGTCCTTCATATAGGGCGCAGCGACCAGCCAATGGCCGACGACGACCGCGAGGATCGACAGCGCGCGGAGGAAATCGACGTAGCGGTTGCGCTCGGGCGGCGCCTGAAGCGCCATATGCTTTGCCCGCGACCAGATGCTTTTCCGAACGGCGTCCGTGGTTTCGCTCAAGATACCGTCCCTCCCCGGTGGAAACCCCAAGCTAGTGACGCGCGCTCTCAAAGCAAGGCGCGATACGACGGGAAGCGGTAGAGCATCGCTCCCGTAATCGGGCCTTTCCTACATAATCGCGCTGTGGCAGCCTTCGATTTCGCTCTTTGATTTGTCCACCCCACCCCCTGAAGAGACACGCCCGTCCGGCCGCACTAAAGCGACAAAGGAGACAGTTTCGGCGCGTGCGTACGAATCTTTTGTCGCTTTAAGGCCGAATATGACCGCGTCGCACCATCTCGCGACCCGGCGCGGCGGCACGACGAAGCTTGGCCTTTGCCTTGGCGCGCGAGCCTTGCTATCGGCTCCCGACAATGGCCAGCACCACAGACGATCCCGACAATCCAGAACCCGTCGCCGGCATGACCGACACCCCGTTCGGCAGCGCGCTGTCCGAACGCTATCTCGTCTATGCCCTGTCGACGATCACCGCGCGGTCGCTCCCCGATCTCCGCGACGGACTGAAGCCAGTGCATCGCCGTCTGCTGTGGGCGATGCGCGCGATGCGGCTCGATCCGTCGCAGGGTTACAAGAAATCGGCGCGCGTCGTCGGCGACGTGATCGGTAAATTCCACCCGCATGGCGACGTCGCGGTCTATGACGCGATGGTCCGCCTCGCGCAGGATTTCTCGCTCCGCTACCCGCTCGTCGACGGCCAGGGCAATTTCGGCAACATCGACGGCGATAACGCCGCAGCCTATCGTTATACCGAAGCGCGGCTGACGCGCGTTGCCGTCGACCTGATGCAGGGCCTCGACGAAGGCACGGTCGATTTCCGTCCGACCTATAATGGCGAGGATGAAGAGCCCGAGATCATGCCGGGCCTGTTCCCGAACCTGCTCGCCAACGGCGCGAGCGGGATCGCGGTCGGCATGGCGACGAACATCCCGTCGCATAACGCCGCCGAGGTGATCGGCGCGGCGCTGGTGCTGATCGAGAATCCGCAGGCGGAGCTGTCGGACCTGCTCGAGCATGTCAAAGGGCCTGATTTTGCGACGGGCGGCATCGTCGTCGACAGCCCCGAAACGATCGCCCACGCTTATGAAACCGGCCGTGGCGGCTTCCGCCTCCGCGCACGCTTTTCGACCGGAAGGCTGGAAAGCGGCGACTGGGAAGAGAGCGGGATCGAGAAGCAGTCCGGCGGCACCTGGCAACTCGTCATCAGCGAAATCCCCTATGGCGTCGCCAAGGGCAAGCTGATCGAGCAGATCGCGCAGCTGATCGCCGACAAGAAACTCCCGATCCTCGAGGATGTCCGCGACGAAAGCGCCGAGGACCTGCGCATTGTCATCGAACCCAAGAGCCGCAACGTCGACCCCGACATCCTCAAGGAAAGCCTGTACCGGCTGACCGACCTCGAGAACCGCTTCGCGCTGAACCTCAACGTCCTCGATGCGACGCGCACACCCAAGGTGATGGGGCTGCACCAGCTGCTCACCGAATGGCTGCAGCACCAGATCGTCGTGCTCGTGCGCCGCGCGCAGCACCGCATCGCGAAGATCGACGACCGGTTGGAGCTGGTCGCGGGTTACATCATCGCCTTCCTCAACCTCGACCGGATCATCGAGATCATCCGCACCGAGGACGAGCCGAAACCGGTGATGATCGAAGAATTCATCCTGACCGACCGCCAGGCCGAGGCGATCCTCAACATGCGCCTGCGATCCTTGCGCAAGCTCGAGGAAATGGAGCTGAAGCGCGAGCAGGCCGACCTGACCGCCGAGCGCGAGGAACTCGTCAAACTGGTCGAAAGCCCGGCGCGGCAGAAGACGCGGCTGCGCAAGGATCTGGAAAAACTGCGTAGCGTCTATGGCTTGGAGACCTTGCTCGGCGCACGGCGCACGACGATCGCCGAGGCCGCGCCGGCGCGCGATATTCCGCTCGACGCGATGATCGAGAAGGAACCGGTGACGGTGATCCTGTCGAAGCGCGGGTGGATTCGCGCCCAGCGCGGCCACGTCGCCGCCGACCAGTGGGCCGAATTCAAGTTCAAGGAAGGCGACGAGCTGTTGTTCGCGGCGCATGCGCAGACGACCGACAAGCTGCTGATCGCGGCAAGCGACGGCCGCTTCTTTACCATCGGCGCCGACAAATTGCCCGGCGGACGCGGCTTTGGCGAGCCGCTGCGCCTGATGGTCGACATCGATCCCGAAGCGCGGATCGTTGCGATGATCCCGGCGACCCCCGAAGGACGACTGCTGCTCGCCTCGACCAGCGGCCACGGCTTCGTCGCGCAGATGGCCGAGGTGATCGCCGAAACGCGCAAAGGCCGCAACGTCGTCAATCTGAAGCCCAAGGCATCGCTCGCCATCGTCCGCGCAATCGTCGCGTCCGACGACAGCGTTGCGGTGGTCGGCGAGAACCGCAAACTCGTCGTCTTTCCGATTGCCGAAGTGCCGGTGATGGCGCGCGGCCAGGGCGTGATGCTGCAACGCTACCGCGATGGCGGGCTGTCCGACGCGGTCAGCTTCGCCTTTGCCGACGGACTAAGCTGGGCGATGGGCGGCGACACCGGCCGCACACGCACCGAAACCGACCTCGCCCCTTGGCGCGTCGCACGCGGTGCGGCGGGCAGAATGCCGCCAACGGGTTTTCCCAGGAACAATCGCTTCGGCTGAACGTAAATCCATGTAGCCGTAAATAGCTTCTTTACTTCCCGTAACCTAGGCATGGGGCAATGGGGAAAGGTCGCATAAAACCTTCTGTTATGCCTATCGATAGAACCGGTGAAGACCGGCCCTTGTTGTTTGTCGGCTGGATCGACGCATTGCCTGTTCCGGCCGCGCTGATCAGACCGATGGCGCGCGGCAATTTTCGGCTCCACGCCAGCAACACAGCGTTCGACCGGCTGAAGCTGTCGCCCACGGGCGTCGATGCACCAATTGAATTGCTGCGCGCGATCGAGCGCGCGTCGCAACATCCCGACGACTCGCAGGAATTTTCGTGTCAGCTCGGCGAAGGAGTCAGCGCACGCGATCTGCGCGGATCGATCGGCCCCTTGCCCACCGAATCGGGGGACGACGGGCTGTTCCTGCTGACGCTGATCGACCGGACACAGGAGATGATGACCGAGCGGAACCTGCGCCGCGAACTCGTCTCGGACAGCCTGACCGGTCTTCCCAACCGCGCCGGGTTCGAGGAACTGGTCGAACAGCGCCCCCATGGCGACGGCATCGCGGCCGATCATGCGATCCTACTGCTCGACCTCGCGCGCTTTTCCCGGATCAACGAGCATATCGGCCCGATGGCAGGAGACGAGCTGATCATCACTGTCGCGCGGCGGCTGAAATCAAGCCTGCGTAGTGGCGACATATTGGCCCGTACCGGCGGCGACGAATTCGCTATCTCGTCGCGCGTCGCGGGCGGCCGCGCCGATGTACGCGAAATGGCGCGGCGCATCCGGGGCTGCTTCGACCATCCGTTTCGCATCGGCGAATTGAAGGTCAGCGTCGACTGCGCGCTTGGCTGCGCGATTCAGCCTGCGGCTGACACCGATGTCGCCGATCAGATCCGGCATGCGCAGATCGCACTCAAGCGCGCAAAGCAGACCGACCGCATCGAAATCTACGAACCCGAAGCGGCCATGCTGTCCGACAATCGCTTTGGCATGGAAACCGAACTGCGCAACGCGATCGAGGAAGACAGGCTGCACCTTGCCTTTCAGCCGCTGATCGAACTGTCGAGCGGCCGGGTCGCAGGGTTCGAAGCGCTGGCGCGTTGGGACAACAGCAACGGTCATTCGATTTCACCAACCGAATTCATCCCGATCGCCGAAGATTCGGGACTGATCGTCCCGCTTGGCCAATGGGCAATCGGCAAGGCCGCTGCGATGCTTGCCGAATGGGACAGCCAGCATGGCGCGATTGTCGACTGCTATTTCTCGGTCAATGTCTCGGCCATCCAGCTGATCCGCGACGATGTCGCGGCGGTCGTGCGCCAAGCGCTCGAAACGCATAAAATCGGCGGCGAACGGCTGATGATCGAACTCACCGAAAGCGCGATCATCGGCGATCCCGATCTCGCCTTATCGGTGCTCAGCGAGCTGAAGGCCCTCGATGCGCGCGTCGCTATGGACGATTTCGGCACCGGCTATTCGAACCTCGCCTATCTGCAGCGCCTGCCGATCGACGTACTCAAGATCGATCGCAGCTTTGTCGAACATATGGTCGATGACCGCGACAAGGTTGCGATCGTCCGCACGATCCAGAGCCTGGCCGAAGTCCTGGGGATGAAGACAACGGCAGAAGGTGTCGAAACCGCCGATCAGGCACGGCTGCTATCGGCGCTGGGATGCGATTTCGGGCAGGGTTTCCTGTTTGCGCGGCCGTTGGACAGCAAAGCCGCGCTCGATTTCTGGCGTCAGTCGCTGGTGCGGCCGATCTTCTGATCGACGAGCTGCGCAACGCGCGCGGCATCCGGAAAACCCTCCGCTACCCACTCGGCCTCGACCGCTTTCAGGATGCGCGCGACCTCCGGCCCCACCGCGATCCCGCGCGCGACGATGTCACCGCCCTTGAGCGGCAGATCCGGGACTACCCAATCCGATAAGGCTTCCACGACGGCCGTTGCAGCCGCCGCGTTGGCCGCAAGCAAATGGACGTCGCGCGCGGCCTCGATACCGATCCGATGGGCAAGCTGGCGCACCGGCTTTTCGATATCGGTCCGGCTTCCACCCAGCGCTGCCAGATGTTTGCGCTGCCGCGTCGAAAGGCGAAGCCGGCTCGCGACCTGTTCGGCGACCGCGGCGTCTGCGGGAAGCAGGGCCGCGAGGCGGCGCAGCGGCGCGACGGCCACCGCCGCCACGTCCTCGTTGGCCACCAATCGGTCGAGCGCGACCGCAAAGTCCGGATCCAGCTCGGGCAGCAGCACCTCGAAAATGCCATCGGCCGCCATTTGCCCGACGATCGCGCGCGGATCGGGCAACGACAGAATCTTGAGCAGCTCGTCTGCAATGCGTTCGCGCGACAGGCTTTTGAGCGAGTGTCGCGCGGCCACGACCGCGGCGTGACTTGTCGCATCGAGGTCACCATGGCCAAACCGCGCAGCAAAGCGGTAGAAGCGCAGGATCCGCAGATGGTCCTCGGCGATGCGCGTCGCGGCCTCGCCGATAAAGGCGACGCGCCCGACCGCCAGATCGGCGAGACCGCCGAACCAGTCGTCGACCGCACCGGTATCGGGGTCGGCGTAAAGCGCGTTGATCGTAAAGTCGCGCCGCGCCGCATCGTCGCGCCAGTCGCTGGCGAAAGCGATGGTCGCACGGCGTCCATCGGTCTCGACATCGTGGCGCAGCGTCGTGATTTCGTGATGATCGCCGCTCGCGATCGCGGTGACGGTGCCATGGGCGATTCCCGTCGGGATTACCTTGATATCGGCCGCCGCCAGCCGCGCCGTTACATCCTGCGGCAGCAAAGGCGTCGCCAGATCGATATCGGTGACGGGCAGGCCGAGCAGCGTGTCGCGCACCGCCCCGCCGACGATCTTTACCGCGCCGCCATCGGCAGACAAGGCAGCGACGATCCGGTGCAGCCCCGGCCTTGTCCGCCATTCGGCTTCGGGCAACCGCGTCACCGGTGCCAGCCCGCCGGCATCCGCCGCGCCAGATTGATGATGATGCCCGCCGTCACGCCCCAAATCCGCCGTCCTTGCCAGTCCATGTCATAATAGTGGCGATCGTGCCCCTGAAAATTCGCGTGATGACGCGCATAATTGTCGGGATTGAACAAGATATCGAGCGGCACTTCGAACCAGTCCTCGACCTCGTCGGGATTGGGATCGAGCGGCAGGTCGGGCGCGATTACGCCGAGCACCGGGGTGATGATATAGCCGCTGCCCGACCGATAGGGTTCGGTTGCGCCGGCAACCATCACGTCGCGGCGATCGAGCCCGATTTCCTCCTCCGCCTCGCGCAGCGCCGCGTCGATCGCGTCGCGGTCACCCGGGTCGATCTTGCCGCCCGGAAAGGCGACCTGCCCCGCATGGCTGCGCAGCCATTGCGGGCGCTGGGTCAGGATGACCCCGGGGTCGGCGCGGTCGGTGAAGGCGATCAGCACCGCTGCATCGCGCAGCGTCGGCGTGCCCAGATACGCCTCGTCCTCGCCCGCGTCGGGGAGTAGATTATCGAGCGCTATGCGCAGCTTTTCGGACAGCATCAGGCGTCCACCAGCGGGAAGCGCGCACCGTTCGACCAGATCGCGGGCGGATCGCCGGCATCGGCGAGGGCCATCTCGACCATCTCGTAATAGAGCGCGCGGTCGATCCGCGCTTCGAGCCCGTTGCCGATCGCGCCGCGCACATGCAGCCGCGGGTCGGGATGGTCGGCGTCGCCGCCAAAGACAAGTGGATGGCCGGGGCCCGCCATGACGAGATCGTCGGTATCGAGGCGAAAGACGAGCTTGCGCGCCGCCCCCTCGCCTTCGCTCTTCATCTCGACCGCGCGGAACGGCGTGTCCTCGACGGCGATCGCCAGCTTCTCGGCCGGGGTAACCAAGACATGGCTGCCGTCGGGTTCGCGGCGCAGGATCGTCGAGAACAGCTTGACCATCGCGGGCCGGTTGATCCGCCCGCCCTCGTGAAACCAGCTTCCGTCGGCGTGGATTTGCATCGCGCTGTCGCCGGTCCGCTCGGGGTGCCATTGTTCGACCGGCGGCAGTTTATGCGCCGCGAGCAGTTCGGCCGCCTCGGCCAGCGAGAGCTGCGAGAAGTCTTTGGGAAGCGAAGGTGCGGGAGTGACCATTCCCCTGACATAGGAAGGTGGGTGCTCAAGTAAAGGCGCGATGGCGGAGGCAGGCGTGGCGGGAGTATCGGAAAACTGCGCAACTTCACTCGCGATTTGCATTTCGGGCGGTCGCCGACGGGGGCCACACCGCATGGATCCCGGATCAAGTCCGGGATGACGAAGGGGGGATGGCGAATGGCAGCGAAGGGGCAAGGCCATATTTCCGAAAGCCGCAGAAAACTGCGCAACTTCACGCACGATTCGCTTTACCCATGATTTTTCGTCACCCCGGACTTGATCCGGGGTCCCGCTTCCCACCGTCGCCAAGCGGGACCCCGGATCAAGTCCGGGATGACGGTAGAAGGCATCCGCCACGGGACAAGGAATGGCAGAAAACTGCGCAACTTCACTCGCAAATCGCAGTAGGAGGCGGAAATCAGAGGCCATCCAGCAAAGCTATGCGGCCCGGATAATGTAGGACAGCTTTTTCTGGGGAGCCGCCTAGCGCGGGCCGATCATCCCCGCGTCCGTCGGCAAGCTGTGCCCGTTCACCGCCCGCGCGAGCAGGCGGCGCGCCTCGAACGGTCCGGGCAAGTCCCACGCGCCGGTCGCATCGGCATCAAAGCCGAAGAACCGGCCATAATATTCGGGATCGCCGATCATCATCAGCGCGCTGTCCGCCTTGGTTTCGGCCGCTTCGAGCATATGCGCCATCAGCGCACGGCCGTGACCGCCGCGCTGGGCATCGGGGCGCACCGCGACCGGGCCGACCATCACGAGCGGCGTCTGCGTGCCCGCCGCGCCGCGATGCGCGACCGGCCAGCACTGGATCGTGCCGATCAGTAGCCCGTTCTCGACGAGGGCAAAGCTCAGCGCAGGCACCGCATCCACGCCTTTACGGATGCGATAGGCGGTTCGTCCAAAGCGATCCGACCCGAAAGCAGCGTCGAGGAGATCCTCGACGGCCTGCGGCTCGATATTCGACAATGGAAGTAACTCGACCAACGCGCACCCTTTCGCTAATGCGGCGGCGCTTTAGGGTCCGGCGCCGGTATTGCAAAGCCGAATGTCTCGCCCGTTCGACAGGATGATCTTGTGACCGATAGTTTGTGGCTGGAAGTGGACGGGCTGACCGTCCAGGTGCTGACCGGCATTTATTCCGAAGAAACCCATCTGCCGCAGCCGCTGCGCATCTCGGTGCGTGCGAAGCTGGCGATGGCCGATCATTATGATCCAGTGACGCCACTCAGCGCATCCAAAAATTACATGCACCTGAAATTCGCGGCGACCGAGGGTATCCCGAAGGATGTCCATTTCGTGCTGATCGAGAGCGTCGCCGACCATATCATCGATACTTTGTTCCTGCAGGACGAGAAGATCCACGAGATCGAGGTCAAAATCGTCAAGCTCGCGATCGCCGAGGAAGGCGAAGAAATCGGCATCACGATGCGCCGAAGTCGTTTGGGTGCCCGGAAATGACGCAGAAGCTCGCTCTTGTGACGGGCGGGCTGCACCGCGTCGGCGCGGCTATTTCGGCGCGGCTGGTGCGCGAAGGCTATGCGCTGGCACTCCACAAACGCAGTCCGGGCGAGGCCGATCGGGTGCTGGCCGAAGCACTCGCCGAAACGGGCGCGACGACTCATCGTTTCGCCGCCGACCTTGCCGATCCGGCCGCAGTCGATGGCCTGATCCCTGCAGTGATCGGGAAATTCGGCCGCGCGCCCGACTTGCTCGTCAACAATGCGGCGCTGTTTGCGGAGGGCGAGTGGGCCGATCTTTCGGCCACCGCGCTCACCGAGATGATGCAAGTGAACCACCATGCCCCGGTGATGCTCGCCAAGGCGCTGGTTGCGGCGAGCGAAGGACAGCGGCCGGCGATCGTCAACATTGTCGATCAGCGTGTCCTCCATCCGGTGCCCGACCAGATCGCGTACAGCCTGTCCAAATCGGCGCTGTGGCAGTCGACCGCGACGCTGGCGGTCGCGTTCGGGAACCGCGCGCGCGTCAATGCCGTTGCGCCAGGGCTGACGATGGCGACCGAGGATTATTCGGCGGCGCAGGTCGCGAAGTTGGCGAAGCTTATGCCGCTGGGAGCGCTGCCGACGCCGGCACAGATTGCCGACGCCGTCGTGTATCTTGCCCGCGCCGAAGCCGTCACCGGGCAGACGATCTTTGTCGACGGCGGTGCGCATCTGGCGCCGATGGCACGCGATTTCGTGGCGCTGGAGCGCGATTGAGCTATCCAGACCCGTTCGCCCTGAGCTTGTCGAAGGGCTGTTCTTTCTTCTGACGGCGTCAAAGAGAAGAACAGTGCTTCGACAAGCTCAGCACGAACGGATTGGGAGGCAGTTCAATAGATGTGAACCGCCTTCGTCACCAGATAGCCGTCCAGCCCCTCGGGCCCGCTTTCGCTGCCGAAGCCCGATTCCTTGATCCCGCCAAACGGGGTGTCGAGCGTCGAGATGACGAAGCTGTTGACGCCGACCATCCCGCTTTCGATGGTATCGACGATGCGGTTGATGCGGCGGCCATTCTCGGTGAAGGCAAAGGCCGCGAGGCCATAGGGCAGCCGGTTCGCCTGCTCCAATGCCTCTTCCTCGGTACCGAACGGGCGAATCAGTGCCATCGGGCCGAACGGTTCATTGTTCATCGCATCGGCCTCGATCGGCACGTCGGCAATTGCGGTGGGCTGAAAGAAATAACCGTCGCCGGTCGCCTCGCCGCCGGCGATGACGCGCGCGCCCTTCGCCTTCGCATCGGCGACCAGCGCTTCGAGCGCGGGCGCGCGGCGGGCATTGGCGAGCGGCCCCATCTGCGTATCGGCGTCGAGCCCGCTGCCGATCTTCACCTTCGCGGTGCGCTCAGCAAAGCCCTTCACAAAGGCGTCGTAGATGCCCTGCTGCACATAGAAGCGCGTCGGCGAGATGCAGACCTGCCCGGCGTTGCGGAACTTCTGCCACACGACCTTGTCGAGCGTGGCCTCGAGGTCGCAATCGTCAAAGATCAGCACCGGTGCGTGACCGCCAAGCTCCATCGTGATCCGCTTCACGCCGTCGGCGGCGAGCTTCATCAGATGTTTGCCGACCGCGGTCGATCCGGTGAAGCTGACCTTGCGGATCACCGGGCTCGCCAGCAAATGCCGGCTGATCATGTCAGGGTCGCCATAGACGAGCTGGACGGCATCGCCGGGAATGCCGGCGTCGACGATGCAGCGCATGATCGCGCTGGTGCACCCAGGGGTTTCTTCGGGCGCCTTGGCGATCACGACGCAGCCCGCGGCGAGCGCGGGCGCGATCTTCTTGACCATCAGATTGACCGGGAAGTTCCACGGACTGAAACCCGCGACGGGGCCGACCGGATGTTTGGTGACCATCGCGCGCTGGCCCGCGGGACGCTGGAGCACGCGGCCTTCGATGCGCTTTCCTTGCTCCGCGAAATAGTCGAACAGCCCCGCCGCCGACAGCACTTCGCCGCGCGCCTCGGCGATCGGTTTGCCCTGTTCGAGCGTCAGCAGCGTCGCGATATGCTCGACGCGCTCGCGGATGATTCCGGCTGCCTTGTGCATCAGCGCCGCGCGTTCGTCGGCAGTCTTGGCGCGCCACACCGGCCAGCCGCGGTCGGCGGCAGCGAGCGCCTCGTCGAGATCGGCAGCGGTTGCAACCGGTAGCTCTGCGATCGTACCGGCGGTCGCGGGGTTATAGACCGGCCGCGCCTCGCGCCCTTCGCCGCTCCGCCATGCGCCGTTGATGAAGAGCTGGAGGTCGGCGTCGTAGGTCGCGGTCATGGATGGTCCTTTGCCAAGGAGTTGGGGGATGGCGGTGATATAGGATCGCTCAGCGATAGTTAAAGCTGATGCTGATGCGCTCACCCTTGCCCGAATGCGGCATCACTTCGTGGCGCAACCAGCTTTCCCACAGAAAAACACGGCCAGCGGCGGGTTCGGCATAGATGAAGGGCAGCAGATGCTCGGGCGCATCGTCGGTGCGACCCGGTGCCGCCATCAACATCGCGAGCCGCGGATCTTCGAGCTTGAGCGCCCCCGATCCGGGCGGGACGGTGACATAGAAAGTGCCCGAGACGATGCTGTGCGGGTGGATATGGCCGCTATGCGTGCCGCCGGGCTTCATGACATTGACCCACAGGCTGTCGAGCTTGAGCGGCTTGGCGAGATCGAAATGGCACGCCTTGGCGAAGACCTTGACCTCCTTGTCGAGCAGGCGCTTCAGGTCGTGGAACGCGGGATCGCGTTCGGGCAGGTCGCCGAGGCTCGCGTAGCTGGTATAGCCCTTATAACCATGGTCGCGGCTCCAGCGCCGGCCCGCACCATCCTCCTCGGCAAACAGGCGGCTGCTTTCCTCCAGCTCTTCGAGCAGGTCGGGTGTGCCGATGTCGGCCTCGTAAAAATTGGTGGCGAAGAGCGTGCGAACGGGCATGATGGCCGCAAAGCACAGCAAGTGCGCGCACGCAAGGGAGACGAGGATGGCCGAGTTTGAACTGATCGCCGACGGATTGCGTTTTCCCGAAGCCCCCGTGGTGATGGACGATGGCAGCGTCATTGTCGTCGAGATCGAGGCAAGCCGGATCACCCGCTGCTGGCCCGGCGGGAAGAAAGAGGTCGTCGCAACCCCCGGCGGCGGCCCCAACGGCCTCGCGATCGGCCCCGATGGCAAGCTCTATTGCTGCAACAACGGCGGGTTCAACTATGTCGAATCGAACGGCTATCTCGCGCCGCACGGCATCGCCGAAGATTATTCGGGCGGGCGGATCGAGCGCATCGATATCGAGACCGGCGAAGTGGAGATTCTCTACAAAACGGGCGATCATGGCGTGATCTTGCGCGGCCCGAACGACATCATGTTCGACGCGCACGGCGGCTTCTGGTTCACCGACCATGGCAAGATCGATTATGCCAAGCGCTGCCACGATATCGTCGGGATCTTTTATGCCAAGGCCGACGGCAGCTTTATCGAGGAAGTGATCTTTCCTTCGAACAATCCGAACGGCGTCGGCATCTCGCCCGACGGCAACACGCTCTACGCCGCCGAAACCTACACATGCCGCCTGATGAAGTTCAACATCATCGCTCCCGGCAAGGTCGACGACGCCGCAGGACCCGGCGGTCCGGGCATCCCGCTCTATCGCCCGGCGGGTTATAAATTCTTCGACAGCCTTGCGATGGAGGCGAACGGCAATATCTGCGTCGCGACGATCGGCGAGTGCGGGATCAGCGTCGTTTCGCCGACGGGCGAACTGGTCGAATTCGTTGCAACCGACGATATTTTCACCACCAATATTGCCTTCGGCGGACCCGACGGGCAGGATGCCTATCTGACGCTGTCAGGTACGGGACGTCTGGTAAAGACGCGCTGGCCGCGGCCGGGATTGCAGCTGCAATATTAATGACCGGCAATATTGAGGGGAATCCATGCACCGCGAAGATCACGCCGTCACCCGGATCGGCTGGCTGCGCGCCGCGATCCTTGGCGCAAACGACGGGATCGTCTCGACCGCGAGCCTGATCGCGGGCGTCGCGGCGGCGGGAGCGAGCCAATCGTCGATCCTCGTCACCGGGGCCGCAGGGCTGGTTGCGGGCGCGATGTCGATGGCGGCGGGCGAATATGTGTCGGTAAGCTCGCAAGGCGACGCCGAAAAATCCGACATCGAGCTGGAGAAGCGCCACCTTGCGGCCGACCCCGAGTTCGAACTCGAGGAGCTGACGCTCATCTATCAGGAGCGCGGGCTGGGTCGCGCGCTTGCCGAGCAGGTCGCGGTGCAGCTGACCGAACATAATGCGCTCGACACCCATTTGCGCGACGAGCTGGGCATGACCGACGCGATGGCGGCGCGGCCGGTGCAGGCAGCCGCCGCTTCGGCTGCAAGTTTTGCTCTCGGTGCGGCATTGCCACTCGCGACGGTGTTCGTCGATCCGGGAGATTCGTTGCCGCTGACGGTTTCGTCGGCGTCATTGGTATTTCTCGCAATCCTGGGTGCGCTCGGGGCGCGGGCGGGCAACGCGCCGATGCTGCGTCCGGTCGTGCGGGTGACCTTCTGGGGTGCGATGGCAATGGCGGCGACGATCGCGATCGGGTCGCTGCTCGGGACAACGGTCGGCTAGCAGCGCTCCAGCCATTCGCGGAGTGCGACGGCATTGTTCCGTTCCTCGCTCTTCGCGGCGTAGAGCAAGGTCACCGGCCCCGCCTTTGCCGCAGCATCGAGCGTGAACAGCGCCGCCCTCACCTCTTCGCTATTCGCGTCGAGTTCGGCGAAATAGTCGAGCCGGAACGCGTCCCACGCCGCGTCCGAATCGGCGGTTTCGCCATGATAGCGTTTGCGCAGGCCATCGCTGGGCGACAGCGGCTTGAGCCACGCAGCGAGCGCCGCCTTCTCCTTCGACACGCCGCGCGGCCACAGCCGGTCGACGAGGAAACGCGCGCCATCGCCGGAGCCAGCCGGTTCGTGAATGCGTTTGACTGCGATTGTCAGGGGCTTCGTCATCTGTATGACTATCGGTCATCCCGCGGCCGCGGGCAAGACAATCGGAGGGGTCCGGAATGAGCGCAAACAGCTGGGCGATCGACATCGATCGCGACGATATAACGCAAGCCCGATTGGTCGAGGACGCCGATACGCCGCTTGCGCCGGGGCAAGTGCGGGTCCATCTCGACAGCTATGCGATGACCGCCAACAACATCACTTACGCGGTGTTTGGCAAGCCCGCCGGGCTGTTCGGCAACGACCAGGGCTATTGGGATTTCTTCGCCGAGCGCGAAACGCCGGGCCGCCTGCCGGTCTGGGGCTTTGCGACCGTGACCGAAAGCGCTGCCGATGGCGTCGCGGTTGGCGACCGCTTCTATGGCTATTATCCGATGGCGAGCGAGGCGGTGCTGACCGTCGGCAAGGCCGGTCCGGGCGGTTTCACCGACGTGACGCCGCGCCGCACCACCCTGCCCCCCATCTATAATAATTATCAGCGGATCGAGGCGCTGGAGGGTTATCGCGCCGCCGACCACGATTATTGGCCGGTGTTCCGTCCGCTCTTCCTGACCGGCTGGCTGATCGCCGACCAGTTCGAGGATGAGGGCGATTATGGCGTTCAGCAGATCCTGATCGCGAGCGCATCGAGCAAGACCGCGATCGGCCTGGGCTTCGCGCTCAAACAGCGCGCGGTGCGACCCGAAACGATCGGCCTCACCAGCGCGGCCAATGTCGATGCGCTCGCCGCGCAGGGCATTTACGACCGCGTCGTCAGCTATGACCAGATCATGACGCTGAACGCGACAACCCCGGCCGCGCTGGTCGATATGGCGGGCAATGGCGCGGTGACGCGGACCGTGCACAGCCATTTCGGCAACCAGCTGCAGGCCTCGATCGTCGTCGGCAAGTCGCACTGGGACGCGCAGGCCGACGTCGAGGGATTGCCCGGCCCCGAGCGTCAGGGCTTTTTCGCACCGGGCCGCAGCCAGAAGCGCATCGCCGACTGGGGCGGCGCGGCCTTCGGGCAGAAGATCGCCGAGGCGTGGCTGGCGTTTATGGACGTTGCGCCGCGGCTGGCATCGGTCGATAAGCGCAGCGGCGGCGACGCGGCGCTCGCCGCCTATCGGGAGATGCTCTCGGGACAGGCCGACCCCGCGAAAGGGATCGTGATCGTTCCATGAGGGTCGTAAGGAGCAGTCCCTTTCATCGCCGCCGGAAAGGACAAACCATGCTTCGCACCCTCGTTTTCGCTACTTCGCTCGCGCTCCTGCTTCCGGCGGGAATGGCGCTCGCCGAAACACCCAAAGCCGCACCCGCACGCAAGCCCGACCTCGCTGATCGCGTCGCGGGCACTTACAAGGGCGACGTCATCTCCGATGCACGCGGCTCCTCGAAAGATGGTGTCACGATTATTGTTACGCGCGTCGGGCCCAACAAGGTCGAGATCAAATCGGGCTATGCGCGCATCCCGACCGTGACCATCCCGCTCGAAAAGGCGATGGACGCTATCCTCGCCGCAAGCGGTCCCTCGGTCTTCCTGCTCGATACGGTGCGTTCGCCCGACCGGCTCGACCTCACCATCGACGATGCAAGCTGGTCGGGCATCCGCGTCGCCAGCCCAGCCAAGAAATAAGGTTCACATCTCTCCCATGACTTACACCACGGTTATTTTCGACTTCGGCGGCGTCATCACGGCGTCGCCGTTCGAAGCCTTCAATCGCCTTGAGGACGAACGCGGCCTGCCGCGCGATTTCGTACGCCGCGTCAACGCGGCCAACCCCGACGGCAACGCCTGGGCGAAGTTCGAACGCGCCGAGATCGATGCCGCCGCGTTCGACGCGCGGTTCGCCGAAGAGGCACGCGCGCTGGGGCATGAACTGGAGGGCGACGCCGTGCTTGCCGTCATCGCGGGCGCGGTGCGTCCGGCGATGGTCGCGGCGCTCGACACGTTGAAGGCGCGCGGCTTCACCATCGCGTGCATCACGAACAATGTGCCTGGGGGCAAGATGGGCATCCGCGGCGCGGGGATGACGCGCAGCGAAGAGGCCGCGATCGAGGTCGCGGGCATCATGGCGCGCTTCGCCCATGTCATCGAGTCGAGCAAGGCGGGGGTGCGCAAGCCCGACCCGCGGATTTATCGGATGATGTGCGAGGCGCTGGGCGTCGAGCCTGAGGAGTGCATCTATCTCGACGACCTTGGCATCAACTGCAAACCGGCGGCAGCGCTGGGCATGCACGCGATCAAGGTGACGAGCGGCGAGCAGGCGCTCGCCGACTTGTCCGCGGTGTTGGGGATGGAGTTGCCCTGACGACGGGCCTTGCGATCACGCCCTGAATGAAGGCTCCCGCGTGGAGAGCTGACGTCAGCTCATCTCGTGATCCCCGGCGAAGGCCGGGGCCCAGAGCGCAATAGCGTAACGCTGGCTTTCTACCGCTCTGGACCCCGGCCTTCGCCGGGGATCACATAAGAATCAGCCGCAATCGGTCGTTACCCGCTGTCCGGCTCAGACCGCCACCTCTGCAAGATTCAACTTCGCCGCGCGTTCGAAGATTTGCGTCAGCACTGGCTCGGTGTCGGTCACACGCATCGCGACCTGAAACTCGACCGGGGTCAGCGCCGGCATGCCGTCGATCGGGGCGAGCGCGCCGCTTGCCACTTCGCTGCGCACCATCGGCTGCGGGAAGATGCCGATGCCCCCGCCCGCCTTCGCAATGTCGATCATCGTGCGCGCATTGTTGCAGAGGTTGAGCGACTTTTGCGCGATGCGCGACGCCGCGATCGCCTCGCGCATCCGGCCGTGGATCGGCGAATGGCTGGCGAGCGACCAGACGGGGAGCGCGGCTTCGCCGCCGGCAAAGGCCGATGCGACCGCGGGGCTCGCGAGCCAGACCAGTTCGACCGCGCCGATCGGGCTGGTCTTCAGCGCGGGGTGCGCGATCGGTCCCGCGGCAAAGGCGATGTCGGTGCGCCCCGTGAGCAGCTGCTGGATCAGGTTCGCGGTGAGGTCGATTTCGATCTCGAGCCCGACATTGGGCATGTCGGCCTTCAATCCCGCGACGAAGGCGGGAAGGCAGCTCGCCGCCGCAATCTCGCCGGCGCCGATGCGCACCACCCCGCTCGCCTCGCCATATCCGCCGCTGCCGAGCAACGCGACCTGCATGTCGCGGAGCAGCGGGTCGCAGTCGCGCACCAGCTTGCGCCCCGCCGCGGTGAGCGACATCGCGCGGCCTTCACGGCGGAACAGCGCCGTGCCGAGGCGCTGTTCGAGTTCGCGCATCCGCGCCGACACCGTCGGCTGGGTCGTGTTGAGCCGCTCGGCCGCAGCCGAAAAGGTGCCGAGCCGGTCGATCCAGAGCAGGGTTTCGAGATGATAGAGCGAGACGCGATTGATAGACATCGTCTATGTATAATCCAAAAATCGAACAATTAGAATTGATGGATCAAATGCGCCAAGGTCGCGCGCGACACCATTGCAGGAGAGCCGTCCCATGGGGAAGAAGCAATATCCCGACGCCGCCGCCGCCCTCGAAGGCCTGCTGTTCGACGGCATGCAGATTTGCGCAGGCGGTTTCGGCCTTTGCGGCATCCCCGAACGGCTGATCGACGCGATCCGCGATGCGGGCACCAAGGATCTGACGATCGCCAGCAACAACGCCGGGATCGATGGCGAAGGACTCGGCAAACTGCTTCGCACGAAGCAGGTCAAGAAGATGATCTCGTCGTACGTCGGCGAGAATAAGGAGTTCGAGCGGCAATATCTGGCGGGCGAGCTCGAGGTCGAATTCTGCCCGCAGGGCACGCTCGCCGAACGCTGCCGCGCGGGCGGCGCGGGCATCCCCGGCTTCTACACCAAGACCGGCGTCGGCACGCTCGTCGCCGAGGGCAAGGAAGTGAAGAATTTCGACGGGCAGGATTATATCCTCGAACGCGGCATCTTTGCCGACCTCGCGATCATCAAGGGGTGGAAGGCCGACGAGAGCGGCAACCTGATCTTCCGCAAGACCGCGCGCAACTTCAACCAGCCGATGGCGACTGCAGCGAAGATCTGCGTTGCCGAGGTCGAGGAAATCGTCCCCGTCGGCAGCCTCGACCCCGACAGCATCCACCTGCCGGGCATCTATGTGAAGCGCCTGATCGTCGGTGCGCCCTATGACAAGAAGATCGAGTTCCGCACGGTTCGCCCACGCGAGGAGGCATGATGCGCGCGCTTCCGGTTGCGGCGGCACTGCTCCTTACGGGCTGCGCGAGCGCTCCGGCCGAGGTAACGACCGCTCCCCCGCCGCCGCCTGCTGCGCAGGTCGAAGCCGCGAAGCCGCCGGTCGCGCTGCAATATCTCTATGGCTCGCCCGAGGCCGCCGTGGCCGTGCGCGCGGTCAACGCGCGGATCGCCGACTATGGCGTGTGGCGCATCAAGCAGCGCCCGAAGGACAGCGTCGTCCTGGCCGCTGGCGCGGGCATTGACGCCCCGCGCTTCGAGCCGTGCGGCAACAAGCCGTTCGCCGCGGTGTTCGACGCCGACGAGACGCTGATCTGGAACCTTGGCCCGATGCGGCATTTTGCTGAAAAAGGCACCAGCTTCGATCTCAAGGTCTGGGACCAGTGGGAAAAGACCGGCGCGGGTAAGGCGGCCGCGATGCCGGGCAGCGTCGAGATGGTGAACAAACTGCGCGCTGCGGGCATCACCGTGATCGCCAACACCAACCGCAGCGCCGCCAATGCCAAGGGCAGCGAAGACACGCTGCGCGCCGCCGGGCTCGGCGATTTCAAGCATGGCGAGACGTTGTTCCTGATGGGCGACGATGCCGGCGGGTCGAGCAAGGATGGACGCCGCGCGACGATCGCGTCGAAATATTGCGTGATCATCCTCGGCGGCGACCAGCTCGGTGATTTCAGCCAGCAGTTCAATGACAAGGCGCTTCCCGCCGCAAGCCGCATGGCGCTCGCGACGGGCGCGGGCGCCACCGCACTCTGGGACAAGGGCTGGTTCCTTTTCCCCAACCCTGTCTACGGCCCGTGGGAAAAACTGGGCTGGGGCGATGCCTTCCCCTCCGACAAGCAATGGGAGCCGAAATAATGGCCTGGACGCGTGATGACATGGCGGCGCGCGCCGCAAAGGAACTGCAGGACGGCTATTACGTCAATCTGGGCATCGGCATCCCGACTCTGGTCGCGAACCATATTCCCGAGGGGATGACGGTCACGCTACAGTCGGAAAATGGCATGCTCGGCATCGGCCCCTTCCCTTTCGAGGGCGACGAGGATGCTGACCTGATCAATGCCGGCAAGCAGACGATCAGCGAACTGCCGCAGTCGGCCTATTTCTCCTCTTCCGACAGCTTCGCGATGATTCGCGGCGGCCATATCGACCTTACCGTGCTCGGCGCGATGGAGATTGCCGAGAATGGCGACATCGCCAACTGGATGATCCCCGGCAAGATGATCAAGGGCATGGGCGGCGCGATGGACCTCGTCGCCGGCGTGAAGAAGATCATCGTCGTGATGGAACATAATGCCAAGGACGGCAGCCCCAAGTTCATCCCGGCGTGCACGCTGCCGCTGACCGGCAAGAATGTCGTCGACATGATCATCACCGACCTTGCGGTGTTCCGGCGCGACGATCATGACAGCCCGTTCAAGCTGATCGAGCTTGCACCGGGCGTGACGGCCGAGGAACTCGCCGCGAAAACGACGGCGCATTATATTACATAATGTCGCGGCCAACCCCGGCTCCACCTGGCTGATTGTCGGCGGGTGGCTGTCGGTTCTGGCCGCGCTACTGCATATCGCCTGTATTTTCGGCGGTCCCGACTGGTATCGTTTTTTCGGCGCCGGCGAAGGCATGGCGCGTGCTGCGGCGCGGGGCGAGCTACGGCCGACGCTGATCACCCTCGCGATCGGCACAATCCTGCTGATCTGGGCGGCCTATGCCTTTTCGGGTGCGGGCAGCTTGCCGCGCCTGCCGCTGCTGCGGACGGGCCTGATCGTCATTTCCGCTATCTATCTGTTCCGTGGTCTCATTTTTGTGCCTTTCCATCTGTGGCGTCCGCAACATACCGACAGTTTCGCGATCTGGTCTTCGTTGATCGTCCTTGCCTATGGCGCGGCTTATGCCGTCGGGACATTCAAGGCCTGGCGCCATCTTGCGCCCTGAGCGCGCTCCGGGGGTGACGGCCGGGGAAGTCGCGGCTAAGACGACGGCCACATATAAGGTCGCATTCTAGTCACGGGTCCATGCAGCGCGTTTTACTTGTTCTGATCGCGATCGCCGCGCTGGGATTGGCGGGCTGGTTTGGTGTTCACGCCTTGGGCGGGAAGCACCCCCTTGCGAGCATCCCGATCCCGATCAAGACCGCTGAGAACCTTCCCGACACGCCCGCCGAATGGCGCGGGCGGATCGACTATCGCGCGCTCGACCGGCAATTGTCCGACCTGTCGCAGCGGCCAGAGATGGCGGGGCTGGCGGTAGCGGTGGTCGAAGACGGCGAATTGCGTTTCGTCCGTACCTATGGCTTCGCCGACAAATCGACCGGCGCGCCGGTAACGCCGCAGACACTGTTCCGCTGGGCCTCGGTTTCCAAAACTGCAACGGGCGCACTCGCGGCAGCGCTGGCGACCGATGGCTCTGTCGATCTGAATCGTCCGGTTGCCGACTCGCACGCGACGCTCCGCCTGCCCGGCGGCGCCGAGGCACGGGTGACGCTGGAGGACGTGCTGGCCCAGCGCACGGGTCTCACCAAAAATGCCTATGACGAAAAGCTGGAGGAAGGGCAGGACCCCGCGCTGCTGCGCAGGGGCCTTGCCGCCGCACCGCTGCAATGCGACCCCGGCACCTGCCACACCTATCAGAATGTCGCTTTCGATACCGCGAGCGAGATATTGTCGCGGGCGGCGAACGAGCCTTTTTCCAATGCGGTCGAGGACCGGTTTTTCCGCCCGCTCGGCATGGTCAGCGCGGGCTATGGGATGAAACGGCTGACCGGCGCCAAAGATTGGGCAAAACCGCACCGCAATCAGGAAGTCCGCCCGGTCAAGGAGGCCTATTGGCGCGTTCCCGCGGCCGCGGGCGTCGAAAGCGACATCGTCGATTTCGCGACATGGATGCAGGCGATGATGGGGAACCGTCCCGATGTGCTGCCGCCCGCGGTGTTACAGCTTGCCCATCGCCCGCGTGTCGGCACCGCGCGACTCTATGGCGGGCCTTTGCGTCAGGCCATCAGCGATGCGAGCTATGGCCTGGGCTGGCGAAGCTTTACCTATGCCGGCCACCGGCTCGAAGGCCATTCGGGCGCGGTCTCGGGCTATCGCGCGACGATGATTTTCGAACCATCGACGCGGACCGGCGTCGTGGCCCTGTGGAACAGCGATTGGGGATTTCCCTTCCGCATCCCGTTCGCGGCGATCGACAGCTATCACAAGCGCGAGGATGCGGGCTGGCTCGACCTCAGCAAGCTGCCCCCGCAGACGGGGACCGCTGCCGGGGCCAATCCGGTTGCCGCGGATACAAAGGGGGCAGACCCCTCGCCCTGAATTCGGATTGCGCGGGGCACGCTTGTCCCCCGGACCGCTGACTGTGTATGAGGCGCGCATCCAAGACAGAGAGGAGAATCATCGATGCGCGTGCTGCTGACCGGTTCGTCGGGTTGGCTGGGGCGCTATCTGGCTCCCCTCCTCGCCGAAAATGGACATGAGGTCACCGGCCTCGACGTCGTGCCGGGCGCATATACGCAGGTCATCGGTACCGTTGCCGACCGCGCGCTCGTTGACCGGACGATGGGCGAGCATGGCATTGAGGCGATCATCCACGGCGGCGCGCTGCACAAGCCCGACATCGTCCGTTATCCGCGGCAAGCCTTTGTCGACGTCAATGTCACGGGCACGCTGAACCTGATCGAGGCGGCGGTCGCGGCGGGCAACGACCGTTTCCTCTTCACCTCCACCACCTCGCTGATGATTCGCGCCGATGTCCGCGCGGGCGCGGGCGACAATGGCGCATGGTGGATGGACGAGGATTTCGGTCCGATCGAACCGCGCAACATTTATGGCATCACCAAACTCGCCGCCGAGCAGGCGTGCAAGCTGGTCCACCGCGAGCATGGGATTGCGGCGCTGATCCTCCGCACCGGACGCTTCTTTCCAGAGGATGACGACACGCACGAAGCGCCGGGCGGGGAGAATCTCAAGGCCAATGAGTTGCTGAACCGCCGGCTGACCGTCGAGGACGCCGCCGCCGCACATCTCGCCGCGCTGGAGGCTGCACCGGCGATCGGCTGCGACACCTTCATCCTTTCCGCCCCACCGCCTTTCGCGCGCGAGGACGCCGAAGAACTCGCCCGCGATGCCCGCGCGGTGATCGCGCGCCATTATCCCGACGCCGCCGAACTATATGCTGAGGCCGGCTGGGTGCTCCCTCAAACGATCGACCGCGTCTATGATCCGTCGCGCGCCGAGCGCCGCTTCAATTGGCGCGCCGCGAGCGATTTCGGCAGCGTGCTCGCCGCACTCCGCGAAGGCACCGAACTGCCCTTCGCGCACGACCCCGATTACACATCCCCCATCGTCACACAGGAGCGCCAGGCATGTATGTGCTGATCACCGCCAATCGCAATTATTCGAGCTGGTCGCTGCGTCCTTGGGTGTTGATGCGCGCGCTCGACATCCCGTTCGAGGATCAGATCGAGCCCTTCACCAACCCGATCAACTATGACGAGTTTCGCAGCTTTTCGCCGACCGGACAGGTGCCCGCACTGCTCGACGAAGGACGGACGGTTTATGATTCGCTCGGCATCACGCTCTACCTCGCCGACCGGCATGAAGGCGTATGGCCGACCGATCCCGACGCGCGGGCCTGGGCGCAATGCGCGGCGGCGGAAATGCACAGCGGGTTTTCGGCCCTGCGCAACGATTGCACGATGAATGTCGGCGTTCGCGTGACGCCAAAGCCGATGTCGGGTGCGCTCCGCGTCAATGTCGAGCGCATTCGCGAATTGTTCGAACAGGGGCTGTCGCGGTTCGGCGGCCCCTTCCTCGCGGGCGATCGCTTTACGGCCGTCGACGCCTTTTTTGCCCCGGTCGCCTTCCGTATCCGCACCTATGGCCTCAGCGTCAGGGCAGGACAGGCCTGGGTCGACCGCATCCTTGCGCATCCGGCGATGGCCGAATGGGAACGGCAGGCGCTGCTCGAGAACTGGCGCGAGGAAAGCCATGAAGCGGAATTGTCGGCAGCAGGCGTGATTACGGCCGATTACCGGACGGGCTAGTCGGCGAGCGCCTCGCGCACCACCGCAATCCCTGCCTCGCGCTGCACCTTGAGTTCGGCTTTGAGCTTTGCGGGGTCACGCGCAAACACGAAGCCGAAGCTGACCCCGCCTTCCTTACCGATCGTCGCATGGTGGAGCTTGTGCGCCTGAACCAGACGCTTCGCATAGCCGCGCCGCGGCACCCAACGAAAATAGCGCTGGTGGACCAGCCCGTCGTGCACCAGCGTATAGATGATACCATAAAGGAGGATGCCCAGCCCGATCCATGTTCCCGGCTCCCAAGCCGAGGCACCCATGATCATCGGACTACCCGCCGCGAACATCGAAATGCTCATCGCCGCACCGAAAATGGCGAACAGGTCGTTCTTTTCCAGAATCTTGTCGTGCGGCTCATGATGGTCGCGATGCCAGGCCCAGCCGAAGCCGTGCATGATATATTTGTGGCTCGCCCAGGCGACACCTTCCATCGCCGCGACGGTGGCGAGAATGAGCGCGATGATGGCGAGGAGCGACATGGGTGCATTATAGGCCGGTTCCTCACGCGAGGCCACCGCCCCTCATTCGTCACCCCGAACTTGATCCGGGGTCCATGGCATCGGCCGCGGGAATGGATCCCGGATCAAGTCCGGGGTGACGAATGAGGGCACGAGAAGCCCGCGACCGAAAATTGCGTTTTTGATCGCCACTCGCTTGCATTGTTATCGCACGGGCTTAAGTGAACCGCATGACCCGGCCCCGCACCCTCTATGAGAAAATCTGGGACGCGCATGTTGTCGAACAGCGCCCCGATGGTACCTGTCTGATCTTCATCGACCGCCATCTTGTCCATGAAGTCACCAGCCCGCAGGCGTTCGCCGGGCTTCGCGCGAACGGCCGCACGGTGCGCCGTCCCGACCTGACGCTGGCGGTCCCCGACCATAATCTGCCGACGACGGCGCGCAAAGACGCGGCGGGCAACAAGCTGCCGATCGCCGACACTGAAAGCGCGGCGCAGCTCGCGGCGCTCGAAACCAACGCGCCAGCGTTCGGCATCCGCTATATCGACGCCTTCGCACCCGAACAGGGCATCGTCCATGTCGTCGGTCCCGAGCAGGGCTTTTCGCTGCCCGGCACGACGATCGTGTGCGGCGACAGCCACACCGCGTGCCACGGCGGCATCGGCGCGCTCGCCTTTGGCATCGGGACGAGCGAGGTCGAGCATGTGCTCGCGACGCAGACCCTGCTGCTCCAGCCGTCGAAGACGATGGAAGTGCGCGTCGAAGGCGACGTCGGCCCCGGTGTCAGCGCAAAGGATATCATCCTCCATATCACCGGCGTCATCGGCGCTGCAGGCGGAACCGGCCATGTCATCGAATATACCGGCAGCGCGATCCGTGCCTTGTCGGTCGAGGGCCGCCTGACGGTCAGCAACATGGCGATCGAGGGCGGCGCACGCGCCGGACTGATCGCGCCCGACGAGACGACCTTCGCCTATCTCAAGGGCCGTCCCTATGCGCCAAAGGGGGCCGACTGGGATGCCGCGATCGCTTATTGGAAAAGCCTCGCGACCGACCCCGGCGCGACCTACGACAAGACCGTCATCATCGACGCCGCCGACATCGCGCCGAGCGTCACCTGGGGCACCAGCCCCGAGGATGTCGTGCCGATCACCGGCCTCGTCCCCGATCCGAAAAGCTTTTCCGACCCGTCGAAGCAGGCGGCCGCCGCGAAATCGCTCGCTTACATGGGGCTCGAGCCCGGCACGCGGATGCAGGACGTGCCGGTCGAGAATATCTTCATCGGCAGCTGCACCAACAGCCGGATCGAGGATCTGCGCGCCGCCGCTGCGGTCATCAAGGGCCGCCACAAGGCCGACAATGTCAAATGGGCGATCGTCGTCCCCGGTTCGGGACTGGTGAAGGCGCAGGCCGAGGCCGAAGGGCTCGACCGCATCTTTACCGACGCGGGGCTCGAATGGCGCGAGCCGGGCTGCTCGGCATGCCTCGCGATGAACCCCGACAAGGTGCCCGCGGGCGAACGTTGCGCCTCGACGAGCAACCGCAATTTCGTCGGCCGCCAAGGGCCGGGCGCACGCACCCACCTCGTCAGCCCCGCGATGGCCGCCGCCGCGGCGGTAACCGGCAAGCTCACCGACGTGCGGGAGCTGATGGCATGACCCCGATCGAGAAGGTCGAAGGCCGCGCGATTCCGTTCGGGCTCAAAAATGTCGACACCGACGTCATCATTCCCGCGCACTGGTTGAAGACCACGACCCGCGAGGGCATGGGGCGCGGGGCGTTCGAAAGCCTGCGCGCCGATCCTGATAATCTGTTCGACAGCGCCGAGTTCAAAGGCGCGCCGATCCTGATCGCGGGCGACAATTTCGGTTGCGGGTCGAGCCGCGAACATGCGGCATGGGCACTCGGCGACCTTGGCATCCGCGTCGTCATCGCGCCTTCTTACTCCGACATCTTCTCGGGCAATGCGGTGAAGAACGGCATCCTGCCCGTTGTGCTGCCGCAAGCAGCCATCGACCGGCTGATGGAGGTTGCAGCGACCGATCCCGTGCATGTCGACCTCGACACGCAGACGGTCACGACGCCCTTCCAGGATCGTTTCACCTTCGAGATCGATCCGTTCCGCAAGATGTGCCTACTCGGCGGGCTCGACGAGATTTCGCTGACCGAAAAGAGCGACGCGGCGATTGGGGCCTACGAAAAACAGCTCGACGCAGATCGGCCGTGGATGCGCCCGGCAGCATAAGGCTTACCAAACACCATCAGAGGAGAAGATGATGAAGGCTCTCTTGTCGACCGCAACCGGCGGCCCCGAAACGCTCACGCTCGGCGAACTGCCGCGCCCGGCCGCGGGCAAGGGCCAGATCGTGATCGATGTGAAGGCCTGCGCGGTCAACTTCCCCGACGTGCTGATCATCGAGGATAAATATCAGTTCCGCCCCGAGCGTCCCTTCGCGCCGGGCGGCGAAGTCGCGGGGCTGGTCGCCGAAGTTGGCGAAGGTGTCACGGAATTCAAGGTCGGCGACCGCGTGATCGCAGGCTGCGGCAACGGCGGAATGTCCGAAGCCGTCGCGGTTTCGGTGCATAATGTCTATCACCTGCCCGAAGCGCATGACTTCGCCGAAGGTGCGTCGTTGCTGATGACCTATGGCACCAGCATCCATGCGCTGGTCGATCGCGGGCATATCGGGGAAGGCGACACATTGCTCGTCCTCGGCGCGTCGGGCGGAGTCGGCATCGCAGCAGTCGAGCTGGGCAAGGCATTCGGCGCGCGCGTCGTCGCGGGCGTATCGAGCGAGGCCAAGGCCGAGATCGCACGCCAGGCCGGCGCCGACGAGGTTGTCGTCTATGGCTATCAGCCGTTCGACAAGGATGCGTCGAAGGCGCTCGCCGAAAAGTTCAAGGCGGCGGTCGGGCCGAACGGCGCCAATGTGATCTATGACGCAGTCGGCGGCGATTATGCCGAGCCCGCGCTGCGTTCGATTGCGTGGGAGGGCCGTTATCTGGTCGTCGGCTTCCCCGCCGGCATCCCGCGCCTGCCGCTCAACCTGACGCTGCTCAAAAGCTGCGACGTCGCCGGGGTGTTCTGGGGCGCGTTCGTGATGCGCGAACCGGCGCGCAACCGCGCCAATATCGCGCGGCTGTTCCAGCTGTGGGAGCAGGGCAAGATCAAGCCGCGGGTCACCGAAAGCTTCGCGCTTGCCGATGGCGGCAAGGCGATCGCCAAGCTCGGCGACCGCAGCGCGGTCGGCAAGCTGGTCGTCACCATCTGAAATACCGGCCCGACCCCGCGCTGACCGAGGCGCTGCGCGAAATCGCAGCGCCGGGCCGAATCGAGGTGCGGGTGACGCCCGGCGCCAGCCGCGACGGGGTGACGATCACCGACGGCGCCGTGCAGGTCCGCGTCACCGCGCCCCCCGCCGACGGCGCCGCAAACGAGGCCGTGCTGAAACTGCTTGCCGCCGCTCTGGACCGGCCGCGGCGCGACCTGACGTTGCTGCGCGGCGCGGCGGCGCGGATCAAATTCGTCGGTATCGCGCCCGATTAACCAATTGGCAGGGGCTGGGCTTTATACCCGGTAGCTAGGACTAACTGGGCAAGGTGATTTCATGACGCGCCGCCGCTCGAAAAGCGATGACAGACACACGGACGTGAGTATCGCGAATATTTCGCGTACCCGCCGTGCGCAACTCGTCGCCGAATTCGAGGGCGAGCTTGGCATCGACTATAAAGCGCGCGCCAAAGCCGCCGAGGCCGAGCGGCGCTGGATCGCCCGCAAGACCTTCATCGTCTGGACCATCGCGCTGATGTTCTTTGCCATCGCGTGCCAGAAATTGTGGATCATGGGACAGGATGTTGACGTGCCCTTCTCCGACCTCAATCCGATAGAGAGCATCTTCGGCAAATAGGCCCGATCAACGATCGGAAAGAGCCGCCGCGGCGCGGATCAATAGACCCGCGCCTTCGGCTTGATATATTCGACGTCGTCCGACAGCGTATATTCGTGAACCGGACGGTAATCGAGGCGAACGCCGCCGCCCTTGCCGCCCCAACCGTCGAACCAGCTGATCGTGTGCTTCATCCAGTTCGCGTCGTCGCGATTCGGGAAATCCTCGTGCGCATGCGCGCCGCGGCTTTCCTTGCGGTTGAACGCCGAATGCATCGTTACCGTCGCCTGCGAAATCAGGTTGTCGAGCTCGAGCGTTTCGATGAGGTCGGTGTTCCAGATCAAGCTGCGGTCGGTGACATGGACGTCGTTCATCCGCTGATAGGTTTTGGTCAGCTTTTCCTTGCCCTCGGCCATCAGCTCGTCGGTGCGGAACACCGCAGCGTGCGCCGACATGGCGCGCTGCATCTCGAGGCGGATTTCCGCGGTCGGCGAGCCGCCATTGGCGTTGCGGAAATGGTCGAGACGGCCAAGCGCGAGGTCGGCGCTGTCCTTGGGCAGCGGCTGCTGCGCCGCGCCGGGGGTCAGGATTTCCTTGAGGCGATGCCCGGTCGCGCGGCCGAACACCACGAGATCGATCAGGCTGTTCGAGCCCAGACGGTTCGCGCCATGGACCGACACGCACGCCGCTTCGCCGACCGCGAACAGGCCGGGGACGACGGTGTCGGGGCCGTCCTTGCCGAGCGTCACGACTTCGCCATGATAGTTACAGGGAATGCCGCCCATATTGTAATGGACCGTCGGCACAACGGGGAGCGGCTGGCGCGTCAAGTCGACGCCCGCAAACACCTTACCGCTTTCGGTAATGCCGGGCAGGCGTTCGTGGAGCACCGCGGGATCGATATGATCGAGGTGCAGGAAGATGTGATCCTTGTGCGGGCCGACACCGCGGCCTTCGCGGATTTCGAGCGCCATCGAACGCGACACGACGTCGCGCGACGCCAGATCCTTCGCCGAAGGGGCGTAGCGTTCCATGAACCGCTCGCCCTCGGAGTTGGTGAGATACCCGCCCTCGCCGCGTGCGCCCTCGGTGATGAGGACACCCGCGCCGTAGATGCCGGTGGGGTGGAACTGGACGAATTCCATGTCCTGAAGCGGCAGGCCGGCGCGCAGCACCATGCCGCCGCCGTCGCCGGTGCAGGTGTGCGCCGACGTCGCGGTGAAATAGCTGCGGCCATAACCGCCGGTCGCAAGCACGACCGCCTGGCTGCGGAAACGGTGGATGCTGCCATCCTCGAGGCACATCGCGATCACGCCGCGGCACGCGCCGTCTTCCATGATCAGGTCGAGCGCGAAATATTCGACGAAGAAGTCGGCGTCATATTTCAGCGACTGCTGATAGAGCGCGTGGAGCATCGCATGGCCGGTGCGATCGGCCGCCGCGGCGGTGCGCTGGACCGGCGGGCCCTCGCCCATATTCTGCATATGGCCGCCGAACGGGCGCTGATAGATGGTACCGTCCTGATTGCGGCTGAACGGCACGCCGGCGTGTTCGAGTTCGTAAACCGCGTTCGGCGCTTCGCGCACCATATATTCGATCGCGTCCTGGTCGCCGAGCCAGTCGGAGCCCTTGACGGTGTCGTACATATGCCACTGCCAATGGTCGGGCGAATTGTTGCCGAGCGAGGCGGCGATGCCGCCCTGCGCCGCGACGGTGTGGCTGCGCGTCGGGAACACCTTGGTGATGCAGGCGGTCTTGAGGCCGGCTTCGGCGCTGCCCATCGTGGCGCGCAGGCCCGATCCGCCGGCGCCGACGACGACGGTGTCATAGATATGGTCGATAATCTTATAGGCTTCGGTCATGTCACATGCCCCCCGGCGCAGGCGACAGGGGCGCCAATACAATACGGATGATGGCGAAGATGCCATAGGCCGCGCCGCCGATGGCGTACAAGTTGAGCAGCACGATCGCGAACAGATGCGCCGCGCCGTGGACATAATCCTCGATCAGGACCTGAAGCCCGAGGCGAAGATGCCAGAAGACGCTGACGACCATCAGGATCAGCGCGAGCGCAACCATCGGGTCCGATGCCCAGCGGTGCACCGCGGCATGGTCGCCGAGCGGCAGGCGGATGAGCGAGACAAAGAGAAATCCGACGAGCAGGATGTTCGCCAGCGCGGTCAGCCGCTGTTGCAGCCAGTGCTGCGACCCATGTTTTGACGAGCCGAGTCCGCGAACTTTGCCAAGGTGCGTTCCGTTACCCATTGAGCGCCTCCTTGCAGATGTAGAGCCAGGTCGCGATGGTCGCGAGCACACCGCCGGCAATCACGACGGTCGACCAGAGTTTGTTGGTCTTGAGTTCATAACCCGCCCCGATATCGAGCACGAAGTGGCGCAGACCCGAGAAGAGATGCTGGAAGAAGGCCCAGGTCAGCCCGATCAGCACGATCTTGCCCACTATATTGGTGATCTGGTGAAACAGGCCCACTTCGGGGCTGGGGTCGTGCCACACGCAGGCGACGAACGCCGCATAGGCATCGGGACCGGCGGCAATCGCGCCGAGCCACCAGAGGAACATCCCCGCGCCGACGATCGCGAGGCCGTCGCCGCTGGCGCGATGGAGGATCGAGACCGCCATGGCGGGGCCCCATTTATATACCTGCAGATGCGGGGAGCGCGGACGCGCACTCGGTTCGTTGCCAGCCATATCAGCCCTGTCTTGACTCTAAACGGTCGATGCGGTGCCGGTTAAGCCTTCCCGCCGCGATATGCAATTGCTTAGGAGCATAGGGGATTAATTCATGATGGTTTGGGCGGCATCCTCGCGCGGGGCCGGCCCCATCGCCGTCATTCCCGCGAACGCGGAACCCCAGTTGCGGCGCTGTGCCAGAGCGCGGCCGCGCTCATTCTTCCTTCGCCGAGTCTCCGCCCGCGCGGGGATGACGAAGGAGGGGGCGGGTTAACCGCTCGCCGATTTGCGCGCCTTTGTGCCGTCACCGGGTTCGGGATCGTTCGCAGGCGCCGGCAATCCGAAGAACGCCAGCCGCGCGATCTCGCCCGCTTTGCGCAGCGGGGCGATTGCGGCCTCACGCTGCGCTTCCCACGCCTCTTCCTCGGCGACGTCGAGGGTGCGTTCATAGCCTTCGTCGCCGAATGCACCCTCCTCGATCCCGATATAATCGGGCGGCGGCGGGAAGTTGGTGCGCCATTCACCGCTTGTGTCGTCATGCCAGATCGTCATCGCCGCAGCCTCCTCTTCGGGGGTCGGCTCGCTTTCGGCCTCTTCGTCCAAACCCCCGGAAAACTGCGCAACTTGATCCGCGATCGCGCTATCGCGCCACAGGCTGGCGAGCGGGTTGGCACGGTTGTCGCGCGCCGCGAGCCAGACGGCGAGCGCCGCGCCATGGCCCCCGGCATCGGGGTTTTCGGCGTCGACGTCGAACAGCGACAGAAAGCCCACCCAGTCGCCCGCGATGATCTGCGCGAACATCTCCTCGCCCGCCCGCGCGCGGACATCGACCATGCGGTCGAGCCGTGCGAGCATCGCAAGCCCAAGCCGCGGATCCTGGCGGCGGCGCTTGGTGGTCTGTGCCCCCATTTCGGTGCGGTTGCCGCGATCGGTCATCTCCTCGATCCCCCAGATCGCGCGGTCGAGCAATTCGTCGGCAAGCCGCCCGCGCGCGATCAGCACCGCCGCCGCCCAGCCGAGCGCGAATGCCTTGCCCTGCGGCCGTTGTTTGAGCTGATACGCCGCCGCGGCCGACATGCACACCATGGCAGAGGCGATCCTCACCGACCCGGTGGTGGCGAGCTGTTCGAGAAATTCGCGCTGAAGCCGCGGCGTCCAGCGGTAGCTGCCGGGGGCGGGAATGTCGGCGGGGTTGGGAGCGGATGCGTCCATCGATTCGTCCTTTCGGTGAAGTGAAACCGACAGAATGAACCATATGGGTACAATGTAGGAAAGATTTTATCCGCGACACCGATCCTATTTCGTCATCTCACCGAATGCGCACTCGACCCGGGCGTCGGGAATGGCGGCCAAGGACCGGTTGCGGACATAGGTACCGTCACCCCGGGCTTGACCCGGGGCCTGCCTTTGCCTTTCGGTCGGCAAGGAAGGCGGGTCCCGGGTCAAGCCCGGGATGACGAAAGGCAATGGCAGTTCACCACCCCATAGCCGTCATTGGCTCCGATCGCGTCCGAATGACCGCAATCGACCGATTGCAGACATCAGATCGTTGCCGTTGTTCCATATCTAGATGATCGGGCGTCCCCAGCGAGCGCTTCCAAACGCGACGCTTTGCCATTGATCTCTGTTCCGTTGAAATATGCTGATGCGAAAATCGCCCCCAGCGATACCTGCGGTCTGCACGTCAGTGATTACAAACGCAAAATCGCCATCAAAAAGGGGCGACCGCAGGGTCAAGCGTTCGTGACATCCGGGTACCGATGATGCGGCGTCGATGATGCGGAATCCAAGTTGCAAGGCTTGGCGGGGTATCCGGTATGTCGCGGATCGTTTGGGTTTCGCACGCGCCCATGCCATGGCTATTTCGTCGAACCGCGCATCGCCCGCGCGGAATAACTTGCTCTCCCCATTGAACAATAGCGCATCGGGCCAAAAAACGCTCACCGCTGGGCTTACAGTAGAGATAAGACAGGAACTATTCGTCGCCCGCATGTCTGCGAGGGAGAGGTTCAAGACGCTTTCCTCGCCGTCTGTCGGTGCTTCCATCACCTTCTCTTGAGCATCCCATTGACCTTCGCATGCGCACAGAAGGAGTGGCAAGGAGAGCATCGCTGTTCGGAAAGGTCGGCCGGGCATCGCAATGTAATAACATATCTTATCGATAAAAATAGCGGCTAGTTGTCCTACGCCAAAGCAATGTCGGATGTCCGCTTTCCACCCCAAAGCCGCCCGTCGCCCAAGAAAAAGGGCGGCACGCGGCCGCCCTCCGGTTCCCGGATCAGGTCCGGGCGACGATCTCCTGCGCACGGTCAGCGCGCGGGGCGATGCGTCACTTGATCTTGCCGCGGTTCGCGTAAAGCAAAGCGGCGAGTACGGCGGCCGAACCGATACCGATGCCGGCAGCCGCAGCCGTTTTCCAGCCGCGCTTGCCATTGCCCTTGGCCGCTTCCTTGTCCGCGGCTTCGGCCGCATCGGCCGCTTCCTGTTGCTGGCGGCGCTCGCGTGCGGCGCGCAGCACTTCATTTTCTTCCTGTTCGTCGTCGTGCGGCGGCGGGGGCACTTGGTCGGTCATCGTCTCTCTTATGTCCTTGTTATCAGGCGAGTGCCTGTTCGACAGGCACATATTCGGTTCCAATGGCTTCCGCCACGGCTTCGAACGTTACCTTACCATTCCATACGTTCAAGCCCTGTGAAAGATGCACGTCGCGGCGGAGTGCTTCTTTCCAGCCGAGATCGGCGATGCGCAGCGCGTGCGGCAGGGTGACATTGTTGAGCGCATAGGTGCTGGTGCGCGCGACCCCGCCGGGCATGTTGGCGACCGCATAATGGACGATGCCGTCGACCACATAAGTGGGGTCGGCGTGGGTCGTCGCATGGCTGGTCTCGAAGCAGCCGCCCTGATCGATCGCGACGTCGACGAGCACCGATCCCGCCTGCATCGTGCCGAGCATGTCGCGCGTGACGAGCTTGGGCGCTTCGGCGCCGGGGATCAGCACCGCGCCGATGACGAGGTCGGCTTCGGCGACGCATTCGGCGAGGTTGGCGCGGTTCGAGAAGCGCGTCTTGGCCCGCGCCTCGAAAAAGGTGCCGACGCGTTCGAGCACTTCGGGGTCGCGGTCGAGGATGGTGACGTCGGCGCCGAGGCCCGCCGCCATCTGCGCGGCGTTGAAGCCGACGACGCCGCCGCCGATGATGCACACCTTGCCCGGCGCGACGCCGGGGACGCCGCCGAGCAGCACGCCGCGGCCGCCGTGCGCTTTCTCGAGCGCGGTCGCGCCGGCCTGGATCGACATGCGCCCCGCGACCTGGCTCATCGGTTTGAGCAGCGGCAGACCGCCATGCGGGCTGGTGACGGTTTCATAGGCGATGCACACCGCGCCCGATTTCATCAGGTCGCGCGTCTGGTCGGGATCGGGCGCGAGGTGGAGATAGGTGTAGAGGATCTGCCCTTCGCGCAGCATCGCGCGCTCGACGGGCTGGGGTTCCTTGACCTTCACCACCATGTCGCACTGCGCGAAAATCTCTTCGGCGGTCTGGACGATCTCGGCGCCGGCCTCGACATAATAGCGGTCGTGCGCGCCGATGCCTGCGCCGGCGCCGGTCTGGACGAGCACGCGGTGGCCGTGGACGTGCAGTTCGCGTGCGCTTTCGGGGGTCAGGCCGACGCGATATTCGTGATTCTTGATTTCCTTGGGGGTGCCGATGATCATGCTTCGCTCTCCATATCGTCGCCGCCGGTCGCGCCATTGCGTCGCCGCGGACTCCATGCTGCGCATATAGCAGTTTCGGCGCGCGAGGTGCTTGCATATCCGTCCCGCTTTCGCGACAAACGCGCACGATTTTTGCGTGGGATGGACCAAGGACGCACAATGATTGACCGGATCGACGTCAAGTTGCTCGACTTGCTGCAGCGGCAAGGCCCGCGCCCCGCCGCCGAATTGGGCGAAGCGGTGGGATTGTCGGCGTCGGCGTGCCACCGGCGCATCCGCGCGCTCGAGGCGGCGGGGATCATCGCCGGCTATACCGCGCGGCTGAACCCCGAGAGCATCGGCCTCGGGCTCGACGTGTTCGTCGACATCAGCCTGACGTCGCAGAGCGAGGAAGCGCTGACCGCGTTCGAGAGTGCGGTGAAGAGCTTCGACGAAATCCTCGAATGCCAATTGCTGTCGGGCGCGTCGGACTATCGCCTCCGCGTCGCGGCGCGCAACGTCGCCGATTTCGACCGGTTGCACCGTCACTGCCTGTCGCGCCTGCCCGGGGTCGCGGCGATGCACAGCGCCTTTGCGCTGCGCACGATCAAGGCGTTCGAGGGCTATCCGGTGCCCCGCCCGGCGGGCAGCGTCGAGGGCAAGACTCCGGCGCCGGGTTAACGGCGAATTTACCACTTCCACCGCATATCCCGTTCACCAGTTTAGCCGACGCATGCAGGCGGCAGATCCCCGCACGTCTTACGGGGATCGATCAGGGAAGCAGGATCATGGTGAAGGAAAATCCGATTCATAAGCAGCAGATCGATCCGGTGCCGATGGCCGATCGCTTCCCCTTTTACGACCTCGACGGGCGGCTGGCCGCTCATGCCGCCGAGATTCACAATATCATCGCCGGCCGCGAGGACGCGATCGCGGCGGCCTATTGGACCGCGTTCAACGCGCTGCCCACGGTCGACCGCCGCGTCGAGGGCGAATTGCTCGAATCCTATATCCGCGGCAGCGCACGCCACACGGTGACCAAATATGCCGACGCGGCGGGCCAGGAGGTCGCGACGATCGCGTGCCAGAACGCCCATATGGCGCGGCGCGTCAAGCTGCCGCTTGCCTCGGTGATGTCGTGCATCGCCGAAAGCCAGCGGCTGACCATCGAATATGTCGTCGAGGCGTGCATGGGCGATGCCGAACGGCTGGCGCGGCTGACGAGCGCGATCAACCGCCTCGCCCTGCTCGAATTCGACATCATGCACCGCTACGCCAAAAAGCTCGACCGCGCCGTAATTTCCGGCGAGCGGCAGACGCTCGCGGGCGATTTCGACCGCTCGATCGCGTCGCTGGTGCAGGACACCGACGGCGTGCGCGAACAGCTCGCCCGGCAGGCGGCGTCGGCCGACCAGGCGGCAAAGGGCATGATCGCCAAGACGAGCGAAGTCGCCGCCGCGTCCGAACAATCGGCGATGGCGATGCGCGAAGCCGCCTCCACCGCCGCGGGCCTGATCCGCGCGATCGAGGATGCGCGCAGCGAGGTCGAAGCATCGGCCAGCGTCGCGACGCGCGCATCCGAACAGGCGGGCGAAGCTGTCGCGATGTCCGAAACGCTGTCGCACCACGCCGAATCGATCGAGTCCATCCTCGGCCTGATCCGCGAGATCGCGGGCCAGACCAACCTCCTCGCCCTCAACGCCACGATCGAAGCGGCACGTGCCGGCGATTCGGGGCGCGGCTTTGCCGTCGTCGCGCAGGAAGTGAAGAGCCTCGCCAACGAAACCGCGCGCGCGACCGACGATATCGCGGGCAAGATCACCGCGATCCAGCAGGCGACACGCGGGTCGGTTTCGGCGAACCAGTCGATCCAGCAGACAATCGTCGAGGTCCAGCAGTCGGCGCAGCGCATCCGCGACGCGATGGACGCGCAGGCGCAGACGGTCACCTCGATCACCGCCGCGGTCGACGAAACCGCGCTTGCCGCCGATTCGATGTCGTCGACGATCGCGAGCATCCGCAACGATTCGGGGATGGTGGCGAGCGAGATCAGCGTGCTGAGCCAGGAATTCGCCAAGATGGGCGGGCGCTTGCAGCAACTGGAGCTAGCCGCGAGCGAGTTCAGCCGCCGGGTGGCCTGACGCCGTCGCGCCGCGCGCTTGGCAAGCCCTGCCCCGCTGCCTAAGGCGGGAGCATGAGCACGCATATCCTGATCACCGGCGCGAGCCGCGGCATTGGCGCGGCGATCGCCGGCGCCCTCGCCACCGAGGCGGCCAAGGTCGTCGCGCTGTCGAGCGCCGACGGCGACCTGTCCGACCCCGCCACCCCCGACCGGCTGTGGCAGGCGAGCCTCGACCGGCTGGACGGCCGCATCGACGTGCTGATCAACAACGCCGGGGTGTTCGAAGCCAATCCGCTGGGCGGTCCCAACGCCGACTGGCTCGCGAACTGGAACCGCACGATGCAGGTCAATCTGACCGCGAGCGCGCAATTGTGCCGCCATGCGGTGCTGCACTGGCACGAACGCGGCGCTCCCGGCCGCATCGTCAACATCGCGAGCCGCGCGGCGTACCGCGGCGACAGCCCCGCGCACTGGCATTATGCGGCCTCGAAATCGGGCATGGTCGCGATGACCAAGACGATCGCACGCGCCTATGCAAAGGACGGCATCCTCGCCTTTGCGATCTGCCCCGGCTTTACAATGACGGGGATGGCCGACGATTATCTCGCGAGCCGCGGCGGCGACAAATTGCTCGCCGATATTCCGCTGGGCCGTGTCGCGGGGCCTGAGGAAGTGGGCGAAATGGCGCGCTGGTGCGCGCTCGACGCGCCGGCATCGATGACGGGCGCGGTGCTCGATGTGAATGGCGCGAGCTATGTGCGCTAGACCATGAGCTGGATCGTCTCCCTCCCCTGCACCCGCGACGAAGCCGAAGCCTTGTCGGGCGATGTGCCGCAACTCGATGGGGCGCCCGAAGCCCCGGTGGTCGTGACGCGCGAGATCGATGAGGATGCGGGCGAATGGCAGCTCGATGCCTATGTCGAGGAAAAACCGAGCACCGCGCTGCTCAAGATGTTGCAGGCGCTGATCCCGAGCGCGAAGGGCAAAAAGCCCGTTGTCGAGAAGTTACCCGAAGAGGATTGGGTCACACTGAGCCAGCAGGGCCTCGAACCCGTGCAGGCCGGCCGCTTTTTTGTCCACACGAGCAGCTATGCCGACCGCGTCCCTGCGGGCGCAACCGCTTTCCTGATCGACGCGAGCCAGGCGTTCGGCACCGGGGGCCATGACACGACCGCGGGATGCCTGGCAATGCTCGACCGGCTCGCGCGGGCCGGCGCAAGCCCCCGCAACATCGCCGATATCGGTACCGGAACAGGCCTGCTCGCCTTCGCCGCAATGGCGTTGTGGCCGCGCGCGAAGACAATCGCGTCGGACATCGATCCCGCGAGCATTTTCGTCACGCGCGACAATGCGGAGATAAACGGCGTGCCGCTTGGCCGCGGCGGCGGCGGCCTCGCGCTCGCGGTGGCACCGGGGACGGACCATCCGGCGATCCGCCATCGCGCACCCTATGATCTGGTCATCGCGAACATCCTTGCAGGGCCACTGATCACGCTGGCCCCGGATATCGCCGCGGCGACCGCGCCCGGCGGCCATGTCATCCTCGCGGGCCTCATCGCGCGCCAGATGGAGCCGGTGCTCGCCGCCTATCGCGCGCAGGGGTTCCGCCCGATCGCGCGCGAGGGGAGCGACCAATGGCCGTGCCTGCTGCTGATCAAGCGCCGCCGCTATGGCTGGCGCCGCAAGGAGCGCGCCTTCCACCGTGCGAGCCCGTCGGACGCGACGTTCGGGAGTTGGTGAGAGGCTCGGCCCCAACGACGCTCGAAAGGACAAGTCCATGGAAATGCTGTCCAGTGTCCGGATGGTTCCCCGCTGGCCATCGACGTATGTCACGGTCGATGAGCGCGCCTATCATGCCCTCCAATGTGCCTGCGCGATGCTGCCCGACGGGGTTCGGCTTATTTTGACGCGCGGCTATGAGCCAAAAAAATCGCATCTGGGACGGCTGCGTATTTTGTTCAGAGCCGGCGGAATCCTGGCATTCACAATCCTGTTTCCGCACCGCCGCAACGAGATCGGCCCGATATTCGGCGCGAACGGGCACGACATCGACGGCACACATATCGATGTTTCGGTCGAGATAAATGGAAAGAGGCTGAGGTTTTTACCTTTGGGCGTTTTTACGCCCATCCGGGTCCAGAGAATCCTTTACGACAAGCATGCCAAAATCGTCGATTCCGTCCGCGCCGCCTTGATCGCCTCCGGCTTTCTCATTCATCCGAATCATACGGAAAGTTTCCAGATTCATTGCGATTTCATTGGTCGCCCTGAACCGGACTGTGACCATTCCCGCACGTCAACTGCTGCGGCGCGCCTATAGCCGAGCCGCCATCAGGGATTGCGGTCAATATCAGGCCTTCGCTGTCGCATATTCCTGCGTACCATGGGTGATCACTTCGTCGCCGGGCAAAATGTCGGCGATCGGAATCGGTGGCAGCGCGGAATTTTCGCCGTAGAGCGGCGCGAAATCGGTGTTCACCGTGGTATCGAGCAGCTGGTCGAGGCTGTCGATGACGAAATAATTCTGCTGGAAATCGTCGATCCGGTAATCGGTCCGCATCACGCGCGCGAGGTCGAAACCGATGCGGTTCGGGCTGTCGCTATCGAGCGCGAAGACGCTTTCGGCATAGGAGGAGACGATGCCGGCGCCGTAGATGCGCAAGGCCCCAGCTTCGCGGATCAGCCCGAATTCGACCGTGTACCAATAAAGCCGCGCGAGCTGTTTCAGCGCGTCGAATTTCAGGCTGCGCAGCCCGCCTTCGCCATAGGCGACCATATAGTCGGCGAACACCGGGTCGGCGAGCATCGGGACATGGCCGAAGACGTCGTGGAAGACGTCGGGTTCCTCGAGGTAATCGAGCTGCTGCGGCGTGCGGATGAAATTGCCCGCGGGAAAGCGCCGGTTTGCGAGATGATCGAAAAAGACCTCGTCGGGAACGAGCCCCGGCACCGCGATCACCTGCCACCCCGTCGCGGCCATCAGCCGCGCGTTGAGCTCGCGATAATCGGGGATGCCCGGCTTTTCGAGGCGCAGCACGTCGATCCCGCGCAGGAAGGCGTCGGCGGCGCGGCCGGGCAGCATGCCCGACTGGCGCGCGAACAGGCGGTCCCACATCATATGTTCGTCGGCGGTAAAGGCGTCCCAATTTTGCGAAATCGTCCAGTCGGCCGCGGCGCCAGGCGGCGGCGTGTCGTGGACATGGGTCAACGGGTTTTCCATTCCCGACCTTCTAGCATAAAATGGTTTCAGATGAAACTTCACCCATCGAGCGGTACCACCGAGGTCGCCAGCCGGTCGACCTCGGCGCGGTCATGGCTGACGTAAAGGATCGGCAGTTTGAGTTCGTCGCGAATCCGCTCGATCACCGTCATGATACCGCCGCGCCGCGCGGCATCGAGCGACGAGAGCGGTTCGTCCATCAGGAGAATTTCGGGACCGGCGAGCAAGGCACGGCCGATCGCCACGCGCTGCGCCTCGCCCCCCGACAGCGTGTGCGGCCAGCGGTCGAGCAGATCGCCGATGCCGAGAAAGCGGACGGCTTCGTCGAAGGTCATCCAGCGGTCGGCGGGGTCGGCGAGATTGTGGCCGTAGAGGAGGTTCGCGCGGACGCGGCGATGCGGGAACAGGCGGCCGTCCTGAAAGACATAGCCGACGCGGCGCGCCTCGGGCGGCAAGTCGATGCCGGTTCCGAACAAGGTTCGTTCGCCGATGCGGATGTGCCCGCGGTCGGGTTTCAGCAGCCCGGCGACCATATTGAGGATGCTGGTCTTGCCCGCCCCCGACGGTCCGAACAACGCGGTCACCCCCTGCCCCGCGGTGAAACGCGCCGCGACACTCCGTTCGCCGAGCCGTTTTTCGACGTCGATATCAATCGCCATGGCCGCGCCTTCCCGCATGGGTGCGCCGCACCAGCCATTCGGAGAGGACAAGCGCGCCGAGCGACAGCGCAACCGACAGCAGCGCGAGCCGCGTGACCATCGCTTCGCCGCCCGGAACCTGCAGCGCCGAATAGATGGCGAGCGGCAAGGTGCGCGTCTCGCCCGGAATGTTCGACACGAAGGTGATCGTCGCGCCGAACTCGCCGATCGAGCGCGCGAAACCGAGGACGAGCGCAGCGAGCACGCCGGGGAACGCGAGCGGCAGGCTGATCGTCCGGAAGCAGTGCCATCGTCCGGCGCCGAGCGTCCGCGCCGCACCTTCGAGCCGGCGGTCGATGCCCTCGATCGACAGCCGCATCGCGCGCACCATCAGCGGCAGCGCCATGATCGCGGCGGCGAGCGCCGCGCCGGTCCAGCGAAACATGAGGCTGACCCCGAACCAGCTTTCGAGCCAGCGGCCGACGGGGCCGAACGGGCCGAAGGCGATCAGCAGCAGCCAGCCGGTGACCACGGGCGGCAGGACCAGCGGCAGGTGGACGAGCGCATCAAGGACGACGCGGCCGGGGAAGCGGTAGCGCGCGAGCAGCCATGCAAGCGCGAAGGCGATCGGCAGCGTGGCGAGCACCGCGACGCCGCCGACCTTCAGCGACAGCGCGACGATCCCCCACTCTTCGGCAGAGAGCATCAAGGGGCCGGGAAGCCGTGGCGCGCGAAGATCGCGCGGCCCTGTTTCGAGAGGAGAAAGACGCGGAAGGCGGCGGCGTCCTTGTTGCGCGACCCTTTCAACACCGCAACCGGATAGCGGATCGGCGGATGGCTTCCGGCAGGGAATGTCCCGACGATGCGAACCGTTTTCGAGGCGCGTGCGTCGGTGGCGTAGACGATGCCGAGCGGCGCCGCGCCGCGTTCGACGAGCGCCATCGCGGCGCGGACATTTTCGGCGGGCGCGATTTTGGCGGCGACGCCGGCCCAGACGCCGAGCGCGCTCAGCGCCGCTTTCGCATATTTGCCCGCGGGCACCGCGTCGGGATCGGCGAGCGCGAGGCGACCGGTGCCGAGCGCCTTTGCGAGCGGAAACCCGCGCGCCGGGGTCAGCCGGACCTTGCTCGATGCGGGGGCGATCAGCACGAGCCGGTTGCCGAGCAAGGTCGTGCGCGTGCCGGGGCGCAGCAGCCCGGCTTTTGCCACGGCGTCCATCCATTCCTCGTCGGCCGAGAGAAACAGGTCGGCGGGGGCGCCCGCAATGACCTGCCGCGCGAGGGCGGACGAGGCAGCGAAAGAGAGGACGGGTTTGGCGTGGCCTTTGGCGGCCCAGGCATTGGCTGCATCGGTCAGCGATTCCTGCAGGCTCGCCGCCGCGAGCACCACCGGGCCGCGCTCCTGCGCCATCGCTGCCGGAGCCAGCAGCAGGGCGACAAGCGCAGCGAACAGGTGGAGGATGCGGGTCATGCCGTGACTATAGGCGCGGCTTTGCCTTCGCCGCAACGCCAAGCCAGCGTGCGGTACGCGGGAGGCGCGGCAGAATCAGGCGTTCGGCGATCCAGAGCAGGATCAGCGAGGCGGCGAGCAAGGGGAGAAGCGCGGCGAGGATCAGGATCAGCGCCGCAACGCCCCTGAGCTTTGCGGGGTCGCGCGGGTGTGGCGGGGCGCCGAGCGCTTCGCCGGGCTTGCGGCGGCGCCACATCAGGAAGCCCGAGATGGCGAGCGTGAACAGCGCGAGCGCGGTGGCGACGCCGATCAACTGGTTGGCGAGACCGAACAGCTGCCCCTCGTGCCACGCGATGCCATAACCGACGGCGCGGTCGATCGCGTGTTTCCCGGCAAAACCGCTGCGCGCGACTTCGAGACTGGTTTCGGGATCGTAGCTGACCTTGCGGACCAGCGGGCGGTTCTGGGTCAGCGTCGTCAGCGTCCAGACATGGCCGTTGGGCGGGCCGAAGGCGTTGGGCGCGCCGGGCGGCTGGATAATCGCGGGGGCGGGCATATGTTCGGTGCGCGCGCGAAGCACGATATATTCGAGGCGCGCGCGCGGGGGCGGTCCGGCGGGTTCCGTGGCCATCATCGCGCTATGGTTATGCGCCGCGTGCGGATCGGCGCCGCCTTTCCAGTCCTGCACCCCCGACACCCAGCCCATTTCGGCGCGGACGGTGCGCAGCCCGCTCGCCCAGACCTCGGTCCATGGCAGCGCGGTGAAGAGCAGGACGAGCGCAAGCCCCGAGACCCAGAAGCCGGTCACGGCGTGGAGGTCGCGCAGCGCGGTCCGGCCGCCGAGCGACAGGCGCGGCCAGACCATTCCTGCGGCACCGCGCCCGCGCGGCCACCAGAGATAGAGGCCGGTCAGGATCATCACGATCGCCCAGCTTGCCGCGAGCTCGACGAGCAGGCGGCCGGTGCGGCCGATGAGCAAGGTGCCGTGAATGCGCGACAGCCACGCCGAGATACGCTGGTCGGGGTCGGCGGCGCCGATCACATTGCCTTGGGGCGAAACCGCGATGTCGTGCATCGTGCCGCCGGGCAGGCCGATATGAACGATCGCCGCATCCCCCGGCGCTTCGGGAATGCGGTAATAATGGAAGCTCGCTCCGCGATTGGCCGCGAGCGCGGCGGCGACCTGTGCATCGGCATCGACCGCGCCCGCCGTAGGAAGGCCGCGCCAGGCGCGCTCCTCCCACCGGTCGATCTGCGGCTTGAACAGATAGGCCGCGCCGGTCGCCGACAGGACAAGGATGAAGGGGATGACGAACAGCCCGGCATAGAAATGCCAGCGCCAGATCGTGCGGTAGAGCGGAATCCGGTTGATGTCGGCCATCCCCTGTCCTCCTAGAAGCGCGCGCGGATGCCGGCGGAGACCGCACGGCGCTCGACGGGATAATAGATCGCCGATGCGGGCGTGACGGCGATCGCCGCGCTGATGTCGCCGATCGCGTGTCTGCCGGTGATGTTGCGGACGTCGACAAAAGCGTCGACCCCCTTGGCGATCGTCGCGCCGCCGGTGATACCGATCAGCGCATAGCCCGGCGTGCGCACCTGATTGCGATAATCGGCGAAGGGCCCATCGGGGACCCATTCGAGGTTCGGCGCGATATGGAGCGCGTCGGTGCCAAGGCGGAGTTCGGCGCGATAGGCATGGCGCGGGACGACCGGCAGGCGATTGTCGCCGAACTGCGCGTCGTTCCGGAAGCGGAAGTCGCTGTAGGTGTAGACCTGTCGCAAGCGCAGCCAGCCGGTCGGGGCGAGGTCGAGCCCCGCCTCGATCCCCTGATGCAGCGTGCGGTTGGCGTTGAAGGTCGCGGCGGGAATGTTGCTGTTGGTCGTGTACTGGAGCAGCTCGCCCTTCAGCGTCGAGCGGTAGACGGCGAGGTCCCAGCTTGCGAAACCGAGCTTGCCGCGCGTGCCGATCTCGGCGGTCCACGCACGCTGCGGGCGGATGTCCGAAACCACCGTGCTCGTCGGCGGGGTGCCGATCGTCTGGAAGACCTCGCCGAAGCCGGGGAATTCGGCCGAGCGGCTGTAGTTGGCGAAGATCTGGATATTGGCGGCGGGTTCGAACAGCAGGCCGACTTTGGGCGAGAAGGCGTCGAAGTCGATCCGCCCGTCGGTCGCGGGGGTGCTGGAGACATTGACGTGCCGCTTGCGCCAGCCGTCGGCATAGACGCCGCCCGCGATCAGGGTCAACGCCGCGACCGGCCGCACGCGCACCTCGCCATAGAGCGTCGCGGTCTGCGCCTTCTGGTCGGCGTCGAAGGTCAGCGCGCCGCGCCGGCCGCCGTTGTTGACGAACTGCCGCGCGTCGGTGGTGCCGCGGCGGATCTCGCCGCCGAAGGTGACCTCGACGGGCCCCGCGGCGTAATCGGCGCGGAAGAAGCTGCCGATATCGACCGACTTCTGGTCGATGAGCTGGAAGATCGGATGATGCAGCGACTTCGCGTTGACGAAGCCGCCGACGTCGAGGGTCAGCGCGCCCCAGTCGAAGGTCGTCCGGTTCTGGAGGCGGAGCGAGTCGATGTCGCGCCCCTGATCGCCCGCGATGGCGCCGGCATTGGCCTTGCGCGGGGTCGTGAGCGCCTCGGCCCGCGTCAGCGCGCCGGGGAGCTGCTGGTCGATGTTGTTGACGCTCGCATAGAAGCGCGTGCCGACCACGTCGCTCAGCTTCAGCCCGACATTGCCCTGAAAGCGCAGGCTGCGCCGCTTGGCATGATCGCGGTCGCCGTCCGAAGTGTCGGCGCTGATCGCGCCCCATGCGTCGACGCGGTCGGTTGCGACGCCCGCCGAGACAAGCCCGCGCACGCTGTCGAAGCTACCGACGTCGGCGCGCAGATAGACGCCCCCTGCGGTGCGCCCCGTCGGGGTCACACCGTTGATCGCGCCGCCGAGCGTGCCCGACCCGAAGCGCAGCGCGTTGGCGCCGCGATACACTTCGAGATGGTCGAAGAAGATCGGTTCGAGTTCCTGGAAATCGCCATTGTCGTCGGCGAGGTTGATCGGCACCCCGTCCTGCAACAGCGTCAGCCCGCGCATGTGAAAGCCGCGCGAGAGACCCGAACCGCGGATCGAGAGACGAACCTCCTGCCCGTAACGCGGCTGGAGATAGACGCCGGGCGAGAAGGCGAGCGTGTCGCGCAAGCTGACGACCGATTTGTCGGCATAGTCCTGGTACGAAACGACATCGGTGCCGCCGGGGGTTCGCGACGCGCGGTCTTCGGCGGCGTCGGTGGCGGTGGGCGCGGTGACGATGATGGTCGCGTCCGCCTCTTCGGCATGGACGGGCGCGGCGACGAGACAGGTGGCGAGCGCCAGCAACGGCGCCGCCCCATGGATACGGGTTTTCATGATTTTTCCTTCGCTGAATGCAGTCACGGGCTGCACCGCGCGAAAGCGCGGGCAGCCGGTCGGGTCTGGATCAGGCGAAGGCGGGTGGTCCGGTACTCGGCGGCAGCGGCGAGGCGATTCCCGGCGCGAAGCCGAGCGAGCGGGCCGGAGCGGGAACGGGTGCGGCGACGAGCGGTGCGGCGGCGAGCACGGCGACGTCAGGCACGATCGGCGCGTTGGCAAGCGCGCCCCATGGGCAATGTTGCTGCGCTTCGCCCGCCTTGTGATCGCCGGCCTTTTCGCCCGTCTTCTCGAACTCGATCGTCATCGTGCCGCCGGGGTTGGCGGGGTCCGAACAGATGCGCACGGTGATCGACCCGCCGGCATCGCTTTCGATCATCCAGCCCGGCGCGACGAGCACCCGCGCAGCAAGCGCGAGCAACAGCGGCAAAAGCAGCAATAGGCCGGGACGGCGAAAGGCGGCGAGCAGGCCCACGAACCGCGCCTTATGACGCGCGTGCCGGGCTGGCAAGCGGACAGATCGCCCTATTCCGCCCCCAAGGCTATTCGGCCGGCGTCTCGTCGGTCTTCTTGCCGGTGCGCGTCCACGGATAGAGGAATTGGCCCCAATAGCTGCGCGGGACATCCTCGGGGATGCCGTAATTTTCGGGCCAGCGGTCCTTGGGCAGATGGAAGGTGCCGAACAATTTGTCGATCCACGGGAAATGGATCGCGAAATTGACGTCGAACGCCTCGCGCTCCAGCCCGTGATGCCAGTGGTGGAAGCGCGGGGTCGCGATCCAGTGTCCGAGCCGGTTGAAATTGCCCCCGACATTGGCGTGGAGCAGCGACGACCAGACATAGACGAAGCCGATATAGGCCTGCATCACCGACGGCGCGAACCCCAGGGTGAAAAGCGGCAGCGAGGTGATCGAGCGCAGCAGGATGATCTCGACGAAATGCATCCGCGACCCCGCGAGCCAGTCCATCGACTTCGCGCTGTGGTGCACCGCGTGGAACCCCCAGAGGAAAGGGTAGCGGTGGAAGGTGCGGTGGAAGAAATATTGCGCCATGTCCGACGCGACGACGACGATCAGAAACTGCACGATCCACGGCAGCGAGGCGACCCCGGCGCGGAGCGCCTGCCAGTTGCTGGTGTGTTCGTTGATGATCGTCGAGGGCGCGAGCGCGAGGAAGCCGAGCACCTGCACGAACATCGTGCTGACGAGATAATAGAAAAGATCCTCGCGCCATTCGGTGCGGAACAGGCGCTGGGTGCGGCGATGCGGGAAAGCGCGTTCGAGCGGCGCGAACATGAAGCCGGTGACGAGCAGGTTCACGACGAAGAAGTCGAGCCCGAAGAAAATGCCCCAGTCGCGCGTCTCCTGCGGCTGCACATTCGAGCCGCCGACGAGGATCGCGGCGAGCCCGATCATCAGTGCAGTGAGGCCAAGTACCTTGCGCGGCCGCAGCAGCAGGCTGAGCAACGACAGGCCGTAGCTGACGAGCAGGATCGCGTGGACGAGGCCGCGGAAACCGCCCCAATGCTTGATGATTTCGAGCTCGGGGGTCGCGAACCAGTCGGGAAAGCGCAGCGCGATCACCATGAAGAAGCCCGCGATCGCGAAGAGCAGACCGAAGAAACCCGACAGCCAGCCGCTGCCGAAGCGTCGCACTTCGGTATGCGATTCGAGATCGCGCATCAGATTGTTCAGATAATCACGCTTTGCCATGTGGTCCCCTCACAGCATTTTCGCCGCGCCGTCTGTGATGAGGCGCACGGCATATCACGATCCTCTTAGTCGTCATGCCGGGCTTGACCCGGCATCCGCCTTTACTCCTTCGAGAAAGGCAGGCCCCGGATCAAGTCCGGGGTGACGAAATGGTATCACTTACCCCGCCGCCGCGACAATCTCTGCCCATTCGGCCTCGTCGATGACCTTGATTCCGAGCGCGCTCGCCTGTTTGAGCTTCGACCCCGCTCCCGGTCCGGCAACGACCAGATCGGTCTTGGCGCTCACGCTGCCCGCAGCCTTGGCGCCGAGCGCTTCGGCCTGCGCCTTGGCTTCGTCGCGGCTCATCGTCTCGAGCTTGCCCGTGAAAACCACCGTCATGCCCGAAACCTCGCTCTCGCGGGTTTCGACGACATAGCGCGGCGGTGACACCTCGGAGAGGAGATCGTCCCACAGATCGCGATTGTGCGGTTCGTGGAAAAAATCGCCGAGCGCCTCGGCCACCGCCGGGCCGATGCCGTCGGCGCGCACTTCGAGGATCGCCTTGATCGCCTCCATCTTGCGCGCGGTAAATTTGCCGTCCGATTCGCCCTCGGCCTGCGGGTTTGCGTCGAGATACGCCTGAATTCCGGTCGCCTTTGCCGGCAGCAGCGCGATGTCGCCCAGCCCCTTGAGCAGATCGCGCGCCGTCACCGCACCGACATGGCGGATGCCGAGCCCGAAGAGCAGGCGCCCCGCGTCGGGCGCGCGTTTGGCCTCGATCGCGGCGAAGAGATTGTCGACCGACTTTTCCTTCCACCCCTCGCGCCCGAGCAACTCGGCACGGTGGCTTTTCAGCCGGAAGATGTCGGCGGGGCCCTTGTCGAGCCAGCCGAGGTCAAGAAACTCCTGGATGCTCTTTTCGCCCAGCCCCTCGATATCGAGCGCGCCGCGGCTAACGAAATGACGCAGGCGCTCGAACTTCTGCGCGTTGCAGATGAGGCCGCCGGTGCAGCGGACGTCGACCTCGCCTTCCTCGGCGACCGCCTCGCTGTTGCAGACGGGGCAATGGTCGGGGAAGATGTACGGGGCGCGATCCTCGTCGCGGGTGAGGTTCTCGACGACCTGCGGGATGACGTCGCCAGCGCGCTGGATGACGACGCGGTCGCCGGGGCGCACGCCGAGGCGGCCGATCTCGTCGCGGTTGTGGAGCGTAACGTTCGAGACGACGACGCCGCCGACGGTCACGGGGACGAGCCGGCCGACGGGGGTCAGCTTGCCCGTGCGGCCGACCTGGATATCGATCGCTTCGAGCGTCGTCTGCGCACGTTCGGCGGGGAATTTATGCGCGATCGCCCAGCGCGGCGCCTTCGCGACAAAGCCGAGGCGTTGCTGCCAGGCGAGGCTGTCGACCTTGTAGACGACGCCATCGATGTCGTAATCCATGTCGGCGCGGCGACGCTCGATTTCGGCATAATGGGCGAGGATATCGGCGACGCTCTCGAAACGCTTCAGCAGCGGCGACACCGGGGCGCCCCAGCGTTCGATCTGCTTCATCACGTCATATTGGGTTTCGGCGGGGAGTGTGCTGACTTCGCCCCAGCCGTGCGCGAGGAAGCGCAGCGGGCGCGAGGCGGTCACGCTGGCGTCCTTCTGGCGCAGCGAACCCGCGGCGGCGTTGCGCGGGTTCGCGAACTGGCGGACGGTCGCGGGATCGAACTCTTGCTCGCGCTGCGCGGCGAGCACCCGGCCCTCTTCCATCAATCGTTCGTTGAGCGCCGTAAAATCGGCCTTCGCCATATAGACTTCGCCGCGGATCTCGAAGACGTCGGGCGCGGCGCCGTTCAACTCCTGCCGAATGTCGGCGATGGTGGCGACGTTCGGGGTCACATCCTCACCGACGCTGCCGTCGCCGCGCGTCGCGGCCTGCACCAGCCTGCCCTTTTCGTAGCGAAGCGAGCAGGACAGGCCGTCGATCTTGTCTTCGGCGGTCAGCGCAACGACCGCGTCGCCTGGCAGGTTCAGGAAGCGCCGCACGCGCGCGACGAATTCCTCGACATCCTCGCCCGAAAAGGCATTGTCGAGGCTCATCATCCGCTGCGCGTGGGTGACTTTGGCGAGCGGCGACGCCTCGACCGCGGCGCCGACCGATTTGTTCGGGCTGTCGGCGCGGATCAGCGCCGGAAAGGCGGCTTCGAGGTCGTTGTTGCGGCGAACGAGCGCGTCATAATCGGCGTCCGAAATCTCGGGCGCATCTTCGGCGTGATAGCGTTTGCTGTGATAGGCGATCTGCTTCGCGAGCCGCATCAATTCATTGGCGGCGTCGGCCTGCGACAGGGATTCGATTTCGGTCATGCACCGGTCTTTGCCACCGGCTTGAACTCGGCGCGAGTACCAAATCCTGCGATTAGCGGGCGACCCTTTTTGATCGCGTCCTGCACCGCGGGGAGTTTCAGCGAGGCGGCGTGCGCCTCCTTGCTGTCCCACAGTTCGACGATCCAGATTGCGTCGGGGTTCGCGCTATCCTCGCCGATCAGATAGGCGATATTGCCGGGCATCGTGCCGGTGCTTTCGGACAATATCGCTGTCAGCGCGGCACGCTGCCCCGGCTGCGCCATCATCTGGCCGAGCAGGCCATATTGGGGGTCGGCGTCTTCCATCTTTGCCTCCAGAGCGCGCAGTTTTGTGACGGGGAGCAAGGCGGCGGCCATCGCGAGCAGCGCGGCGATATGTTCGCGCCGGTTCATCATTTCGCGATCGCCAGCACATGCACCTCGCGCCGGATGCGAAAGCCAAGCGATTCATAGAGCGCGATCGCGCCCGCATTATCGGCATAGCTGTGAAGGAAGGGCTGCTCGCCGCGCGCGACCATTTCGCGCATGACATGGCCGATCAGCGCGCGTGCAAGTCCGCGACCGCGGCAATCCTCCCACGTCGACACGCCGCTGACCTCGGCCATGCCGGGGACAAGGATGCGTTGGCCCGCCATAGCAAGCAGCCGGCCGTTATCTCGGATCCCGAAAAAGGGGCCGTAACGGTGCGTTTTCGCGCCCCAAGGTCCGGGCTTAGCGTGCTCGGCGAGCGCCGCCATTTCGGGGGCGTCGTCCTCGCCGAGCAGGAGGATCGCGGGTTCGGCATCGCGCGGCGCGGGCGGGGCGCCCTCCGCAACCATCTGCGTGAGTATGGCGCGCTTCACCTCCCGCGTTCCGGCGGGAACCGGCCAGGGTTCGCCTTCGACGATCCAGATTTCGCCCTCGTCGGGAACAAGCGCCGCGAGCGCAACTTGCGCGTCACTGCCGGTATCGGCGGCGGCACCAAAGACGCCATAACCGCGATCGATCCGCACCGCCCGCGCATCCCCCTCGGCGAGATGCGCCTGCCGTCCGGTCAGCATGCTCCAGACCGGCCGGTCAAGCGGATGCGCCGCCATGGCTCAGTCCCGTTCCATCGCGAGCGTTTCGGTCGCCGGAATCTTCATCCCCTCGAACGCCTGATCGGCATAGGGGCCGGCGGGATCGACCCAGTGGAGGAAGAGATGCGCCGACCAGCGATTGGGGTTCGGCATCAGGCGGCCATGGGCGCGGTGGACGCCTTGATAGAGAACGGCGTCACCGGGCCGCATCGGCACCGAGTCATAGGCTTCGCCCCCGAAATCGGGGTCGGCGCGCTGGCGCGGGGTGTCGATATGCTGCGACCCCACCTCGAGCGGCCACGGCTTGCCGTCGCTCGCCGCGAGGAGCAGCGACAGGCTATGCTCGCAGGCGTGCCGGTCCGAATGGATGAAGCAGAGGTCGCCTTCGCGGTACATGCGGAAATAGCAATAGGTCGGGCGAAGGTCGTGCCCGACGAGCGCGGTCATCGCGGGGGTCATTCCCCACAGGAAAGTCGTCAGCGGCAGATAATGCATGCCGTACACCTCGACCGCCTCGGTCTTGAGCAGCGGCGACCCGCGCTTGAGCTTGTCGAACGACACGCCGCCGCGCAAAAGGTCCGACTTCAGCATGCCGAGCAACACGTGCGTGACGTCGGTCGGAACCAATCCGGGCAGCGCGAGATAGCCGTTGTCGCGATAATCCTGCGCGCGGTCGGTCATGTTGTTTCCAGCAATCGTTCGGCCTGCGCGCGCGCTTCGGCGGTCACCTCGGCGCCCGACAGCATGCGCGCGATTTCTTCGCGGCGGCCGGCTTCGTCGAGCGCGTGAACGCTGGTGCGCGTCACCGTGCCTTCGCTCGACTTGGCGATGATGAAATGCGCCGCGCCCTTCGCGGCGACCTGCGGGCTGTGGGTGACGGCGAGCAACTGCTTGCCCGCGCCAGCGAGGCGCGCGAGGCGCTCGCCGATCGCGCTCGCGACCGCGCCGCCGACCCCGCGGTCGATTTCGTCGAAGATGATCGTGTCGGCGCCGCCCTCTTCGGCGAGCGCGACTTTGAGCGCGAGGATGAAGCGCGAGAGTTCGCCGCCCGACGCGATCTTGGCGAGCGGCGCGAAGGGCGCGCCCGGATTGGTCGAGATCAGATATTCGACGCGGTCCATGCCCTCCGGCCCCCAGCGCTCGGCGGGGAGGCGTTCGACGAGGGTCTGGAAGCGCGCAGTGTCGAGTTTCAGCGGCACAAGCTCGCCCGCGACCGCAGCGTCGAGCCGGGTCGCGGCCTTGGCGCGCTGGTCGGAGAGGGCGGTTGCGGCGTGCGTGTAAGCAGCGGCGGTTTCGGCGACCGCTGCTTCCAGCTTCGCGAGCCCCGCGCTGCCGCCCTCGATCGCGTCGAGCCTGGCGGCGAGCGTGCCGGTGAGCTCGGCGAGTTCGTCGGGCTGGACATTGTGCTTGCGCGCCATCGCGCGGAGCTCGAACAGGCGCGTCTCGGTCGCCTCGAGCCGGTCGGGGTCATATTCCATCGCGCGCGCGGCTTCGTGGAGCTTGCTCTCGGCCTCGTCGGCTTCGATGATCGCGCGATCGAGCCCCGCGAGCGCCTCGGCGAGCAAGGGATGGTCGCCCGCGAGGCGGTCGAGCCGCCGCGCCGCGCCGCGGAGCTGCGCAGGACCGCTGTCGCTGCCCTCGAATGCCTCCATGATCGCGCCGAGGTCGCCGGCGACCTTCTCGCCCTTTTGCATGGTGGCGCGCGCTTCGGAGAGTTCGGCGTCCTCGCCGGGTTGCGGCGCCAACGCCTGCAATTCGGCGACGCAATGCTCGAGCCATTCGCGATCGCGTTCGGCTTCGGAGATTGCGGCCTTCGCCGCAGCGAGTTTGTCTTCGGCGCCGCGCCATGCGGCATGCGCCGATGCGACGCCACGGGTATCGGCGCGCGCATAGGCGTCGAGCAAGGCACGGTGCCCGGCGGGGGCGAGCAGGCCGCGGTCGTCGTGCTGGCCGTGGATTTCGACGAGCCAGGTTCCGATTTCGCGCAGCAGTGCGGCCGAACAGGGCTGGTCGTTCAGAAAGGCGCGGCTGCCGCCGTCGGCTTTCAATGTGCGGCGGATCAGCAGCGGTTCGCCGTCTTCCAGCGCGATTTCGTTTTCGGCAAGCAGCGCGGCGAGCTTCGTCCCCGATGCCGGCGCGACAAAACTCGCGGTCACCTGTGCCTTGTCGGTCCCCTGGCGCACCAGCGCATTGTCGGCGCGCGCGCCGAGCGCGAGGCCCAGCGCGTCGAGCAGGATCGACTTGCCCGCGCCGGTCTCGCCGGTCAGCACGCCCAGCCCGGCCTCGAAATCGAGGTCGAGCCGTTCGATCAGGACGATATTGGCGATGGATAGAGCGGTTAGCACGAGCCGTCCTTACCGCAGAACAAAGGCAGAATCTATTCCCGGCGCGATCAGGCGCTGGGGGCGTTCTTCTGCATCAGCTTGTAAGCGCGCGCGTACCATTCGTTGCCCGGGTAATTGGCACCCAGCACCGCCGCCGATTTCTTCGCCTCGGCCGGGATACCCAGCGCGAGATAGCATTCGGTCAGGCGATACAGCGCTTCGGGCGCGTGGCTGGTCGTCTGATATTTGTCGACGACCTCACGGAAACGGATCGATGCCGCGAGCCAGTTCGAGCTGCGCTGATAGAAACGGCCGATCTCCATTTCCTTGCCCGCGAGGTGATCCTGCACCAGGTCGACCTTCAGGCGCGCGTCCGATGCATAGCGGCTGTCGGGATAGCGGCGGATCACTTCGCCGAGCGCATTCGACGCCTGCTGGGTGATTTTCTGGTCGCGCGTGACGTCGCTGATCTGCTCGTAATAGCTGAGGCCGATCAGATAATAGGCGTAGGGCGCGTCCTTGTTGCCCGGGTGAATCGCGAGGAAACGCTGCGCGGCCTCGATCGCCGGGGTATATTCGCGGTCCATATAATAGCTGAACGAGCTCATCAGCTGCGCGCGGCGCGCCCACGGCGAATAGGGGTGCTGACGCTCGACTTCGTCGAACAGCGCCGCCGCAAGACCGTACTGGCGGCGGTCGAGCCGGTCCTGCGCTGCGCGGTACAGCGTGTTGACGTCGCGGGCGACGTAACGCGTATCCTTCTTCACATTACCGCCCCCCGCACAGGCCGCCAGCATGGGGGTGATCACAAGTGCGGCGGCGAGCAGGCGCATGGTCGCGCGCGAAGGGGTACGATGAGTCATGCGCGCGGTATAGCCACAGCGCAGATGAACGCAAAATAAATGATGGGGGTCCGACGCAGCTTTACGGCGCCTTGACCACGCACCCCTTTGGCGCATCGACCGGCGCCGGAACGCGACGCGCGGTTTTGATCGTCACCTGCGGTTCGAGCATCTGGCCGACCATCACGCCCTCGCCCGCGGTCGGCGAGACCGGCGCGTTGAAAATCTGCCCGGCGATGTCGGCGCCCGCGACCAGCTCGCCGAACACCGCAAACCCCGCGCCGTCGCCGCCCGGCACATCGGCGTCGAAGCCCTTGATATCGGACAAGAGCAGGAAAAAATCGCTCGTCGCATCGCCGGGCCGGAGCCGCGCCATCGACAGCGCGCCCTTGCAGTTGGTCAGCCCCGTGACCGTGGTCGGCTCGTGCGCGATCGGCGGAAAATTCCTGCGGGGATCGCCGCGATTGCCCGCCTGAATCAACTGGTTCGCGGGGCCCCAGCTTTTCGTCGAGCGATAGAATTTGAACCCGTCCATCCGCTTTGCGTCGACATAGCGGAGGAAATTTGCGGTCGTCACCGGCGCACGCTTGTCCTCCAGCCGGACGATGATCGTGCCAAGGTCGGTGACGAGCGAGACATAAGGGCGCGTGTCGGGCGCCTTCGTCTCGACGGGCACCGGCAAGGGCGGCGGCGGCGGCGGCGCCGACATCATCGGCTTCGGGGGCCGGGGTGCAGGCGTTGGCGCGGGCGCCGCAGCGGCGGTCATGGCGAGCAGCGAAAGCAATGTGGTCAGCATGGACATGACATAAACAAAAAAAGATCGTCATGGCGACCCCTGAAAAGACGGCACAGATGCATCATTCAACCAAACGGTTGACAATTAAATCTGCCTGGGCAATATTCAACCACATGGTTGAACATGATTCGCAGATGCTCGATACGATCTTTCACGCGCTTGGCGACGCGACGCGCCGGGCGATGCTGGGCGAGCTGGCCGCCGGCGAACGGACGGTGGGCGAGCTGGCCCGGCCCTTTGCCATGTCGCTCGCCGCGGCGTCGAAGCATATCAAGGTGCTGGAACAGGCCGGGCTGGTCCGCCGCGATGTGCGCGGCCGGACCCATGTCTGCAGCCTCGACCCGGTGCCGCTTGCCAGCGCGGACCAGTGGCTCGGCATCTATCGCCGCTTCTGGACCGACCGGCTGGACACTCTCGAACGGCTGCTGCGCGCAAATGATGCGGTGCCCCCTCCCCCCAAACAGCCCCTCCCCGGGAAAGAAGGAGAATGACGATGACGACGATGCTTACCCAGGACAATTACGGACTGGTCACCCCGCCCGCGACACTGACGATCGAGCGCCTGCTCCCCGGTCCGGTCGAGCGCATCTGGTCGTACCTCACCGACAGTGAACTGCGCCGCCAGTGGCTCGCCGCGGGTGCCATGGAGGAAAAGGTCGGCGCGCCGGTGGAGCTTGTGTGGCGCAACGACGAGCTCACCGACCCGCCGGGCGCACGTCCCGAGGGTTTTGGCGACGAGCACCGGATGAGCTGCGAGATCGTGGCGATCGACGCGCCGCGCCTGCTCGCGATCAGCTGGGGCAGCACCGGCGGCGTGACCTTCACGCTGGCCGAAAAGGGCGATGAGGTGCTGCTGACCATCGTCCACCAGCGTGTCGAGGATCCCTCGGTGCTGCTCAATGTCAGCGCGGGCTGGCACAGCCATATCGACGTGCTCGAAGCAAAGCTGCGCGATCGGACGCCGACGCCGCATTGGGATAATTTCGCACAGCTGCGCAGCGTTTATGCCGAGCGTCTGTTCGACTGATCGCGCCGGTACCGGGTCAGGAAGGGGCTGCGAAAGCGGCTCCTTCTTTTTTGTGGAAAGGCTGCCCGCTGCCCTATACAAATAAGACAGCGAGACATGGAGGGCGGCCATGAAGCGGAAATGGAAAATCACACTCGGCATATTGGGGGCGCTGGTCATCGTTGGCGCTGGCGGGATGGCGTGGATGATCGCGCAGCCACCACCGCCCGCGAAGATCGCCGAAGCAGGCCCTACCGGGCAGCGGATCGCGCGCGACGGAATTTTCGCCAACTATTATCCGGTCAAGGGCGCGGGGCCGCATCCGGCCATCCTGCTGCTCGGCGGTTCGGAAGGCGGGCTGGGCAGGGATATGCGCGCGCTGGCGCTGCTGTTGCAGGCCGAAGGCTATAGCACGCTCCAGCTCGCCTATCACAATGCGCCGGGCAAATCGGCAAAGCTCAAGAACATCCCGCTCGAAGATTTTACCAAGGGGCTCGACTGGCTGAAGAAGCAGCCCGGGGTCGATGCGAAGCGGCTCGGTATCGTCGGCTATTCGAAGGGCGCCGAGGCCGGGCTGGTCGTCGCAACGCGCACGCCGGGCATTCGCGCCGCGGTGCTCGGCATGCCCTCGAGCGTCGTCTGGGACGGAATGACGGGCGAAAATTATATGTTCGGTTCGTTCAGCTCGTCGTGGAGCGAAGGCGGCAAGCCCCTCCCCCACCTCGCCTATAAGGGGCAGCCGGGCAGCGACGGGCTGATGCCGGTATTCGTGAACGGGCTGAAGGAAGTGGACAAGAACCCGGCGGCGATCATTCCGGTCGAGAAATTCCCGGGCAAATTGCTGCTCGTCTGCGGCGAGGCCGAGAAACTGTGGCCGAGCTGTCCGATGACCGACCAGATCGTCGCGCGCGCGGCGAAGGCCGGCGCTGCGGCGCCGGCCGTGCTGCGGTACAAGGATGCCGGCCACGGCGTGATGGGGGCGCCCTTCGCCGACGAAAAGGCGCGACGATATTGGGCGAAGCTTGGCGGGTCCGAAGCAGGCAATGCGGCGGCGCGGGCGGATAGCTGGATGAAGATCCGCGCGTTCCTAAGGGCGGAGTTGGGGTGACAACAAGAGAGAATTGAGGTTCGCCCGGAACGGCAATGCTTGGCGCGCAAGCTCGTTACCCTGTTGAGACGCTAGGGCGACGAGGAGTCATCCCCGCCGCCCCGCTCGGTGACTTGCTTATCCGATCATCCCCACGCGGACGGCGACTCGGACGCGCTCGGCGACCGCTAGGCCATCGCTCTTGGTAATGAGAACTTTGATCTGGTCCCCGATTTTCAACGTCTGGCTATTGGTCAAGGATTTGCGGACCCTCGTTCCGAAATTTGGCGACAAACGGGTTAGGACCGGCTTGATGCCCTGTGAGATGCCATTTGCATAGGCATCGGCCTCGATAATCCCGCCATTGCTTCCGGGCGTGCGGATGCTGCCGGTGATCGTCACGCTATCGACCCAGGCGTTTCCTTCCGGGATGGCCCAGCCGCCCGCGTCAGAAGCGATGTGAGAAGGATCAAGCCATTCGGTGCCATCGGTTCCGCCAAGCACCTTCTCGAAGAAGAAAGTCTCGTAGCGCGTAGCGATAGTGTTGCTGATATCCTCGACCTCACGGTAAAATGCGCGTCCGCTCGCCATGGTCAGGAATGCTGTGCCTAGCTTGCAAGAGCGGGCACCCGCCGCAAACACCGCGAAATCTTCACCATATGCGCTTCCCTCGTAGGTGACGTTCGAGAGAGTAACACAATTTGCCTTGATCTCAGTAAAAGTGATGCTGTCACCGGGAACAAAAGCATAGGGCAGGCCATAGGGGAACAGGATTTGCCCCGTGCTTGCATTAAAGGAAAAGACGGGCATCGACAGGCCCGCATTGGCGCCGTCGTTGACGATCAGCGCGGCGGCGACATCAAAATCGGTCCCGATCATCCCACCGACAATGATGCCGCCTGTCCCAGCTCCGACGACCCCGGTCACTGTCCCCGTGTAGCGGCGAGCGTTATGACCGAAGCGCACCGCAGCCTCGTAGCAATTTTCGAGGTTGATGTTGTTGCCGACCATTCCAGCAGAAGCACGGATATCGATGCCGTAATCGACCGCAGTGACGTGGCGAAGGTTGCTGAGTATCCAGCGGTTCGGCGCTACCGCGCCAGGGGCTGCGACGCCCTCGAACAGGATACCGATGCGGCCGTCACCAGGGACGGGATTGCTGCCGCCCGAAACGCGGACATTGTCGAGCACGCCGTAATAAGGCGCGTGCGGATCGTAGAGGCCCTTCACGTGGATGCCGATTTGCGACGCCGCGAGAAGGTCGATTGATGTGTCACGGATCAACGGACTGTCGCAATTCTCGAATGCGAACGCCGTGCGCCCGGTGCCGGACAGCCGGATATTGCCGCCCGTCACGCGCGGGCGGGCAATCTGGTTGCCGGCCCCTGAAGTTCCCCAGCCATAGGAGAAGAGGCGGGCTGCCGGGCTAGCGTAAAGCCACGTCCTGCCAAGCGACAGATCAATCTCGTCCCCCACCTCATAGGAGGTCGTCCCAAGGTTCATTTCCATACCGGGAAAGACAATCGTTCCACCAGGATAATCGCGAGCGGAAAGGTCGCTTAGTGCCGACGACAATGCTGCGCCGTCATCGGCTGTCCCATCGCCCGCGGCGCCAAACTGCTGAGGGGTTACGGGTGCGATGACGCCTAATTTTGTTTGGCCGACGCCGACCATGCCAGCGCCCAGTGGGGACGCGAGGGCAGCTCGGGACACGCCGAGCGCGTCGATGGCCTGCTTCGTCCGAAGCGGTGTCATCGTCTTGTCATTGGCAATCCCGACCTCGGCTTCGGCTTGCGTGGCAATGGGGGCGCAGCTCATAAGTTCTCCTTTGCAATTCTGCCGAAGAACATTCCGGCAGTACAAAAAGAGAACATTGAGAATCCTATAGCGCAACCTACATTGCGTCCTATTTCGTCATGCTATCACTAGGACGAACAAATTCGGGCAGGTTCGCAACCTGTTTACAGACAGACAGGTCCATATGCGCGACTTTGGCGTCGATCCCGTAGCTGACACCTTCTACCCTGCCGCCAAGAAAAAAGGGGCCGCTTTCGCGGCCCCTTTCCAAATTCGATAGCGGAAGGCTTAGTCCTTCAGGAAGTCGGGCACATGGCCCTGATCTTCCGGACCTTCGCTGCGTTCGCGGCGCGGGCCACGATCGCCGCGACCTTCGCCGCCGCCGTCACGGCGCGGGCCGCGGTCACGACCGCCACCGCCGCCTTCGCGACGCGGGCCACGGTCGCCGCCATCACGGCGCGGACCACGATCGCCGCGCGGTTCGCGGGCTTCACGCGGCGGGCGCGTGTCTTCCAGCTCTTCGCCGGTTTCCTGATTGACGACGCGCATCGACAGGCGAACCTTGCCGCGCGGGTCGATCTCGAGGACCTTGACCTTGACTTCCTGGCCTTCGCTCAGGACGTCGGCGACCTTCTCGACGCGCTCGTTGGCGATTTCGCTGACGTGGACAAGACCGTCCTTGCCGCCCATGAAATTCACGAACGCACCGAAATCGACGAGGTTGACGACCTTGCCGTCATAGATCTTGCCGACTTCGGCTTCCTCGACGATGCCCGAAATCCACTTGCGCGCGGCTTCGATCTGCTCGGGATCGCTCGACGAGATCTTGATCAGGCCTTCGTCGTCGATGTCGACCTTGGCGCCGGTGGTCGCGACGATCTCGCGGATCACCTTGCCGCCGGTGCCGATGATGTCGCGGATCTTCGACTTGTCGATCTGCATCGTCTCGATACGCGGCGCGTGCGCCGACAGCTCGGTGCGGGCTTCGCCCAGCGCCTTTGCCATTTCGCCGAGGATGTGCGCGCGGCCTTCCTTCGCCTGGTTCAGAGCGGCTTCGAAGATGTCGCGCGTGATGCCCGCGATCTTGATGTCCATCTGCATCGTGGTGATGCCTTCGGACGTGCCCGCCACCTTGAAATCCATGTCGCCGAGATGATCTTCGTCACCAAGGATGTCCGACAGGATCGCGAAATCCTTGCCTTCGAGGATCAAGCCCATGGCGATGCCCGAAACCGGACGCTTGAGCGGAACGCCCGCGTCCATCATGGCGAGCGAACCGCCGCAAACCGACGCCATCGACGAGGAGCCGTTCGACTCGGTGATGTCGCTGGTGATGCGGATCGTGTACGGGAACTCGTCCTTCGTCGGCAGCACGGCATGCAGTGCACGCCATGCCAGCTTGCCATGGCCGATGTCGCGGCGGCTGGGCGCCCCGAAACGACCGACTTCGCCGACCGAATAGGGCGGGAAGTTATAGTGCAGCATGAAGTTCGAGTAGCTGAGGCCATTGAGGCCGTCGATCATCTGCTCGCTGTCCTTGGTGCCCAAGGTGCAGGTCGCGATCGTCTGCGTCTCGCCGCGTGTGAACAGCGCCGAGCCGTGCGCGCGGGGCAGGAAGTGCGTTTCGGCGAGGATCGGACGAATCTGTGTCGTCGTGCGGCCGTCGATGCGCTTGCCGTCCTTGAGAATGGCGCCGCGAACGATTTCGGCTTCGAGCTTCTTCACCAGCTTGCCGGCAGCCATCTGGTCCTGCGGCGCGGCGTCGGCGAAAGCAGCCTTGGCGGCAGCGCGCGCGGCGTTCAGCGCGTTCGAGCGGGCCGATTTGTCGGTCAGCTTGTACGCAGCGGCGATGTCCTTGCCGATCAGCTTCTTCAGCTTGTCCTTGGCGGCCGACAGGTCAGCCTGTTCGGCCATGTCCCAAGGCTCCTTGGCAGCCTGTTCGGCCAGCTTGACGATCGCCTTGACGACGTCCTTACACGCGTCGTGCGCGAACAGCACGGCGCCGAGCATGATCTCTTCCGACAGCTCATTGGCTTCGGATTCGACCATCATCACCGCGTCGTAGGTGGCGGCGACGACGAGGTCCAGGTCGCCCGCGGCAACCTGCGCATCGGTCGGGTTCAGGATATATTCGCCATCGACATAACCGACGCGCGCGGCGCCGATCGGGCCCATGAAGGGCACGCCCGAAATGGTGAGCGCGGCCGACGCGGCGACCATCGCGAGGATGTCGGGTTCATTGTGGCCGTCATAGCTCAGGACCTGGGCAATGACGTTGATTTCGTTGTAGAAACCTTCGGGGAACAGCGGACGGATCGGACGATCGGTCAAACGCGAAACCAGCGTTTCCTTTTCGGTCGCGCCGCGCTCGCGCTTGAAGAAGCCGCCGGGGATGCGGCCTGCGCCCGAATATTTTTCCTGATAGTGGACGGTGAGCGGGAAGAAATCCTGCCCTTCCTTGACCGTCTTTGCAGCGGTCACGGCAGCCAACACCATCGTTTCGCCGAGCGTCGCGACAACCGCGCCATCGGCCTGACGGGCAACCTTGCCCGTTTCGAGAGTCAGCGTTTCACCGCCCCACTCGATCGATACTTTTTTCACGTCAAACATGGAGTTTCCTTCGCCCGCCGGGCCCGATGCCGGGCGGGGCCTCTAGTTCCGGGTAATCCGACCCGGGGCGGTGCGGGGCGTCTGTCTGCCCCAATGGCGGTCCCGCCGGATGCGGGAGCGGCCCTGTGGTCCGGCAAAATCGCGCGGGACCAATATGACAGCGGCCCCGGAAGTCCGGGGCCGCCAGAAATTCTTATTTACGAAGACCCAGCTTCGCGATGAGAGCCTGATAACGACCCTCGTCCTTCTTCTTCAGATAGTCGAGCAAGCTGCGACGCTTGTTCACCATCATCAGCAGGCCGCGGCGGCTGTGGTTGTCCTTGTGGTGCGCCTTGAAGTGGGCGGTCAGCGTGTTGATGCGGTCGGTCAGGATTGCGACCTGCACTTCCGGCGAACCGGTATCGCCCTTTGCGCGGGCATTGTCGGTGATGACTTCGGTTTTGCGCTCAGCAGTAATCGACATAATCTTTTTTCCTCGAACATCCTTGTTTACAGATTGAAGCCGCGGACGACCTTCAGCGTTCCCGCCAAAGCCTCGATCAGGGCAACGGGACGCATGTCGCTGTCCCTTCCCCAATAGAGCCCGTCATCCGTGCACCCCCCGGTCCAGACACGACCCTGACGGATCGCCCCTGCCGCTTCCGGGGAAAGGTTCAGAGCCGGGATGTCGACCAGCCCTGCCTCAAGCGGCAGAAATACTTCTGATTGGGCGGCCCCTTGGCCGAAAGCGTTCAATTTGTCCAGCGAAATCGCCTGTTCCAGATCGAACGGCCCGGCCTTGGTGCGGCGAAGCATTATGACATGACCGACGGTCCCGACGGCGTGCGCGATGTCGCGCGCGAGGCTGCGAATATAGGTGCCCTTCGAGACATGCGCGGTGAGGGTGATTTCATCGACCCCCTCCTCTTCCCCTGCCTCGTCACCCCGGACTTGATCCGGGGTCCACGACTTCGCCGCCGGAATGGATGCCGGATCAAGCCCGGCATGACGAAGGGAAAATATCTCGACGCTGCGCGCCTTCATCTCGACCGCCTCGCCCTTGCGCGCCAGGTTGTAGGCGCGCTGGCCATCGATCCGGATCGCCGAAAAAGCGGGCGGCACCTGTTCGATCGGGCCGGTGAAGCGCGGCAGCACCGCCTCGACCTCCGCAAGCGTCGGCCGGACGTCGCTTGTCGCAACCACCTCGCCCTCGGCATCGAGCCCGGCGGTCTGGGTTCCGAAAGCGATGGTGAAGTCGTATATCTTGCTCGCATCGAGCATCCGCCCGCACAGCTTGGTCGCCTCGCCGAGCGCGATCGGCAGCACCCCCGTGGCGAGCGGATCGAGCGTGCCGCCATGGCCGACCTTGACCTTGCCCAGCCCCGCCTCGCGGCACACGCGCTTGACCGCGCCGACGGCCTGCGTCGAGCCCAGCCCCAGGGGTTTGTCGAGGATGATCCAGCCGTTCATCCCGCGCCGCTATGGCGTAGGGCGGCGGCTGTCAATTTGACTTGGCGGCTTTCGCAGCGTCGTCGGCCGCCTTCTTCTCTTTCTTTGACGGTGGCGCCGCCGAGGTCACGAAGGAGGTCAGCGGACAACGCTCGCCGCGCACAAGGATCGTTGCGAACTTGTCGAGCCGCGAAACGCCGCGCGTATCGACACCGATCGCCTGCGCGAAATCGATATCACGGCAAAAGGAGGCGAAGGTGCCGTAGAACCATTCGCCGCGGCGGCCTTCGACCCAGATGCCGCGATCGCGGTCGGCCTGCCAGTTGCGGATCGATGCATCGCTGGGGAAGACGATACTCGATTCGACGCCGAGTTCGCGTGCCTCCTTCGCGGGCTCGGTGGCCGCCGCTGCCGAAAGGGGGAGCAGCATGGCGGCCAGGGAGAGAGCGAGATTCGGTTTCATGTCATATCTTTCGGTCGGCATTACCCTACCCGATGCGCGTGCTAGCAGAAGCAATCTGAACCTGCACTGACCCGAAACAGGCCATCAGCGCGCGGCCCACTCGTCCGCGAGCAGCGACCAGAGCCCGGTGTCGCGAACATATCCCGTCCAGGTCTTGCGTTCGGACCGCAGCACGCCTTCCTTGGTACAGCCAAGCTTGGCGACCGCCGCCTGGCTGCGCTTGTTGCGTTCGTCGATGCGAAATTCGATGCGGCGGATGCCGACGGCGAAGGCATGGTCGAGCATCAGCCGCTTCACGCGGCCGTTGAAGCCCGTGCCGCGCGCATCGGGGTGGATGAAGCTGTTCCCGATCTCGACCGTCTGCGCCGACACGTCGGGACGCAGATATGCGGTCATGCCGACGAGCGTGTCGCCGTCCATGATTGCGTAGGGCATGCGGCTGGTGCCCCCGATCAGCACATCGAAACTCTTGTCGAAATGACCGGGGCCGAAGCTCGACGAATAGATCGTCCAGATATCGGCATCGGCGGCGCAAACGGCGCGCAGCGCCTCGCGGTGCGCTTCGGTGAGTTTGACGAGTGCGAGGTCGCCGTCGGCGAGTTCGACGTAAAGGCGATCAAGCATCGGCCAGCGCCTCGGCGGCTTCGCGCCGCTTCGCCATGAAGTGGCGCCGGCACAGCGCGACATAGCGGTCGTTGCCGCCGATCTCGGTCTGCACGCCTTCGACCACCGCGCGGCCCGCTTCGTCGACGCGCAGGTTCATCGTCGCCTTGCGCCCGCATTCGCACACCGCCTTCAATTCGACGAGCGCATCGGCGATCCCGAGCAGCGCCGCCGATCCAGGAAAGAGCTCGGCCGAAAAATCGGTGCGGAGGCCATAGCAGAGCACTGGGATACCGACCTCGTCGGCGAGCCGTGCGAGCTCGAGCACCTGCGCGCGCGTCAAAAACTGCGCCTCGTCGACGAGCACGCAGGCGAGCGGGCGTTCGGCGTTTTCGGCATTCACCGCGGCCCACAAATTGCTGTCGGGGTCGAATTTATGCGCTTCGGCGATCAGCCCGATACGACTCGTCACCTGCCCCGCTCCGTAGCGATCATCCAGCGCCGCGGTCCACAGCATCGTTTCCATGCCGCGCTCGCGATAGTTGAAATCCGCCTGCAACAGCGTCGTCGATTTGCCGGCATTCATGCTGGCATAATAGAAATAGAGCTTGGCCATAGAGAGGGCGATAACGCCTTCGATGGCCCCCGCCAATCATCAAACTATCGCCACCCCCGGACGCGTCACGCGCCGTGTCCGACTTGATCCGGGGTCCATCCCGTGCCAGCGGCTATGGACCCCGGATCAAGTCCGGGGTGACGATGCGTGGGGTGCTTGACTCGACCACGCCCCCTGTCATGCTGCGCGACAAAAGATGCAGCATAAACAGTGGGGAGAGCTGCCGTGCGACTGATGCCCGTGACCGACGCGATGTTCCTGTGGGGGGAAAGTCGCGAAACCCCGATGCATATCGGCGGAATCAATCTCTATACGCTGCCCGACAAGGTCGACGAGACCGAGTGGTTGAACGAGCAGCTGGCGCTGCTCCGGCAATCGGAAGGACTACGGCGGCCGTTCAGCGAGGTGCTGAAGCTGACGCCGCTCGGCCAATATGGCCCGATCCGGCTGGAACCCGACCGCGACATCGACATGCATTATCACGTCCGTGCCGCGGCGCTCCCCAAGCCAGGGCGGTATCGCGAGATGTTCGAGCTGGCTTCGCGGCTTCATTCGGGGCTCCTCGACCGCACGCGTCCCCTGTGGGAAATCACGCTGATCTCGGGCCTGCCGAACCGGCAGATCGCGACCTTCAAGAAGGTGCATCATGCGTTGATGGACGGCGCCGCGAGTATCCATTTCTATAATTCGATGCTCTCCGCCGATCCCGACGAGCGGCGCGCCTTCTCGCCGCTGTCGGTCGAGGCCTATGAAGCCTATAAGCGCCAGTTCCCGACGCCAAAAAAGCCGCCGCGCCCCAATCTGACCGACATCAAGGCAATCGGCGATTTCCTGAAGGAGCAATGGGGGAACAGCGTCGGGGTGACGAAGGCGCTGAACCAGTATGTCGCGGCGATGTTCGGCATCGGCGGCGACGGACTGAGCACGCCGTTCGCCGGGGTGCCCCGGACCAGTTTCAACCGCAATATCACCGGCGCGCGCCGCTTTGTCGCGCAAAGCTGGTCGCTCGAACGCGTGCGCGCGATGGGCAAGGCCTATGACGGGACGATCAACGACGCGGTGCTCGGCATGTGCGCGGGGGCAATGCGCAAATATCTGCAATCGCTCAACGAGCTGCCCGACAAACCGCTCAAAGCCATGGCGCCGGTATCGATCCGCCCCAAGGACGACGTCGATTCGGGCAATTCGGTCGCGTCGGTGACCGCCAATCTCGCGACGCATATCGACGACCCGGCCGAGCGCATGGCGGCGATCCAGGCTTCGATGAATTCGGCCAAGGCGCAGCTCCGCGCGATGACCGCAGCGCAGATCCAGCTCTATACCGCGATCACCAGCTTCCCGATGATGCTGACCGCGCTCACGCGCACCGCCGACCGTTTTCCCGCTTACTCGGTGACGATATCGAATGTGCCGGGCCCGCGCGAGCAGATGTACTGGAACGGCGCGCGGCTCGACGGCATGTATCCCGCAAGTATCCCGGTCGACGGCATGGCGATGAACATCACGCAGGTGTCGAACAACAAGAATATCGACTTCGGCATCACCGCGTGCAGGCGGAGTGTGCCGCACGCCCAGCGGATGATCGACTATCTGGAAGAAGCGCTGGTCGAACTGGAGCAGGCGGCGGGGATCAAAGGGAAGTAACCACCCTAAACCCTTCGCATCAAGCAAAGTCGGGATACCCCCGGCCTTGCGCCATCTTGATGGGTATCTCGACTTCGCTCGACACGAACGAAGCTCAAATGTCGCCTTGCCCCTCACCACTCTCCAAATCGCGCGCGACCTTCGGGTCGCGCAGCAATTTGTCGATATGGCTCGCCTCGTCGAAGCTCTCGTCGGACAGGAATTTCAGCTTCGCGGCATATTTCAGCGCCATTTTTTCGGCGACGCTCTTTTGCAGCCAGGCGGTGTTGGTGCGCAGCGCCTTGAGGATCGCTTCCTCTTCCTTGCCGAGCAGCGACTTCACGAAGACGGTCGCGTGGCGCAGATCCGACGACATACGCACTTCGGTGACGCTCACCGGATGCCTGGCCAGCAAATCGTCGTGCACATCACCGCGCGCGAGGATGTCCGACAGGATATGGCGCACCTGTTCGCCAACGCGCAGCGCACGGACCGTCGGGCCTTTGTCCTTTTCGGTTTTCATGGCTCCGCTTTCTCCAACTGGTCGAGCTTGTCGATAATCCGGGCGATCGAGCGCATGTTGCGCGCCGTGCCCTTATGTTCCAACCGGCGCTCGATAACCCGCGCGGTCAATTTGCTGTCGGCGACGCCGTCACCATAGTCGATAAAAAGCGCGCGATCGCCGAGCGCGAGGCGCTCGTTCGGCTTGATCCATTTGTCGCTGGCGAGCGCGTCGAACTGGGCCGCGGTCGGCTGGCCGTCGAGGAACATCGTATGGACGAACTTGTCCTCATTCGTCCCCGCAAACGGATTGTCGGCAATAGCTGCCGCGAGCTCGTCGCGGTTGCGCACGAGCGCGGCACAGCTCATGTCGAACCGGTCGTCGACCATCAGCGTCAGCTTTTCCTCCAGCCCGCGCGTCGGCCGCGCGGGGTGCGAAAAGATGACATTGCCGCTGGCGACGACGGTTTCGACGTCGGAAAAGCCTTCTGCCTCGAACGCCGCGCGCAGGTCGACCATCTTCAGCCGGTTACCGCCGACGTTGATGCTGCCGAACAATGCCACATAGCGAGCCATGCTCAATGTATCCCCGCGAAGGCGGGGACCCAGAGCGTCAAGGCGCGAGCGTCGGATATAAATCGTGCCACAGCGGATTATTCTCTTCGATCGCGCGCAATTTCCATGCACGATTCCATTTCTTCATACGCAGTTCGTGGGCGCGGGCATCCTGAATATCGTCGAACGCCAAATACCAGACGAGCAGCTTGCAATCATAGTCACGCGTGAACCCCTTAACGACGCCGCTCCGATGTTCCCACACCCGCTTTACGAGGTTGCTCGTCACTCCGATATAGATGGTGCCGTTGCGGGCGCTGGCCATGATGTAGACATAGCCCGGCCGGTTTCCCATCCATCGTTGCTCCGTGCCGCTCTGGACCCCCGCCTTCGCGGGGGCACAGGGTCAGTTTACAGCGTCCGTTCGCGCAGTTCGACTTCGAAGACTTCGAGGTGGTCGCCCGCCTTGATGTCGTTGGTATCGGCCAGCACAACACCGCATTCGAGACCGGCGCGCACTTCGGCGACGTCGTCCTTGAAGCGGCGGAGCGACGAGATCGTCGTTGCCGAGACGATGACGTCGGCACGCGTGAGACGCGCATGCAGCCCCTTGCGGATCGCGCCTTCGAGCACGAGCAGACCGGCGGCCTTGTCGCGCTTGCCCGCGGGGAAGACGTCCTTGACCTCGGCGCGGCCGACGACGGTTTCGACACGTTCCGGACCCAGCTCGCCCGCCATTTCCTTCCTGATCTCGTCGGTCAGGTGATAGATGACGTCATAGTACATGAACCGGACGTTTTCGCGCTTCGCAATGTCGCGCGCCTTCGAGTTCGGACGGACGTTGAAGCCGATGATCGGCGCCTTGGTCGCCGCCGCCAGCGTCACGTCGCTCTCGGTGATCGCACCGGCGCCCGACTGGAGCACGCGGACGCGGATCTCGTCGGTCGACAGCTTGTTCAGGGCATTGACGATCGCTTCGACCGACCCCTGCACATCGCCCTTGATGATCACCGGGAACTGAATGACGTTCGCCTTGTCGGCGAGCGCCTCGAACATGCCTTCGAGGCTGACCGGCGCCTGGACGGTGCGCTTGCGCGTCGCCTGTTCCTGACGATAGGTCGCAACTTCGCGGGCGCGCGCTTCATTCTCGACGACGGTGAGCGTGTCGCCCGCCATCGGAACGCCGCCCAGACCCAGCACTTCGACCGGCATCGAGGGCGTAGCGGCTTTGATCTGCTTGCCCTGATCGTCGATGAGCGCACGGACACGGCCGCTTTCGGCGCCGCAGACGAAGATGTCGCCGACTTTCAGCGTACCGCGGCGGACGAGGATCGTCGCCACCGGGCCGCGGCCCTTGTCGAGCTTGGCCTCGACCACCGTGCCTTCGGCGGCGCGGTCGGGGTTGGCTTTCAGCTCCATGATCTCGGCCTGCACCGCAATCGCTTCGAGCAATTTGTCGAGGCCGGTCTTCTTGAGCGCCGACACTTCGACATTCTGGACGTCGCCGCCCATTTCCTCGACCACCAGCTCATGTTCGAGCAGGCGTTCGCGGACGCGCTGCGGATTGGCGCCTTCCTTGTCGACCTTGTTGATCGCAACGATGATCGGCACGCCGGCCGCCTTCGCATGCTTGATCGCCTCGATCGACTGCGGCTTCAGCCCGTCGTCGGCCGCCACCACCAGGATGACGATGTCGGTGACATTGGCACCGCGCTGACGCATCTCGGTAAAGGCTTCGTGGCCCGGCGTATCGAGGAAGGTAACGAGCGAGCCGTCGGGGGTCTTCACCTGATAGGCGCCGATATGCTGCGTGATGCCGCCGGCTTCGCCCGCCTGCACATTCGCACCGCGCAGCGCGTCGAGCAGCGACGTCTTGCCGTGATCGACGTGACCCATGATCGTGACGACCGGGGCGCGCGGCTTCAGATGTTCGGCATCGTCGACGTCTTCGTCGTGACGAATGTCGATGTCACCTTCGCTGACGCGGATGATTTCATGCCCGAACTCGGTGACGAGCAATTCGGCGGTGTCCTGATCGATCGTGTCGGTGCTCGCCGACGGGACGCCCATCTTGAACAGCGCCTTGACCAGATCGCTGGTCTTTTCGGCCATGCGGTTGGCAAGATCCTGAACCGTAATGCTTTCGGGCACAACGACTTCGCGGATCTGCTTCTCGCGCGGACCCGACGAGGCGGTGTGCGAACGCTTTTCCTTTTCGCGGGCACGCTTCAGCGCCGCGAGGCTGCGCGCGCGCGCGCCTTCGTCTTCGTTCAGCGCCCGCGTGACGGTGAGCTTGCCCGACTGGCGGCGGCTGTCGCCGCCACGAGTTGCCTTCGGCTCGGGACGCTTGGGTTCGGGGCGCGGGGGCGCCGCGACCGGGGTAAAGCGGCGCGGTGCGGGAGCGGCGCTGGTCGTTGCGCGCGGCGCCGGCGTGGGCGCAGCGTCGCTCTGCGGCGCAGCAGCAGGCGCTTCGGCGGCGGGAGCAGCGGCGGCAGCGGCGGCAGCGGGCACTTCGGCCGCGGGCGCGGCGGGAGCGGGCTCGGCGGCCTTCGCGGTCGTCTGCTCGACCTTGGCTTCAGCGCGCGCCTTTTCCTCCTCTGCGGCGCGGGCACGCGCGGCTTCGTCGCGGCGGCGATTATCCTCTTGCGCCGACATGCGCGCCTCTTCGGCTTCGCGCAGCAGCTGTGCCTGGCGTTCCTGACGCGACATCAGGCTGTCATTCTCGCTGACGCGGGGCGCGGCCGGCTTCGGAGCCGGCGCGGGAGCTGGCGCGGGCGCCGGAGCGGCCTCGACCTCTTCGACCTCGACCGGCGCGGCTTCGCCCGGACGACCGAGCACGCGGCGACGCTTCACCTCGACCACCACCGTATTCCGGCGCCCGTGGCTGAATTGCTGCTGCACCTGTCCGGCCTCGACCGTCCGCTTCAGCCCCAGGGGCTTGCGGGTAAGGGTCGGTTTGTCCTGTTCGTCACTCATCGAAACTTATCATTCCTTCAAAACGCGTCCGAAGCGGCGGTGCTGGTCGGCAGCGCCCCCTTTTTTTCCTCGCCAGAGGCTGGCGCGGCATGCGGGTCGGAATCGCGATTGGCCGCGTCCCTACTCCATCCTGTGAAAAACTGCCAGCGGCTCAAATGCGCCAGCACCCGGTCTGCGGCGCGGGCGTCGATAATCGCCAGATGCACCGCATTCTCCCGCCCTAATGCCATAGATAGGGTGCCCCGGTCCACCGGCAAGACTTTGCCTTCGCGGCCCGACCCTTCGGCGTCCTCGCCGACGCGCCACGCCTGCGCCAGTTTCTTTCGCCCGTCCTCGCCCGCGTCGCTGGCGTGGAGAAGCAAGCGAACCTGGCCCTTGCGCGCCGCGGTTTCGATCTTTTCATTGCCGCTGAGCAACGTACCCGAGCGCGATTCCAGCCCCAACCGGTCGAGCGTGGCCCGCTCCAGCTGCGCCTCGATGCGCGCGCCCAGATCGTCGGGGATCGTGAAATTGCTGTCCTGAAGCGCGCGCGCAAGGCCGCCCTTCAGCTTGCCCTTCGCTTGGCTCGCTTCGAGTGTTGCGCGGTCGACGCCGATCCACGCCCCGCGTCCCGGCGCCTTGCCGTGCACGTCGGGCGCGATTGTGCCGTCGGGCCCGAGCGCAAGGCGCACGAGCCGTTCGGCCGGCGCAACCTCGCCGGTGATGACGCAGCGCCGCTCGGGCACATGCTGGCCGCGCCGTCCAGCGCGGTCTGGTTCGCTCAGCTGATCATTGTGCGGGGTCCGCATCGGCGGCCTCCCCGGTTAGCGGCTCCGCCGCGGGCCCAGCTTGCGATGCTTCGGCCGCCGGTTCGCTCGACTCTTCGTCGTCGAACCAGTGGGCGCGTGCCGCCATGATGATCTCGTTACCCTGCTCTTCGCTCAGGCCATATTCGCCCAGCACGCCGCCCTTGTCCTCGGCGCGTTCGCTGCGCGGCGGGCCGCGGCGGTTGTCGGTGCGCTTCTTGGCGATCAGTTCGTCGGTCGCGAGGTCGGCCAGATCGTCGAGCGTCTTGATGCCCGCCTTGCCGAGGATGACCAGCATCGCTTCGGTCAGGTGCGGAATGTCGGCCAGAGCGTCCTCGACGCCGAGCTCGCGACGCTGCGTGCGCGACGCTTCTTCGCGGCGCTCGAGCCCTTCGGTCGCGCGGCTCTGCAGCTCCTGCGCCAATTCCTCGTCGAAGCCTTCGATGCTCGCGAGCTCCTCGATGCCCACATAAGCAACTTCTTCGAGTTCGCCGAAGCCTTCGGCAACGAGCAGCTGGGCGAGCGTTTCGTCGACGTCGAGCTCTTCCTGGAACATCGTCGAGCGTTCGACGAATTCGCGCTGGCGCTTTTCGCTGGCGTCGGCCTCGGTCATGATGTCGATCTGGCTGCCGGTCAGCTGGCTGGCGAGGCGGACATTCTGGCCGCGGCGGCCGATGGCGAGCGACAGCTGGTCGTCGGGAACGACGACTTCGATACGGCTGTCATCCTCGTCGATCACGACGCGCTGGACCGTTGCGGGCTGGAGCGCGTTGACGACGAAGGTCGCCGTGTCTTCGGACCAGGGGATGATGTCGATCTTTTCGCCCTGCATTTCCTGAACCACCGCCTGAACGCGGCTGCCCTTCATGCCGACGCAGGCGCCGACGGGGTCGATGCTGCCGTCATAGCTGATGACGCCGATCTTGGCGCGCGAACCCGGGTCGCGGGCGGCGGCCTTGATCTCGATGATACCATCGTAGATTTCGGGCACTTCCTGCGCGAACAGCTTCTTCATGAAGTCGGGGTGCGCGCGGCTGAGGAAAATCTGCGGGCCGCGGGTTTCGCTGCGCACCGACAGGATCAGCGCACGGACGCGATCACCGACGCGCATCAGTTCGCGCGGGATCTGCTGGTCGCGGCGGATCACGCCTTCGGCGCGGCCGAGGTTGACGACGATGTGGCCGAATTCGACCGATTTCACGACGCCGGTGATGATCTCACCCGCGCGATCCTTGAATTCCTGATACTGGCGCTCGCGATCGGCTTCGCGGACCTTCTGGAAGATCACCTGCTTCGCCGACTGGGCGTCGATACGGCCAAGGTCGACCGCGGGCAGCGGGTCGACGATGAAGTCGCCGAGCTGGGCGTCCTTCTGCAGCTTTTGCCCCGCAGCCAGATCGACCTGCTTGAAATAATCCTCGACGGTCTCGACCACCTCGACGACGCGCCACAGGCGCAGGTCGCCGGTCTGGACATCGAGCTTGGCACGAATGTCGTTCTCGGCACCGTAGCGGGCGCGCGCGGCGCGCTGGATCGCTTCTTCAATGGCCTCGATAACGATGGCCTTGTCGATCATCTTCTCGCTGGCGACGCTGTTGGCGATCGCCAGCAGTTCGGCACGGTTGGCGGAAATGGCAGTGGCCATCAGTCCTGTCCTTCTTCTTCCATTTCGTCGGCGCCTTCGGCTGAAAGCGGGACGGTTGCGGCAATTAATTTGTCGGTGAGAACGAGCTTCGCCGTGTCGATCGCGTCGAACGGCAACTTATGCTCGACCTCTTGAGAATCCTGGATCGTCACGACATCGCCCTCGATGCCGATCAGCACACCGCTGAAGCGCTGACGCCCGTCGCGCTTTTCCTTCAGCGCAATCTTGGCCTCATGCCCCGCCCAGTCGGCGAAGTCGGCGGGGCGCGTCAGCGGCCGGTCGATGCCGGGCGACGACACTTCCAGCCGATACGCCTGATCGATCGGGTCCTTGCCCGCTTCCTCGAGCGCGTCGAGCTGGGCCGAGATGCGGCGCGACAGGTCGGCGCAATCTTCGATCGTCAGCTGGCGCGTGTCGGGGCGCTCGGCCATCACCTGCAGCGTCGGGTCGCTCTCGCCGCCAAAGAAGGCGACGCGCACCAGCGCAAGGCCCAAAGCCTCGGCTTCGGGCGCGATGATCGCATTCAGGACGTCGAGATCGGCCAAAGAAAATTCCTGTTTCGGATGACCGGAAAGCATGTGGGTACAGCCGCCGCGGCCCGCGGCCCCGACGTCCCAACTGGCTAACCATGTCAAGAAGTAGGCGGCATATAGGCTTTGGCGGCTGAGTCGGCAAGGGGGGAATACGGGCCCCTAAGGGTTAAGCAGCCATCCCGCGACACCTGCGCCGATCACCAGCGCCGGGGCGACCCATTTCCCCTTGAGCAACATGACCGCCGCAACCGCGCCGCCGAGGATGACGACGCCCGCCACGGGGTTCGATACGCGCAGCGCCGTGGCCCAACCAAGTTGCAGCAGAGTCGCCGCGATCACCCCGACGACGGCCGCGGCAACCCCGCCGAGTACCCGGTGCAGCGCGGGGTTTTCGACCACCGCCTCCAGCCGCTCGAAAAAGATCATCGAAAAGGCGAAGGCGGGGAGGAACATTCCGACGGTGATCGCGACCGCGCCGGGAAACCCGCCCGCCACATAGCCCGCGAAAGTCGCGAAGATGACGAGCGGCGCGGGCAGCATCCCCGCCAGCGCAACGCCGTCGAGAAAGCTCGCATCGGACAGCCAGCCGCGCCCGACGGTATCGGTGCGCACATAGGGGATGGCGGTATAGGCGCCGCCGAAGGTCAGCAGCCCGCCCTTCAGCCCTGCGATGAAGAGCGCGATAACCCCTGCCTCGCTGACCGCCATGCCTGCCTTCACTACCGGGCCTGCGTCCGAGGCGAGAAACGCGAGCAGGACGGCGGCGACGAACACCGCAGCGGCCACCACCGGCCGTGCGGCAAAGCTGTAGACCAGCCCCGCGGCGATCAGCGGGATCCAGAACGGTACGCCCAGCAGCGTCGCACCGAGCGCCGCCGCCGCGAGCAGCCACAGCAGCCTGTCCTCGAGGATATGTGTCCCGATCCGCTGCACCGCGCGCAGGATGATCGCGAGCACCGCAATCTGGACGCCGAGGAACACCGGCGCGGTTCCCGGATTGCCGACGATCCAGTCCTTGTAGAGCCAGGCCGCGCCGAGCATCAACACGAAACCCGGCAGCATGAAGCCGAGTCCGGCAAGCAGCCCGCCGATCCGCCCGCGCGCAACCATGCCGAGATGGACGCACAGTTCGTGCGCTTCCGGCCCGGGCAGGATCTGCATTACTGCAAGCAGCCGGTTGAAGCGCGCGGGCGATATCCAGCGCTCCTCTTCGACAAGCGCCTGTTTCACCATCGCGATCTGCGCGACGGGTCCGCCGAAGGCGAGGAAGCCGAAGCGGAGAAACCGCAGGAAGAGCTGAAAGAGAGAAAGCGTAGGGGGTGAAGGCTCTAAAGTCGACATGGCAAGCGCGCTCCTTGCCGCAAATGCGGCATGATGGAGCGGATCTTGGACAGCAAGCCGTCTGGACGGGCGTCCGCATTTGCCCGTGCCGCAACAAATAGCATGGCGGAAGCGTGAGGGAAGAAAGATTAGCTTTTCGCGGTTGAAGGCAGGAATGAAATCAGCGGCAGGTTTCGACCAATTGCGGTCACCAAGTCACCCAACCCCCGTTCGCATCGAGCGAAGTCGAGATGCCCATCGGCGCGGCGCAAGGTCGAAGGGTGTCTCGACTTCGCTCGACACGAACGGCTTTTGACGACGGCTAACGACCAAAAGCTGCCGCCACCCAGTTCGTCATCCCGGCGAAGGCCGGGATCTCACCCTCTCGGATTCACGCACCGGCGAGATCCCGGCCTTCGCCGGGATGACGAGAATAGGAAACGTCCGCTCACCACCCCAACGCAGACCCTTGCCATTCTTTTTCCATGAGATAGGCAGCAGTCATGTCGTTCGATGACGAAATCGAGGCGCTGGCCCACGACCATGTCTTTCTGGGCAAGCGGCACGACGAGAATGCCCGCCGCACTCTGTGGGTCGTCGCGCTCACCGCCGCGATGATGGTGGCGGAGATCGCCGCAGGCCTCGCGTTCAACTCGATGGCGCTGCTTGCCGATGGCTTTCACATGGCGACGCACGCCGGCGCGCTCGGCATCGCGGCGCTCGCCTATGCCTATGCAAAACGCCATGCCCATGGCCGCCGCTACAGCTTCGGCACCGGCAAGGTCGGCGATCTCGCGGGCTTCGCCTCGGCGCTCGTGCTCGGCATCGTCGCGCTCGGTATCGCGTATGAATCGGCGATCCGGCTGGTCGATCCCAGCCCGGTCGCCTTTGGCGAGGCGACGATCATCGCAGTGATCGGACTCGGCGTGAATATCGTCAGCGCGCTGCTGCTCGGCCACGGGCATGATCATGGAGCGGGGCATGCGCACGGTCACGACCATCATCATGGCGACGCGCATCACCACGACCACCCGCCGGAGAAGGATAATAATCTCCGCTCGGCCTACCTCCATGTCGTTGCCGACGCGTTGACGTCGGTGCTTGCAATCGCGGCGCTGCTCGGCGGGCGCTATCTGGGCTGGGTGTGGCTCGATCCCGCAATGGGCGTCGTCGGAGCGGTCGTCATCGCGGTCTGGGCCTGGTCGCTGATGCGCGATACCGGCGCGGTGCTGCTCGACGCGACCGACGCCGCGCTCGAAGCCGAAATCCGCGACCTCGTCGAGACACCCGGCGACGCAAGAATCATCGACCTCCACGTCTGGCGCGTCGGTCCGGGCGCGCATTCGGCGATCATCAGCGTCGTCGGCGCGACACGCGAAGCGATCTGCGCGCGCGTAAAACCGGTGCACGAGATCGAACATCTGACGGTCGAGATACGCTGAATTTCGCCGGGTGGGGCGGGTCCATCGACGGTCACCGCACGGTGTAAATTCCAGCCGTTTATTTCCTCCGTAAACGCCCGGGAATTACGGATATTCCCAAAAACCTTGACTTTTCGGCAAATTTGATCCAATATTCATCGGCTAACGTCGCCTGCGACGGAAATTTGATGCCTACCGGCGGATACTTCCCTTCACGCGCTACCAGCTCCTCCGGTGCTTTTACCGGTTGATTCCCTGTTTTCGTGAAAGGAAACACCCATGCCCATCGGCACCGTAAAATTCTTCAACAGCGACAAAGGCTATGGTTTCATTGCCAATGAAGATGGCTCGGGCGACAGCTTCGTGCACATCAGCGCCGTCGAGCGCGCCGGCATGTCGACGCTGAACAAGGAACAGCGCGTTTCTTACGAGCTGGAAACCGACCAGCGCGGCAAGACGTCGGCTGTCAATCTTCAGCCTGCTTGAATGATCTCCGGCCCGGCATCCTTCGGGGCGCCGGGCCGGACCATTCGCCGATCACTCGGTACCCAAGCTCGCGCAGCCACCCAGGGAGCTATCCTATGGATATGAACGAGCTTTTCTACCGGCACCAGATGGCCTTGATGGCCGTGGGCCAACTGCGTGGCGCCAGCGCGCGTCATGCCGATTTCGACCTGCCCGGCCACTATGCCGACCGGATCGACGCCTATCGCGCCCGTCGCGGTATGAGCCGATATTTTCCCAAAACAGCCCGCCCCGAAACGGCGCCGGTCATCGGCGCCTAGCCGACCCGCTCGATGTCGATGTGCGGCCAGCGCGCCGCCAGCCGCTCGGCCCAGCGTTCATACGGCCACGGGATCACATCCTCGCTGAACCAGAACAGCCGGTTGCCTTCGAGGTCGTAGAGATGGACCGCGTCGTCGCTATCTTCCTGCTGGACGATGCGGAGGCGGGAGATGCGCGAGGGATGGATGCGACCTTCGTCGCCGCCGCGCGGACCGATTCGCCCCTGCCACCACACCAGGTCGCCCGTCGCGGGATCGATAAAGCTGCCGCGGTTCGGATTGGCGAGCATATTGAGCCCGGCCCCCAGCGCGACGAGCGCGCCGAGCCCCTGCGCCAGCGGCACCAGCCACGGTGCGCATTCGTTCCCGTCGTCGCGGCAATTGTCGGCAGGGTCGATCGTCGAACCCGCCCAGAAAAAGAACAGACCAAAGGCGAGCAGCAGCCACATCCGATAGTCGGTCCGCGCACTGCGCCGATAGGATGGGATAGCGTTGGTCATCGCGCATAATCTAGCGCGGGAACCTCAACGCCCGGCTAACGACCGGCCCATTGCGGATTCGCGATGGATATTGAGGCGATCGAGCTGCTATCACCATCGACGGACAGAGCCGCAACCAAGGAGCTGTAACGATGGAAAGCCCGCTGATTGCCGCGTTGCTCTGGTTTTCGATCGTCGCCTGCGGGCTGCTCGCGGGCCTTTATTTCGCCTTTTCGGCTTTTGTCATGACCGCACTCGATCGCATCGAGGTGCCGGCTGGCGTTGCGGCGATGAACAGCATCAACCGGGTGATCCAGCGCTCGCTGTTCATGCCGCTGTTCGTCGGCAGCAGCCTGTCGAGCCTCGCGCTCGCGGTCGTCGGCGCGCTGCATATGGACGAAGCCGGTGGTGCCGGGATGCTTGCCGGGGGTGTCATCTATGTCACCGGCATGTTTGTCGTGACGATGGTCTTTAACGTGCCGCGCAACAATGCGCTGGACGCAAGCGACCCGGTCAGCCCGGCGGGGCGGGCGATTTGGGCCCGTTACCTGAAGGAATGGACCATCTGGAACCATGTCCGCACCCTCGCCTCGACCGCGGCACTTATCCTGTTCGTCGGCGCGCTCGGCGCGCGCTAAAAGGCCCTCGTCCCGCAACGCCGCGCGTCCCCGGCAGCAATAGACAGCGATGGTGCAACATTTTGTTGGCGTTTCAGCGTATATGGTCGGCTGGCACATCGTCCGCGCGAATCGCGCGCGGCGGACGCGATGGAATTTGACACACGCATGAAGCCCGAGTTGAACCTGGCCGCCCGCTCGACGTGGCGCGACCCCATGCCGGAAAAGCCGGCGGGGCCGGGGCGCGCCTTCTGGGCGGCGATCGTCGCGGTGATGTCGGTAGCCTGCCTCGCGTTCCTGCTGTCGAGCGGCCAATTGCGCGCGCCGGTGGTCTTCGGACCGTATAGCGTGTCGGTGCCGCTCACCTTCCAGCCTTACGATCCCGAACGCTGGGCGATCATGAACGCCGAGGATTATGAGGACGCGCTGAAGATCGACCCGACGCTGCCCAATCCCGACAGCGTCGGTTATGGCGACGCGGCGGCACTGCCGCCGACCGATCCCGCGCTGCTCCGCGATGAAGCGTTCGTCGGCCCACCCGCTAAAAGCTATGTTTTCCGGGGCGTTACCGCGCTCGACCGCGAGCGTGCGCATTATTGCCTGACCTCCGCCATCTATTATGAAGCCGCGTCCGAAACCGACGACGGAATGCGCGGCGTCGCGCAGACGGTGATCAACCGCGTCCGTCACCCAAGCTTTCCGAACACCGTGTGCGGTGTCGTTTTTCAGGGATCGCAGCGCGCGGGCGTGTGCCAGTTCACCTTCAGCTGCGACGGCGCGATGGCGCGGGCACCCGAACGGCGGAACTGGTTGCGCGCCAGCCGCATCGCGTCGGCCGCGCTCGGCGGTTATGTGTTCCCGAAGGTCGGGCTCGCGACACATTATCACACGCAGGCGATCTGGCCGCGCTGGGGCAAGAGCCTGGTGATGACCAATATCGTCGGCGCGCATATCTTTCATCGCTGGCGCGGCCGCTGGGGGATGCCCGACGCATTTCGCGCGCCGTATCTCGGCCGCGAACCCGTGCCCGGCCCCTATCTGCCGCTCGCGCAGCAGTTGGCGATCCTGAAGGGTCAGGGCCTGCCGCCCGGCGCCGGGCCCGCACCGATGCTCACCGGTGCCGCCGCGCCGCTGCCCGAAACGGCCGCTGCGCCCCTGCCCGGCACGATGACGCCGGTGGCCCCCGCCGCGCCGCCGCCCATCGCGCCAACCGCGCCGGCCTATACCGATCCCCGGCTCAACCAGTCGGGCCAGATCCGCGAAGAATTCCGCGGCAGCGGAGAGTGGAAACGCTAGGGCAATCGGCTTAGACCATTCCAGTCGTCACCCCGGACTTGATCCGGGGTTCATTGACCGGGAGCCCGGCTTTGCAGTCATGGATCCCGGATCAAGTCCGGGTTGACGACCGGATCAAGTCCGGGATGACGAGATGTCAAGGAGGCTCGCATGGGACATGTCAAAGGCATCGGCGGACTGTTTTTCCGGGCGCGCGACCCCGACGCGCTGAACGCATGGTACCGCGAACGGCTGGGCGTCGGGGGCGGCTGCAGCGCCGACGAAAGCGTGCCGCCGAACCAATGGGTCTGGAACGTCACGGCAGGCCCGCTCGTCTTTGCGCCGTTCAAGGCCGACACCGACTATTTCCCCGCCGACCGCCAGCACATGCTGAACCTGCGCGTCGACGATCTCGACGCGGTGCTCGTGCCGTTTCGCGACGCGGGTGACGAAATCATCACCAAGGATGAGTGGAACGACCCCGCGGTCGGGCGCTTTGCACGCGTGCACGATCCCGAGGGCAATCCGATCGAGCTTTGGGAGCCGCCCAAAACATAATATAGTCATCCCGGCGAAGGCCGCGATCTCAACGGCGCGTTACAACGTTATGGAGAACCCCCGGCCTCCGCCGGGGTGACGGTTCGGGTTATGGAGAATGGGGCTTTACCGCCCCTGGCTGCGCCAGCGCTTGACGACGCGCTCAAGCATCTCCAGTTCGCCGCCCGTCTCGCGCCACAGTTTCGAGAAGAGCGGATCGCTCGACGCCGGACGCTTGTCCTCTTCCAACGTATCCAGATAGACGCGGATCGGGATCGACACGCCCTCGCCGCAGACAATGCATTCGCGGTTGCGCAGCGCCGGGATCGAATCGATGAAACCGCGCGCGCCTTCGGGCATCGCGGCTTTCACGAAATGCTGATCGCGTTCGTTGTTGAGGCGCATCGAGATGATCGTGCCGCACTGCGACAGCACCCCTTCGGCCAGATCGGACGGGCGCTGGGTGATCAGGCCCAGCGACACGCCATATTTACGGCCTTCCTTGGCGATGCGTTCGAGGACCTTGCGGACCGCCTGCCCCTGACCGATGTCCTTGGCCGGGATGTAACGGTGCGCTTCCTCGCAGACGAGGAGGATCGGGCGTTGCGGCTCGCCGCGCGACCAGATCGCATAGTCAAAGGTCAGGCGCGACAGCACCGCAACCACGACCGACGTGATGTCCGATGGAACGCCCGACACGTCGATGATCGAAATCGGCCGGCCGTCCGACGGCAGGCGGAAAATCTTGCCGAGAAAATTCGTCATCGTGTCGGCGACGAGCATGCCCGAGAACATGAAATTATAGCGCGGATCGGCGCGCATTTCCTCGATCTTGCCCTTGATGCGCATGAACGGCGCGCTCGATGTCGCCTTGTCGAGCTTGCCCATTTCGTTCTGCAGGATGTTGAGCAGGTCGGAGAGCAGATAGGGAATCGGCGAATCGACCGTGATCTTGGTCATGCCTTCGGCGAGCCGGTTCTTGGTCCGCGCCTGAAGCAGGCAGCGCGCCAGCACGTCGCAATCGGACTGGCGGTCGCGGCCCTCGGCGGTGACGAAGACTTCGCAATGTTCTTCGAAATTCATCAGCCAATAGGGCATGGCGAGGTTGTCGACGTCGAACAGCGCGCCGATCCCCTTGAACGCCGCCGAATATTCGCCGTGCGGGTCGATCATCAGGATGTGACCTTGCGGCGCGAGCTCGCAAATCTTGTGCAGGATCAGCGCGGCGCTGGTCGATTTACCGGTACCGGTCGACCCGAGCAGCGCGAAATGCTTGCCGAGCATCGCGTCGACATAGAGCGATCCCCGAATATCCTTGGTCGGATAGACGGTACCGATTTCGACATGCGCGCGCTCATCGGCGGCGTATATCTGTTTGAGGTCAGCGCTGGTGGCTGCAAAGACCTGACTGCCAGGGATCGGGTAACGGGTGACGCCTCGGCGGAAATTATGGATGCGGCCGGTGATCTTTTCCTCTTCACCTTCGCCGAGGAAGTCGATCGTCGCGACGATCAATCCCTCGCCGCGTTCGTGGAGCTGCTGGTCGCGGATGCTGGCGATCAGCCAGATACTGCCGACGCGAACCTTGACCTGCGCGCCGACCTGACCGGCCATCGCCACCGCGGAATCGCCGGACGATGCCAGTTTGCCGATCGTCGCGGCGTCGAGGAGGATACGCGACGCCGAACCCGAAATATCGACCACTTCGCCGATCATCAAATCGTCGCGATGATGGATGGCGGCCGGTGCGACCGAGGCCGCTGCGCCGCCTCCGCCGGTAAGCCGGACGTGCTGCGCCGCCGTCAAATCTCCGGCACTGAATCCGCCACCCTGCATGTCCATGTATCCGCCCCGCCTATTGTGGTCCCATCCTGAGCTATCGCAGAGGAGGGTAAATAGGCTGTGAACTTTCGCGTCAGCGGCGCCGGAAAATCGCCGAAGCGCCGTAACCGAGTATCAGTGACAGGAACACCGCGGCAAGACCGTAGAGAAAGCCGTGACGCTGCGCCGCAAGGGCGACGAAACGTTCGAACCCGGCCTTGCGTATCTGGACATCGCGCGATGCGACCGCGAGCACGCGTCCGCCGCTGATCAGATAGGTTTCGGCGCGGTACGTCCCCACGGGAACGCGGGCCGGCACGGGGATGCGGGCGCGGTAAAGCACCCCTTCGGTAATTTCGACCGCCGCCGGATTTTCGTAAAACAGCCCGATCCGGCGATATAGCTCGATCAGCCCGGCCTCGAAGCGCTCGAGCTTCCTGGCTCCCGAAAACCCGGTCGGCGACATCGAGAGATTGGCCAGCCCGAGCTCGAAGATCGCCGCAGTCCGTTCATCGACAAGCTTGTCGATCGGGCGCGACGAGCCGATCGCATAGAAACCGGGCGAGGTGCGCAGCCGGATGCTGGCAGCATTGACCCAGATGCCGGCGACGCGCCGCTTTTCCCGCAGGACGATCGGCCGCACCGGCCCCTTCAACACAACGACGATGTCGGCGCGGTCGTCGGGCAAGCGCTGGCCCGGGTAGAGGATCGCGCCGAACAGCAACAGCTCCTCGCCGGTAAAGCTGTACTGGATATCGATGTTACGGCTCGACACGTCGGGCACCAGACGCGGATCGGCCGCGTGCGCCGCCACGGGCAGAAGCAATATGGCGAGCCAGAGGACCAGGGCGCCCGGACGCATCATTGCACCGTATAGATTTCTTCGGGACGGATGAAGAGATCGACCCCCATCCGTAGCGCAACGAGCAACACGATCGCCGCGAGCGCCATACGCAGATATTCGGGTTTCACTTTTTGCGCAAAGCGTGCGCCGACTTGCGCCCCGACGACGCTGCCAAGGAGCAGCAGTCCGGCAAGCACGATGTCGACCGCACCCGTGGTCAGCGCATGAACCATCGTGGTTGCGATCGTCACGAACAGGATCTGGAACAGCGAGGTACCGACGACGACCTGCGTCCCCATGCCGAGCAGATAAAGCATCGCCGGCACCATGATGAAGCCGCCGCCGACGCCGAGCAACATGGTCAGCACGCCCCCGACCAGGCCGAGCAGGAGCGGCGCGAGCGGCGAGATATAGAGACCCGAGCGATAAAAGCGCCAGCGCATTGGCAGGTTGGCGACCATCGGATGATGGCGCCGCTTGCGCGCCGGGGCAGGCAAGCCGGCCTGCGCGGCGCGGTAACTTCCCCACGCTTCACGCCCCATGAAGGTGCCAACGATGCCGAGCAGTGCGACATAAAGGATGTTGATCACCGTATCGATCTGTCCCCAGGCGGTGAGCAACTCGAACAATCCGGCACCGATCAGCGAACCGAGCAGGCCGCCCGCGACCAGCACGCCGCCCATGCGAAGATCGACCCCGTCGCGTTCAAGATGCGCCATCACGCCCGACACGCTCGCGCCCGTCACCTGCGTCGCCGCCGATGCCGCAGCGACCGTCGGCGGGATGCCGTAGAAAATGAGCAGAGGCGTCGTCAGGAAACCGCCGCCGACGCCGAACATGCCCGACAGGAAACCCACACCGCCACCGAGCAAGATAATGACCAGCGCGTTGACCGAGAGATTGGCGACTGGGAGGTAAAGATCCATGGGCCCCGACGAACGTCCGCGGCGCCAGAACAGCGCCGATTCTGGCGACCCTAAACCATTTTTACGAAGCGGGGAATCGACTGTGGCGGCTAATTTCGCGCAAAGGCTCAGAAGTCGGCGGCCAAGGTGAGCGCAACGCCGCTTTCGGGTCTGGCTTCACCCGCAACGCGTTGCCGCCAGTCGAGCGCGATGCGGCTGCCCTCACCGACGTCGGGCAGGCGCAGCGTCAACCGCGGACCAACGTCGACACGCGCCGCGCCGGGCTGCACCGCCCCCGCCGCCAACGCGCCGAGACGCAGCGGCGATGTCTCGTCGGGCCCAAGCCCGCGGTCGACGACGATCGCGCCGTCGGCAAAACCATCGCGCCGCCGCGTCCCGACGACACCCGCCTGCGCATAGGCGTCGAGCCGGAAACCCGCAGGCAGCGCGACATCCGAGACGCCGCCCGTCACCATCGCAGCCAGCGCGGTGCGGCCCTCTGGCCCCAATGCGACACGTTGTTCGATCGCCAAATCGACCGGCAGGTGCGCGAGCGGCGCATAGGCAAGCCCGAACGCAACCTCGCGCTGCTCCGGCCGCTGCACCGCGATCGTCGCGCGGGCATAGGCGCGGGCGCGCCCGCTGTCGCCAAAGCCATAGCCGAGCCGTAGCCCTGCCTGGCTGCCGCCGAGCTGGCTGGCCGCGCCGATGGTTCCCGGCGCACTCCCGACACCGTCGCGCAAATAGACCCAGCCCGCGAGTGACCAGCCGGAAAGCTGTCGCCGAATCCAGAAGGGCTTGCCCTGCCCCGGATCGGCGCGTGCGGCGGGCGCAAGCGGGAACCACAGCGGCGCGCCGACGGCAGAGCGCACGGCGCCACCGGGCGGAGACGGCAAAAATCGCACCATCAATGCGAGGCGAAGGCTGTGACGGTCGGCGCCACCGCCCCCTGTCGGCATATCCGGGGGGTTGCCATTGGCGAACGGCGCAGACGTGGAGATGGCTGCTAAACGGCGCGCCGCCTGTACGCCTGCCGCGCGCTCGGATTTGTGACGCAGGAGGACAACAGGCGCGCTTCCCGTCTGCATTTCGGCCGAAAAGGGCGTCGGTACGGTCCAAGGCGCGCGCGCGGCCTCCGGCGGGGTAGGAATGGGGATATCCCAAGCCGCCACCATCCGGACGGCAACCCATCCCGAAAGGCAAATCAGCAGGAAACGGAACGCCCTTGCGTCGCTGCTCCCGCGCATGGCCGGGGCAAAAGATATCATGACGGCGCCGCTCGCGACCGCTTCGGCTCAAGCACTGGCGTGCCGTGGAAATGGTCGGTCTTTTCCCACACCACGTGCCCCGAGCGAAGCATACGCCAATAGAGCATCACGGCGCGCCGTGCCGCCAGCATAGCGATGATATTGGCGACGAATGCGCGCGGCAGCGCCAACATCGACTGGCCCAATCCATACCAGCGAGCCGTGAAAAAACCACGCATGCCCAGTCGCCACAACAGGAGCCCGGCATTGATGGAAAAGACTGTCCATAGCGCGCCGCCCGGCAGCGACATCCCCCAACCCAGTAGTTCATGCCCGGCCCAGCCGACTGCCGTGACGATCATGGCGGCATAAGCGGCGAGAAGGACGAGCGCAGCCAGTGGCGCGCGGCGATCGCGCCATAGCATCCACCGCGCGAGCCAGATGTCCGGGCCGAACCGTTTGGCATGTAGGTGGTTCGACCCGATCCAGCCCAACGAATCCCAGCCCGCCAGCGCGATGCCAGCAATCCAGCGGGACTTCTGCTTCACCGAAGTCTCTACCGAAATCGGGAAGGCGCCGCGCGAAGCAATGCGGTCGCCGCGCGTCCCCAAAACGTCGACAAAAGACGTGCGAAGGCCATAGGCCCCGATCAGCATGCCCAGTTCATAATCTTCGGTGAGACTGTCGGCACGAAAAGGCTGCCCGCCACGCTCGACAGCAAGGAGCGCCATGGTCGACCGGCTGAGTGCACAGCCAACACCGGCTGAGGGGATTGGGAGACCAAGCCGCGAGCGAAGCGCGACCTCCTTGCCGTGGGCCTCCGCAAATTCGTCGCAATAATGACCGCCGACCCATGTCGATCTGCGATCAAAAAACGGGATGACGGGTATTTGCACCATCGCATATCTGGCAAGCTCTCGCCGATAGAGCGCCAGTTCTTCGGGATGCACATGATCCTCGGCATCGTGGAGGACGATGCCGGCAAAGCGAAAACCTTCATCACGCTCATCCTCGCCCAACGCGGCCCAAAGTCCGTTGAGATTGTCACCCTTCGTCGTCGGGCCATCATGTGCACCGATTACCAGACGAAGCCGCGGGTCGCGCGCAATCAGCGGCGATATAGCGAGAATGGTTGCGGCATCGTTGGGGTAGCAGCCGATATAGATGCGAAAATTCTCGCCCTCCCACGCCGCCAGTGCGCGGGTCAACGTCGCAGGCAAGACGGCGGCTTCCTTCCATGCCGGAAGCAATATCGCCAGCTTTCCGAAAAGTGGCGCAGCCGCTTCGGCCGGTTGAGCCCGATCACGGCTCGTGATCCAAAACAGATCGAAAAACAGATCATCGATTCCAAAAATAAGAATTCCGACCGATGCGAACAGCATCAGTTCGTGACCGGTGCCCATCACCAGCCATTCCAGCCATGCGGTCGATAGCTCCACCCTGTTCGTCTCGCCCCACGCGATGACGTGACGTCATCCACACCGATAGGCTAGAGAAGGGCGTGCATTTGTAAAGCTGGGCACCTGCCGATAGGTAACCGTCAAACGTCCTGACGAACCAAGGAATAATTGATCTATGAATCGCAGTTTTCCGTCTCGTTCCGCGTTGCGCGACTTTCTCGCGAGCGAAAGCGCAGGGGGTATGCTGCTTATTTTTGCAGCCATATTGGCTATGATTGTCGCCAATTCCCCGTTCGGGACGCTCTATCACGATATCATTCATACGGAGACCGGCCCGGTCCTGACCGACAAGCTGGGGCCGATGACCGTCCATCTGTGGATCAACGACGGGCTGATGGCGGTATTTTTCCTGCTCGTCGGGCTCGAAATCAAGCGCGAGTTCGTCGACGGCCGGCTGGCGAGCTGGGATCGACGGCGGTTGCCGTTCATCGCCGCAGCGGCGGGGATGGCGGTGCCAGCCGCAATCTACATGCTCTTTGCCGGCGGAACACCGGGGCTGACGCAGGGCTGGGCAATTCCGGCGGCAACCGACATCGCCTTTGCCATGGGGGTGCTCGCGCTGCTCGGACAGCGCGCACCGACCTCGCTCAAGCTGTTCCTCGTGACCGTCGCGATTGTCGACGACATGGGGGCGGTCGCGATCATCGCGCTTTTCTATACGGCCAAGATCAACCTGCTCGCGCTCGGCGCGGCGGCCGTCATCCTCGGCCTGATGTTCGCGATGAGCCGCTACCGCGTGAAGAGCCTGCCGCTCTACCTGCTGATGTTCGCCTTACTGTGGTACGCGATGCTGCTCTCGGGCGTCCACGCGACGATCGCCGGGGTGCTGGCGGCGATGGCGATCCCGTTCGAGCGCACGCCGGGCGCGCCCGACAGCGAGCATTCGCCATTGCACCGGCTCGAACATGGTCTGCACCCCTGGGTCGCCTTTGCGATCGTGCCGCTGTTCGGCTTCGCGAACGCCGGGGTCGATGTAAGCGGGCTGACCGCCGAACAGATTCTCGCGCCGCTGCCGCTCGGCATCGCGGCGGGGCTGTTTATCGGGAAGCAGATCGGTATTTTCGGAAGCGTCTGGCTGGCGGTCAAGCTCGGCATCGCGGGCAGGCTGCGCGGTGCGACCTGGCTGCAGGTCTATGGCGTCGCGATGCTGTGCGGCATCGGCTTCACGATGAGCCTGTTCATCGGCGGGCTCGCCTTTCCGGGCGATCCGCTGCGGGTCGAGGAGGCCAAGATCGGCATATTGATGGGGTCACTGTTCGCTGCGCTCGCCGGCTATGCGGTGCTGCGCTTCGCGCCATCGCATCCGGACCAAGACGCCGTCGAACGAGCGTCCGATGCCGAGATCGCCGCCGATGGCGATGTGCGTGACACGTCCGAGAGCAACGGTATAGCGCGATGATGCGCAACCTCATCGCCCTGTCGCTGATCGCCGCCCTGCCCGGCTGCGCCGCGAGCCAGACCGAAGGCCCGACCGGCAAAGCGAGCGTCGCCACGGTCGAGGTGCGCCGCACCGCCGCATCGACCAAAGCACTCGACGAGATCGCCGCTGCCTATCTGCGGCTGACGCTCGAGATCGGCACGCACGAAAGCGGCTATATCGACGCCTATTATGGCCCGCCCGAACTGCAGAAGGCCGCCGAGGCGGCGCCGCGCGACAAACCCGCATTGCTCGCGGCGGTGCGCGAACTGATGGCGCAAATCGATCTCGCCGCGCGGCGCATGTCCGACCCGCTCGAACGCCGGCGTGCCACCTTCCTGCGCGCGCAACTCCGCGCCGCTGAAACGCGATTGCAGATGATGCAGGGCACGCGCTTCGCCTTCGCCGACGAGGCCGAGCGATTGTTCGGGGTGCGGCCGCGGCTCAAACCCCTCGCAAGCTACGACCCCGAGCTGGCAAAGATCGACGCGCTCGTCCCCGGCAATGGCCCGCTCGCCGACCGCGTCGAGGCCTATCTCGACCGCTTCACCATCCCCAAGGACCGGCTGCAGAAGACCTTCGACGCCGCGATCGCACGCTGCCGCGGCCGCAGCATGGCGCATATTCCGATGCCCGAAGGCGAGAGCTTCCGGCTCGAATTCGTCACCGGAAAGAGCTGGAGCGGCTATAACTACTATCAGGGCGGCTATCACAGCCTGATCCAGGTCAACACCGACCTGCCGATCCGCCTGTCGCGCGCGCTCGATCTCGGTTGCCACGAGGGATATCCGGGGCATCACCTGCTCAACATGAAGCTCGAAGAAGGGCCGGTCAAACAGCGCGGCTGGGCCGAATTCAGCGTCTATCCGCTCTACAGCCCGCAGAGCCTGATCGCCGAGGGCAGCGCCAATTACGGCATCGACCTCGCTTTTCCCGAAAGCAGCAAGGCCGATACCGAACGCGACGTCCTGATGCCGATCGCCGAGATCGCGGTGCCGGCCGACGACCGCTACTGGCAGCTGCTCGCGGCAATCAAGCGCGCCTCGGGGGCGCGGCTGACGATCGCGCAGCAATATCTCGACGGCATCATCGACCGCCCGACCGCGGTCGCGCTCACCCAGAAATATCTGCTCGTCTCAGCCCAGCGGGCCGAGCAATCGGTGAGCTTCACCGACCAGTATCGCAGCTATGTGATCAACTACGGGCTCGGCGAGACGATGGTGCGCGCCTGGGTCGAGCGCGGAAAACCAGGCCGCGACGAGATGTGGCGGCGCATGGCAAAGATCGTCAGCGAACCGACTTTGCCTTCGGATTTGCTGGTTCGCTGACTGAAACAGCCCCTCCAATTTCCGTTCGCCCTGAGCTTGTCGAAGGGCCGTTCTTTCTTTGGTCAAAGAAGGGCGGTGCTTCGACAAGCTCAGCACGAACGGATTAGAGGGGAATGTTTTACTCCGCCGCCATTGCCATTTCGACGCGCTGCGGGCCGCGGATCACCCCGCCCGGCGTCGGACCCTGCATCGCGCCATCCTTGAAGGTCACCACACCCGACTTCACCGTCGCGACATAGCCGTCGGCCTTTTGCAGCAAGCGCTTGCCGCCCGCGGGCAGGTCGAACGCGAGCCACGGCTTGCCGAGCTTGATCGCATCCATGTCGATGACGTTGAGATCGGCGAGATAGCCCGGCGCAAGCACGCCGCGATCTTCGAGCCCATAGAGCAAGGCGGTGTCGCGGCACTGGCGCTTCACCGCATGTTCGAGCGCAATGCGATGGCCTTTGCGGTCGCGCACCCAATGCTGGAGCATGAAGGTCGGCGAGGCGGCATCACAGATCGTCCCGCAATGCGCGCCGCCGTCGGACAGGCTGTTCACCGTGTCGTCCGACGCCTGCAAATCCTCGAGGAAGTTGAGGTTGCCGTCGCGGTAGTTCAAAATCGGGAAATAGATGAAACCCTTGCCGTCGTCCTTCATCAGCAGATCATAGGCATATTCGGACGGCGAGACGCCTGCGGCGACCGCACGCGCCATGATGCTTTCGTCCATTTTCGGCTCATAGTTGAAGTCGGGGTCCATTTCGAACTGCACCGGCCAACCCAGGGCGACGACCTTGAGGAAATCGAGGATATCGCTTTCGGGCCAGATATTTTCTTCCTCGATCATCCGCGCCTTGAACGCCGGGTCCTTCAACTTGGCAAGCTGCGCGTCCCAGGGAAGATCGATGATCTCGTTCCACGCGGGCTTGAAGCGGAACGGGTGCACCGTACCCTGCCACGCCATGATCACGCCGTTGCCGCGCAGCGCGATCTGCGCGACAATATTCGCGCCGGTCGCATTCTGACGGCGCATTTCCTCGATCTGCTCTTCAAGCGGCAGTTCCTTGGCGATCGACTGGAGTGCGGCGAAGGTCACCGGCAGCCCGGTTTCGCGGCTGAGGTCGCCCATCCACTGGAACTCGTTCCACTCGCGCTTCATGTCGCTTGCCATTTCGAACACGCCGTAACCGACGCGGCCCATCGCGCGGCCGATCGCGATCAGTTCTTCGGCGGTCGCGGTGGTGCCGGGGACGAGTTCGCCGTCGACCGACTTGTGGAGCACGGTGCGGCTGGTCGAGAAGCCGAGCGCGCCCGCGCGAACGCCTTCCTCGACGATGCGCGACATCTCCGCGATGTCCTGTTCGGTGGGGATCGCGCCGGGCTTTTCGCGGTCGCCGAGCACATAGGCGCGCACCGCGCCGTGCGGGACGTGGCATGCGACGTCGACGGTGCGCGGCAGCTTTTCGAGCGCGTCCATATATTCGGGAAAGGTTTCCCAATCCCACGACATGCCTTCGGCGAGCGCGGTGCCGGGGATGTCCTCGACGCCTTCCATCAGGCTGATCAGCCATTCGTGGCGGTCGGGCTTGGCGGGCGCGAAGCCGACGCCGCAATTGCCCATCACGACGGTGGTGACACCGTGCCAGCTCGACGGTGCCATTTCGGCGTCCCACGTCGCCTGCCCGTCATAATGGGTGTGGACGTCGACGAAGCCGGGGGTGACGATCTTCCCCGCCGCGTCGATTTCCTTGGCGCCAGCACCCAGGTTTTCGCCGACCGCGACGATGCGGTCCCCGTCAATCGCGACGTCCGCAACAAAGGGCGTCCCGCCCATACCATCGACGACCGTGCCGCCGCGAATCACCAGATCATGCATGTCCGCTCTCCCAAGTCTTTTGGCCTGATTTTTAGTTTCACCGAGAAACCTATCATCAAAATCGCGATATGCAAATAAGTGCGCGGAGACGGCGACGAGGCGCTATGATGGCGCCATAAAATCATCGGGAGTCGTTGCCATGATCCGCTCGCTTACCCTCGCCCTTCTGCTCGCCGTTTCGGCGACGCCGCTCGCCGCGAAGCAGGCCCCCGCCCCCAACTACAAGGCGGCACTAGCCGATCCGGCGCGGCCCGCCGCCGACCGGACACGTGACGCGGCGCGCAAACCCGCCGAGCTGCTCGCCTTCGCGCAGATCAAACCGGGCCAGAAGGTCGGCGACTATGTCATGGGCGGCGGTTATGTAACGCGGCTGCTCGCCGCCGCAGTCGGCCCGACGGGCAGGGTCTATGGCTTCCAGCCCGCCGAATTCATCGCATTCAAGAAACAATATGGCGACGATCAGGCCGCGATCGACGCCGCCTACGACAATGTCGATGCCGTCGCCGGCCCCTTTGCGGCGCCCGCCTTTCCCGAACCGCTCGACACGATCATCACGGTGCAGAATTTCCACGACCTCTATTTGAAACCCTTCCCCGCAGGGACGGGCGACAAAGCGAGCGCGGCACTGTTTGCGGCACTGAAACCCGGCGGGACATTGATCCTCGTCGACCATAGTGCGGCGAAAGGCAGCGGCACGACCTTGTCCGACAGCCTGCACCGGATCGACGAGGATGCGGTGGTTGCGACGCTGACCAGGGTGGGTTTCAAGCTTGAGGCGGAAAGCGACCTCTATCGCCGCGCCGCCGATCCGCGTAGCGCCAATGTCTTCGACAAGGACATCCGCGGCAAGACCGACCAGTTCACCCTGCGCTTCCGCAAACCGAAATAAGGATCAACATGGCCGACGATGATTATGTCTATGACGAAGCGAGCGGCGAATGGCTGTCTGCCGGCGATGTCGCCGCGCGCGACGCCGCGGCGACGGCGGGCCCCGAGGTGCGCGACGCCGTCGGCAATCTGCTCGCCGATGGCGATTCGGTCGTGCTGGTCAAGGATCTGACCGTCAAGGGCGCGGGACAGACATTGAAGGTCGGCACCGTGATCAAATCGATCCGCCTGACCGGCGACGACCAGGAAATCGATTGCCGGCACGAGGGGATCAAGGGCCTCGTCCTGCGCGCCGAATTCGTCCGCAAGCGCTGAGCGGAGACAAGGCCTTGCATTATATCTATCTCGGCATCGCGATTGTCGCCGAAGTGATCGCGACATCGTTCCTGAAGCAATCCGACGGTTTCCGGAATATCGGCCCGTCGCTGATCATGGCTACGGGCTATGTCGTCGCCTTCTATTTCCTGTCGCTGGCGCTCCGCGACATCCCGACCGGCGTCGCCTATGCGATCTGGTCGGGGGTGGGTATTGTGCTGATCGCGACGGTCGCCTGGGTCTTGCAGGGTCAACGCCTCGATACGCCCGCAATCATCGGCATGACGCTGATCGTCGCTGGCGTTGCGGTCATGAATATCTGGTCGAAGACCGCCGCCCACTGACGGACAGCGGTCTCGCTCGTCAGGAAAACAGGCCTTTCCGCGGCCCCATATACCCGAAGAGGTAGGCGGCGACTTTTCGCATTTGTATTTCCTCGGCGCCTTCTGTGATGCGGTA